>NZ_JBQFZG010000011.1:0-120559 GCF_056542125.1 Ruegeria sp. AF1
AACCTCGACCAACTCATGCAGAAAAACGGCCCCTTCAAAAACCTCTTCGACCAACAGTTCAACAAACACAAACAAAAAGTCGCACAGTAATAGGGGGAGCTGAAAATCAGATAACCGGTAAGAGTCACGCCTGTTCTGCTGTTGAGTTTGTCTGTGCACAATGCGCGTCTCAGCGCGTTGGTGTTGTGGCGCGGCAAGCGGATCCGGGGTCAGCGTTCGCCGCAATCTGGCGGCAAAGCCTTAGGGTTGCGGTGGCAAAACTGTCCCACCAATAGCCAGCGTCAACTGGCGCGCTGCTTCCATCACCGGGCGGCTCAGCCGTTCGATTTCGGCCGCTCCGACGCGACTGGTTGGCCCGGACACTGAAAGCCCCGCGACCGCCTCTCTGTTGATATCGAAAACGGGTGCTGCAATGCATCGCATACCCGTAGTCTTTTCTTCGTTATCCACGGAAAAACCCCGCAATCTGATTGCTGCAAGATCTTTCTTCAACGCCTCAGCGCCGGTAATCGACTGATCCGTAAAAGCCTGTAAATTCGCTGAGGCCAACCTTCGGTTCAATCTGTCTTCGTCCATGTGGGCCAATAACGCTTTTCCGATGCCCGACGCGTGCATGGGTGACAATGTACCGGGCGGAAAAAACGCCCGGATACTTTCATGTGTTTCAACCTGGCTCAGGAACAGCACCAGACCTTCTTTCTCAACTCCCAGATTGGCGGTTTCACCCGTGGTTTCCATCAATTTGCGCATGATCGGCCTTGCCCGTTCCACCAGACTGGTACGACGCAAAAACCGCGAGCCGATCACAAACGCCTGCGGGCCAATGTGCCAAACCTGTTCTTCATGGTCGAACTCGACCAGACCCCTGCCCTGTAACGTCACGAGGATGCGATAAACGGTGGCCGGTGCCTGACGCATTTCATCTGAAAGTTCAGTAAGAGCTTTGCCTTGCGCTTGGCTCAGATATTCGAAAACCTCCATCGCCCGATCCAGTGATTTGATCGTATTCTGCGCGGTTTTGTCGTCCCACCCCCGCGGTCTTCCCCGGGCTTTGCGACGGAGTTTCGGGTCATTGTCTTGCAATTCCATAAAAACCCTCTGAACATTTATGAAAGACTATTTCAGGATATGAAAAATATAACTCACTGACAACTATAAGTTAAATCTCTTATCACGAATTCTGAAATGCGTTTTCAAAAAAATTTCCAATCGGGTTGATGAAACTTATTGTGCTGGCAAGGACGGAAGGAGACCATCCATGAGCTTTCAAAACCCCGTTTTCATCCCGGGCCCGACGAACATCCCGGAAAGCCTGCGCAAAGCCTGCGATATGCCCACGATCGACCATCGTTCGCCATTGTTCGGGCAAATCCTGCATCCTGCGCGCGCGGGCGTGCGGGACATTCTGAAAAGCGACAGCGCCGAAGTCTTCATTTTCCCGTCGACCGGAACCGGGGGCTGGGAAACCGCCCTAACCAATACGCTGTCCGCCGGTGACAAGGTTCTGGCGGCCCGCAACGGCATGTTCAGCCATCGATGGATCGATATGTGCCAGCGCCATGGGCTGAATGTTGAGATCGTCGAAACCCCGTGGGGCGATGGGCTGCCGGCTGACCGGTACGAAGAAATCCTTGCCGCCGACAAAAGCCACGAGATCAAGGTTGTTCTAGCGACGCATAACGAGACGGCAACTGGTGTGAAGTCGGATATCGCTGCTGTGCGCAAGGCGCTGACTGCCGCGCAACACCCGGCCCTGCTGTTTGTTGATGGTGTCTCATCAATCGCGTCGATGGATTTCCGGTTTGATGAATGGGGCGTGGATGTTGCCGTTACGGGGTCGCAGAAGGGTTTCATGTTGCCCGCTGGCCTTGCCATCGTCGGTTTCAGCCGGAAAGCGATGGAAGCAACCAAAACCGGCACTCTGCCCCGCACATTCTTTGATGTCCGGGACATGACCAAGGGATACGCCAACAATGCTTACCCCTATACACCCGCTGTCGGGTTGATGAATGGCCTCAATCAAGCCTGCTCTATGCTGCTGAATGAAGGTCTGGAGAACGTTTTTGCCCGGCACCACCGGATTGCGGAAGGGGTCCGTGCCGCTGTGGGGGCGTGGGGGCTGGAGCTTTGTGCCAGCAGCCCGGCGGTCTATTCCGATACCGTAAGCGCAATCCGTACGCCGAACGGCTTCAACGCGACGGATATTGTCACGCACGCAGCTGAAAAATACGGCGTTGCCTTTGGCGTGGGCCTTGGTGAGGTCGCGGGCAAGGTGTTCCGGATCGGGCATCTGGGCAGCCTGACGGATGTCATGGCTCTGTCCGGGATCGCCACTGCCGAGATGTGCATGGTTGACCTGGGACTGAACATCGACCTGGGGTCCGGAGTTGCCGCCGCACAGGAATACTATCGCGGCCATCCCGGTTCCGTTCAGAAGAACGCGGCATGATGAAGGATTGCACAATGTATATCCCAACCTATGAAGACATGCTTGCGGCGCATGACCGGATCAAACCCTATATCCGCCGCACCCCGGTGCGAACTTCGGACTTTCTCAATGAACTGTCAGGCGCGCAGCTGTTCTTCAAATGCGAAAACTTTCAGGAACCGGGCGCTTTCAAAGTACGAGGTGCTGCGAATGCGGTTTTTGGGCTGGATGAGAAACAGGCTGAAAAAGGTGTCGCCACCCATTCTTCGGGCAATCACGCCTCGTGCCTGTCTTATGCGGCGATGAAACGGGGCATTCCCTGCAACGTGGTCATGCCTCGGACAGCGCCGCAGGCAAAGAAGGATACGGTCCGCCGTTATGGAGGGAAGATTACAGAATGCGAACCCTCCACCTCGTCGCGCGAAGCGACATTTGCCGAGGTTCAGGCGGCTACGGGCGGTGACTTTGTTCATCCCTACAACGATCCTCGGGTCATCGCCGGGCAAGGCACCTGTTCGCGAGAGTTTATCGAGCAGACCGACGGTCTGGACGCGGTCGTTGCGCCAATCGGCGGTGGTGGCATGGTGTCTGGAACCTGTTTGACCCTGTCCAATCTGGCCCCAGAAACAGCGGTCATCGCGGCAGAACCCGAACAGGCAGACGACGCCTATCGCAGCTTCAAGGCCGGTCATATCATCGCGGATGATGCTCCAAAGACTATTGCTGACGGGTTGCTGGTTCCGCTGAAGGATCTCACCTGGCATTTCGTATCGAACCACGTTTCAGAAATTTACACTGCCTCCGAGCAGGAGATCATCGATGCGATGAAACTGACATGGAAGCACCTGCGGATTGTGATGGAGCCATCTTCGGCCGTTCCGCTGGCCACGGTTCTCAAGAACCCGGACGCATTCAAGGGCAAGCGTGTCGGACTGATTGTTACAGGTGGCAATGTCGATCTGGACCGGCTGCCCTGGATGAACGCCTGAATATACCCCAACAAAAAACAATCCCGGTATAGGATTACGGAGATGAAAGATATGAGCACTCTCGACCAGTTCGAAGTAGGTTACGACATTCCGGCCAAACCTGGCATGGACGAAGCAGATATCCAGACACCCAGCCTGATTTTGGATCTCGACGCGCTTGAGCGCAATATCAGGAAGATGGGCGATTATGCCAAGGCGCACGGGATGCGTCACCGCGTGCATGGTAAAATGCACAAGTCGGTCGACGTGGCCAAGCTGCAAGAGAAAATCGGTGGTGCCGTCGGTGTCTGCTGCCAGAAAGTTTCCGAGGCCGAAGTATTCGTTCGCGGTGGGATCAAGGACGTTCTGGTTTCGAACCAGGTGCGTGACCCGGCCAAAATTGACCGCCTCGCACGCCTGCCAAAACTGGGCAGCCGCATTATTGTATGTGTCGACGATCTGGAAAACGTCGCTGACCTTTCGGCGGCGGCAGTCCGGCATGGAACACAGCTGGAAGTCTTCGTGGAAATCGATTGCGGCGCAGGTCGGTGCGGGGTCACAACGACACCCGAAGTGATTGAAATCGCCAAGGCGGTTGAGGCTGCTGACAACCTGAAATTCAGCGGAATTCAGGCCTATCAGGGCGCAATGCAACACCTCGACAGCTATGAGGCACGCAAGGAGAAACTGGATACCGCCATCGCGATGGTCAAAGACGCAGTAGACGGCCTTAAAGCCGAGGGTATCGAGTGCGAGTTGGTCTCGGGCGGCGGTACTGGGTCATACTACTTCGAATCCAACTCGGGCGTGTATAATGAGCTGCAATGCGGGTCTTATGCGTTCATGGATGCCGATTACGGTCGCATCCTGGACAAGAACGGCAACCGGATCGACCAGGGCGAATGGGAAAACGCATTCTTCATCCTGACCAGCGTCATGAGCCACGCCAAGGCTGACAAGGCAATCGTCGATGCGGGTCTCAAGGCTCAGTCGGTGGATAGCGGTCTGCCTGTTGTTTTCGGGCGTGACGATGTCGAATACATCAAATGCTCGGATGAACATGGCGTCGTGATGGATCCGAGCGGGGCGCTCAAGGTCAATGACAAGCTGAAGTTGGTGCCGGGGCACTGTGACCCAACCGCAAACGTGCATGATTGGTATGTGGGCGTCCGGAATGGCAAGGTCGAATGCGTGTGGCCAGTGTCAGCCCGCGGCCGCGCGTACTGAGCCTGATTGCTCAAAGAATGAGCTTTCGGCCAAACATGGCCGGACAGTCGCCCGTGCGCGCCCGCTTTTGTCGGTGAAACGCACGGGCGCACGAATTTCGAATGGAGAATGACATGCTGATCGTACCCGAGCGCGAAATCGCCAACCTCATGACCCGCGACGCGGCCTTTGAAGCCGTCGAACAGGTCTTTGCCTCTATGGCCGCAGGGGACGCCTATAACTTTCCTGTCGTGCGCGAAGCCATCGGGCATGAGGACGCTCTGTACGGCTTTAAAGGCGGGTTTGATCGCGCCGGGCTGACACTGGGCCTGAAGGCCGGGGGGTATTGGCCGAACAACCTGGAAAAGCGCGGGTTGATCAATCACCAATCCACTGTTTTTCTTTTTGACCCTGACACCGGGAAACCGTCGGCGATGGTTGGCGGCAACCTTTTGACGGCCTTACGCACTGCGGCGGCCTCTTCTGTATCTATCAAGCACCTTGCCCGTGCGGGCGCGCGGGTGATCGGTATGATCGGGGCCGGGCATCAGGCAACCTTTCAGCTACGCTCGGCCCTGGAGACCCACACCTTTGAAAAGGTCCTTGGCTGGAACTACCACCCCGAGATGCTGCCCAACATTGAAAAGGTCGCCAGTGAAGCCGGTGTTCCGTTTGAAGCGGTCGAACTTGATGGCATGACCGAAGCGGATGTCATAATCTCGATCACCTCGGCTTTTGCGCCATCGCTGATGGCAAACCATGTCAGCCCCGGAACGCATATCGCGTGCATGGGAACGGACACCAAGGGCAAGCAGGAAGTCGAGGCGGCGTTGCTGGCCAAAGCATCTGTATTCACAGATGAAATCGCACAGTCGATTTCGATTGGCGAGGCTCAACACGCCGTGGCACAGGGCCTGATCAGGGAAAGTGACCTGGTCCAGTTGGGTGCGGTCATCAACGGAACGAACCCGGGCCGGACATCAGACGATCAGATCACGTTGTTCGATGGCACTGGCGTAGGTCTTCAGGATCTGGCGGTTGCTGCGTCTGTTGTCGAGCTGGCCGTACAGAAAGGCATCGCGATTGAGGTCGATTTCTGATGGCATCCCCGTGTGGTCGCCTAAGCGTCGCGTCGAAATACGCGTTTCTTATGTGAGCGATGGGCCAAGCCTGCCAGGCCTGAAACCAAAAAGCGGCGCACTACGTGCGCCGCTTTTTCATCTACAATTCCGGGCTGAACCGGTCAGACGTGATCGTCCTGTTTGATAAAGCCCAACCCGTGGCCTGCCATTCCACCGGACACCTCTTCCGTCGCTTCATCCGAAAGCTCTTCGGGCAGAACCAGATTCAAGACAATGGCAATGATAGCAGCAGGCAATATCCCGGATGTCGCCAGAACTTTGAGAGTTCCGGGCAGATGCTGTAAAGCGCCGGGCTCTAATTGCAAGCCCAGACCCAGGCTGAGTGAAATCGCAAAGATCACCATGTTGCGGCGGTTCCACGTCACGTCCGACAGCATCGAGACACCAGCTGCAACCACCATACCGAACATCACGATCACACCGCCGCCCAGAACCTCGATCGGAACGGACGAGATCACCGCGCCGATCTTGGGGATAAGCCCGCATATGATCAGGAACAGGGCACCTATGGTTACGACCGTGCGGCTCATGACGCCGGTCATCGCGATCAGGCCGACATTCTGACTGAACGACGTGTTCGGCAGGGCCCCAAAGATGCCTGATACAGCAGTTCCAAGACCATCGGCAAAAGTCGCGCCCTGAATTTCCTTGTCGGTTGCCTCGCGTCCCGCGCCCCCTTTGGTGATACCGGACACATCCCCGACCGTTTCAACAGCCGACACGAAAGACATCGCACAGAACCCAATGATCGCCGCGAATGAAAACTCGATACCGAAGTGAAACGGGTTCGGCATGGCAAACGGAGACGCGCGCCCGACATTGCCCAAATTCACCTGACCCAGTGCGAATGCCACCACGTAGCCGACCAACAGGCCAATCAGAACCGCCGACACCGACAGCATACCACGGGCAAAAAACTTCAGGCCCAAAGTAACAACAATCACAGTTCCGGCCATGAGCCAGTTCAGACCAGAGCCGTACTCTTCGGTACCGATGGCGGGTACACCGCCTGCCGCGTACTGGATGCCGACTTTGACAAGCGCAAGCCCGATCATGGTGACAACAAGACCGGTAACCAAGGGCGGAAGCGCAAAGCGAATACGGCCAATGAACAACCCAAGGCTGGCATGAAACAGGCCGCCAACGACTATACCACCCATCAATACGGCAATCGCATCAACGCCCTTTCCAACCACCAACGGGATCATGATCGGAATAAAGGCAAATGACGTCCCCTGCACGATTGGCAGGCGGGCACCAACAGGCCCCAGCCCAATGGTCTGGAACAGTGTCGCAACACCCGCAAAGAACATCGACATCTGGATCATGTAAATCATCTGCGGGAAATCGGGGCTGTTCGAACCAAACCCGAAACCCGCCGCACCGCAAACGATGATCGCTGGCGTGACGTTGGAAACGAACATCGCCAGCACGTGCTGAATTCCCAAAGGAACCGCCTTCAGAATTGGCGGGGTGTAGTTCGGGTCACGGAGCTGCTCCGGCGTCCCTAAAGTTGCATCTGACATCGCGTTTTTCCTCCCAAAAAACTACGTGGGCCGGCCCCTCTTCCGGCAATGTCCCCTATTCAGTGATCGTGTAGGCGTTCTGGAACCAATACTCCTCAAGGTTTGGCCCGTTTCCTATTCGGTCGACCACGGCGAACAACCCAGGGGGATGAAGCGGTGTCAGAACCCCGTGCCAGGTGTTCCGGTGATAATTCACGCCCTGTCCGGGCGCGGTGATGAATGCAACAGGCTCACCCGGCACACCCGCGTTGTCGGGCGCCACAACAACGACAAAGGGTTTATCTGAAAGCGGCAGAAAGGCCTGGCTGCCGTCGGGGTGGCGCTCGACCATTTCAAGTTTGATAGGCAGGTTGAAGGCCCGGGATTGGAAAACGCTGATCCCTGCGCGCCCCTCATGGAAATCCAGCTGGGCGCGATCATGGTATCGTGCGCATTTTCCCTGATTGATGTATTTGTCCACCGCCCCAGACACCTCGATGACATCGCCGAACGGCGCAAAGGCCTCGGCGGTCAGTGGCCGGAGTTTCAGCGTGGATGTCATTGCGCGAATTTCTCGATCAACCGCAACTCGGCAATCCGTTCGACCTGACGGCAGGCCTCAGCGAATTCGGTGTCTCGGTCACTATCTATCCGACGGTGAAAAGCCTCCAGAATGCTTGCTTTGGTGTTGTCCTTGACCGCAATGATAAAAGGAAAGCCGAACTTGGTTGTGTAGGCGTCGTTCAGGGTCGTGAAGGTCACACGTTCTTCATCCGTCAGCATGTCCAGACCTGCCCCAGCCTGTTCTGCCGTGCTTTCCTTGGTCAGACGTCCCGCAGCAGCAAGTTTGCCTGCCAAATCAGGGTGGGCTGTCAGGACGCCAAGCCGCTGCTCGGTTGTGGCGGAACGGAATACGCGCGCCAGCGCGTTGTGAACACCTGCGGCATTGTCATGTGTGGGGCCCAGCTCCAGATCAAAGGCCGCTTGGGCAATCCACGGGCTGTGTTCGAACACACCGCCAAATTCAGCAACAAAATTTGGCCGGTCCATTTCCGACGGGGTCAGCCGTTGACTTGGCGGATGCGTTTGCGCCCAGTGATCAGCGATTTGTTCGCGGGTGGCAAACCAGACCCCGTCATGTTTCTTGAAGTGGTTGAGTGCGCGTTTCAGGGCCATGGCGCGACCAGGGCGGCCGATGAGACGGCAATGCAGTCCGATCGAAAGCATCTTCGGCTCGCCCGCTTGGCCTTCGGCGTAGAGCATGTCGAAGCTGTCTTTGAGATAGCTTTCAAACTGTTCGCCGTTGGTATAGCCCGCCTGAATTGCAAACCGCATATCGTTGCAATCCATTGTGTAAGGCACGATCAACTGATCCTTGCCACCAGCCTTGACCCAATAAGGCAAATCGTCGGCATAGCTGTCGGCAATATAGGCCAGCTCGCCTTCGGCGGCGGCCAGATCGACCGTGTTCATCGAACAGCGGCCCGTGTACCAGCCACGCGGTGGTTTGCCCACAACCTCGGCATGAAGCCGGATCGCCTCACGGATCTGGACGCGTTCTTCTTCCGCATCCATGTCCTTGTGCTCAACCCATTTCAGGCCATGGCTGGCAATCTCCCAGCCTGCGGCCTTCATCGCCGCAACCTGCGCCGGTGCACGGGCCAATGCTGTGGCAACGCCATAAACCGTAACAGGAAGGTCCTGTAAAAGCCGATGCACCCGCCAGAATCCAGCGCGGCTGCCGTATTCGTAAATGGATTCCATGTTCCAGTGCCTTTGCCCCGGCCAAGGGGCCGCACCAGTGATTTCGGAAAGAAACGCCTCGGATGCGGCATCCCCGTGCAAAACGTTGTTTTCGCCGCCTTCTTCATAGTTCAGCACAATCTGAACTGCGATTTTGGCCCCGTTTGGCCAGTTTGCGTTTGGCACTTGCCGGCCATAGCCGGTCATGTCTCGTGGATACCGCGTCACATCAATTTCCCTCTTGGTGAAAAGACGAATAACCCAAACAATCACCTATGTTTTTCAAAAAATACTGTAAGCAGTCTTTTGACAGACTGCCTTTGCCTGCCGCAAGGGTATTGCAATAGTAACAGCGATGCTTAGCGAGAGGTGCAAATGGCCGGTTACCTTACAACACATGTCCTGGATACGGCACGGGGCTGCCCTGCCAATGGGATGAAGATCGAGTTGTTCCGGATCAACGGAACAGACCGCGCGTTGCTGAAAACTCTGCTCACCAACGAAGACGGTCGCACCGATGAACAAATCCTTCCCGAAGCCGAGTTTTCGACAGGCGAATACGAATTGGTGTTTCATGCGGGCGAATACCTCGACGCCAGTGGCGTGCCGCCTGAAAGCCCGCGTTTTCTGGACTTGATTCCGATCCGGTTCGGAATGTCCGAACACGCCCATTATCATGTTCCGCTACTACTTTCGCCTTTCAGCTACGCGACCTATCGCGGAAGCTGAGCGTTGCGCCGCGTGATCCTGTAGACTGACATTGTATTGTTATTTTTGATACTGCTTGATCTTTCGTAGCAATACCCGATGAAAACTCTATCACCTAGAGTGCCGAAGAACTTGGATATGTAGGAGCAACGCCATGTATGACCTGGCTGTTTTGTGGGAGTGGATGGCCTTTTCCGTCCGCTGGCTGCATGTGATCACGGCGATGGCGTGGATCGGCGCGTCATTCTATTTTATCGCGCTAGACCTTATGCTTAAGCCGAACCCTGCCTTGCCAGAAGGGGCCTATGGCGAGGAGTGGGAGGTGCACGGGGGCGGGTTCTATCACACCGTCAAATATCTGGTCGCACCCGCGCGTATGCCCGAGCACCTGACCTGGCACAAATGGCAGAGCTATACGACATGGCTTTCGGGTGCGGCCTTGCTCATGATCATATATTGGGTCGGGGGCGAGTTGTTCCTGCTTGATCCGACCAAAGCGGATCTGGCTTTGTGGCAGGGGATATTGATCTCTGGCGGGTCACTGACCATCGGCTGGCTGCTTTACGACCAGATGTGCAAGTCGCGCCTGAGTGAGCAACCCACCGCGCTGATGCTGTTGCTGTTCGTGATTCTGGTGGCTATGTCCTGGGGTTACAATCAGATTTTTACCGGTCGTGCCGCGCTTTTGCACCTGGGTGCGTTCACTGCAACCATCATGACGGCCAATGTGTTCTTCCAGATCATGCCCAACCAGCGGATCGTGGTGGAAGACCTCAAGGCGGGTCGGACGCCGGATGCCAAATATGGAAAGATCGCCAAGGTGCGGTCGACGCACAACAACTACCTGACGTTGCCCGTCGTGTTCCTGATGCTGTCGAACCATTATCCTCTGGCCTTTGGCACCCAGTTTTCATGGATCATCGCCAGCCTGATCTTCCTGACCGGCGTGACCATCCGCCACTACTTCAACACGATGCACGCGACCGGGAAAGGGCCGCACTGGACCTGGGGTGTCACTGTCATCCTCATGATCGTGATCGCATGGCTGTCTTCTGTCAGAACCGGCGAAACATGGGAAGACGCCGAAGCAAGGGCGCTGACATCTTACGAAGAAAAATTTGCGTCGGCTGCGGGGTTTGAAGAAGCCTATGACACTGTGCTGAGCAACTGCTCGATGTGCCATGCCCGCGAGCCGGTTTATGGCACCATGAAATGGGCCCCCAAGAAGGTTTATCTTGAAACACCCGGCGATGTTGCCCGGCACGCCGACCAGATTTACCTGCAGGCCGGAATCAGCCATGCCATGCCGCCGCCCTCAGCGGTTCAAATGGACGTGGAAGCGCGACAAACCATCATCGCATGGGTGCGCGAGGTCAGAGGGCAGTAGGATTTTCGCAGGGCTACATCCTACCCTTCACTTCCTACCCCCTGCCGCGGGACAAGTACCTTGTTTCTGCCGCTCAAACAAAGCAGGGCGCACAAGACCTGATGCCGCCCCCGGCCTAGCGCGATGGAGGGGTCAGCCATTGGGCCGACATGCCAAAATTCGAGTTCTTCAACTCTTGCTTGGCAATCGCCTGCAAATGCACCTCATCCGGCCCATCTGCATATCGCAGCGCGCGTGCCCAGGTATAGCTGTCGGCCAGCGGTGTATCCGGGGTCATGCCCATCGCCCCAAAGACCTGCATCGCGCGATCCGTGACAGCAGCATGTACATTGGGCGCCACGACCTTAATCAATGAAATCTCTCGGAATGCTTCTTTTGCGCCCACCTGATCAATCTTCCAGGCCGCTTTCAGGGTCAGCAATCGCGCCTGTTCGATCTCTAACCGGGACTTGGCGATCCATTCGCGGATCACGCCCTGTTCTGCAAGCTGCTTGCCAAACGCCTTCCGTTCCTGCGCGCGTTCGACCATCAGGTTAAGTGCCATTTCCGCCGCACCGATCGATCGCATGCAATGGTGGATGCGACCGGGACCAAGCCGGGCCTGCGCCAGAGCGAACCCGCTGCCTTCCTCGCCCAATAGATTGCTGACCGGGACACGCACATCTCTGAAGACCAGCTCGGCATGGCCCTCGGGGTCGTGCATGTTCAGAATGGTGGGGTTGCGAACAATCTCAAAACCGGGCGTGTCCTTTGGGACAATGACCATGCTCTGCTGTTTGTGTCGATCCGCATTGGGATCCGTTTTACCCATGACGATAAACAATCTGGTGTTCGGGTGGCAGGCGTTCGTGATGAACCACTTGCGGCCATTGATGACGTATTCATCCCCCTCACGCCGTATCGAAGTGGTAATATTGGTCGCGTCCGAACTGGCCACATCCGGTTCAGTCATCGCAAAAGAGGATCGGATTTCACCGTTCAACAGCGGCACCAGCCACGTCTCGCGCTGTTCCGGAGTAGCAAACATGTGCAACAGTTCCATGTTGCCGGTATCGGGCGCGCTGCAATTGAACACTTCCGAAGACCAGGCCACCTGCCCCATAAGTTCGGCCAGCGGCGCGTATTCCAGATTGCTCAGCCGGGTGCCGGGTTCATCGTCGCGCAGGCTGGGCAGGAACAAGTTCCACAACCCTTCGGCCTGGGCTAACGCCTTGAGATCTTCCATAAACGAAACCGGGAAACTGCCTGCCGCCATTTCTTCTTTGTGATCGCGTATGCGCGGATAGATATGCGCCTCCATAAACGCTTTCAGGCGGTCATACATTTCCGTGGCGCGCGGCGATGGGGCAAAATCCATGGCGGTTCCTTCCGGTGCGTTGTGGCAGTGATGTCCTCAAACCCTGTTCGCGCCAGCACGGCCGCCAAGGCACTGTCTTCTGGTGAGTTTTATCTGGCGCTTGATTACGCTCAGTTTGCGCAATCACTCCGATATGAAAAGAGGAAAATACCAATACCGCAATCTGCCGGCGTGAAACGTCAGGTCATTGCTCTCAGAACCTGGTGGACCAACAATACCTAAGGCGATGACCAGATCCCACTCGGAGATTTGCACCGCCGGGCGAGTTTCAAATCGCCCGCGCCCGGAAGTGCCTCTCAACGCGCCTTTGGCGTTTACACAGAACTAGGCCGGTGGTTTCAGGCCCAACTGTTTCACGGCGGCGCCTGCTGTCTGAACCCATCGCTCTTTTAGGGCGTTGTTGCCATTGTGGCGCAAGCCCAGCGATTTCAGAAGCTCAAACCGTTTCAGATCATCGCCACCAAAGGACACAGCAACACGGGGCCACCAATAGTTAACCGCATCCTGCATCTGCTCGGTCTCTCCGTTCCCGGCAAGCTTCACAGCACCTTCCAGCGCCAACGCGCCATGATGGGCTTCGACCGGGGCGATGCTGCGGAACGCTTCGGCCAACGGTTGATAGGAAACCATTGAAAATTCGGCCAGTTGTTCCATGACCGCACGGCTCATCAGCAGGTTCATGATGACGGCGTCAGTCCAGCCCGAGATCGGATAATTGAATACCGCAAGGCGCATGTCATGCGCGCTGCGGGTCGCACCGATATCTGCGTCACGATCCAGGCGGGCCGTCCACGGATGATGTGTGGCATATCTCTCGGTATCGGCCCCAAACTCACCCATTATCCTGAGAACCTGATCGGCGTGATCCGTTTTCTCAAGAACAATCCTCGCGGCTGCGATACGTTCCTTGATGCCCGGACCCTGATTGATGATGTCTGCGAATCCGGCGGCACCGGCAAGTTCGCTGTCCACGAACGTGGCCATCAGCTTCATGAGTTCGGCGCGGTAGCGCGGCGGAACATTGGTCGGGTTGGTCAGCACACCGCCGGCGGCCAGATAGCTGTCGAGTGTCATGGTGTCAGTCATCGGTCTTCTCCCTTTACTGGTCGTAGTCCACGACCACGCGGTCGGTGACCGGATAGGCCTGACAGCTCAGTACATAGCCTTTTTCAACCTCGTAATCCTCAAGCGCGTGATTGGCGAGCATCTCAACTTCGCCTTCCAGAACGCGGCAGCGGCAGGTTGAACAGACACCGGCCTTGCAGGCGTAAGGGGCGTCCATGGCGTTTTCCAAGGCAGCGTCCAGAATGGATTTGTCCTTGGGCAGAGTTATCGTCTGAGTGGACCCATCAAGAGTGATCGATGCGCTGGTTTGGTTCGCCTGCGTGCCCGCATCTGCCGCACCTTCCTTGCGTTTGGCCCGGCCCGGCTGAGCGCTGGCAAAGAGTTCAAACTTGATCTGCCTGTCGTCAAGACCATGCGCGCGCAGCGCTGCAGCAATCCCCAGCATCATTGGCTCGGGACCGCAGATAAAGGCTGTGTCCACGTTCTGAATATCGACCCAGTGTTTGAACAAGTCGGCGCATTTTTCCCGCGTCACCAGACCGGTGAACAGGTCGATCTCCTGTGCATCCGCCTCAAGAATATGGATTACGTTCAGGCGGCCCATATAGAGGTTTTTCAGATCTTCCAGCTCTTCGCGGAACATGATCGTGTTGATGCCCTTGTTGGCGTAGATCAGCGTAAAGCGGGACTTGGGTTCGCGGGTCAGGGTTGTCTTCAGGATCGACAGAACCGGCGTGATGCCAGAGCCGCCAGCGAAACCGAGATACTGCTTTTCCGCATCAGCATCGATCGGAGTGTGAAAGCTGCCCATCGGTGGCATCGCCTGCACAACGTCCCCGACGTTAAGCTCGGAATTGGCCCAACTGGAGAATGCGCCGCCCTCGACACGTTTGATCCCGACTTGCAGTACCCCGTCATCCTTGCCCGCACAAATGGAGTAGGACCGACGCAGTTCTTCTCCGTCAAAGTCGCGGCGAAACGTCAGGTATTGGCCTGCGGTGAAATCGAACTGATCCGCCGCGCCGTTGACAGGCTCAAGCGTGACGACTACCGCATCGCGGATGGTTTTGTGGATGTCGGTGACTTTCAGGTCATGAAAACGTGCCATCCGGTGCTCCTCCTCAGATGCACTTGAAATAGTCAAAGGGTTCCAGGCAGTCGGTACAGCGCCAATGGGCCTTGCACGGGGTCGAGCCGAACTGGCTGACCTTTTCAACCGCTTTACTGCCGCAATGCGGGCAGCGCTCTGGCCCGCCCGCCGGTTGTGGCGGGGCGATGCCAAACTCTTCCAGCTTGGCGCGGCCTTTTTCGCTCAGCCAATCGGTTGTCCAGGCTGGTGAGATGCAGGTTTCGATCCGCACGTCTTTGATACCGTGATCGTGCAACGCGGTTTCGATATCCATGCTGATGACGGATGTTGCCGGACAGCCCGAATAGGTTGGCGTCACCGTCACGAGCAGCGTTTCGGCATCCCAACGCACATCGCGTACGATCCCGAGATCGACAACCGAGATTACCGGAATCTCGGGATCCGGTACGGCATCCAGCCAGTCCCAGATCTGGTCGGTCGAGTGGCGTTGCATCACATGTTACCAGCTTGCACCGGGATATGCGCGCTGCAACCACTGCATCTGCGTCAAAAGGTGCCCCAGATGTTCCGTATGCATGCGCCCGTCACGCCCGCCTTTATGGGCAAATCGGCTTTCCGGAAGGGTCAATGTCGCCTTGGCCAGAACCCGTTTGACCAGCGCATCATATTCTTCGCGCAGATCGGCCGGGTTCGGCGCGATCCCGGTCGCAACCATCTGCGCGTCGATGTCATCGCTGACAAACATCTCGCCTACATATGGCCAGAGGTAATCCAGCGCCGCCTGCATCCGGGTGTGGCTTTCTTCTGTTCCATCACCCAGACCTACGACCGTTTCTGCCGAACGCTCCAGATGATAGGCGACTTCCTTGCTGGCTTTGGCAGCAATCGCGGCGACACGATCGTCAGAGGATGTCAGAAGACGGCCGAGCATGACCGAATGCCAGGCATCGAACAGGAACTGGCGCATCAGGGTGCGGCCGAAATCACCGTTCGGAACCTCGACCAGCAACACATTGCGGAAATCCCACGCGTCGCGCAGAAATGCCAGATCATCGGCGGTTTTGCCACCCCCTATCTCTCCGGCAAGGCCAAGCCACATCTGGGTCTGTCCAATCAGGTCCAGCGCCGTGTTGGCCAGTGCAATATCCTCCTCCAACACTGGCGCGTGGCCGCACCATTCGCTGACGCGATGGCCCAGGATCAGGGTATTGTCCCCCATCCGCAGCAGGAATTGCTGAAACGCTTCGTCGCGGGTCATCACATCGCCCCCACTTCTTCGGGGATGTCGAAAAAGGTCGGGTGGCGGTACACTTTGCTCTCGCTCGGCTCATACAACGGGCCTTTGTCGCTGGGCGACGAGGCCGAGATGTTGTTGGCTTCTACCACCCAAATCGACACGCCTTCGTTGCGGCGGGTATAGACGTCGCGTGCATTCTTGATCGCCATTTCCGCGTCCGGGGCATGCAGCGAGCCGACATGTCGGTGGCTCATCCCATGTTGACCGCGGATGAAGATTTCCCACAGGGGCCATTCGGTATTCATCGGGTTTCCTCCTCAGGGTAAGCTTATTCGGCGGCCAGATTGCCAGCCTGTTTCTTGCGCGCGTGGGCCAACAGCCCGTCACGCACCCATTTGCCGTCATCCCAGGCCTTGTTGCGCGCCGCCAGACGGTCGACGTTGCAGGGGCCGTTGCCCTTGATCACATCGAAGAATTCCGACCAATCCGGCTCTGAGAAATCGTAATGCCCGCGCTCCTCGTTCCACTTCAGGTTCGGGTCGGGGATTGTCAGACCCAGATATTCGGCCTGCGGGACGGTCTGGTCGACGAATTTCTGGCGCAGCTCATCATTGGTGTTGATCTTGATCTTCCAGGCCATCGACTGCGCGGAGTGGACGGAATCCTTGTCGGACGGTCCAAACATCATCAACGACGGGTACCAGAAGCGATTCATCGCATCCTGCGCCATCTTACGCTGCTCGGGTGTACCTTCGGCCATCTTGCGGATCGCGTCATAACCTTGGCGCTGATGGAAGCTTTCTTCCTTGCAAATGCGGATCATGGCGCGTGAGTACGGCCCGTAAGACGTTCTTTGCAGCGGCACCTGATTCATGATGGCAGCCCCATCGACCAGCCATCCGACGGCGCCGATATCCGCCCAGTTCAGCGTCGGGTAATTGAAGATCGACGAGTATTTCATGCGACCGTCCAGCAGCATCTCGGTGATCTCATCACGGCTGACACCCAGTGTTTCGGCCGCACAATACAGGTAAAGCCCATGGCCAGCTTCATCCTGCACCTTGGCTAGAAGGATTGCCTTGCGTTGCAGCGTCGGTGCACGCGTGATCCAGTTCCCTTCGGGCAATTGTCCGACGATCTCGGAATGCGCGTGCTGTCCGATCTGGCGGATCAGCGTTTTGCGATACCCCTGAGGCATCCAGTCCTTGGGTTCGATCTTGATATCCGCGTCGATCCGCGCCTGAAATTCAGCAAGCTTTTCAGGATCATCGTTTGACGCCTCGGATTCTACCATCTGGGCATACATGTCCCGTCTCCTCCGTTACACGCGTTCAAGAATAAGTGCAGCGCCTTGCCCGACACCGACGCACATTGTGCAAAGCGCATAGCGCCCTTTGGTGCGTTTCAGTTGGTACGCTGCGGTCAACACAAGTCGGGCGCCGCTCATCCCCAATGGATGGCCAAGGGCGATTGCGCCGCCATTCGGGTTCACATGGGCGGCGTCATCGGGCAGGCCCAACTCTCGCAGCGTTGCCAGACCTTGCGACGCGAAAGCTTCGTTCAACTCGATCACATCCATCTGGTCGATGCTCAGCCCGGCGCGCGCCAAAACCTTTCGGCTGGCAGGAACCGGACCAATACCCATGACCCGAGGCTCGACACCCGCGACGGACATGCCAACCACACGGGCAATCGGGGTCAGGCCGTTCTTTGTCGCTGTCGCTTCATTCGCCATCAGGATCGCGGCTGCACCATCATTCACGCCCGAGGCATTCCCTGCAGTCACAGTTTTGTCCGGCCCGTTCACACCCTTGAGGCCCGAGAGTTTTTCCGCTGTGGTTCCCGGGCGCGGATGTTCATCCGTATCGACAACAATCGGATCGCCCTTGCGCTGTGGAATTGAAACCGGCGTGATTTCTTCTTGGAACACGCCTGCCGCGTGCGCCGCAGCCCATCGTGCCTGGCTGCGCTCGGCAAAGGCGTCCTGGTCTTCACGGCTGATCCCATAATCTTCGGCCACATTGTCAGCCGTTTGCGGCATGGAATCGACACCATACTGCTGCTGTAGCCTTGGGTTCACAAAACGCCAGCCAATCGTCGTGTCGTAAACCGCATTGCTGCGCGTAAACGCCGACGTCGCTTTGGGCATTACAAACGGTGCGCGCGACATGCTTTCCACGCCACCCGCAACTGCAAGATCATAATCGCCTGCCTTGATGCCACGCGCCGCCATTCCGACGGCATCCATGCCACTGGCACACAAGCGGTTTATCGTTGTTCCAGGTACGTCCGTCGGCAATCCGGCCAGCAGGGACGCCATCCGGGCAACGTTGCGATTGCTCTCTCCTGCCTGATTGGCATCGCCAAAAATGACGTCATCCACACTGGTCCAGTCGACTTGCGGGTTGCGCGCCATCAGGGCCGCCAGCGGGATGGCCGCCAGATCATCCGTGCGAACCGATGAAAGCGCACCACCATACCGCCCAATCGGGGTGCGGGTTGCGTCGCAGATGAAAGCGTCCATCAATTGCGTCTCCTGTTGGAACACGAGCATTAACCGTCTGGTCGGTTAATAAATGCTCAATCGATTCGGCGCAAGCTTTATGTTACCATGTAATCGTCTCTATCAGTTTTCTGTAACATTAAATGACGCTTCTTTCACATCCGCCTTCCAGCCCGCAAAAGCGCCATCCCGGGCTCGGCAAAAAACGAGTTAACCACCCACCGCAGATTCCAGCGTGGCAAGATTCGGTTTGGGCAATTGTCCCAGCAGTCGGGACACAGCCACTCGACATTCCGCGCCTTTCCAACCAACAGGCAAAAAGGCCGGAGGCAGGGATGGATGGCGTAGAACCAAACGACGCCACCCATGCACAATCAATACGCGCAGCACCGCTATTTTCAACGGATCATCGACGCCATCGACAGGCAACAGTTGCTCGGTGCTCTGAAGGGAGTGCAAGAACTGATCATAGGCAGACTTGAGCTGTTCAGGGCCACAAAGGTCGCGCAGCCAGCCTGGAACCGAAATGGCGCTGCTTTCAACACCCAGCAGTTCTTCAAGGTTCTCGGGGGTGGGGCCTGCAGACATGGCTGTTGTGGGGTTAACCGAAATATAATCTCCGGTCAGCATCAGATCCGCTAACTCTTTTCGCGAACTGTCTGAACTGTTGGCGATAAGCACATGCCAAGTTTCTGGTGTATTCGTCTCGCGGGAATAGATGCGCGGGGCGGCGGCGGCGCTTTGACTACGGCCAAATTCGGTCAGTCTGTGAACGCTGTTTCGCCCGACCCGCGTACTTTCGATCCAGCCTTCCTTGCGCAGCCTGTGCAGCGCAACACGCGTGGCTTCGGCCTTGATCCCTGCAAGGTTGGTCAGCGCTGTGATCAGCGCGCCACTAACCTGGTCAGACCCGCTCTGGGCCAGATCACCGAAAATCGTGACCAAAACAGACCACACACGTTGCGTGCCAGTTGTGGTCAACTGGCTGACGCAGGTTTCGAACCATTCTGGGGCCGTATCTTTCATAAGCACAGTATAATCGGGCCGGACGGAATTGCCATCCAGCCCCTGCGCACCTGCACTTGTGCCTAGTAGGCAACCATGGTCAGTAACTCGTATTCTGCGACCAGCTCATCGTCTTGCTGCGTCAGGGTAACGTGCCAGCGAACCTCGCCGTAGTCGTCATTGCGCTTGGTCTTGTGCTTGACCGTCAAACGAACCTTGATGGTGTCACCAGCCTCGACCGGTTTCATGAAACGCAGCCCGTCAAGACCGGTATTTGCCAAAACCGGCCCCTCGTTCGGTTCGACGAACAATCCGGCTGCGAAAGACAACAGCAAGTACCCATGTGCAACCCTGCCCGGGAAGAACGGGTTACGTTCCGCCGCTGCCTGATCCATGTGCGCATAGAAGGTATCACCGGTGAAGTCGGCGAAGTGTTCAATGTCCTCCATGGTGATAGTTCTTGGCGCCGTGTGAAGGGTCTCGCCAATCGACAAATCGTGAAACCGGCGGGTAAAGGGATGAGCAGGGCCTTCGACTTCGGTCGCGCCAGGCACCCATTTTCGTCCAATCGCTGTCAGCAGATCGGGCGATCCCTGAATAGCGGTGCGCTGCATATAGTGTTTCACACCCCGTACCCCGCCCATTTCTTCGCCGCCACCGGCGCGTCCCGGACCTCCATGAACCATGTGCGGCAGAGGGGAACCATGACCGGTGGATTCCTTCATCGAGTCACGGTTGTTGAAATACAGACGCCCGTGATATGCCCCTGACCCCATGGCAACCTGTCGCGCCACTTCTGGATCATGGGTGATTACTGACGCCACAAGAGAGCCCTGCCCCCGGTTCGCCAGCTCAATGGCATGGTCAAGATCGCGATACCCCATCACAGTGCTGACCGGACCAAAGGCTTCGGTATCGTGCACACGTTGCGCCGCGTCAGGATTGGCGCAATGGAAGAGCATGGGTGGTAGGAACGCACCCTTTTCGGCATCAGCGCCCTCAACCACAAAATCATCGGGGTTGCCGAAGACACGCTCGGCCTCTTGCCCAAGGATAGCGGTCTTCTCCAGAACATCACGCTTCTGACCGTTCGAAACCAACGCACCCATACGGGTGGTTTCCAGCTTTGGGTCACCGATGACCGTTTTCGCCAGTCGCGCCGACAGCGCGTCAATTACCGCCTGTACCTGCGGTTCGGGCGCGATGATCCGGCGGATTGCGGTGCATTTCTGCCCTGCCTTCGCGGTCATCTCGCGCTGGACTTCCTTCACGAAGAGGTCAAATTCCGGCGTGCCCGGCGCGGCATCGGGGCCAAGGATCGAACAGTTCAGGCTGTCCTGTTCCGCAACAAACCGTACCGAGTTCTCTAGGATCACCGGGTTGGAGCGCAGTTTCAGGGCCGTATCGGCGGATCCGGTAAAGCTGACCACGTCCTGCATAGTCAGACGGTCCAGCATGTCACCCAAACCACCCGAGACCAACTGCAATGCACCCGCTGGCAAGATGCCGGACTCAAGCATCAACCGAACACACAGCTCGGTCACATAACACGAGCTCGTGGCGGGTTTTACAATCGCCGGAACGCCCGCCAGAAGGGTTGGGGCAAGCTTTTCCAGCATCCCCCAAACCGGAAAATTGAACGCGTTGATGTGAATTGCCACGCCTTGTAGCGGGGTGCAGATGTGCTGCCCCAGGAAAGTACCGTTGCGCGAAAGCTGCTCAACATCGCCATCCAGATAGACATGACCGTCCGGCATTTCACGACGGCCTTTTGCGGCAAAGACAAACATCGTTCCGATGCCGCCGTCGATATCAATCATATGATCCGATTGCGTCGCACCGGTGTTGAAAGACAAATCATACATGACCCGCTTGTGTCGGCCCAAATGGACGGACAGCGCCTTGAGCATTTTGGCGCGTTCATGGAACGTCATTTTGCGCAGTGCCGGCCCTCCGACATTGCGCGCATAGTCCAACATCCCCTGGACATCCAACGCGCTGTTACCCGCTGTGGCGATAACCTCGCCGGTCACAGCGCTTGTTATTGCGCGGGCACCCTCGCCGGGCGAAACCCACTCACCGGCTGCAAAGCTGGAAATCTGTTGGATAGTCATGAGCGTCTCCTCGTCTTAGTCGCGATCCCCGCGCTGCCATAGGCCGGTCTCGCGAAATCATATTTTAAACCGTACGGTCGGTCATTAAATTACCAGGCAATTTTCCCAAGCCGGGTTTCTCAGACCCGCGCGGGTAATCGTGCAAATCCCCGAAACCGGATACGCCCGCCCCGCTCGGCATCGTCGGTGATGCGATAGTCTGGAAAACGGGTCAGAAACCGGCCGACGGCCACCCGGCCCTCCAGACGCGCGAGGGTCAGGCCGACGCAGGTATGGGGCCCTCCGGCAAAGGCGTGATGCTTGTTGGGGCGTCTGTCCAAGATCATCTCGTCGGGCCGGTCAAACTGCCGTGGATCGCGGTTGGCCGCACCGATACACAGATGAACATCGGTACCAGCCGGAATGGTTTGACCGTGGAACGTTACATCAACAGTGGTCAGGCGATTGCCGAACTGGTTCGGGCTTTCCAGCCGCAGAAACTCGTCGACAGCCGGAACGATCAGGCTCGGGTCGGCCAGCAACTCCGCCCGCTTGTCGCGGTGCCGGTCCAACAGCTCCAATGCGTTGCCGATCAGGTTCGTTGTCGTCTCATGCCCCGCATTCAGGATGAATATGCAGTTCTGATACAGCTCTACCTCGGTCAGGCCACCATCTGTATCGTCCTGGATCAGCCGGGTGAGGACATCCGTTGCCGGATCTCCGGGGTTGGCGCGGCGATCCACGATGATATGCCGCAGGAAGTCCTTGAAGTCCGAGACCGAGCGGTTACCCCGCTCTTCCTGCTCTGGCGTCAATTGCGGCTCCAAAGCACCAAGAATGGCCAGAGACCAATCGCGCAATGGCCCGCGTTCGGATCGTGGTATACCCAGCAGATTGCCGATGATCTCAATCGGGATTGCTCCGGCAAAATCCTCGATCAGTTCGACATTGCCTTTGACCTGCATCTCGTCGAGCAGCCCATCGACAAGCTGGATCAGACCCGGTTCCATTTGCGCCAACGCGCGCGGGTTCATCGCCCCGACCATCACCTTGCGAACACGGGTGTGCAGCGGCGGGTCATTAAACACCAAACTGGTGGTGTGGTGTTCATACAAAGGGCTGTCGACCCCGTATTTTGGACCAAATACCGCTTTCTTGTCCGATATGAACCGCGTGATGTCCCGGTAAATAAGGTCCAGATCCTCGTACCGAGACAGAATAACCGATCCGTCAGGCTGCCAGCAGACGGGCGTATCCTCGCGCAGCGCGGCGTAGGCAGGATAGGGATCTGTGTGATACCCGTCAGGAAGCGCGGTCAGAGAGAACATCAGTGCCCCATCGCCCCCATTTGTTCAGGCAGAACCAACACCAACCACGGCACCAGAACGATCAGGGCCAGCCGGAAGATATCCGCCACCCAGAACGGAGTGACACCCTTGAAGATTGTTCCGGTTGATACATCCCCGACCACACCTTTCAGAATAAAGACATTCAAGCCGACGGGAGGAGTGATCAGGCTGATTTCAGTCACCACAACCACAACAATACCAAACCAGATCGGGTCATACCCCAACGATGTGACCAACGGGAAGAAGATCGGCACCGTCAGCAGCAGCATCGACAGGGATTCAAAGACGCAACCCAAAATGATGTAGATTCCAAGGATCATCAGGATCACCACAAAAGGTTCAACGTCATAGGCCGTAACCAACGCGATGAGCGCTTCAGGCAGACCGGCAAGGTTGATGAAATTCGAAAAGATCTGTGCCCCGATCAGAACGGAAAACAATGCCGCGGCGGTATAGGTGGTTTCCTTCAGCACCTCAAAAGTCGACCCCAAAGTAAGCCCGCCTCGTGACAGCGCGATCAGGAAAGCGCCCATTGCGCCCATGCCTGCCGCCTCGGTCGGGCTGAAGGTCAGGTTCAGTGGATGAAAATCGAATGCACCGTACAATCCGCCAATCACCAGAAAGAACAGCAGCAATACGGCCCAGACTGAGCGCACCGCCGACAGACGCTCGGCCCAGCCGTGACGTTCACCCGCCGGTCCCGACTCGGGCTTGCGTGCGACGGTCCAGCGGACGGCGAGCAGGTAGAACAGGATGCCAAGCAGACCGGGAATGATACCCGCAACGAAAAGTTTTCCAATCGAGGTTTCGGTCAGCAGCCCGTAGATGACCAGGATCACCGAAGGCGGAATAAGGATACCAAGCGTACCGCCCGCTGCAATCGATGCCGTCGACAGCTCGTCGGAATAGCCATAGCGGCGCATTTCCGGCATTGCGACCTTGGACATGGTGGCCGCCGTTGCCAGAGACGAGCCGCAAATGGCCGAAAAACCTCCGCATGCCGCAACCGTCGCCATGGCGATACCGCCCCGGAAATGACCCAGAAAAGCATTTGAAACTGCGTAAAGCTCGCGCGCAAGACCACCTTTATTCACGAACAAGCCCATAAGGATAAACAGCGGGACGACCGACAGGCCGTAATCCTGCGCCGTGTCGGTGATCTGACGACCCACCATCGACATCGCGGCTTTCAGCCCACGCTCGGACAGGATGCTGCCACCGCGTTCATAGGCAAACCCAAGCGTTCCGACCAATCCCATTGCAAACACGATAGGTAAGCGCACCAGCACAAGAACAAGAACAAGAACAAAACCGATCAGGGCAGCGGTCATTGGTGGTGCTCCGACAAGGTATGGGGGGCAAGAAAGTGCAAAAAGCCGGTGATGACCATTGCAACAGCGGTGATCGCTATGAACCCCGAGATGAACCAGCCTACATAGAAGACAGGGATCGAAAGGTATTCCGTGACGTCCCCGTAATCCCGCGCGCGCTCGGCAAGTAGCCAGACACGTTGGATCGGCCAGATCAACATGACGCCGGACACCAGATACACGATCCCATCGCGCACCCGGCTTAACCGCAGGCGAGAAAACAGCCCATCCGTCAAGTCCACAGCGATTTGGCCCTTCCCTGCTGAGATCATCGGCAAGACCGAGAACACGAGGATGGCCATCAGGATCCGGGTCAGCTCTGTCGCCGCCTCGATCGGGGCGTTGAAGACAGAGCGCAGGATGACATCAAAGAATGTCATCACCATCAGGATGAATAGCGCGGCACAGGCCAGCAGCGTTGGCACGATACTGACGCGACGCGCAAAGGTCACGAGAGATTGCATAACGGGTCCCCAGCGGGTGAAATCGGCTGGCGGATCGCGTCCGCCAGCCCGACTGCGTTATTGCGCAGCCATTTCATTTACGATCATGTCGTAGGCTGCCTGGGCGTCGATGCCTGTGCCACTGACTTCGTCGATAACCTTGGCGCGTACATCCGCGGCAATCGCATTGAACTTTTCCAGATCTTCAGCGGATGCGGCATGGATTGCGTTACCTTCGGTGCCTTCGGTCTCTTCCCGGCCGATCGCATCGATCTCATCCCAGATCTTGCCAATTTCGCGGCTCAGCGGTTCCCCGAAAACGTTTTCTTCCAGCGCTGCCTGCAGATCGGCGGGCAGATCAGCAAAGGTGTCTTCGTTCATAATAAAGGCAAACGAACCGCGATACAGGCCGCCAGGGACCTCATAGACGTTCTGGGCCACTTCCGTCAGCTTGAAACCTTTGCGGGATTCAAAGGGCATGACGACGCCATCTGCGGCTTTGGAAGCCAAGGTTTCATACACTTTCGGTGCAGGAACCTGGATACCGGTTGCACCCAGCGCCGTGCCCACGTCACCACCAACACCGCCGGGGATGCGAACCTTGAGGCCCGAGACTTCGTCCAGTGTTGTTACCGGGTTGCTGGAATGCAGCTGAGCCGGACCATGTGTGTGCAAAGCGATCACTTTCACACCACGGTGTTCATCCGCTGCCTTCAAATGCGCGTCATATGCCCGCCAATACGCAACCGACGCAGCCTCGGCCGAGCCTTCGTATCCGGGAAGTTCGATCATCTTGGTGGTGACAAACCGACCCGGCTGATAGCCGTGGAATATGATCGAGGCATCGGCAGCGCCATCCATGATCAAGTCCATCTGCGCGGGGGGCGGGGCAAGGCCCAGCTTCAGCTCGGCGGTGACCTGACCATCGGTGGCCTCTTCGATCATCTCGACGAATTTCGGCCACATCTTGGCATTGATGCCATGGGTCGGTGGGGCCCAGCTGGAGATGGTCAGCGTATAGTCTGCCGCAAGCGCCACTGTACCTGAAACGGCCAATGCAGCTGAGGCAAGAAGTGTGCTCAACCTTGTGAATTTCATAGTTCTGTCTCCTCCCTGTGAAACATGAGTCAAGAATGCGTTAATGGTCACTTTTGTAACCATCAACTTGTTAATTGTCTCCAAGACAGCCCGCGACGCGCCATGAACCGGGGCTTTCCTTGGCTACGGTTTCCATCATTGCCTGCGTCGTGCTGGCACCGATTTCCTTGCAGTAGTTCATCGGACCGCCGCGCCAGCGCGGAAAGCCGTAGCCGTGAATTTGAACCATATCGACGGCTTCCGCGGACTCGGCGATCCCCTGCTGAATGATCAACGCGCCCTCATTGTCCAACACCGCCAAAATGCGCGACACGATTTCGTCCTGTGCGTATGCCCGCCGCGTTATGCCCTGATCAGCCGAGTAGGACTCGATCAACGCGTCCACTTCGGGATCACGGATCGGTTCGCGAGTACCGTCTTCATAGCGATACCATCCTTTGCCCGTGCGCTGGCCAAGACGACCCATCTCGCAAAGCTGGTCAGCAATCGTCACATAACGTTCGTTCGGGTCGCGGGTTGCTGCATTACGTTTTCGGTTGGCCCAGGCGATTTGGAGGCCGGTCAGATCTTGCAACTCGTAAGGCCCCATGGGCATCCCGAAAGCTCGCATTGCCTGGTCCACCTGATAAGGCAACGCCCCATCCGCCAGCAAATAATCGGCCTCGCGCCGATACGCAGCCAACATCCGGTTGCCAATAAAACCATCACAGATGCCCGACAGCACAGAAACCTTGCGAAGCCTTTTTCCAAGCGCAAACCCGGTGGCGACAACTTCGGGCGAAGTTTGCGGCGTATGCACGACTTCCAACAGCTTCATAACATGGGCAGGGCTGAAGAAATGCAGGCCAATACACCGCGATTGATTTTCGATACCCGCGAAGATATCGACTGGGCTCAGGTAAGACGTGTTCGTGGCCAGAATCGCGTCACGCTGCATATGGCGGGCCAATTCTGCAAAAACCTGTTGCTTGACTGACAAGTCTTCAAACACAGCCTCGATCGCCAGCTGAGCGTTCGCAGCTTCGGAGTAGCTGTCCACAGCTCGAAACGCAGCAAGGCGTTCCCGCAGCTGTGCTTCGGACATCTTACCCCGCTTGACCGCCCTCTGTAGCAGCCCCTCAACCCGGCTACGGGCGGCGGCAGCTGCATCCAAATCTCTTTCAATCAAAGTAACAGACAGCCCGCCACTCAGGGCAGCGGTGGCGATCCCTGCGCCCATCAACCCGCCACCGACAACTGCGATCCGGCTGATATCGCGCGGAGTAACTCCGGCAATCATGGAAGGTCTGGCCACCTTGCGCTCGGCAAAAAAGGCGTACCGCAAGGCGCGGCTTTCAGAGTTTTGACGCAGAGCCAGATGGCGCGCACGCTCTTTCGGCTGTGCGGCAGCAAAGGGTTCGGACGACCAGCTGAGCGCGGTCAGGTTTTCCAGCGGTGATTGCTGACCCCTGGCGCGTTTTATCAAAGCCTGACGGCTCGTCTCCAGAAGGTCAGACGCGAATTCGCCGACGGGCCTTTGACTGACAGGTGCCGGGCGCTTTGGCAGGTTGGCGACAAAGTCCAGAACAGCTGCCGTTGGGTTATCGGCAATCAGGTCAATTCCGCCGAGATTGGCCATTTCCTCGGCTTTCAGGGTTTTTCCCGAACAGGCGATGTCGATCGCTGCTTCCATTCCAACAAGGCGCGGCAATCGCTGCGTGCCCCCTGCCCCCGGGATGAGGCCCACATTGACTTCCGGCAACCCAAAGCTGGTGCCCGGCGCTGCGATCCGCCACGCGCAGGCCATGGCAATTTCAAACCCGCCACCTAACACGTTGCCGTGCATACAGGCGATAAACGGCACATTACTGTCTTCGATTTTCTGAACAACATCAGGCAAATGCGGCTCAACCGGAGCCGCATCAAACTCGGACATGTCACCGCCCGCGATAAATGTCCGACCGGCGCAGCACAGGACGGCAACCCGAGCTTTCTGAACTGCATCGACCGCGGCGGCCAGACCCTGCCGAACGCCCGTCGAGGTTGCGTTCACCGGCAGGTTGTCGACCGTGACCCAGGCCACGTCGCCCTTAAAGTCAACACTCACCAGCGACGGCTGCGACATTGGCAATCCCTTTGATCAGTCCAGATTCGGTTCGGGTTTATATATTGACCAACCGTTCGGTTAATGCAATGATTAAGTTGTCACGGGAACAGATGAGACTGCCATGAGCGATACGATCCTTGTACATGATCACGGAAACTGGGTAGAAATAACCCTGAACCGCCCCGACAAGCTGAACTCGTTCAATGAGGAGATGCATCTTGCCCTTCAGGACGCGCTGAAGAGCGCGCGCGAAAATGGTTCCCGCGCGATTTTGCTGACCGGCGCAGGGCGCGGTTTTTGTGCGGGTCAGGACCTTGGAGACCGCGATCCCTCGAAAATGGATGGCCCGCCTGATCTGGGCAAAACTGTACGCACTTTCTATGCCCCTTTGGTTCGACTGATCCGGTCTTTGGATTTCCCGGTAATTTGTGCCGTAAACGGCGTGGCCGCGGGTGCAGGCGCGAACCTTGCACTGGCCTGCGACATGGTTCTGGCCGGGGAAAGCGCAAAGTTCATTCAAAGCTTTTCCAAGGTCGGGCTGATTCCGGACACAGGCGGCAGCTGGCACCTGCCCCGATTGTTGGGCGAAGCGCGCGCTAAGGGGCTGGCCCTGACAGCAATGCCCCTAACCGCCAAACAGGCCGAAGAATGGGGGCTGATCTGGAAGGCGTTGCCCGATGATCAGCTGATGACCGAAGCACGCGCTCTTGCCACGCAACTCGCCAACGGCGCCACCCTTGGGTTGGGCCTGACCAAGCAGTGCATTCAAACAGCAGCCACCACATCCTTGTCCGATCAGCTTGAAATTGAAGCGGACGCGATGAAAACTTGTGGGGAAAGTGCCGATTACGCAGAAGGCGTGTCCAGTTTCCTCGAAAAACGCGCACCGCATTTTCAGGGAAGATGATGATGACCCCAAACGAACGTGCCCAAAAATCCGCGGCAGCGATGTGGGCCAATGACGAAGCCAGTAAATGGTTCGGGATGGAGCTTGTGGAGGTCGAAGAAGGGCGCGCTGTCCTGTCACTGACTGTTGCACCGCATCACTGTAACGGACACGGTATTTGCCATGGCGGCGTCACGCACGCTCTTGCCGACAGCGCTTTTGCCTTTGCCTGCAACAGCCGGAATGTTGCAACGGTGGGACAGCATACAATGGTCAGCTATCTCGCACCAGGACGGAAGGGTGACCGCCTGACGGCTACCGCGACAGAAGTGAACCTGTCCGGTCGCAGCGGTATCTACGACGTCCGCGTCATCAATCAAGACAATACTCTGATCGCTGAATTTCGCGGCATGTCCCGCGCCGTTGGCGGCCAGAATTTTCAAGAATAGTTTCGTGACTGGAGGAGTTACGCGATGGAAGACCTTACCCCCAACAAAGCGGACCTGGACCCGATCGAAATCGCCTCGATCGACGAAATTCGCGCCACGCAGCTTGAGCGCCTGAAATGGTCCGTGCGTCACGCCTATGAAAACGTTCCGATGTACAAGCAGCGCTTTGACGAGGCTGGCGTGCATCCCGACGATCTTCAGCAGCTTTCGGATTTGTCAAAGTTTCCGTTCACGTATAAAAACGACCTGCGCGACAACTATCCGTTTGGTCTTTTTGCGGTCCCGCGCAGCGAGATAATTCGCCTGCACGCGTCCTCCGGCACGACAGGCAAACCGACAGTGGTCGGTTACACAAAGAATGACATCGACAATTGGGCTGACCTTGGCGCGCGCTCTCTTCGGGCGTCTGGGCTGCGCAAGGGCGACATGGTGCACAATGCCTACGGCTATGGGCTGTTCACCGGTGGGCTAGGTGCCCATTACGGGATCGAACGCCTTGGCGCGACTGTCGTCCCGATGTCGGGCGGGCAAACCGAAAAGCAGGTCAATCTGATCAACGATTTCCGTCCTGACGGTATCATGGTTACACCCTCCTACATGCTCAATATCCTAGAACAGTTCCACAAGGCGGGTCTCGACCCACGTGAGAGCTCGCTGAAGGTTGGCGTTTTTGGCGCCGAACCCTGGACTGACGCGATGCGGGCCGAGGTCGAGGCAGCCTTCGACATGCACGCCGTCGATATCTATGGCCTGTCCGAGATCATGGGCCCCGGAGTCGCCAATGAATGCGTTGAAACAAAAGACGGACCTGTAATCTGGGAGGATCATTTCCTGCCGGAAATCATCGACCCGGCGACCGGAGAAGTCCTGCCCGATGGCGAAACCGGAGAATTGGTGTTCACGACTCTGACCAAAGAAGGGCTGCCGATGATCCGCTACCGCACACGCGATCTGACGTGCCTGCTGCCGGGGACAGCAAGGTCAATGCGCCGGATGGCAAAGATCACCGGTCGCAGCGACGACATGATGATCCTGCGCGGCGTCAACGTCTTCCCCAGCCAGATCGAGGAACAGGTCATGGCAACGGGCGGTCTTGCCCCCTATTACCAGATCGAGCTCTATAAATCCGGTCGCATGGACGCCATGCGGGTCTTTGTTGAATCCTCCCCCGATTCCACCGACGAGCTGTCAAAAACGGCCGCTGCTCGGATGCTGACCAAGCGGATCAAGGACGTCGTTGGCGTTTCAACCGAAATTGTAGTAGGGGACCCCGGCGACGTCGAACGCTCTCAGGGCAAGGCGAAGCGCGTTGTAGACAATCGCGATAAGGACTGAGCCGTGGCCCGGACAATTGCTAAAGACCACGACCAAAAGCGAGAGCAGATCCTGAAGATGGCGGCAAAAGTGTTTGCCGACCAGGGGTTTGACCGTGCTTCGATGACCCTTTTGGCCAAAGAATGTGGGATCTCGAAAGCAAACATATACCACTACTATGACAGCAAGGATGCCATCCTGTATGACATCCTTGAAACGTACTTGCGTGAGTTGCGGGACCGGATTTGCAATGTTGATCTGGACGGCCTTAGCCCCGAACAGAAACTGCGCAAAGCAGTGCGCGAGATCCTTTTTGCCTATCAGGGTGCAGATGACGAGCACCGGGTTCAGATCAGTGGCATGAGCGCACTGACCGAGGAACAGCAAAAAAGGCTACGGGGCTATCAGCTTGATCTGGTGAACTTTGTACGCGACATACTTCTGGAGTTGTCCCCCGGTTCTTTTGACGGAGCCAAGGACAAGCTTCGGGGAGCGACGATGTCAGTCTTTGGCATGTTAAACTGGTATTACATGTGGAACACCGGCGCAGGCCCCAAAGCCCGCGAGGATTATGCCGATCTGGTGAGCACCCTGACCATGCATGGTGTGCAAAAGCTATAGGCGTGCCCCCTTGGGGAAAACACGCTTGGGGCTGGTCACGTGTGTTATTCTGAAATCTCAGGTCAGACTGGTCGGCTATCCTGAGGCGCGCCAGTAAAGACCGCGACAGCGGCGAGCGCGCGGCCACCTTTTTACTTCTTGCGCACCTTCAGATTGTCCAAAAAGAGCCGTTTCGCTGCCATGACCTCTTCGTCCGACATGTTTGATCTGTTCAATTCAAGAAAGTACTCTGCGGCACCAGCCGTTTGAACATCTGACCTTCCCCCCGGTGGTCCCTCAATCAGAACGAGAGGGTGCGGGTTCGGTTTTCTTAGTCTTCAGTTTGGGCAAACTCACCTGTGGCGATAACCTCATACGGGCTGGAAAACTCGGGGAAATCACCATTCAGAGTGATCGCACCATCCTAGGTAATCGCGCGAAAGACGGTATCCCTTGCAACACTTAACGTTGCGAATTTCATGGCAGGCTCTCCCAGACATCGCGGATGACATCCGCGGCCATCAGCACGTCATCGCGGGATGTGTCGAATTGCCCAACCTGAAAGCGGATGATCTTGCGGCCATCGAACATGCCTTGCGTCAAGTAAATTCTGCCATCGTCATTCAGCGCATCCACCAGCCGCTGCTGCGCGGCGTCATCCCCAGGACAGCGAAAGGAAAACAGGCTCAGGATCGGGCCGGTGGTGACCTCAAACCCCTCCATCGCGCCGATCTTTTCTGCAAGTTCATTGGCCCAGAGCACATGGTTGCGAATACGGTCCCGCAACCCGTCGAGACCGTATGATCGCAACAAGAACCAGATCTTCAATGCCCGGAACCGTCGACCCAGGGGGATGGTCCATTCCGAATAATTCGTCACCTCTGCCCCAGTGGTCTTGAGGTATTCCGGTTCGATCTTAAGCGTGTTGAGCTGTGGCGCGGCGTCCCGCAGAAACTGGATCGCGCAATCGAACTGCGCACCCATCCATTTATGGGGGTTGAAGACAATGCTGTCGTAACGGTCCGCCCCGGGCCAAAGGGCCTCACGAAACTCGGGGCAGATCATCGCCGACCCCGCCCAGGCCGCGTCTAGATGTGTGTAGAGGTCGTATTTTTGCGCAATCTCAGCGACCGCTACCAGATCATCGCAGGCCCCAACCCCGGTACCGCCCGTAATTGCAATGATACCGGCAGGCACATACCCAGCCGCGATGTCACCCTGAATTGCGGCGTCAAGAGCCCCTGCATCAATCGCAAAGGTCGGACCACCTGTAGGCAGTTTCACCAGATTGTCCTGACCAATCCCCGCAACCCAGCAAGCCCGATCAATCGACGAATGCACCTGATCCGAACAGTAAATGCGCAGCGCGCCCTTGGCGTTCAGGCCTTCGCGGTTGCCGGTAAACCCTGTTGCCCGTTCCCGCATTGTCAACACAGCCGACAACGTGGCTGATGATGCACTGTCCTGAATAACTCCGGTCATACCTTCCGGCAATCCAAGCGCTTGCCGCAGCCAATCGACCATGACACCTTCGACTTCAGTCGCAGCTGGCGAGGTCTGCCATAACATGCATTGCGCCGCGATTGTGGTCACCAGCATTTCAGCCAGCATCGACGGGGGCGCTGCATTGGCCGGGAAATAGGCAAAGAACCGGGGGTGTTGCCAATGAGTAATACCCGGCATCACGATCTGTTCGAAATCGGCCATGATGGCTTCCATCGGCTCGCCACTATCGGGGGGCGATACCTTTAGCTGGGCCGCGATTTCTCCTTGTGTGGTCTGTGCGCGAACAGGGCGCCCGGCAAGAGTTCTGTGATAGTCGGCCGCCCATTTCGAAATGTGCTGACCCCAATGCGAAAACGTGTCCCAATCCATGCGCAAGCCTTCTTTTGTAACTGAGCACCAATTCGTCCAGTCCCCGACCTTACCTGTTCGGCTCGTGGACTAAAGCCGAACAGGAGTTCGTTTTTCAATTGAAAAGGTCCCGGGTTCTGCCTTCAGACCGAAAAACTGACATTCGCCTGACCTGTGCCAGAGCTGCCGAAGTAGGGGGTGTAGATGTCGATCTCACCCTTGTAGCTGCCCCAGCCCAGAGCTCCGAACAGCAAAGCAGTGTCATTCATGGCGCATTCGCCTGTACATTTCTTTGCATAGTCTGGAAGCATCTCAAGAAACTCTTCAAACCGTCCCTGTTCCCACATCTCCAGCACGTGCATATCCATCTGGCGGTTGAACTCGCCGTTTACCGCATTCAACCCTTCGACCGAGCGTTCATTGGGCGTAAAGTCATGGCTGAGTGAGCCGGATGCCATTACGGAAACCTTCCGGTCGGAACGTCGGATACCTTCGGCAATGGCCTCACCCCAGATGCGGTTTTCCTGGATCGACGAGAACTGGTTGACTGCAACAGGCAAAACGCGGGCATTCACCCCTTCGTTGATGAAATGCATAGGCAGAAGGGTGCCATATTCCATGCCCATATCGGGGTGCGAATGGCCAAGTGCCCGCTCACCGCGCTCGCGCAGAACATCAAGGATGGTTTCCCCCAACGCGTGATCCCCGCGATAATCAAACTCCATATCCGCCAGCATATGTGGCAGTTCGTGGCTAATGAAGCGGCCTTTATGGTGCTCTTTGGTATTCAGGTGAAACCCCTGATTGGTGATCCAATGAGTGTCGAACACAAGGAACGTCTCGACCCCGCGATCTATCGCGTCCTGGCGCAGGCGCGCATAACCATCAATGGCAGACTGCCGGATGCCTTTGTATTTTGGCATCGTATGGGACATCCAGATACTTGGCACATGCGTAATCTTCGCGGCTTGTACGATCTTTCCCATGACAGTTCCTCCTCGTGTTTACCGACGTTTGTGTACCAGAGCCATTGCCCGAGTTCACTTCCCCAGCTGCATGATATTGTGTTTTCCTGTTGCGAAGCCGACGTGTTTTTGTTCCATGTAGAACTCGAAACTCCAGTCGCCGCCGTCGCGGCCGATACCGGATGCCTTGACGCCGCCGAACGGGGTGGGCAGGTGGCGGACGTTTTCCGAGTTCACCCAGATCATCCCGGCTTCAAGCTTGTCGGTGAACCGCAAGGCGCGGGTCAGGTCATTGGTCCAGACATAGCCGGTCAGACCGTATGGTGTGTCGTTGGCGATCTGCAGCGCCTCGTCCTCGGTCGAGAACGGGATCGAGGTCAGAACCGGGCCGAATATCTCTTCGCGCGCGATACGCATCTGGTTATTGGCATCGGTAAACAGGGTTGGGCGAATGAAATACCCTGTGTCGCCGACCTTGGCACCTCCGGCGGCGACAGTCGCACCGTCTTCTTTGGCGATGTCAAAATAGGAGGTCACCTTGTTATAGTGCTCCTCGGTCACCAGTGGCCCGATCTCGGTCGCAGGATCCAGCGGATGGCCGACCTTGATGGTGTTGACCCGTTCGATCAGCCTGGCCTCGAACGCCTCCTTGATGGTGTCCTGCACCAGCAGGCGCGAGGATGACGTGCAGCGCTCGCCATTGATCGAGTAGATCATGAAGATCACCGCATCCAGCGCCCGGTCGAGATCGGCGTCGTCGAACACGACAACCGGGTTCTTGCCGCCCAGCTCCAGATGCATCCGCTTGAGCGTATCGGCACCTTGTTTGGTGATGCTGCTGCCGGTGCGGCTTTCACCGACAAAGGCAATCGCCTTGATCAACGGATGTTCCGTCAACGCTTTACCCGCATCGGGGCCGAACCCGTTCACGGTGTTCAGCACCCCCTTGGGCAGCCCGGCCTCTTCGGCGATCTCCACCAACAGGCGAGCGGACAGCGGAGAATCTTCGGCCGGTTTGTGAACCACGGTGCATCCGGCAGCCAAAGCAGGCGCGATCTTCCATGTCGACAGCATGAACGGCGTGTTCCACGGCGTGATCACCCCCACCGGACCAATCGGAACGCGCGTGGTGATGTTCATCAGGGTCTGCGACTTAAGATGCTGACCGTCCCGCGCCTGTATCACCTGATCCGCGAAATACCGGAAGTTCTCGGCCCCCCGCAGCGCGGCCTTGGACATAAAGCGCAGGGTCTGGCCTGTGTCCCAGCATTCACACAGCGCAATTTCCTCGGCACGGGCCTCGATCGCATCGGCAACGTTCAGCAAGATGCGGCGCCGCTCGGTGGCAGGCATGTCGCGCCAATCGGCAAATGCGACATGAGCGGCATTGGCGGCAGCGTCGATATCATCGGCAGTGCCATGGGCGACATCGCAGATCACCGACCTGTCAACCGGAGATGTGGATTGGAACACCCCTGCGGAACCGTCGCGATCTTCGCCCGCGATCCGGTTCTTGATGCCGGTCTCCTTAAACCGCGCCAGAAAGCCCGCCAGCTTCTCGATGTTCGTATCCAGTGCGCTCATGGATCAGGTCTCCTGGTTGGTCGCGCCCAAATGGTCCCGGATCGTGCCGGTCTTGGGCGAAAGGTCTGGGTCAATGTCACGCATCTCAAGCGAGAGCGCGATGGAATGTCCGGCGAAGGCGGGGGACAGATAGGCCTCAACCGCCTCGAAAATGCGCTGCGTGGCGTCCCGTTTGACATCCGCAGCCCGGCCAGCGCGCAGGCGGATCGAGATATCGATAAACCCATGCGCCGGATTGCCGTCCGCGATGGCATAGTGATCGACCCGCGTGGCCCGGACACGAATACCGGGCAGGGGGAATGTCTTGATCCCGGCAGCCGTGGCCCGGATGCATTCGCACAAGCCACTCATATCGATCCTGTCTTCCAGATTGCCGGAATATTCGACGTGAAAATGTGGCATGTGCTCCCCTCAAATGGTAAACATGTTTAGTAAATTGGAACCCCCACTGTCAAGAACTTGCTTTGTTAATCTTTGCATCTTTTGACTCCGCGAATTACAAGACTGCCATGAGTGAACAAAGCCACACCAAGAACACCTCGCGCGCCCTACCGATTGCCTTGCTGCGCGCACGCGAAACCGTCATGGCCCCCATCCGGGACATGCTGCAGGGGATACAACTGACCGAGCAGAAATGGCGCATCCTGCGCGTGCTGGACGAGCTGGGTGAAGTGGAGCAAAGCTCAATCGCCAAAGAGGCCTGCCTGTTGTTGCCAAGCCTCACCCGCATCCTGCGCACGATGGAAGCCGAAGGCCAAATATCACGCCGCCAGGACAGCCATGACAAACGACGCACAATGGTGAAGATCACAAACGAAGGACGAAACATCCTCGCCGAAAACCTCGGAACCTCTCTGCAGATCTACCAAAGTATCGAAAAACAAATGGGACAAGAAAAACTCAATCAACTCCTCGACCTGCTCGAAGAACTCCAAGCCGTCAAAGTCTGACCGAACGCACATTTGGTCGCGCGGGCCAGCATTGCCGGTTTTCTTTAAGAGACGCAGGTTGGAGTTGCCTAGGCGTCACACACTCCCATCACAAAACGTTTTCCGTCTCAAGCTGAAAGCACCCCGGCTTCTGAGCACAATGCACCTTCACGTTTGACGACGGACCACTTTCGGCCAAAACCTCCAACTCAGTAATACCTGGTGCCAATTCCATTTGGCCACCGTCGAATGACGGCCTTCCACGCGGGCCAAGTCAGTCATTTCAATCGCACCCAAGAGCCATGACACCCTTTGAAAGCAGGCTTTCCCTGCTCAACAAAATACTGGATGTTGGATACAATATCCTCTATAGCTGCGCGTATCGATTGATTCAGGGAGGATCACATGCTCAAGAAACTCGCCGCACTGGCGGCCCTCACCACCATCACCACGGTTCATGCGATGGCGGACACGCTGGACGATGTCGTAGATCGCGGGACATTGCGCTGCGGTGTTGTGTTGGATTTTCCGCCAATTGGGTATCGCGACGCGAATAACGAACCGGCAGGCTTTGATGTCGAATACTGCAATGATCTGGCCGCCGCTCTTGAAGTTGAGGCCGAAATCCTGCCGCTGACCTGGGCGGAACGCCTGCCAGTGATCGTCACCGGACGCGCAGACGTTGTGTTCGGAGCAACCTCGGACAGCCTTGAACGGGCGCGGACGGTGGGCTTTACCATTCCTTACGCCATCTATTATGCGCAGGGTGTGGTGAATGCCGAAAGCGGCATTGAAACCTTCGAGGATATCCGTGGCAAGCGCGTGGCTGCCGCGATCGGCACCGTACCCGAACAGGAATGGCTGAAGATCGCCGCCGAATGGGGTGAAGAAGGCAATTATCAGGGCTATCAATCCGAGAATGAAGTGTTCCTGGCGGTGGCTCAGGGCAAGGCCGATATCGGCATTACCACAAACACTGCCGTGCTGCCGATTACCCAGCAATATGAAACCGTTGTTGCCGGTCCTCGCATGCCATGGACCACCGACTACACTTCGGTTGTCGGCAAGCGCGAAGATGTCACCTGGCTGAACTTCCTGAACCTGTTCGTGACCCACCAGGTGCGTTCGGGCCGCTATCAGGAGCATTGGGGAAATTATGTCGGTGGCGAAGCCCCCGAACTTCGCATTCCCGGCGTAATGTACTGATCCTTTACCGTACCAACCTTTCGCCCGGTTCTCTTCGGGCGAAAGGACCGGTAAATTGCGCGAGGAACACCCGTGTTCGACTATAACTTCCATTGGCGACCGGTGATGAAAAGCCTGCCAGACCTGCTTGAAGCATCGCTGCTGACGATACAGGTTGCCGTGCTGGCAATGGTCCTTGGCATCATCATCGGGCTTTGTCTGGCACTGACGCGGCTGCACCTGAAAGGACCGCTTTACTGGTTCGCCTCAGCCTGGGTCGAACTGGCGCGCAATACTCCGGCGCTGTTCCAGCTGTTCTTTTTCGGCTTCGGGCTTGGTGCCTTTGGCCTGCATCTGTCGCCGTACTTCATCGTGCTGGCCGGACTGACATTCAATTGCGCCGGTTATCTGGCTGAAAACTTCCGTGGCGGCTTTCAGGCCGTCCCCGAGACACAGTTACGTGCGTCGCGATCGCTGGGCATGACTGCGTGGCAGGCTTACACACGCGTCGTGATCCCGCAGGTGTTTCGCATTGTCTATCATCCGATCACGAACCAGATGGTCTGGGCTGTTTTGATGTCGTCACTGGGTATGCTGGTCGGCTTCCGGGAACTGTCGGGCGAGACGCAGTTCTTTGCCTCGCGCACTTTCCGAATCTTTGAGTATTTCGCCGTCACCGCGGTCATCTACTACGTGATCGTCAAAATCATCCTTCTTGCCTCGCGCCTGCTGGCGTCCCGGCTTTTCCGCTACTGAAGGAGGCACAGATGCAACCCACTGTCAGCTTTTTCAGCGGCTTCAACATCAACGATCTGTGGTTTCTGGGCGAAGCCGCGCTGCGAACGCTCTGGATCTCAATGCTTTCGATTTCCATTGGAACGGTTTTTGGCGTGGTGTGCGGTTGGCTTCTGTACGAGGGCAAACTGGCAGCGACCCTGACGTTGGCTCCGGTTCTGGACATTTTCCGTTCGGTCCCTCTGATCATCCAACTGGTGCTGTTTTACAACTTTGCACCAATTGTCGGACTCAATCTGGACCCGTTCGCCTCGGGCGTGGTGATCCTGTCCATCTACACGGCAGCACTGGTTGCGAATGTCGCGCGCGGCGGGATTGAGGCCGTCGGCGATCCGATGCGCCGCGCGGCGCGCAGTCTGGGCATGACCTATTGGCAGGATCTGCGCTATGTCGTCTTCCCGATCGGTGGGCGCGCGGTGTTCCCGGCATGGGTCGGGGTCGCGTTGGGTGTGATGAAAGACAGCGCATTGGTCTCAGTTCTGGGCTATGTCGAGCTGCTCAAGGCCAGCCAGATCCTGATCACCCGCACGCAGGAACCGTTCCTGATCCTGACAATCGCTGGCGCGTTCTATTTCGCGCTCAGCTATCCGATTTCGCGGTATTCCGCGTCACTAGAAAAAAGGTGGGCCCAATGATCGAAATTCGCGACCTGCACAAATATTTCGGATCGCTGCATGTGCTGAAAGGCATCGATCTGGATGTGCAGAAAGGAGAAGTTCTGTCGGTGATCGGTGCGTCAGGCTCCGGTAAATCGACCCTTCTCTATTGCATCAACGGGCTGGAACCGATCCAGCAAGGATCGGTCAGGGTTGATGGCATTGATGTTCATGCTAAAGGCACCGACATCAACAAGCTGCGCACAAAGCTGGGGATGGTGTTCCAGCAATGGAACAGCTTTCCGCACCTGACAGCACTGGAAAACGTTGCGTTGGCCCCGAAGATTGTCAAAGGCAAGTCGAGGGACGAGGCGTGTGACATTGCCGCAAAGCAGTTGACCCATGTAGGGTTGGGCGAGAAGCTGAACGTCTTTCCCTCGGCCTTATCGGGCGGTCAGCAGCAGCGACTTGCCATTGCCCGCGCGCTGGCGATGGAGCCGGAATACATGCTGTTTGACGAAGCAACCTCGGCGCTGGATCCTGAACTGGTGGGCGAGGTTCTCGACACGATGCGGTTATTGGCCGAAGAAGGGATGACGATGATTTGTGTCACGCATGAGATGGGTTTCGCTCGTGATGTATCAGAACGGGTTGCTTTTTTTCATCAGGGCGTGATGGAAGAGATCGGTCCGCCCGCGCAGATTTTTAGCGAAGCCCAATCCGAACATACCCGCAAATTCCTGTCAAATGTGCGATAAAAGCCCCCGCCCCAATACAATTAGGAAGGTTACCTTCATGTCCCAGAATATCTTCACCGGCACCATGCCAGCCCTAATGACCCCCTGCAAACCGGACCGGACACCGGATTTCGACGCGCTGGTGAAAAAGGGCAAGGAAATGATCGAAGCAGGCATGTCCGCCGTGGTCTATTGCGGCTCGATGGGCGATTGGCCTCTCTTGTCGGATGCCGAACGGATGGAAGGTGTCGAACGTCTGATCGCAGCCGGACTGCCCGTTGTCGTCGGCACCGGTGCGATAAATTCGAAATCCGCCGTAGCGCTTGCCGCACATGCGCAAAAAGTTGGTGCGGCAGGGCTTATGGTGATCCCGCGTGTATTGTCGCGTGGATCGTCCATCGCGGCGCAGCGCAACCATTTCAAAGCGATCCTGTCGGCTGCATCTGATATTCCGGCAATCATCTATAACAGCCCGGTTTACGGCTTTGCGACGCGCGCCGATCTGTTCCTGGAACTGCGCGCAGATCATCCCAACCTGGTTGGGTTCAAGGAATTCGGTGGCAAAAGCGATCTGCGCTATGCGGCGGAACACATTACCTCGAAAGATGATCAGGTCACACTGATGGTTGGCGTAGACACCGAAGTCTACCATGGCTTCGTCAATTGCGGCGCCACCGGCTCGATCACAGGGATTGGCACTGCCCTGCCAAAAGAGGCACTTCTGCTGGCGGCCCTGTGTCAGAAAGCGGCAGCCGGTCATGCCGAAGCCCGCCTTCGCGCGCGGGAACTGGAAGAAGCCTTTGGCGTGCTGGCCAGCTTTGACGAAGGCACCGATCTGGTACTGTATTACAAACACCTGCTGGTCCTGAACGGCGAAGAAGAGTACCGCTTGCACTTCAACGAAACCGACGAGTTGACGGATGCCCAGCGCAACTATTGCGAACAGCAATACGACCTGTTCCGCACTTGGTTTACTGATTGGTCCGACCAGGGCGGGGTCATTGCTGAATGCATGTGATTGACAGTCACACCGGGGGAATGCCTACGCGGGTAATCCTCGACGGTGGCCCCGATCTGGGGTCCGGCCCACTGGCCGAGCGTGCACGACGCTTGGCCACCGAGCATGAGGTGTTCTACAAATCCATCTTACTGGAACCGCGCGGACAGCCCGGAATGGTGGGCGCGCTTCTGGTCGCGCCCGAAGATTCAAGATGCGAGACCGGCGTGATCTATTTCGATGCGGATGCCGTTCTGGGCATGTGCGGGCATGGCACCATCGGTTTGGGTGTCACTCTGGCCCATATGGGTCGGATCCGGCCGGGCACGCACCGGGTGGAAACCCCGGTCGGGGTCATCTCGGTGGAGTTGCTGGACGCCAATACCGTGCGCGTCACAAATGTCGAGAGCCGCCGCGTGCGGGCAGCTGTGCAAATTGAGGTCGGCAGCCATGGGTCGATAACCGGCGATCTTGCCTATGGCGGAAATTGGTTCTTCATTGTTGATCCCAGCCCGATCCCGGTGAATCCGGGAAATATTCGTGCGTTGACAGATCTGACCATCGCCATACGTGAAGCCTGCATCGCACAGGGCGTGCGTGGTGAAAACGGAGAACTGGTCGATCACGTGATCCTACAGGATCAATCCCCCAACAAGGATGTTCACAGCCGCAACTTTGTACTGTGCCCGGACAATCAATATGACCGGTCGCCCTGCGGTACGGGCAGTTCGGCGCGCCTCGCCTGTCTGGCGGAAAACGGGGCGCTGGCCGCCGGGGAAGAGATTGTGCAGGAAAGCGTGATCGGCAGCCCCTATGTGCTGAGCTACCAACCCGGCCCAAACGGGGGTGTCATTCCCACCCTAACCGGGCAGGCGCATATCATGTCGGAAGGCAGGTTGGTTTTCGCGCCGAATGATCCGTTCCGTGATGGTATCGCGCTTTGAAATCAAGTCCGGGGACAGACACTGTCCGGTCCCCGACCCCGCACCACGATTTGAGAACCTGTAACCATGCAGCATGACACCAAAACGGACATAGTTGTGATCGGTGCTGGCATCATTGGCATCAGCGCTGCGCTGGAATTGCAAAAGCGTGGAAGGCAGGTGCTGGTGCTGGACCGTGAAGGCGTTGCAGCCGGAGCGTCAAAGGGCAATGCCGGGGCCTTTGCCTTTACAGATATCGTGCCGCTTGCAACCCCAGGGATCATGCGCAAAGCACCAAAATGGCTGCTTGATCCGCTGGGGCCTTTGTCGATTCCACCCGCTTATGCGCTGAGTATTGCACCGTGGATGCTCCGGTTCTGGCGGGCCAGTTGGCGGGATCGTTATGCTGCCTCACTGTCCGCACAGGCCGCGCTGATGAACCAAAGCCGCTCCGCGCTGGAGCGCCAGATCGCATATGTAGACGGCGAGGCGCTGATGCAGCGCGAAGGCCAGTTGCAGTTGTTCGAGAATGAGAGCGAATTCCGTGCCAGCCTGCCCACCTGGGACCTGCGCAAGGACCATGGCATCCCGTTTGATCTTTTGGACAGTCCGGATGAAATTGCCGAGATTCAACCCGGACTGAACCGGCGTTTCACCCATGCGGGTTTTACCCCGACATGGATGAATACCGTCGATCCGGCCCGCTGGACGGACCATCTGGCGGAACAGTTCATCGCGCGCGGTGGGCAGGTTAAGATCGCAGGGATCACGGCACTGATACCAACCGATGACGGCGTGCGTCTCATCACCGTCAACGGTGACATTTCGGCAGGTCAGGTGATTGTCGCCGCCGGAGCCTGGTCACACCAACTGGCCAAATCCCTAGGGGATCATATCCCGCTAGAGACCGAGCGGGGTTATAACACGACCCTGCCCGAAGGCGCTTTTGACCTGCGCACGCATCTGACCTTTGGGGGGCATGGGTTTGTGGTGACCCGGATCAACGGCGGTGTGCGCATCGGTGGCGCGGTCGAACTGGGTGGATTGAACCTAGCCCCGAATTACCGGCGCGCTGACACGTTGCTGGCCAAGGCCGGGCGCTTCATGCCAGACCTGAACCTGGAAGGCGGCACGCAATGGATGGGCTTTCGCCCGTCACTGCCCGACAGCCTGCCAGTGATTGACCGATCTTCGCGCGCACCAAAGGTGCTTTATGCCTTTGGCCATGGTCATCTGGGGCTGACCCAATCCGCAGGCACGGCCGAACTGGTGGCCGATCTGGTCACTGACGCCAAGCCGGTGCTCGATATGTCACCTTTCTCATCCACACGCTTCTAATCTGGAGAACACCTTATGAAAATCACCGGGCTGAACGTATATCAGGTGGATCTGCCGCTGAAAGAAGGCCGCTATAGCTGGTCCAACGGCAATTTTGTCGAAGTGTTTGACAGCACCGTTCTGGAAATCATCACGGATGAAGGGTTGAAGGGCTATGCAGAATGCTGCCCGCTTGGCTCGGCCTATCTGCCGTCTTTTGCGCTCGGCGTCCGGGCCGGGCTGGCAGAGCTGGCCCCGCATTTGATCGGGCAGGACCCACTGAATATCGGTCAGATCAACCGCACGATGGATGCGGCATTGCGGGGTCATCCCTATGCCAAGGCTCCGGTGGATATTGCCTGCTGGGATCTGCTGGGCAAGGCCACGGAACAGCCGCTTTACACCTTGCTGGGGGGCGCTGCGCAGGACGATGTGGTGCTTTATCGCGCGATCAGTCAGGAAGCACCCGAGATCATGGCCAAAAAGATCGAAGGCTATGCCGCCGAAGGCTACACCAAGTTTCAGCTCAAGGTGGGTGGCGAGGCCAATGACGACATTGACCGTATCCACGCCACCCGCGCCGTTCTGAAAAAGTCGGACCTGCTGGTTGCGGACGCCAATACCGGCTGGACCCGGCACGAGGCCGCACGCGTGGTGGGCGCGATTTCGGGTCTGGATGTCTATGTGGAACAGCCTTGCCTGACCTATGAGGAATGCGTGTCGATCCGCCGCCGCACCGCATTGCCTTTCGTGATGGACGAGGTGATCGACACCCCCAACACGCTGGTCCGCGGCATTGCCGAAGACGCGATGGATGTGATCAACCTCAAGATCTCGAAAGTCGGAGGGTTGACCAAAGCCCGCCTTATGCGTGACCTCTGCGTGGCGCACGGCATCCCCATGACGATCGAAGACACCTGGGGTGGCGACATTACCACTGCGGCGATTGCACATCTGGCCCGTTCAACGCCGTCCGAGTTCACATTCTCTGCCACGGATTTCAATTCCTACGGCACGGTGGACATTGCCGAGGGTGCGCCAAAGCGTGTCAACGGCCGGATGACCGCACCCGCCCGTCCGGGTCTGGGCGTTACACCGATTTTCGACGCTCTGGGCGAGCCTGTCGCACAATATTGAGAGATCCGATGCGGAGCAGCAAAACCGTTCATGTCATTTCAGCCCATGCAGAAGGCGAAGTAGGGGATGTTATCGTTGGGGGTGTCGCCCCGCCACCGGGCGATACCTTGTGGGAACAGCGCAGCTTTGTCGCGGGCGACCAGACGCTGCGCAACTTCGTTCTGAACGAACCTCGGGGCGGTGTTTTCCGTCATGTCAATCTTCTGGTGCCCCCGAAACACCCCAAGGCCGACGCGGCCTTTATCATTATGGAACCCGAAGACACGCCACCCATGTCCGGTTCGAACTCGATCTGTGTTTCAACCGTATTGCTGGATGGCGGAATCATTCCGATGCAGGAACCCGAAACTCATATGGTGCTTGAGGCCCCAGGCGGGCTGGTTCGTGTACGGGCGGAATGCAGCGGTGGAAAAGCGCAACGCATTTTCGTGCAGAACCTGCCCAGCTTTGCCGACAAACTGTCCGTCCCGCTTGAGGTACCCGGATTGGATACGATCATGGTTGATACCGCCTATGGGGGTGACAGTTTTGTCGTGGTCGATGCACAGGCATTGGGATTCGAGATTGTCGAACACGAGGCCCGTGACATCGCCCGATTGGGGGTGAAGATCACCAATGCAGCCAATGAACAGCTTGGGTTTTCGCATCCTGAAAACCCGGATTGGGACCACATTTCATTCTGTGCTTTCTGCGGCCCGATCAGCCAGACCGAGACCGGATTAACTGGCAAATCTGCCGTCGCAATCCAACCGGGCAAAGTTGATAGATCGCCCACGGGTACAGCGGTTTCCGCACGCATGGCGCTGATGGCTGCAAAGGGGTTGATGTCGCCGGGTCAGACATTCGAGGCGGTCTCGATCATCGGATCACGGTTCACTGGCAGGATCGTCGATGCCACCGAGGTGGCGGGCCGTGCCGCGATTGTCCCCGAAATAAGTGGGCGCGGCTGGATCACCGGCATTCATCAACACATGCTTGACCCAGATGACCCCTGGCCTGGCGGGTATCGCTTGTCGGACACCTGGGGTGTCTGACTAAATAGTGCATTGACCGTGCCCGCTCTCAGGGAAAGGCGGTCACAGAAGGTTCCATTCGCACTTGGTCTTACCTCGCTGTCTCAGCAGGGTTGAAACAACATGGATATTGGATGCATTATTAAACGGAGTGTCCTTAATCAGCTTTCTAAGTGGTCGCGTCGCGGCTCAGCTTGGAATAACCGCCGGTAACCGGTAGCTGTACCCAAACAAGTGGCAGGAAAAATATGGCAGGAAAGCGCGCAATAACCAAGCAAAGCCTACCAGATGTCATCGCGAACGATCTTCGTGAGCGGATACTGAATGGTGAACTTGCCGAAGGTGAAGCTATTCGCCAGGAAGCTCTGGCCGAGGAATACGACGTATCGCGGATGCCCATCCGCGAGGCCCTGAAGCGTCTTAACGCTGAAGGCCTGATTCAATGGGCCAATAATCGGGGCGGATCAGTCACTAAACACTCCCTGAATGAAATCGGAGAGATATTCGACCTTCGAATGCTTATTGAAGTCGATCTTTTCCGCAGAGCCATTCCGCAGATGACATCTGCCGACTTTGCACGATGCAACGACATATTGACACAGATGGAAGCGTCTTATGACGAGAATGACGTCGGGAAGTGGGGGATCCTGAACTATCAATACCACTCCGCCCTCTACGCGGCATCGCAGAGGAAACTGACAAATGAATTGCTGGATCGCGTCAATCTGCAATCAGACCGCTATGTCCGAATGCATCTGAGCGTTATGAAGCAGCGGGAACCGGCGAAAAAAGAACATCGAGAGCTGTTGAAACTGGCGCAAGCAGGGAACGTCGACGAAGCCTGTGACATGCTAATGCGGCACATCCGGCGAACAAAGGAACAGCTGCTGGAAATGATCGTGGCAAAACGCGCCATGGAAGAGACCTAACAGGGCGCTTGATTGTCCCCCTTAATTGGATACATTATCCATAACTTTAGAATCGTAGATATGGAACATTCATGACCTGCTCCCCTCATGGTAAGCACCTCATCGCTGGAAATTGGCTTTCAGGTGACACGGTTTTTCAGTCACAGCCCGCTTTTGGATCTTCACACAGTTTTTCGGTGGGGCGTCTTCAAGATGTTGATGCAGCTGCGGAAGCTGCCGAAGAAGCGTTCTGGAGCTATGGTTTTTCGACCCGGGAAGACCGCGCGGCATTTCTGAATACCATAGCAGATGAGATCGAAGCCCGCGCCGAGGCGATTACTGCAATAGGCACGCAGGAAACCGGCCTGCCCGAGGCCCGTCTGCAAGGGGAGCGGGGTCGCACATCGGGCCAACTTCGCTTGTTTGCCACACATATTCTGAGCGGTGAGTATCTGGATCGTCGCCACGACGGCCCGTTGCCAGACCGCTCGCCGCTGCCGCGCCCGGATCTGAAAATGATTCAGCGCCCTATTGGCCCTGTCGCCGTATTCGGTGCTTCGAATTTCCCTTTGGCCTTTTCAACTGCAGGCGGCGACGCCGCAGCCGCTTTGGCTGCTGGGTGCCCCGTTGTCGTAAAAGGGCACAGCGCTCACCCGGGCACCGGTGAGATCATAGCCGAGGCCATACATGCTGCCATCGAACGCTGCAAAATTCATCCCGGTGTTTTCAGTCTGATTCAGGGGGGTGACCGGACCGTGGGTTCCGCTTTGGTACAACACCCGCTGATCAGGGCTGTCGGATTCACTGGCTCATTGGCTGGTGGTCGGGCACTTTTCGATCTGTGTGCCGCGCGTCCTGAGCCAATCCCGTTTTTCGGTGAACTTGGCTCGGTCAACCCGATGTTCATTCTCGATGCTGCGCTGACGAACCGGGGCGACAACATTGCTCAGAACTGGGCGGGGTCGCTGACCATGGGCGCAGGTCAGTTCTGTACCAACCCCGGGGTCGCCGTTATGCTGGCGGGTGCAGCAGCGGACCGCTTCGCTGAGACCGCGCGAACCGCCCTGTCAAAGACACCCGCGCAGACCATGCTAACCGACGGCATCGCCGACGCTTATCGAGCTGGTCAGGCAAGGATCGCCAATACAACAGGTGTGCAGGAGGTTCTGACCTCGATGTGTGGCCAACGCACCGCGTCCCCGCACCTGTATCGCACCAATGCTGTGAACTGGCTGGCAAACGAAACCCTTGGTGAAGAGGTTTTTGGCCCGCTAGGCGTTATTGTGACCGCCGAAACGCCTGACGAAATGCAGGCCGTCGCACACAGCCTGCAAGGTCAGCTGACCTGTACACTGCATATGGATGATGCGGACATGGACACCGCGCGGTCCCTGATGCCGATCCTCGAGCGCAAGGCCGGGCGTGTGCTGGCCAATGGCTTTCCCACGGGCGTCGAGGTCTGCGACAGCATGGTGCATGGCGGCCCCTACCCCGCTTCGACCAATTTCGGTGCTACCTCGGTTGGCACATTGTCAATCCGGCGGTTCCTGAGACCAGTGTGTTACCAAAACATGCCAGACGCTTTGTTACCCGAACAATTCCTCTGATCCTTCAACAACACGCTGCAAAAGCATCAAGGCTCATCGCGAGAAAAGCGATGAGCCAAGTGCCCTATGCGCGAGTTTGACGGATACTGCGCTTTGGCCTGTTCAGTTGCTTTGCTAAACACCTGCCAGTTAGCCCCACTTACGGCTCTCTTTTCCATTGGTGTTAGCATGTTGTTCATACCTACTGACCATGGCGGAGACCATCGCCCACATATCCGTAAGTGTTTAAGCTGGTAAACGCGGATCAAAAAACAACTTGCTACAAATACACACCATAATGCATAAATATTGCTAGCATTTTAGAGCATTTGAATAAGAATAACACGTTTCTGGGGGCAAAAATCGAGCTTGGCGCGCTTCGCGCTTACTTAGACCCGTCGGGGGAAGGGGCTCTGGTTTGACTTGGTTAAAGATTGTGTTGGTTGTATTTGTTGTCGCGCTCATGCCGGCGCAGGCCCTTGCCAACATCGGAACAGTTATCAGCGCCAAGCAAGGCGCTCAGATCATTCGCGCCGGAAACACTCAGCCTGTCATTTCAGGAATGGACGTTGAATCAGGCGATACGATATCTACAGATCACAGCGGTTTGGTACAGATCGTATTTGTGGATGAAACAAAAATTGCCGTTGGCCCCAATGCGCATATGGTGTTGGACGTGACTATGCTGCGCGGCAATCGAAAGGCCAAAAGCTTTGCCGTGCAGGCCTTGGGTGGCAGCTTTCGATTCATTTCCGGCAAAAGCCGAAAAGGTGCATATTCGATCAAGACACCGACTGCGACTATGGCAGTTCGTGGCACAACTTTCGACATGTGGGTCGTATCACAAACCCAGAGTGCAATGCTTGTCCTGCACGGAACGGTTCAAATGTGCAGTGCACAGGGGCCTTGCAGGTCCACAGGCCGCGTATGCAGCATGTATGCCACCAGTGGAGGCGGGAAAGTCGGGCGGCCTGCTGATCAGGCGCAGTATGATCAGGCGCTGAAATCTGGTTTCCCATTTGTTCAGTCGCAGGAAGGCCTGCTGCCTCCATTGCAGGTGAGGGTTGAGGGGTGTTCTGGCGAAGGTGCACCCGTGCAGCAGGCCAAAGTCGACAGGGCCGACATTCGCAGAACTGCGCCGCAGCCGCGCGCAATCAGCGTCGCAGCACCGCCATCGCCCCCGTCACAACCAGAGCCGGAAGTAGAACCCGAACCGGAACCGGAAGAGCCTGAACCGGAAGAGCCTGAACCGGAACCAGAAGAGCCTGAACCGGAAGAACCGGAACAACAGGAGCCGGGAAACGAACTGGTCCAATAGCGCTTTTGACCAATTGGGCTTTGCCTCACCTTTTCGGAGAACGACGTGAGCAACGAGAAGCGCAAAACCAAGACAGGGAAATGGGCGTTCCGCCTTGTCGGATTGTGTCTGATCCTGGTGGGCTGTTTCATCCGGGTCATGGATCCCTATCCGGTGCGAATGGCCCGTCTGATCTATTTCGACGTTCTGCAAAGGTCATCTCCGCGAGAGTTCAATCCCGACCTTCCCATACGGGTTGTAGATATTGACGAAGCCTCTCTGGCCAATTGGGGGCAATGGCCCTGGCCCCGGACTCTGGTGGCGCAAATGGTTCAGAATCTGGGTGAATACGGTGCTGCGGCTATCGCATTTGATATGTTGTTCGCTGAGCCTGACCGGTTTTCCCCCTCACGGCTTCTGAACGATCCGTCTCTGGAAGGGGTTCTTACAGTTGAACGGCACGCTCAAAAGCTCGATAACGATGTCTTGCTTGGGATGGAAATCGCCTATTGGCCGGTCGTTCTTGGGACTGCCGCACGAATGTCGGCGGAGGGAAACCCCATCACTGCAAAAGCAGGTATCATTGAATTCGGTGAAAATCCCGCCGCGGGTCTAATTTCAGTTCCTCATTGGACGCCAATTGCGCCTCCGTTGGACCGGACCGCGGCAGGTATTGGTGGGGTCAACGTCTCGCCCATCGGGGGAACAGGTATCATGCGCCGCGTGCCGGTTCTTTGGCGCGGGCCGGATGGGTTGTTGCCGGGTCTGTCAATTGAAGCCCTGAGAGTTGCCTTGGGCGAGACCAATATTGTGGCCGAAGGTGCACAGGATGAAACAGGCATCATGTTGGCGGTTGAGGTCGGGGGATACCGGATACCAACAACAGAAAACGGCGAGATTTGGCTGAGATACAGGCGCGATGCGCCCGAGCTGTATATTTCGGCCAACGATATCCTCAAAGGCTCGGATGATGCGGACGTTCGGGCGGAAGTTGAGGGGCGGATCATACTGATCGGAACGTCGGCCGCCGGTTTATTCGATATGCACCAGACGGCGCTTGGCGAGAGCGTTCCCGGCGTTTCAATTCACGCCCAGGTGCTGGAACAGGTCCTGACCAACGAAATGCTAAGCCGCTCGGATGTGACCGCTGCGCAGGAAATGCTTGCCTTCGCCTTTCTCGGGCTTGTCGTGATTGCCGTCATGTCCAGTTTTGGTGCGGTTGCATCTTTCATTGCAGGCGGTGTCGCCGCTGCCGCCGTTCTGATATTGAGTTGGCTGGTCTTTCAAAACCAGTCGGTTTTGTTCGACGCCACGTTTCCGCTTATCGGTGGCATGGCTAATTTCGGGCTGCTGGCAGGATATCTTTTCCTGTCTACCGAACGGGAAAAGCGCAAAATCCGAAAAGTCTTTTCTCATTACGTCGCCCCGGAGATCCTTGATGAGATGGAAGCCTCGGGACATCAGCTGCAATTGGGAGGTGAGACGCAGGATATCACAGTGATGTTTTCCGACATCCGGGGTTTTACACCTTTGTCTGAGTCCGCATCTGCCACCGAGCTGGTCTCGCTGCTGAATGCGCTTTTTTCCAGTATCGGCGACCAGATACTGGCTGAACGAGGAACCATCGACAAGTTTATCGGCGACGCTGTTATGGCGTTCTGGAACGCGCCTTTACCTGTCGCTGACCACCCGTGCCGGGCTGCATTAGCCGCGCTGAAGATGCGGCGCGCTTTGGCAGAGTTCAATGCATCCGACATCATGCGAAACCGCCCCCCTATCGCGCTGGCAACGGGGCTTGCGACCGGACAGGCCTGCGTCGGCAATATCGGCTCGCAGAAACGGTTCAACTATACGGTCATCGGTGACGTCGTGAATGTCTCAGCGCGGATCGAACAATGCTGTCGAACGGTCGACTACGACATCGTCGTTTCAAACGGCGTCCATGAAATCACGCATGGGAATCTGGCCATGTTAGAGGCCGGGCATGTTGATCTGAAAGGCAAAGCCAACCCGGAATCCGTCTTTGTTTTGGTGGGCGATCAGGCCCTGTTGCAAACAGCGGCGTTCCAGGAACTCAGGGTTGCACATGCAGAGCTGATTTTGGCGATCACAAATCGACACCCTAACAGCCTGGTCAATACCTTGTGCCAACAGTGCGAAAATCTGGCTGAAGACATCGAGCCCGGCTTGCGTCAGTTCTACAGGGCGCTGTCCGGTCGTGCCGCTGACTTCCGGTCGAACCTGCCATCCGGGCAATTCATGTTCACACGCCACAATCTTGGATAACCAGTCATGTTTTCCAGCGGTTGCACTCTTTGGGTCACGCTCACACCAGAACAAACTGGTGCAGAACGGGTCGAAAACTGCCGTTACTGTAATCTCTGTCCGTCATTCCCGAAGTAATATGCGCGGCTAGGATCAAACCCGAATTGTACATCGTCACCCGGGGCAATCGCGTACTGGCCAAACAACCGGACTGTGATTGGCACGTTGCTGGTTTGCAGAATGACATTGGTATCACCACCCAACTGTTCAACATGTGAAACGGTGCCGGCAATCGGTCCGCCGCTTTCCAAGCGGATGTCCTCCGGGCGCAGCCCAAGTTCACGCGCATCGCCCGGGGTCAGGCTGTCTGCGGGCAGAAAATTCATGGAAGGTGAACCAAGAAATCCGGCGACAAAGCGGTTTGCCGGGTTGTTGTACAGCTCCATCGGGGTGCCGACCTGTTCCACCCGTCCGTCGCGCAGCACCACAATCTTGTCGGCCAGTGTCATCGCTTCTGTCTGATCGTGCGTGACGTAGATCATCGAAGCCGAGAGTTGCCTGTGTAGATTTGCAATCTCAATCCGGGTGTTCATGCGCAAAGCGGCATCAAGATTGGACAGCGGCTCGTCGAACAGAAACAGCTTGGGTTGGCGCACGATGGCGCGACCGATGGCAACACGCTGGCGCTGCCCCCCCGACAGTTCGGATGGGTAGCGGTCAAGGTAGGGCTCCAACCCCAGCATCCGGCTCGCCTCGGCGACGCGCTCGTCGATCACGGCTTTCGGCTGGCGTTCCTGTTTCAGGGCAAGGGTCAGGTTGCCGCGTACATTCAGGTGCGGATAAAGCGCGTAACTCTGGAACACCATGGCGATGCCGCGTTTCGAGGGCGGGGTCAGATTGACCTGCTCGCCAGCAATTCTGATCTCACCCGATGTGGCGTCTTCAAGCCCTGCAATAACGCGCAGAAGAGTGGACTTTCCGCATCCGGAAGGGCCGACAAAAACCACAAACTCGCCGTCCTCAACCTCAAGACTGATGTCCTTCAGGACCTCTACATTGCCAAAAGATTTGTGAATGTTTTTCAGTGACAGGGCGGTCATTGGCTGGTCTCCTCAAGAGAAACGGGTTGGCCGGTGCGGATGCTTTGGTCAGCGGCCAGGCAGATTGCAAGGGATTGTACGGCGTCGGACATGTGGCGGGTCAGGTCGATATCCTCGGCGATGGCGCGCAGCATATAGGCTTGTTCAGCATCGCAGAGTTCCTGATGACCGGGCTCATCAGGCATGTCGATAGTCCGGTCGCCCTGCGGCGTGTGAACCAGAAGGCCACCAACCTTGGTATGACCATCGATGTCTGCTGACGCGCCCTTGTTTCCGTCGGTGATCGAAACAGACCCGTTGGGCGAAACGATGTCCTTCACGAAAAACGCAGTTTCGGACATCATCGGACCCCAGCCAGCCTCGTACCACCCGATCGAACCGTCATCGAACACCACCTGAAACTGGCCGTAATTGTACATGTCAGGCGCGATCTCATCCGACAGGCGCAGTCCCATGCCATGGACGCGAACAGGCTTTGCATCGGTGATCTGGCACATCACATCGACATAATGCACACCACAATCCACGATGGGTGACGTGGTCTGCATCAGGGCCTTGTGCGTCTCCCACTCAGGCCCTGAGGATTGTTGATTCAGGTTCAGACGGAACACATAGGGGCCACCCAGAGTGCGAGCCTCGGCGATCAGGCGCATCCAGGATGGGTGGTGGCGCAGGATATAGCCCACCACCAGCTTTCGGTTCAGCCGCGCCGCTGTTTCGACCACACGCCGCGCATCGACAACGTTGGTGGCGAGTGGTTTTTCGACAAACACATGGGCACCCGCCTCCATCGCAGCGCAGGCGTAATCCGCGTGACTGTCCGAATAAGTCGCGATAACAACCAGATCCGGTTTGGTTTCGGTCAGAGCGGCTTCAAAACTTGAATACACCGGATAGCGCGTCAGATCAGAGTGATCCACGCGGCCGGATCGGTTCACCAGCCCGACAATCTGCGCGTCCGGGTGATGGTGATGTGCCAGCGCATGGCTCAGCCCCATGTTCCCAAGGCCTGCGATCAGGACGCGAGTCATTTCACCGCTCCTGACGTGATGCCGCGGATAAGCTGTCGCGAGAAGATCACATAGAGGATCAGCACCGGCAGGATCGCCATTGAAAGGGCTGACAGGACCGCGTTCCAGTCTGTCACAAACTGACCGATGAAGACCTGGCTGCCCAGTGTCAGTGTCTTGGTCTCTTCCGCAGGAGCCAGGATCAGCGGGAACCATAGATCGTTCCAGATCGGGATCATGTTGAACACGGCAACCGTTGCCATTGCCGGACGCACCAGCGGCAACACAAGCCGAAAGAAGATTGTGTATTCGCTTAGCCCGTCGATACGGCCCGCATTCTTGAGGTCGTCACTCACCTGTTTCATGAACTCGCTTAGGATGAACACCGCCAAGGGCAGGCCCTGCGCCGTATAGACAAGGATAAGTGCCCACAGCGTGTTCACCAGCCCGGTCGCCACCATCATTTCCAAGATGGCCACGGTGCCGATGCGGATCGGGATCATGATTCCAAGCGCCAGGTAGAGACCCATAAGCATGTTGCCCTTGAACCGGTACTCACTCAGCGCATAAGCCGCCATTGCGCCAAACAGCAGGACCAATGTCAGGGATGCAACAGTCACAATCAGAGAGTTCTGGAAATAAAGGAAGAAATCCCCCTGCTTCATCACTGTCTGATATCCGATCATCGAAAAACTGTCGGCATCGGGCAGCGCCAGCGGTTCGCGAAAGATCGCCTTGCGGGTCTTGAAGCTGTTGATCAGGATCACGAAAACCGGAAACAGTGCGATCAGCGTATAAAAGATCAGTGCACCATGCATCGCGAAGGTGTTTAGCGGGTTGGAGCGGGCCTTGTTCATGTCATCTGCTCCTTACAGCTGGTACCGGCGCATCCGGGTCTGGATGCCGAATAGGTAGACACAGACACCCAGCAGGATAATTGCAAACATCGCACCAGCAATGGCCGAACCCATATGCGGATCACCTAATTGCAGCTGGAAGCCAAAGAATGTGCGATACATGAAGGTGCCAAGAATATCGGTCGAGAAATCAGGCCCCGCCAGAGCACCCTGTGCAGCATAGATAAGATCGAAAGCGTTGAAATTGCCGACAAATGTCAGGATTGAGATGATCCCGATCGAGGGCAGGATCAGCGGCAGCTTGATCTTCCAGAAGGCGCTTGTACCGGTGATGCCATCCACTTCCCCGGCTTCCAGGATTTCCTCGGGGATCGACAGCAAGGCCGCGTAGATCAGCATCATCGGGATACCGACAAACTGCCAGACCGAAATCAGCGCCAGAGTGGTCAGAGCGTATTCCTCCTTCCCCAACCACGGCGCAAAGAGGGATTTCAGCCCAACCGCGTCCAGCATCGAAGGCGCGATGCCCCAGATGGGCGACAAGATCAATTTCCATGCAAACCCGACAATCACAAAGCTGAGGATTGTCGGAATGAAGATCGCCGACCGATAGAGCACCGCAAATCGCAGGCGCGGATGGCTGAGCAGTGCGGCCAGCGCGACGCCGATAGGGTTCTGCACCAGCATGTGAACCAGAAAGAACCAGAAATTGTTGCCCAGCGCATTCCAGAACTGTTCCGACCAGATCGGATCGAAAAACAGCGTTTGAAAGTTCTGCAGTCCAACAAATACGCGGCTCTGGTCGACCTCAGAGTAAAGGGCCAGACGGAGCGTATTGAACAGGGGAAAGATCATCACCGCTGTGTAGACAAGTACGGCTGGTGCCAGAAACACGACGATATGCCAGCGGATGCGGGGGCGGGTCATGGGGAGCGCTTTCAATGGAATGCTGGGCGTACCCGGGCAACTCATGCTGCCCGGGTATGGTTCAGCTTACTGATGTGGTGCGTACCACGAGGCGAGGCCTGTCTGCAGTTCTGCACCCAGCTCTTCGGGCGACTTGGCACCTTTGATCGCGGCAACGGATGCACCCCAGGTCTCATTCTCGAGGTTTGGTGTTCCGCGCGACAGGATTTGGTAGGTCGAGCGGATGGTCGATTCACATTCTTCACGCCAGCCGACGATCTCCTTGGCCAGCGGGTCCTGCAACTCGACCGGAGTGCTCGACAGCGGGAAGAACCCGGGCAAAGCGTTGCCGAAGATCTCAGCAAACTCAGGGCTTGCGACCCAGGTCAGGAATGTTTCAGCGGCTTCAGGATTCTTCGTAGCCGCGTTCATGCCGATGCCGATATCCGTATGGTCCGAGATATAGCAGGTGTCGCCCGCGTTCTGAACCGGAGGCTTGAAAGCTCCCATCTCGAAATCGGCTTGTGCGTTGAAGCCGGAAATCTCCCATGATCCCGCAGGATAGATGGCTGCGCGGCCCAAAGTGAAGATGTTCTGGCTGTCGGGATAGGTCTGTGCTTCGTAGCCATCACCCAGATACGCACCCCAGCGGGCCAGCGTTGCGTACGGGGCTGTCCAGGCTTCGTCGGTCAGCTTCTGTTCGCCTGCGATCAACGCCTGACGACCTTCTTCACCCTTCCAGTAGTTCGGCCCGATGTTATTGTAACCCATCGTGGCAGCTTCCCATTGGTCGTTGGTACCCATCGCCATTGGGATGTAAGTGCCGTCTTCCTTGATTTTGTCCAAGGCGGCAAAGAACTCGTCTTCCGTGGTCGGCACTTCGAGCCCCAACTCGGCAAAAGCGTCCTTGTTGTAGATGAAGCCGTGAATTACCGACGCCATCGGCACGCAGAAGCTGGCCGAACCGTCATCCGTCTGCCAGGCAGACTTTGCAACGTCCGAGAAGTTGTTCATCGCCTCGACCGAGGACAGATCGGTCAGGTGACCAGCCTCATAAAGCGCCAACGAAGCATCGAAGGGGCGGCAGGTAATCAGGTCACCGGCAGACCCCGCATCAAGTTTCGAGTTCAAAACCGCGTTGTATTCTGCCGGAGCAGACGGCGTGAACTGGACTTTGATGCCAGGATGCTTTGCTTCAAAGGCCGGGATGATCTGGTCCTGCCACAGGGTCAGGTCATCGTTACGCCAGCTTTCGATGGTCAGCGTGACGTCTTCGGCATAGGCGGCAGAGGCTAACAGCGTCCCACCAAGCAAGGCCAGTTTCAGGCTATTACGTTTCATTGTACTCTCCCATTTGGTTTGCATTTATTTATCAGGTGTCAGTGCCGCGCTCAGAACTCCGCCCGTTTCTTTCAGGCGCGCATCGGCTGCCGCCAGTGAAACGCCGCGAGCAGCGATAAGGATGGCGGATTTGGCGTCTCCTTGCGCTTGTGCCAGGGCGTTTTGGGCGGTGCTTGCATCAACTCCGGCGATCCGGGCGACGATGCCGGTCGCACGCGCCCGCAGCTTTGCATTGTCTGCTCGCAAGTTGACCATCATCCCGTCATGAACATGACCCAACTTGATTGCCATAAGGCTGGAAAGCATGTTCAGCGCGATTTTCTGGGCTGTACCGGCGCCCATTCGGGTTGAGCCTGAAATCAGTTCAGGCGGGGTGGCAAGCAGAATCGCGTGATCGCATTGCGCCAAAAGTGGGCTGCCCGGGTTGTTGGCTATCCCGATCGTGCAGGCACCCGCAGCACGCGCAAGTCGCGCCGCCTCAAGCGTATAAGGAGTGCTGCCGCTGGCAGAGACAGCAATGACCGTGTCGTTGCACGTAAGTCCGGCCAGCCCTTCAACCAGCCCATCGGTGTCATCCTCGGTTCCACCGGGCATATGCGCGGATTGCGGCAGCCCTCCGGCCATCAGGATACGGATACAGTTTTCGTCGATACCGAAAGTGCCGCCCAGTTCCATTGCATCAGCCGCAGCCATCAGCCCCGAAGACCCCGCCGCCGCGTAATACAATGAACCACCTGATGCCAGACTGCGGGCCATGGCGTCGGCACCGTCGCAAATCGCACGCAGGGCGCCCTGCGGGGCACCGGCCGCTTCCTGTTGACCCCTGCACAAGGCCAGCGCCGCTTCTTCCAGCGGTCGGTTGCCCAAATCATATGCGTCCGGGTGGAGTTGTTCGGTAATGTGTGGCAGCACGTGTTTCTCCTCGTTGCCAGAAAGCATACCTATACAATACCATTTGTCCACTAATTTTTTTTCAGCCGCTATTGGCCTTATTAATCAATGTATTTTTGATCTTTCTGCCCTTATTGGATTTACTTTGGCATTTACATTACAGCATAGGCATTATATAGGTATCATCATGCTTAGGTCGAAAAACAATCCAATCATCGCAGCAGATGGCGGCGGAACGACCTGTCGGATCGCCTATGACGATGGGGAGCAGCGGCTGGTGGTCGAGGTTGGCCCAGCCAACGTTGCCAGCGATTATGACGGTGCGATTGCACGTCTGAAAGACGGCTTGAAAATGCTTGCGACCAAGCTCAGTGTTCAGCCCGACACCTTTCGGCCCCTGCCGGCGTATTTTGGACTGGCTGGTGTTACCGGTGAACAGATCGCCAAGCGAGTGGCCGCGGATTTGCCGTTGGACAGTATACTGGTCGAGGATGATCGTCACCCTGCGCTGGCGGGTGCGCATCAGGCAACCGACGGTGCAATCGCCCATTGCGGGACGGGTTCTTTTCTGGCCCTTCAATCGCAAGCCGGCCGACGCTTTGCCGGTGGCTGGGGCTCCGTGCTGGGGGATGAGGCTTCTGCTCAGTGGATTGGGCGCAGAGCGCTTTCGGTGACGCTGGATGCATGGGATGGGCTGGTGCCAAAATCCAACCTGACTGAGGCCTTGCTGAACGAATTTGGAAGTACAAGCGGCATTGTCGCTTTCGCGGCTGCGGCCCGACCTCATGAATTCGGCCAAATTGCGCGACAGGTGACAGCGGCAGCAAGGTCAGGGGATGAACGGGCGGTTTCGCTTATGCGCGAAGGCGCCGTGCATCTTTTGCAGGCACTGGAAGCAATGGGCTGGACGCCGGCCATGCCATTATGCCTGACCGGGGGTATTGGCCCACATTACGAGGCGTATCTGCCGGATCGTGCGCGTGGCGCAGTAACAGAACCCAAAGGTGCGCCTATCGACGGAGCCATCGCGTTGGCCCGGGCTTTTCAAGTGGAGCATTCGGCATGAACGCAGCTTCTTTTCTGGCTTCTGACGACTGGCTCGAAAACAGCGGAGGGCCGCGCTATGTCCGGCTGCGCCAGCGGCTGGAAGAAGGCATCGACGCTGGTGTCCTTCCCCCGAATTCCTCATTACCGCCCGAGCGCGAAATCGCCGAGATCACCGGCCTGTCCAGGGTCACCGTGCGCAAGGCCATTCAGGAATTGGTGAAACAGGGCGCAATCGTACAGCGGCAGGGTTCCGGATCTTTCGTGCGGAACGCCGCGCCGAAATTAGAACAATCGCTTTCGCATCTGACTTCGTTCAGTGAGGACATGCGCCTGCGCGGCATGGAGTCAACCTCCAAGTGGTTGGAACGGGGCGTTTTTCTGCCATCACCCGAGGAAACGGCGGTACTCGGGCTGCCCGCTGACGGACAGGTGGCCCGCATTTGCCGCCTGCGAGAAGCTGGCGGGCGCCCCATGGCAGTCGAACGTGCCTCGTTGCCATTGGACATTCTGCCAAACCCACTAGCCGTGCGCGACTCACTCTACGATCTTCTGGAAGAAAACGGCTGCCGACCAGTTCGCGCTATCCAGAAGATTTCCGCCGTTAATCTTGAGGCTGAAGATGCCGCTCTGCTCGGTGTCGCCGAAGGCGCAGCAGGGCTGAGCATCCAGCGGATTTCCCATCTGGAAGGCGGGCGCGTCGCCGAGTTCACAAAATCCAACTATCGCGGCGATGCCTACGACTTCGTGGCTGAGCTGCGACTCACTCCATGATCTGTGATTCCGATGGAAAGGCTGCCCCGATGACCCCGAAAACGACCCTGATGCGTCAGGAAATCGAAGAGATTCCTGTTGCTGTCGAGCGATTACTCAGCAATGGCGGAGATGCCCTGAGCACAGCGACGGACGTCGCCCGGAACGGCGGGCTGAAGTTCATGATTTCGGCGGCGCGTGGCTCTTCGGACCACGCCTGCACATTTCTGAAATACGCAAGCGAACTGCTTCTTGGTTTGCCCATGGCATCCGTCGGCCCATCAGTCGCGTCCGTGTATGGCGCCGACCTGCATGTGGCCGGGGCGCTTTGCCTTTCTGTTTCACAATCAGGAAAAAGCCCGGATATCGTGCAGCTTACGAAAAGTGCCCGAAAGGCCGGGGCCAGCACGGTGGCAATCACAAATGATCCGTCGTCGCCCCTTGCACTGGCGGCTGAGGCGGCTTTGCCGCTGCACGCGGGTCCTGAGCTTAGTGTAGCGGCGACAAAGACATTCGTGACCTCGCTGGTTGCCGGGCTTTGGCTGCTGGCGGAACTGAAAGGCGACAAAGATCTTCTGGCTGCGCTGCGTGACCTGCCCAAGCACCTTGATGCCGCCACGCGGTGTGACTGGAGCAAAGCGGCGGCTGTCGTCACCCAAAGCTCGCTTTATACGCTTGGCCGCGGACCAAGCGTAGCAATCTCGAACGAGGCTGCGCTGAAATTCAAAGAAACCTGCCAGATCCATGCCGAAAGCTATTCCTCGGCCGAGGTGCTGCACGGCCCGGTCTCGATCGTGGAAGGCGGGTTCCCGGTTATTGCCTTTGCCGCCAATGATCCGGCTGAGCCGCTGTTGGCCGAGGTTGCCGACACGCTCGCGGCCAAAGGAGCACAGGTATTTGCCACCAGCGCAATGGTCACAAAGGCCGAGGTGCTGCCTCATGTCCGCACGGATCACTGGCTGACGGACCCGGTGGCGGCTATCGTGTCCTTTTATTCAATGGTCGAGCAGGTCGCAGTACAGCGCGGGATCAACCCGGATGCGCCACGTCACCTGCGAAAAGTGACGGAAACGGTATGAGCGGCCAGGCGATCACCTACCACGGCGGGCTTGTTTACGACGGCACCAGATTGCACGACGGTGCCGCGCTGCGGCTGGAGTCGGGCCGCATAGCTGACATAGGCGTTGACGTGAAGACAGACGCTGGCAAGCTTGTCGACCTGCAAGGCGATATACTGGCGCCCGGTTATGTTGACCTGCAAGTGAATGGCGGCGGCGGAGTGATGTTCAACGCCGCCCCGTCTGTCGAAACACTGGCACGCATCGCCAAGGCGCACCGGACGCTTGGGGCGACCTCGATCCTTCCCACCCTGATCACGGATACCGCAGCCAAGACCCGCGCCGCCATCGAAGCGGTCAAGGCCGCGATTTCTGCGGGTGTTCCGGGGATCGCTGGCCTGCATCTGGAAGGGCCGCATCTTTCGGTGGCTCGGAAAGGTGCCCATGATGCAGCCCTGATCCGCCCCATGGATGACGAGGACCTGACGACGCTTGTCGCGGCTGCGCATGCCCTGCCCGCATTGATGCTGACGGTTGCGCCAGAAAACGTGTCAATTGCGCAGGTGAAAGCGCTGGTCTCAGCAGGCGCCGTTGTTTCGCTGGGCCACAGTGATGCGGATTTTGATACCTGCTTGTCCTATGCCGAAGCCGGTGCGTCCTGCGTCACGCATCTGTTCAACGCAATGAGCCAACTTGGCAATCGATCTCCCGGGCTTGTCGGGGCGGTTCTGACCTCGGGTCGATTAAACGCCGGACTGATCGCAGACGGTATTCATGTTCACCCTGAAGCCATGCGCACAGCCTGGGCCGCCAAGCGGGGCCCAGGCCGGATATTTCTGGTCAGCGATGCGATGGCACCGGCTGGCACAGACCAGCGCATGTTCGAACTGGAAGGCCGCCGCATTTCCCGCAAAGACGGCCGTTTGACACTGTCTGATGGCACTTTAGCGGGGGCTGATTTGGACTTGACCACAGCACTGCGTGTTCTGACCACGCAGGCAGAAGTGCCGTTGGAAGACGCATTGGCTGCCGCAACTCGCATACCCGCCGAAGTGACAGGATTATCCGACGCGGGGCGGTTAACCATAGGAGAGCAATGCCCGCTGATCCGCATTGCCAGAGATCTGAGCAATGTAGCCGTGCTGGTTTGACCCAGCAATCCAAACGTTTTTTGCGTTGCTCAGAACCAGTGTCATAAGACCTGCGCTGACAAATGCCCGAGTTTCTGCAACCAGTAGCCAATTCACTGAACGGGAACGGATTTCAGATAAGCAGCAATGGCCAATCGGTCTTCATCGCTTAGTTTCGAGGTGTTCTCGATGACTTCGACCATTTCGCCTCCGGCGCTGTCATAATCCGGTGTGAAACCGGATTTCAGATATTCAGCGATGTCAGCCTCGGACCAGTCAAGCTGGGCGGTGGTCAGACCGGGGATGCGCCCCTTGCCATTCGGATTTGGCGCTCCGGTCAGCCAGAGATCCCGCTTCAACCCTCCCAGTCCGTTTCGCGGTGAATGGCATTCCGCGCAGTGCCCCAAAGCTTCCACCAGATACCGCCCCCGGATTTGCTGGTCGGTCAAATCACCTTCAATCACCCAGCCCGAGCCTGAAAACAGAAATTTCCACAACCCCAGCCCGCGCCGGATATTGAAAGGGAAACCAACGTCATGCGGGATACTTGCCGCATCAGATGCAGGCAGGGTGTTCAAAAACGCATGAAGCGCCGCGACGTCCTCGACCGTCATCTTGGCATAAGAGGTATAGGGAAAGGCCGGGTAATAATGTTGTCCCTTTGGTCCTGTTCCGTGTTTCAGGGCATTGGCCAGATCCAGCACGGACCATGATCCAATTCCGGTGTCTGGATCACTGGAGATGTTTGGAGCTACAAACGTACCGAAATCCGTTTCAAACCGGCGCCCGCCTGCTAGAACAAGCTTTCCTTCCTCGCTGGCATCCGGGGCCGAGTGGCACGAGGCGCATCCTGCTGAATAGAAGACAGACGCCCCTCTGGTCACGTCGGGGGTCAGACCGGCCAACCGGGCTGGATCAACCCTTTGCGGTCGGGTCAGCAGCAAACCGGCCAACCCGACCAAAAGCATGACTAGAACGGCGAAAAGTAGAATGCGCCGCACTGATCAATACTCCTTTAATTTTCCGGTGCTCTGTATGCTTTGTGACAGGCCGAGCAGGCTCCGCCAAGTTGGCCCATCGCCCCTTTCAGAGCTTCAACGTCCTGACCTGCCGCAGCCTGCATCGCAACAGCGGCATCGGCCAGTGCCTGCCCTTTGGCCCCGACATCTGCGAAGTTTTCCCAAATAGCGGGCAAGGCGCGGGTTGACGGGTCTGACACATTATCCGATCCGGCTGGCCACATCGCGGACTGGTCGATCTGCGACACAACGACAATATTATTTGCGGCTCGCGTAGCCGCTTCGGCATCATATTCTGCCTCTCCCTTGGCCATGGCGCCCAGCGTGCCAAGGTTGAAAGCGTAAAGCTGCATAATCGAAGTCCGCGCTTTTACAGCCGGGTTTTCGCTATCCTGAGCAATTGCAGTTCCAACTACGGCCAAGGACAAAAGACCTGCCGCAAAGATCGAAGACTTCTTAATCATGGTGTGGCTCCCTGTTTAATGTGCCATATGATAGCTTGAACGATTTTTCTTGTAATTGTTTGTTATTCGGCCTCACCTGTTCATTTATGAACAACGACAATTGGGACGATATTCGGTATGCCCTCGCCGTCAGCAAACACGGCTCGTTGAATGCGGCGGCGACAGCCCTGGGCGTTGCACATGCAACCGTCCTGCGCAGAGTTGCCGCCTTCGAACACCGATATGGCTGTGTTGTTTTTCGGAAAGACCCGTCAGGGTATTCAGTACTTCCCGAAGCCAGAACAATTCTGTCCGCCATGGAAAGCGTTGAAGACGCCGTGCTTTCGGTAGAACGCGCCGTTGTGGGCGCAAATCGTTCGCCTGCGGGTCATGTGCGTATCGCGTCCACGGACAGCCTTTGCCAGTTTGTCCTGCCACAGATACTAAACTCAATTTCCGCCCTCTATCCGAGCCTCGAACTGACGATCCTCAGCGGTAACAGTCACCATGATCTGACCAGGTTAACTGCGGATATAGTTGTCCGCCCTTCAGTTCAACTTGGTGAAGGGTTGACCGGAGAGCGCGCAGGAACGTTGTTCTTTGGGGTTTACAGTGACGGTACCCGTGACCAAAAATGGATGCGGCTTGATGGGGCTCTCAGCCGTTCACTCCCGGCCAAATGGTTGGCTGAACATGTTCGCGCCGATGACATGACAAACGGAGCAGACAGTTTTCTGGTGCTTCAGCAGATGGTTGCATCGGGTGCGGGGCGAGCTTTGTTACCTGCTTTTATTGGCGACGCTGATCCCCGGCTTCACAGGTTGAACGACATTGATCCCAGAATCGAGGTTCCACTTTGGGTCGCGACGCTAGAGGAAATCGCACACACGCCAAGATTTGCGGTCGTGCAACGGGCTCTGGTTGAACACCTGCCGCATGCGCTGGCTGGGTGACGTCACAATTGTAGTGTCCTGGTAGGTCGCTTTGCGTTGAAATCTCCTGCAAGCCGTGGCGGGTGCCCTGCACCTGCAACAGGACATCCTGCGCCGCGATGCACAGGTTTTCACCGCCGCTCCAGGTAGTCCATTCCGTATCTGCTTCGCAAAGACGTGTCAAAGGTACTTTGGGATGGGCCAGATGTGCGACACCTTGCTGCGAACATTCCAACGCAAGTGGTGGAAAGCCCCAGAGATAATGTGCCGTCCGCGTCATTCATCATTTACAAATAAAAACATTCATCTTAATGATTGTGTATGAGCAGAGACCCACATTTCTCCCGGCGCACCTTCCTGTCTCAGGGCGCATGTCTGGCGCTCTGCCTGCGACCCAGCTTTGCGATTGCGGAGATGACAATTGGCCAATCGGCAAGGATTTCGACTTTGTCAGATGGGTATCTGTCGTTGCCGCCCGAAATGGTCTTTGGCGCAATGCCCGAGGCAGAGCTAACAGAACTTCTGAACCGCTATCAGGCAGATCTGACCAGTTACCAGCCCGAGTGCAACATTGTGCTCTACCGCGATGACCAGAATACCATACTGTTCGACGTTGGAGCCGGGCCCGACTTCATGCAAACCGCTGGCAAACTTCCGGAAACTCTGGACGCCGTCGGGTTGTCTCCGGATGAGGTCACGCAGGTGATCTTCACCCATGCACATCCAGATCACATCTGGGGTGTGCTGGACGACTTCGGAGATCCACTCTTTCCCAATGCCAGATTTCATCTTGGCCGCACGGAATGGGACTATTGGTGGAACCCCGCAACCGTGGAAACGATAGGGGCCGACCGCACGGCCTTCGCGGTGGGCGCAAAGCGGCGCATGGAAGCCATCGAAGGCATGGTTGCGTTTTTTGATGAGGGGCAGGAAATCCTTCCCGGTATCGCAGCACGCGCTAGTTTCGGGCACACGCCCGGACATATGGCCTTCGAGATTCGCAAAGGCAGTGACGCGGTGATGGTCGTGGGCGATGCGCTCGGCAATCCGCACGTCGCGTTCGAGCGTCCGGACTGGCGCAGCGGTACGGATCAGGACCCCGACGCCGCGGCAAGTGCACGGAAATCGCTGCTGGATCAGATTTCTCATGCCCAAATGAATATTATTGGATTCCATCTGCCAAATGGCGGATTTGGCCGTGTCGAAAAGGCCGGTTCGACCTATCGATTTATTGGAGAGCCTGCATGATGCGCGCTTTGTTGATTGCCTGTACCCTGGCCACACAAACCTGGGCCAGTGAGGATATTGCTGACCAGTACCCGCAGAGCGTTCTTTACTCGAAACCTGTCGAGTTTATTCCCGGCGTCTTTTCTGCCATAGGCGCAACCGCACCCCCAACCTATGAGAATTCGGGCCACAACAACAACCTCAGCTTCATCGTGACCGGAGAGGGCGTTGTCGTCATCAACGGTGGCGCGGCTTATGCGCTTGCCGAAGCGCTTCACAAGGAGATCCAAGCGATCACGGATCAGCCCGTGAAGCTTGTCTTTAACGAAAACGGTCAGGGGCACGCCATGCTGGGGAACGCCTACTGGTCGGAACTTGGAGTGCCCATCGTTGCTCATTCAGATGCGGCGGCTGAATTCGAAGAATATGGGCCGCAAATCCTTGAAGGGATGCAGGCATATAACAAGGACAAGGCAAAAGGAACTTTTCTGGCCGGTCCGACAGAAACGTTTGACGATGAATACATCGTCGAACTCGGCGATTTTCGCATCGAGGCCAAACATCTTGGACCTGCGCACAGCCCCGGCGACATTTCGATCTGGTTGCCCAATCAAAGCCTTGTCATCGCGGGTGACATGGCATTTCACGAACGTATGCTGCCGATCTTTCAGGACACCTACACCGCAGATTGGCTTGAGACCTGGGACAATGAGTTCGAGGCACTGGAAGCCACATATGTGATCCCCGGGCACGGTCATCCTACGAACATGGATCAGGTGCGCCGGTATACACATGATTATCTGGTCTACCTGCGCGCAAAGATACGCGAACATATGGATGCAGGCGGGGATCTGGCCGAGGCCTATTACGTCGACCAAACCCTTTATGCCCATTTGGACACGTTCGAGGAACTGGCCACAAAAAACGCCGGTCGTGTCTACGAACAGATGGAATTCGAATAAGTCAGGACCGCCGAAGAACGAGCATTCGCATCATCATCCGATGGGTGGCGACGGCCCCGACCCACATCGAGAAGACGGCAAGCCACGCAGTTAGCGACAAGGACGATCCCCCGGACAATCCGGCACCAACGGCGCAGCCACCTGCCAACATTGCACCAAATCCCATCAAGACGGCCCCCACAAGGTAGCGCTCCATCGGAGTATCCGGGCCAAATTGTTCGATCTTCCACTCGCCGGAAAGAATGGCAGAAACAGCGGCGCCAATTGCAACGCCCGGAACCAGACCAATGCCAAAGGACAGGGCAATTTTCCGCTCAGCCACCAGCGCCATCAATGTGTCCGTTGCCGGGCCGGTGAACGTGACCGAAGACACCGGCACGACGTCGAAGGAGGCTTGTGCAATCGCAAATGTCATCAACCAGCCAAGCGCCACAGCGACACCAACTCCGGCTGCCATGACAATCTTTGTCATTGTAACCTGCAGGCGCGCTGCAAACGCAACGGCCAGAACAAATGTCCCCGCGGCAAAGGCGGAGTATGCGATCGGCGAAAATCCAAGTAGTGCCGAAAGGTCGCGCGCGTTGCCACCTGCGATCGTCCAAAGACCGGACAGCGCCTCGCGCGCGGGGCTGAGCACACCTGTGTAAGCCGCTTGCGCGACCAACGTCAGAACCAGCCCCGTCACCATTGCCCTAAGGTTGCCGCATGAGGCCAACACCAACAGGCGCGACGCGCATCCGCGCGCCAAAATCATTCCGACGCCAAACATCAAACCGCCGATCACCGCGCCACTCAGGCTGCCTGTCGACGCAATTGACCGCGCCTCGGACAAATCCAGCCATTCAATCGAGACGAACCCCTGTACCAGCGTCAGCGCCGACGTGAACGCGACCAGCCAGACGGCCAGACGGGGGCCAAGCTCGCCCTCGGCGACTTCAACAGTGGATGCCCGCAAACAGAATTGAGATTTCTGAGCGGTGACTCCGAACAGGATGCCAACAAGCAAACCGGCGGCAGCCAATGTGCCCGAATCTCCCAGCAGATCGATGAGGCGTTCCATAGACAAAACTCTCACCTCTTTACGTGTCCGTCTTTGCCTTCCGTCAAGTTCTCACTGTGCGGCCATCGGTTTGCGCGCAAGCTGGCACTGTGTCCACAATGCACCCAACGCCTCGACCAACAGGGTTACATCTTCTGACGAATGTACAGGTGACGGCGTAATCCGAAGGCGTTCGGTGCCTTTCGGGACAGTAGGATAGTTTATCGGCTGGATATAAATCCCGTAGTCGCGCATCAAAACATCCGAGATGAAGCGGCACTTGACCGGATCACCGACCATGACCGGGATAATATGGCTTGGGTTGGGCGTGTGCGGGATGCCCAAAGCGTCCAGCCTGCTCCGAACCTCGCTTACGCGTTGCTGATGCAGGCACCGCTCCTCATTGCTATGCTTGAGGTGCCGGACGGATGCTGCGGCGCCGGCGGCGACGGCCGGGGGCAATGCTGTGGTAAAGATAAATCCGCTGGCAAAGGAACGGACAAAGTCGACAAGTTCCTTTGACGCCGCGATGTATCCACCAACCACGCCGAACGCTTTGCCCAACGTGCCTTCGATAACCGTCAGGCGATCCATCAGCTCTTCGCGTTCAGCGATGCCGCCACCGCGCGGCCCATACAGCCCGACGGCATGAACCTCGTCCAGATAGGTCATCGCGCCGTACCGATCCGCCAGATCGCAGATTTCGGCAATCGGCGCGATATCGCCATCCATCGAATACACACTTTCAAACGCGATCAGTTTTGGTGCGTTGGATGGCAGGTCCATGAGATGTCGTTCAAGGTCCTTCAAATCGTTATGCTTCCAGACCCGCTTTGCGCAACGACTGTGACGGATACCCTCGATCATCGACGCGTGGTTCAATTCGTCGGACAGAACCGTGATACCGGGAATTCGCGAAGCCAGAGTTCCCAAAGCAGCCCAATTTGAAACATACCCGGACGTGAATAGCAGCGCTGCTTCCTTGCCATGCAGATCCGCAAGCTCCTGCTCAAGCAGAACATGTTCATGCGTGGTCCCCGAAATATTCCGAGTCCCGCCAGCCCCTGCGCCACAGGTGTCGATCGCGCGGTGCATGGCCGCCAGAACCTTTGGATGCTGACCCATTCCCAAATAATCGTTCGAGCACCAGACTGTGACTTTCTCAGGTCCGTTTTCTGCATGGTTGTGTGCAGTTGGAAATGCTCCGCAATGACGCTCAAGCTCGGCGAAGACCCGGTAATTTCCTTCGGCCTGCAATTGCCCTAGCTGATCAAGAAAAAACTGTTGGTAGTTCATGTCAGTTTCCAACGGCTTCTTCTACGATACCGGCCAACAGGGCTTCGACTTTCTCCATCGGTCCGTCAGGATAGCTTCGGTAGCCCACTTTGACACCGCCTTCGTCCTCGGCCACGAAGATCCCGTAGGGGCAATAGCCGATATTCATCGGGTCGGCCTCCATCATTTCGCGCGAGAGCTTTGCGGAACAAAAGATAAATATTTCAGCGGCTGTGAAGATCTGCTTGTCGCTGCCGACATCCGCCCCCGTCCGGTTCAGCATGTCACCAACATGGCTCACATAATCGATAACCAGCCCCTGCCCAACAATTGCTGATTCAACGGCAAAGGTGGCGTCATCAAAGCTGCCGTCAAAGGGGACGGCAATGACCTCCCCTGCAAAAACCGGGTTTGCTAATGCAACCGAAAAAGCGGCTGATGCGATAAAGTGTTTCATGATGATGTTCCTCCTCCTGAACCACATTTCTTCAGATTTCACCGCCAAGGCTTTGACACCGGTCAAAGCCTTGGCGTTTCTTAACCGAACATGTCCGATGTGATACCGGCATACCAACCCAGCGACTCTTGGTAGGTTGCTTTTCTCAGGTCGGAGTCTTCGCCGGTCTGGCTGATAAAGCCGTCCACCTTGGCAATCTTTTCTGGCGTTGCTTCATAAGTCGCACCAACCTTGATCCCGTCATCCGTATCAATGAGCGACCAGCACGTGTTCGAAAACTTGGCCGGGAATATCTTTGATCCGGTCAATGCACCGCGAACGGCATTGGCGCAGACTTTCGCCTGGCTGTTGGCCGAAAAACCGGATTTCGGCATGTCGCCTTGCTGGCTGGCATCACCAAGAACATAGATGTCAGGGTCAGCTTTCGATGACATGTCCGCCGCGTTCACCGGTGCCCAGTTGCCATCGGTCACACCGGCCATTTCCGAAATACGCCCGGCTTTCATGGCCGGGATCACGTTGCAGACATCGACCTTGGTTTCTTCACCATCGATGGTCACCGTCATGGCATCCGGATTGACCGAGACATTGCCGCCGCCAAAATCCTCTCCGATCCAGTCGATCATGCCTTCGTAGTGGTCGGCCCAACCTTCCTGGAACAAAGACATCTTGGAGAATTTGTCTTTCGGATCAGCAATGATGATTTTCGCTGTCGGATTGTTCGCCTTCAGCACATGCGCAACCATCGAAACCCGCTCATAAGGTCCGGGGGGGCAACGGTACGGGTTCGGCGGCGCGACCATCGCAAAGGTTCCACCCTCGGGCATCGCCAGAACCTGCGCCTTCAACAGCTCGGTTTGAGAGCCCGCCTTATACGCATGCGGCATCTTGTTTTGTGCAGTCACATCCCACCCCTTGACCGCGCCATCGACAAAGTCGATACCCGGACTCAGGATCAGTTTGTTATATGGAATAGATCCGCCACCCGCTAACGAGACGGTTTTGGCGTCGCGGTCGACACCCACGGCCCAATCGTGAACCACGTTGATACCGTATTTTGCGGCAAGCGTGCCATAGCTGTGCGCAATGTCCGAAAGCTCCTGAAACCCGCCCAGATACAGGTTCGAGAAAAAACAAGTGTAATATGTTTTGGACGGCTCGATCAGGGTGACGTCAATCTCGCCCTTGCTGTCTTTGGCAATATAGCGCGCGGCGGTTGCGCCGCCTGCCCCGCCCCCGACCACCACGACACGGGGCTTTCCCTGCGCCAGCACCATCGGGGCCGACAGCCCGGCGGCAAGTACCCCTGCGGTTCCCAGAAATGTCCGTCTGTTGAGTGTCATCGCGTTTCCTCCCCTTGGGCATTGTCACTGTGGGTTGTTGAAGTAAGCGGCCAATGCCGCGATCTCATCGCTGCTCAGGCGGCCCGCGATCATCTGCATGACGGGATGGGGCCGCTGCTTGTCCTTGTAGGCGTGCATGGCGACAACGAAATCCTGGTCGGGCCAGTAAACGATCGAGGGAATCCCATCATCGCCTCCCTCTATCTGGTGGCATGTCGTGCATTCGCTGCTCAGATATTCGCCGTATTCTGGATCACCCTGTATCGCGAGGATTTCGGGGTTGACGGAATGGTCCGTTCTCTTTGCCGTTGGGTCGGCTTCGGGGATGTCCTGCGGGTTGTCGGAAAACACACGCAAATAGGCAATTACATTGGCCCGATCTTCCGGGTTCTCGAGCCCACGAAAGCTCATTCTGGTGCCGGATGCGAATGCGCGGGGGTTTTCAATGTAAGCCGACAATGTGTCGGCGTGCCATTCCAGCCCCGAAGTACCTGCACGGATCAGGCTTTTGGAATAGGTGAACTCCTCTAGCCCGGCAGCCCGGCGGCCAAATACACCATTCAGGTGCGGACCGATCCTGTTTTCAGCACCGGCGCCGACCTGATGACATTCTTTGCATTGGGCAAACACAAGTTTGCCGGCTACAGCATCGCCCAAGTCTTCGGTCGCGGTGGCGGCAGTTGTCAGGATACTCGCAGCAAACATGACACCTGTTGCCCACCGCCGCCACATGATCAGCTTCCGAACGACTTCAGGTAAACGATGACCGCGTCGATTTCATCCTGTTTCTTCAGCCCGGCAAAGGACATACGTGTCCCCTTCATGTAGGCTTTAGGCTTGGCCAGAAACGCGGCCATCTCTTCATCCGTCCAGATCAAGCCATCCTCGGCGGCAGCTTTCATGGCCTTGGAGTACTTAAAGCCTTCGACGGCGGCCGCATTGGCACCGGCAACGCCGTTCAATGCCGGACCCGTGCGATGCTTGGCCCCCTCGCCGACCTGATGGCATGACTTGCACTTCTTGAAAACTTTTTCGCCATTTTCGATCATTTCGGGATCAAGTGCCGCTGTGTCGTCAGCGGTTTCTTCGACCTCGACGGGTGCTTCCTCGGAAACAGATGCCGGGTCCGCGCTTTCAGCCCCGGCTTCGTCAGGCGTTACATCCAGAACGGCGGCGCGCATGGTGATTTCCACGCCTTCTTTGCAACCCACCATGCATGGCTCATCCGTCCAGAAATGCGCCTCGGCCGTTTCGCGGTCATCCACGATGAAACCCCCGGCATTCGGCATTTCCACTTCAAGGAAATTTTCGTGCGACAGCGTGAACTCATCATCAACGATGTCGTTGGAATACAGGATATAGGCGACAATCGCGTAAACATCGTCAGGCTCCAGCGATTGTGCGTCTCCAAACGGCATCGAACGGTTCACATAGTCCCATACCGTCGAAAGGTGCGGCCAGAAGGAGCCCACTGTTTTCAGCGGGTCCTTATCCGCAAGCGTGCCCTCGCCGCCCGCCAGTTTCGGCCAATTGCCCACACCTTCTGCAAAATCGCCATGACAGATCGCGCACCGTTCGGCAAAGACCTCTTCACCGGTGAACACGTCGCCGGACCCTTCGGGCAATCCGGTTCCGTCAGGTGCAACGTCGTGGTCCCATGCTGCGATTTCTTCGGGCAACGCAGGGCGCCCAAGTCCAAGCTTGTCTGCATGGGCTGGAACCGCCACGCACAACCCAAGGGCCGAGGCGGCCAATAGCTTACGATACTTCGACATTTTCCGCCTCTCCGCTTTCCTTGATCCACCAGGTCTGGATACAATTGTTGTGGTAGATCGAGTTCTCACCACGCACGTCGCGCAGCTGAGCTTTGCTGGGTTGGACGTAACCGGTCGAATCCTTGGCGCGGGCCTGCAACAGCATCTCTGTACCGTCCCAGTTATGGTCCAAATAAAACCGGGTCAGCGCCTTGTCTGTTCCGGGGGCCGCCAGACGCGCAGGAAACCAGTTTTTGCCACCATCCACCGACAAATCGACGCCGGTAATCGAGCCCCGCCCGGACCAGGCCAACCCGGTGATCACCAACGGCCCCGGCCCATGCGTGATCGGCGCTTGCGGGCTGGGCGAGGTGACGACCGATTTGGCGTCCATTACCCATGTCCATTTGCGTGATGTTCCGTCTTCGAGTGTATCCGTATACTTGGATGTCTCTTCGCGACTTTCGATAGCAATCTCGGTGACCTCGACCCGGCGCAGCCACTTAACCCACATGTTGCCTTCCCAGCCGGGAACGACCAGCCTGACCGGATAGCCGTGTTCTTTGCGCAAAGCCTCTCCATTGGCTTTGAACGCAACAAGTACGTCGTCCATTGCCTTTTCCAGTGGGATTGAGCGGCCGTTCGAGGAAGCATCCGCGCCTTCGACGTAAACCCATTTGCCTTCGGTCTTTACCCCCGCTTCTTCCAGCAGGGTGCGCAGCGGCACACCGGAGTATTCCATGTTGTGGATCATTCCGTGCGTGAACTGCGCGCCGTTGAGCTGCGCACCGGCCCATTCCATACCGGTATTGGCAGCGCATTCGCAGAAATAGATACGGTTTTCACGCGGGAAACGTTCCAGATCTTCATATGTGAAGATCAGCGGAGTTTCGACCAGACCGTTGATCATCAGACGGTAGTCCGCCTTGCTCAGCTCGATCGCACCCGAATGGTGCCGCTCGAACGCGCATCCCTGCGGGGTGATCGTACCGTCCAGCGCGTGGATCGGCGTGAAATTGATCGAACTGATCGTGTCTGCGGTCAACCACTCGACATTGCGCCGTACAACATCACTCTCGAATTGGATTGGCAGGCCGTAGGGGGTTGCATCCACGCCTTCGCCCGTTGACTGTGCCCATTCCTGAACCTGCGTGATCAGCGGGTCAGGGCCTGCGGCGCGCGCCGCTGAGGCTCCGACCGCACCTACGCCAACCGCGGCGGCACCGCTTAGAAACTGGCGACGCGATGGGGCTTTTCCCCTTGGGTTCTCGCTCATCTTGTTTGCCTCCGTCATTCGATCAGCAAATCTTGTATTCAATGTTTGAAGTTCGGTTCGCGCTGTCAGGCTCCGATCACCTCGACCGATGTATTCGGTTCGACAGTTACGGTACCCTGGCTGCGAATGTGGTTTTCGACGACATCCCAGATGGGCGGGCCTTCGGTGCCTTCGTTGACGCTGGCCCAACCGGCCACAACATAGGATTTCGCCGGATCAATCGCCTCACCAGTCTTGAGCAGGGTCATGTCGCTGATCCGCTGCCCTTGCGGTTTGGTCACATCGATACGGTATCCAAGTCCGCCGACACGCACCATGTCGCCACCCTGCTGGTAATAGGGATCGGGGTTGAACAGGTTGTCGCCAACATCCTCGAGGATCACGTGAATGAACTCACCCGTCATTTCCGTGCGATACGCATTCGGATAAGACATCGAGGTGACGTTCCAGATATCCTCGCGCGTGATCTCGTGACCGGGCAGGATCGACGGTCCCCAGCGCACACCCGGCGACATGGCAATGTCTGCCTCGCGCTCGCTGATCAGTGCGTCACAGATCAGATCGTCCCACGTGCCATTGAAGTTTCCGCGACGATACAGCAGCGAGTCCGTCTTGCCAATCACTTCGCTTAGCGCCGCATCATATGGTGCACGCTGTTCGTTGATCAGGGCCGTGATTGCCGGATCAGGCGCGATGACGTCTGAAAAGATCGGGATCAGCTTGTGCTTCAACCCCATCATCTGGCCATCCCGCACGTCCAGATCAACGCGGCTGACGAACTTTCCGTTCGAGCCGGACGCGATGATATGCGTCTTTTCGACCAGAACCGGTTCAGGCAATGCGTCATGGGTGTGACCGCTCAGGATTACGTCAATCCCCTGAACACGGCTCGCCATCTTCTTATCCACGTCAAAGCCGTTATGGCTGAGGACAACGACCACATCGGCACCGGCGTCGCGCACCTCGTCCACCATGGCCTGCATGTTCTCATCCCGGATCCCGAACGAGTATTCCGGGAACATCCAACTGGGGTTGGCAATTGGCATATACGGGAAAGCCTGTCCGATAACGGCAACTTTGGCCCCACCGCGCTCGAAGAACTTGTAGGGCTTGAAAAGTTCCGCAGGTTCATCCCATTCCGCGTCAAAGATATTCTGACCTAGCGCCGCAAAGGGCAAACCTTCGACGATCTCGTTGACCCGCTCGCTGCCCAACGTGAACTCCCAATGGAATGTCATCGCATCGGGCTTGAGTGCATTCATCACGTTGACCATGTCCTGACCCGCCGTCTGATAGCAGGTATACGAGCCATGCCAGGTGTCGCCCCCATCCAGCAACAGCGCATCTGGCCGGTCGGCACGGATGGCGTTGATAACAGTCGAGACCCGGTCAAGCCCTCCGACGCGGCCATACGTTTTTGCCAATGCAGCAAAGTCATTGTAGGTAAGCGCATAGGCGGACGGGCTGCCATCTTCGATCCCATAAGCCTTGCGAAACGCGGCCCCCGTCACATGCGGCATTTGCCCGCGCGCGTCTCCGATGCCCAGATTGACCTCGGGCTCGCGGAAGTAGATCGGTTTAAGCTGCGCGTGGATATCGGTGATATGAATCAGGCTGATATTTCCGAAGGTCTCAAATTCCAGCAACTGGTCCTGGCTCAGGCTTTGCTGGGCCGTCAGCCTTGCCCAGTTCCCGAAACCGGATGCCCCATACAGCGCTGAGGCCGCCATGGAGACCTGTAGAAAATCACGTCGCGATATCATCTGTCGGCTTTCCTGTTTCACATATAAATGTGTGAATGTAGTAGAAATTAAAAACCCGCGCCCGACAATCCCGGCGCGGGTTCTTTGTTACTGGCGTACCGACGGCGTTTCGACCGAAAGCCCATTGCCGCGCGATGCTACATAAAGCTCCAGTGCGCGGAATTCGTCCGAGCCTTCTGCAAAGGTTTCAGCGCGTGTATCGCGAATACAGCCGCGGAAGCGATTGTGGCGCGAGATCAGCTTGGCCTGTTTCAGACGATAGGTCGGGAAACCGTTGACCATCCCCTGGCTCAGATGGTCGGCCCGGATCATGTTGCCCCAGTTGTCTTCGTGACAGTTGGCGCAGCTCAGCTCCAGCTGACCATATCGTGTGTAATATATTTCCTTGCCCTGCTCCCAATACGGGGCCGCATCACCATCAATGGCGACATTCATGGGCAATCCACGCGATTGCAGAGCGATCAATGCCACCACACCCTGCATATCCGCACCCGACCACTTCCACGCATCCGCTTCCATGCGTTCCGTGCGGCACTTGTTGATCAGGTCTTCCATTACAACCAGCTTGCCGGTTTCCGCATCGACCTTGGGCATAGACGCCTGCAACCCATCAAAGCTTTCCACGTCACCGTGGCAGGACGCGCAGCTTTTGCCAGCCGCCCCGTCGACAGTCTGGTACAGGTCCGAGGCCTGATCGACAAATACCATCGCCGGGTTGTCGAAATCGTCGATCTGCAAAGCCTGGGTTTCATCGGTCCTGAAATGCCACCCCGAGTAGATCGTATCGAAGTTCTCGACATGGGCCGGGGCTTCGGTCACCGAAACCATTTCCAGTTCTTCGTTGATCACCAACTTGTCTTCGTCAGGTCCGGCGGCCACTGATACTGGGAATGCCAGAACTGCCGCGATCGCCGTGAGTGCTTTTTTATTCATTGCGTTCCTCCCTTGGGTGATCAGCGCAGGTTTCACCACCGGCGCTGATCTGCCATTGCGGTCGAGCCGTCAGGCGATCTCGATCGAGTTTTTTGTGTCGTAAACAGAACCGTCATCGTCATACCACGTGAAGACGAATTCCCCGGCTTCGGGCACGGTTGCATCGAATTGAAAGTACGGGTTTGTCGAAATCGCTGGTTCCATGGCCACGTCTATCACGAGCTGGCCGTTAAACTCGCAGGTGAATCGGTTGATGATCGACCGCGGGATAACGTTGCCTTCCTTGTCCTTTCGCTGACCGCTTTCCATATTGTGGCTGATCAGCGTTTTGATCGTGACTGCTTCGCCAGCAGCGGCTGTTTTTGGAACCTTGACGCGGGGTTTTACACCGGATGCCATTGGTTGTTCTCCTGTTCTTCAGGGCGCGTGGCGATCAGCCGCCGCAGCCGCCAATTGTCACTTTTACGGTTGCCGAGGCCTTGGCAAAGCTGCCATCAGCCATTTTGGCCACAGCAATGACATCCTGCGTTCCGGCAAGTCGAATACGGGTCGAAGCCGCCTGTGCAGCAGCCAGCGGGCCAAAGTTGAACGTGGCAACGCCGGGCTCGGGGTTTCCGGCTGCTACGATCAGGATTGCAGCCGCACCCGGTGCGCTGACTTCGATCGGAACGGTGTTTCCGTTCTCGGCAATTTCCGGCGCCGTCAGTGTCACACCGCCGTCGGCCATGTCTGCACCGCCAGTAAACGCAGCTATCGCGTCTTCCGCAGCCGCATTTGCGCGGAACGGCATCAGGGTCAGGACCGCAGCGCCCAGACCAAGAGCCAGAGTCTCGCGACGAGAAATTTCCATTTTCAATCTCCTTTGGATCCTCACGAATTCACGCCTGAAAGCGTGATTATTGTTCTTTAAGGGTTGCGAGGAACGCAACGACGTCCTCGATTTCCTGTGCAGTCAGGATTGACGTCAAAGGCCCTGATGGGGCTTTGCCCGTATAGGCGTCGCCCGGGCGGATATAGCCGTCATCCTTGTAGAAGGCGGGCATGACCGTTCCGTCAAACGTCATCTTGGCATTTGCAACCAATCCTCGAAGCTCCGCTTCGGACCACCGATCCCCGGCCCCATCCAGCAGCGGACCGACTTCGCCATGGAACGGAATATCCGCCAAGGCCGTGACCTGATGACAGGCCACACAGTTGCCCTTGGATTTCTCGCCCACGATGACCGCACCGTTTGCCGCATCGCCAGCGACGCCGGTCAATGAAGCCTCCACCGCGCCATAATCGTCAAACTGTACGTCTTTTGGTCCTGTTTCTGCCGCGATGGCGGCACTGCCTGTTATGATACAAGCCAAAGTCAAGTGTCTCAGCTTCATGATCCCTCCCATTTGCTACCGCGCCGATGGCGCTTTGCGACCCAAAGCCTCTGTGTACCGTAGTCGACGGGCAGGGTTCATCGCAACATTAAATTCATCTTAATGAATTTTTTTATTTATATTGCGCCGCATCAATCTTGCGAAACATTGTTTCGCTCTTGAATGCGGCGCGCATGATACCGTTGAAAATCTTCCCCATTATCAAGCTCGTACCGTTTTTCATTGACCCAGGTAAAAAGATCGAGGGTCGTTCCCTTCGAGAACGCCCCGGGCATGACCGCAACGGCCGCTTCGATTGCTGTGGCATCCTCTGATACGTCCTCCGGTAAGAAAACCAATGTAGGGGTGAACAGAATCCCCCATTTGCGCATCAGTGATCTTTGCTCGGCTTCTTCTCCGTCAAAATCGGTGGCCAAGGTGCTTCCGTGTAAGTCCAGCTGAACGACAAAGAAGTTTTCTTCGATATACGAAGACAGGTCGGGTTGGGGGAAAACCTCTTCATGCATTTTTTTGCAGTAGATGCAGCCCTGTTGTTCAATGAACAGAACCAGCCGCTTACCTTCCCCCCTCGCCTCTTCAAGGTCTTCACGAAGGTCTTTGAACGTGTCTCGCATCCACGGCGTTTTATGCAGACCGTCATCCCCCAGTTCAGCTGCGGAAACCGCCCCTGCAAACAGCCCTGTAATCAAGAACAGTATTACCCGTGTCATGGTGTCCTCCCGAATTAGCCGATGGCCGCCAGCCAAGGCATGTGATCCAGCATCCATTGTGCGATTAGATTTATGGTATTGGTCGCGATCAGGATGCCAAAAAGAATCAGCAAGACACCCATCGCCTTTTCAATGATTCCCAGATGTTTCCGGAAGCGCGCCATCCATTGCATGAAGGGTCGAACCAAAAAGGCTGCCAGAACAAACGGCGCCGTCATGCCAACCCCATAGACAAACAAAAGCGCGGCACCGCGCCAAGCGGTTTCGGTTCCGGCCGCCGTGAACAGGATCGCCGCCAGAACCGGCCCGACGCAAGGCGTCCAGCCAAAGGCAAAAGACAGCCCCAGAACATATGCCCCGATCACGCTTACATTTGTCGTCTTGCCGATATCTGCACGGAACTGTCGATACAGGAACCCGATACGGAAAAGACCCAGAAAATGCAGGCCCATCGCGATGATGATGAGCGCAGCGATCCATCGCAGAATGTCGAAATACGCGCGTACCATCTGACCAAAGATCGACGCCGTGGCCCCAAGCGCCATGAAGACCGTGATGATCCCGGCGGCAAAAGCTATCGCTGACAGGGTCGCCCGGCGGCGAACATCCGGGGTGATCGTCGAACCAGCCGAAATCTGCTCCATCCCGACACCCGCCAGATAACTTAGGTAGAACGGGACTATGGGCAGAATGCAGGGGGACAGGAAAGACAAAAGCCCCGCGATCAGAGCCCCTGCAAACGTGATGTCGAGCATGGTCAAATCAGTCCTGACAGGCTATTATTCATACATTCAAAATAATAAAGATATACCACCTCGGTCAATCGGAGCTTTTGATGCGTCACGCAATTCAAACATTGTTCGTCATCACATTGTTGATCTGGCCTGCTGCGTCGCGGGCCGAAATGGTGTTGCTGATGGCGGAAGAAGACGGGTGCATGTGGTGCGCCCGCTGGGACGCCGAGATTTCCGAAATCTACCCGCTGACAGCGGAAGGAAAAGTTGCCCCATTGCAACGAACGGACATCCACGCAACCACGCCCGAATGGATTATCCTGGATCGGCCCCTTTTCTATACGCCGACCTTTGTATTGCTGGAGGACGGTCATGAAATCGGCCGGATCGAGGGTTATCCTGGCGAAGACTTTTTCTGGGGGCTATTGGGTGTTTTACTACGTGACGCCGGAGTAATGATCGAGAGCTCTGGTTAAATCCCCAGGATTTACATATACTGTTTTGAATACGTGAAGCCACGAAAGCGAGAGGATCTTGTTGGACAAACAGTCGAAACTGCCCGTGTTCACCAAGGACATGTACAACGAGGACTTGGACAGGATGATGGATAACGCCCAGACGGCGTCCAATTTCCTCAAGGCGATCAGCCATGAGGGGCGGCTGATGATTCTGTGTTATTTGTCATCTGGTGAGAAATCCGTCACGCAGATGGAGGAAATGCTGTCGGCCAGACAGGCTGCCGTTTCCCAACAGTTGTCCCGCCTGCGCTTTGAAGGGCTGGTCAAGACACGACGCGAAGGCAAAACGATCTACTACAGATTGGCGGACGACCGGTCGACTCAGATTCTGGAAGTCGTCTACAATCTTTTCTGTCGGGACAAGTAGAAGCCCGAGAGAAACACCGCCAGCTTTGGGAGGAGACTGGCCATGTTCGAACTTCTGGGAGACGCCAATACAGTTGCGCTGGTCGGTCTGGTCGGCGGCATTGTACTTGGGCTTGCCGCTCGCATTGGGCGGTTCTGCACCTTGGGTGCGATTGAAGATTATCTTTATGCAAATGACGACCGGCGCCTGCGTATGTGGGCCGTCGCGATTGGTGTTGCGATCGTCGGCAGCCATTTGGGCATGGCGTTAGGGTGGATTGATCCACTCAGCACGACCTATATTGCGCAGACGTGGAATCCGATCGGATCGGTCATTGGCGGATTGATGTTCGGATATGGCATGGCCATCAGCGGAAACTGTGGCTATGGCGCGCTCGCGCGCCTTGGCGGCGGTGACCTTCGGTCATTCGTCATTGTCCTGATCGTGGGCCTTTCCGCATATGTGGTCATGTCCGGCCCTCTGGCCTATGTCAGGATCTGGCTTTTTCCCGAAGCCATGGATCTCGGTAATCCACAAAGCGTCAGCTTCCTTGCCGAACGGCTGACGTCGATACCTGCATGGGTTACAGGAACGCTTGTCGGCTCTGCCATAGTAGTGTTTGCCCTGACAAATGATCGTTTTCGTAAATCACCTGCGCAGGTTTTTTGGGGTGCGGCGGTCGGATTGGCAGTCGTTTCAGGCTGGCTTGGCACCAATTGGGTAGCCACACACGGGTTTGACGGTGAGACCTTGCAGACACACACGTTTGCCGCGCCTTTGGGTGATACCGTGTTCTATCTCATGACCGCCTCAGGCAACACGCTCTCGTTTGCGGTCGGTTCGGTTTCAGGGGTTCTGATTGGTGCTTTCCTGGGGTCATGGTCAAAAGGTCATTTCCGATGGGAAGCCTGCGAAGATCCACGTGAGCTTAAGCGGCAGATGTTGGGGGCGGCGATAATGGGGCCCGGGGCAATAATTGCGGTTGGATGCAGTGTCGGGCAAGGCATCTCCGCTTTTTCTCTGCTGGCCTATAGCGCGCCCATAACCTTTGCGGCGATCTTTGCCGGAGCAGCTCTTGGCCTGCGACAGCTTGTGTCAGGATTGTCTTTCATTCCCGAACGTTAAGCCCCACCACACGCTGCGGTTTCTTCGAACAGTCCCTGCGCAGGTTTTCGGTGCACGCACCAAGCATCGAAAACCTGCAACAGACCTTTCGATCAGCCATTGGCCATGATGGAATCCAGCGTGTCGTGTTCCGCTACAAAATGGTCTGGTGCGACTTCTTGCAGCTTAGGAACATAGTCGCTGTGACCGTTGACCAGTCGGCTGGGCAAAAACCGCAACGCGGCTTTGGGATCCAGCGGCGATGGCAGCTCACCCGGCAGTTTTAGGCGCTGCCGCGTCCGCTCTACATCCGGGTCCGGTATCGGCACGGCCGAGATCAGTGATTGAGTATAAGGATGGATCGGCTCCGAGCAGATCACCTCTCCATCACCCATTTCCACAATCCGACCAAGATACAGAACCATGATCCGGTTCGATACCGCACGCACAACCGACAAGTCATGGCTGATGAATATCATCGACAGGCCAAATTCCTGCTGAAGTTCCTTTAGCAGCTCGACAATCTGTGCCTGAATGGAAACGTCGAGCGCTGAAACCGCTTCGTCACAGATAATCAGCCTGGGCTTGTTGATCATCGCCCGTGCAATGCCGACGCGCTGGTTCTGCCCTCCGGACAGCTCGTGCGGGTAACGGTTGATCATGTTGGCCTGTAGACCAACCCGCTCCATCATCTCGGCGACCATCTGTTTGCGTTCCCGGTCCGTCAGATCGGGGCGGTAGGTTTTCAGCGGCTCAGCAATCGACGCTGAAATGGTCATGCGTGGATCAAGACTGGCCAACGGGTCTTGGAACACGATCTGCAGGTCCTTGCGGTATTTGTTCAGCTCGGATCGCTTCAAGCCGACGATCGGATGGCCCAACCAGCTGACGCCGCCCGCGCTGGGTTCGATCAGTTGCAAGACCGCGCGCGCCAGCGTCGATTTTCCACAACCGGATTCGCCCACGACACCCAGAGTTTCGCTCTTGCGAATATCAAAGCTGACACCGTCGACAGCTTTCAGCGGAACCTTGCGCCCGAACAACCCGCCAGAGACATGAATGGGGAAATGAACCTTGACATCATCAACCTTGAGAAGGGGTTCTTCGGCCTTTTCCAAAGCGCGCGGTGCGTCGCCGGAATCAATCCGGGGCATCGCCTCCAGCAGGGCCCGCGTGTATTCATGTTGCGGATTTCGGAACAGCGCGCGTGTTTCACCGACTTCGACGAATTCACCCATCCGCATGACCTGAACCCGGTCGCACATGCGCGCAACGACGCCCATGTCATGTGTGATCAGTGCAATTGCGGTGCCTTCATCCTTTTGCAGATGAACCATCAGATCAAGGATGTCTGCCTGAACCGTAACATCCAGCGCCGTCGTCGGCTCGTCCGCAATAAGCAGTTTGGGACTGCACAGCATCGACATCGCAATCATCACACGCTGTCGCATTCCACCGGATAATTCGTGCGGGAACTGGTCCAGACGGCGGCCCGCTTCGGGAATGCGCACCCTGTCCAACCACTCCAGACAGCGCGCGCGCGCGGCTGACCCCTTCAGGCCCTCGTGGACCTGCAGCACTTCACGCATCTGTTGCCCAATCTTCAGATGTGGCGTTAATGCAGTCAGAGGATCCTGAAAGATCATGCCGACATCGTCGCCGCGGATCTGGTTCAGCTTGTTCACCGGCAGGTTCAAAATCTCCTGACCGTTCAGCTTGGCTGACCCGCTGGCGTGTCCGGCAGAGGGCAACAAACCCATAGCGGCCATGAAAGTCTGGCTTTTGCCGGATCCACTTTCACCAACGATACCAAGGCATTCGCCCGGATTGATATCAAAACTGATATCCTTGACCGCCTCGACGACACCATCGGGGGTGTCAAACCGGACGCTCAGGTTCTTTACGGAAAACAGACTCATATCAGCGGTCCTTCGGGTCCAAAGCGTCACGCAGACCATCGCCGATGAAGAACATCGTGATGATAATGGCGACATAGAATGTCAGCGGGAACATCAATTGCCACAGCGTTCCATAGCCCATGGTTCCCGCCCCTTCTGCGATCAGTCTTCCCAGTGACGTGTAGGGTTCGGAAATTCCCAGACCCAGGAATGAGATGAAGCTTTCGGTCAGGATCATTTCGGGCACCAGAAGCGAGGCATAGACGATCACGACACCCAGCAGATTGGGCAAAATATGGCGATACATGATCGTGAATTCACTGACGCCTGCGGCGCGAGCAGCCTCGATGAATTCGCGGTTCTTCAGGGCAAGCGTCTGCCCGCGAACGATACGTGACATGGTCAGCCATCCAACCGCGCCTAGTGCGATGAAAAGCGTGAAGAAGGATCGCCCGGCAACAACCAGCAGAAGGATGATGATCAGAGTTGTCGGGATAGCCAGAAGGATGTCGACAAAACGCATCATGGCGCCATCCGTCCGACCCCCAAAGTAACCGGCAGTAATGCCATAACACGTACCAACGATCAGAGCGGTCGCCGCCCCGATCAACCCCACAAGCAGGGACGTCGTGGTAGCCTGAATGACGCGGCTGTACAGATCGCGCCCCAGATCATCGACACCGAAATAGTGACCCGTTTCCATCGACGGCATTCCCATGCCCCGGACATCGCCCATGACATTCCAGTCGATCTCTTCATTGCTCCAGACCGCAAAATACGGGCCAAGGATTGTGAACAACACGATAAGCAGCAAAATGAACACACTGGCCATTGCCGCTTTGTTTCTTACAAAGCGCATGCGCGCGTCCTGCCAGAGCGAACGCCCCTGAACGGCTGTATAATCGGTGATTTCTTCGGCCAGATGCGCGGCTTTTTGTGATTTTCCTAGCATATCCAGCCCCTCAGTAGCGGATCTTCGGATCGAACCAGGCATAGGCCAGATCGGTCAGCAGGTTTACCAGAACGGTCAGAACGCCATAGAGGATCGTAACCCCAAGCAGCACAGCATAGTCGCGTGACAAGGCCGAGCCGACATAAGCCTGCCCCAGACCACCGGTCGAGAAGTAGATGTCAACAAAGACGGATCCGGTCAGCACATAAACAAACACCGGCCCCAGATAAGATACGACCGGCAGCAAGGTCGGCTTCATCGCATGGCGCCAGATCACGGTTCTTGTCGGCAGGCCCTTGGCACGGGCGGTTCTGATAAAGTTCGAATTCAGAACCTCCAGCATTGAAGACCGGGTGATCCGTGCAATCGATCCCATGTAAGATGTCGCAAGGGCGATAACCGGCATGATCAGATAGGGCCATTGACCACCATTCCACCCACCGCCGGGCAACCATCCCAGCCACAGGGTGAAGGTCAGGATCAGGATCGGACCCATGATGAAGTTGGGCAGCGCCTGCGCTGCAATCCCCAGCCCAACCGCAAAGTAGTCGATCCAGCTGTTGTGCCGGATCGCGGCGGCAATCCCCAGCCCGATGCCAACCACAGTAGCGACCAGAAAGGACAGCGACCCATAGGTCAGCGAGATCGGAAAGCCCTGCGCGATGATGTCGTTCACATCGCGGTCCTTGAACTTGAAGGACGGTCCAAAATCGAAATGCACAACGATATTGTACAGATAGTCCCAGAGTTGCTTCCACAACGGCTGGTCCAGACCATACCGCGCCTCGATATTGGCCAGAACCTGCGGCGGCAATGTCCGTTCCGAGGTAAAGGGCCCACCGGGCGCATAGTGCATCAAAAAGAAACAGGCGACGATCAGCAGCAGGATCGTCGGTATGGCGGTCAGCACCCGCCGAATGACATAGGCAAGCATTCAATGCCCCCAATAGATGGCGCTGCCCCGAAGAAAACTTCGGGGCAGGTCATGGTCAGAAGATGATTACTCGGCGATTTTGTAGAGGTTCTTGGAATACCAGTTTTGCTCTACGTTTTTGACCGGCCAGTTTCCGACATCGCTGTCCATCATGTAGACACCAGCATAGTGATAGATCGGGATAACGGGGGTTTCCTGAGCGATAATACGCTCGACCTCGGTGTACAGCGGTGCCGGATCGTCCGAAGTTTTGGCTTCGGCCAACAACTCGTCCACACGGGCATTGTTATACTTGCCGTCGTTGTAGCCCGAATCCGACTGCAACAGGTCAAGGAAGGTTGAGGCTTCGTTATAATCGCCACACCACGCGCCGCGGGCCAGATCAAAGTTCTGGTTGCCCCGCTCTTCCAGGAAGACTTTCCATTCCATGTTGGCCAGTTCAACATTGGCGCCCAGTTTTTGCTTCCACATCTGACTCAGCGCGACAGCAACTTTCTTGTGGGCTTCCGAAGTGTTGTAGACCATCGAGAAGGTCAAAGGGTTATCCGCACCAAAGCCGGCCTCGGCCAACAGTTCCTTGGCCAGCTCATCGCGCTCGGCCTGGCTCATTGACGCCATTTCAACGACCGGAACCGTAAAGCCTGCGGTTGCTTCTGGCACAAATGTATACGCGGGCGGCTCGCCACCGGCCTTGATGTTCTTGGTGATGATGTCCCGGTCAACGGCTAGCGACAGAGCCTGACGAACTTTGGGATCCTTGAATTCTTCAGGGCCGCTGTCAGACACGTTAAACGTGTAGTAATAGTTGCACAGGCGCGGGAAGCTGATTGCCTCGCCCGGATGCTCTTCTTGCAGACGCGGGAATTGACCGGCAGGAACTTCGGTCCGGTCCAGTTCACCGGCCAGATAGCGGGTCAGGGCTACGTTTTCATCATTGATGACCAGTGCCACAACCTTGTCGATGATGGTGTTGTCATTGTCCCAGTACATCTCGTTGCGCTCACGGACCGAACGTTCCTGCGGCAAGTGCTCGGTCAGAACATACGCGCCATTCGACACGATGTTTCCCGGTTTGGTCCATTCATCACCAAATTCCGCGATCACCTTCTGAGGTGCCGGGAAGGTTGTCGAATGCGTCGTCATCTGCGGGAAATACGGCAGCGGCGCGCTCAACGTGACTTCCAGGGTTGTGTCATCGATGGCTTTGACGCCCAGATCATCAATCGGCTTTTCGCCTGCGATGATTGCCGAAGCGTTTTCGATCGACATCAGCTCCATGAACCACGCGTAAGGAGAGGACAGTGCCGGATCAACTGCGCGTTTCCAAGCAAAAACGAAATCTCCGGCGGTTACCGGGTCGCCATTCGACCATTTCGCATTGTCGCGCAGTGTGAAGGTGTAAACCTTCTTGCTGTCATCGACGGTGTAACCTGTGGCAACGCCCGGAACCAGATTGCCATCCTCATCCTGGTTCATCAGCCCTTCAAACAGGTCACGTACAATTTCAGCACCGGAAACGTCTTCGACAACCTGCGGATCGACCGAGCTGTGCTCGTCCAGAATGCGGTAGGTAAAGGTCTGATCGTCCGCCAGCGCTTCGCCGGTTTCAGGATGCGTGCCAGCGGCAAACGCGGCACCTGTGATCATGGTCGACGACAAAAGCCCCGCCACTGAGTTCCGAATGTATCTGTTCATGATTTCTCTCCCATAAGTTCGTCGCTGCGCGGCCCCACTTGATCGGGGTCGCACGCAGCAGCCGGATTAGACCGACGCCCGCTGAGACTTCGTTCATTTCGATTTTGATTTTGCCAATTCGCAAGGAACACTGCGTCGCAGCTTTCTTGGTTTCTGTCGGTAAAGAAGTTGCGAAAGTTGTCTTTCGCTGCCGCAAACCGTGACATCTTTTGGCTCTGGGATAAAGCCTTGATGAAATTTCAAGCAACCATAAGCAGAAATATCCCCAACGACCTGTCGCTGGCAATTTTCTGAGGATCGGCCCGGTTTTCGTGACATTTTCGTGAAGCCACGCGGGTTCCGAACGATCCCTCGTGCCCGAATGGCAACCGCATCCCGGTCTCCGACAAACCAAAACGGCGCGAATCAGTGGCGACGTTTTAACAATCCTGCAATCCGTTACCCGTCACGCGTGGTTTAGAATATCACCGGTCAGAACGTTGAGCTTTGCAAGCCCCTCTCGCAAGTGGTCTTCCGGCAGGGCAGAGCTGAACCGAAAATGGCTTTCGACCCCTAACCGTGTGGGATGTGTCGCAAATTTTTGGGACGGCCAGAGTAAGCGACTTACTGGATATACTTATCCTGCTATCTTGGCGAAAAGCTGAAAGCCGGAAGTCGTATCGCCTGAGAATGCCGCTTCCGTATCATGTTGGCGACCTCGATACCGTCCAAAGTCGCCGATGCGGATCTGAATGATTTGAAACTGCACATGTGTCGTACGCGACGCTTAATAAGCCGATGATCCTGTTCGATCAGGTTATTATCCGGCATGAATGATCGCGACGCTTCAATCGGAGGTTCCGAAGACTTCAATGTGGTTTATTATTGAACCACCGGGATTGGGGCGTTGGGAGCACGAATGGCGGATAACAATATCGTGGAACAGGACCACCGTTTCATCAAGAGACGCACGCGGCCAATGATGGGGTTCAAGGCCTTCGCTTCAGCGGCGGCAACGCTCGACGGAATCGAAGCGTCGCATATGATCCACAAGGACCAATTCACACCCAGACTCTGTCCATTTCAGCAGTTCGCTGAGCTCGCCACCTGACTCATAAGCGATTGCTGAAACAACTCAGCGGGCTCAAATCTTTGCAACAGAACCATGATGATGCGCGCGTTTTCAAGGATTGCGTCCAATGCCCGGGCATGGTGCCTCTGCCTGGCGGAGAATACCATATGGGATCTCCAGACGGCGAAGCCGGTCGCGGCGTGGACGAAGGGCCGGTACATCTTGTCACAGTTCCGGATGGACTCTCGGTCAGCCAGTTCGAGATCACCTTTGATGACTGGCAATTCTGCCAGGATGCAGGCACCTGCACGCTTGACCCGGCGGATGTCGACTGGGGTCGAGGCGCAAGGCCCGTCATCTAGTGAGCTGGTATGACACTGCGCAATACCTAAGCTGGCTGACGGGGGTTTCCGGACATCTCTACCGGCTGCCGACCGAAGCCGAATGGGAGTATTTCGCCCGCGCTGCCACAACCACCCCCTATCATACAGGCACAGAATTACTGGCAACTGACGCAAACTGGGATATCAGAACAACCGCTGACCGGATCGCCAATACAACCGTGGCCAAGACCGTCCCGGTTGGGGAATATGCGCCAAACGCGTTCGGACTGCACGACATCCACGGCAATGTTTCCGAATGGGTGCAGGATTGCTATGACGAATCTGCCTATGCCGAATTCAGTGACTACCCAAAGCCTCGAACAGGAGAACAGGGTTGCCGCCGTGTTGCGAGAGGAGGAACCTCTCACTACTCAATGACCTACGCCAGATCCGCCAACCGATCTGCATTTGATCCCAACCTCAGATCGTTCGATGTAGGCTTTCGCGTAGTGCGCGATGACTCAGGATGATTCCGAACGCCGATCGAGCCGCATGATGAGTTCGCCCGTTTTTTCACCCGATCTGAAAATCGGGATCAGGACATGCGAACAGCGATAGAAAATGAGTACCCTTTCCGGTAGGGTTTGCGGTCATACACGGAGATTCCTAAGCAGCTTACCAACAGATTCTTTCGATGACCGTACTGGACGCACACATCAACAACGCTGCATTCTGCGACGCTGTTCTTGCACAGTTCGACGCCTGGGTTGAGGATGGTACGATTAAAACCTAAGCCAGAACGACCTTACAACTGACCCACAATTCCCCGCAGAACCGGGTCGGGAAAAGTTTGCGGCCATTCCTGCCAACCGCTATCAACATCCAGACAAGGATGAATGGCGATCGCTTGATGGTAAATAAAACGGATACTGAAAAAGAAGTCGGACAGACTCTGCAAAGGTTGCGGCAGGAGCGTAATCTGACGCTGGCGGATCTGGCCACCCGGGCGCAGATTTCAACCGCGATGATCAGCCGGATCGAAAACGGGCATGTATCCCCTTCACTTGGCACGTTGCAATCATTGGCGGATGCTTTGGACGTCGCGCTGATGGCGCTGTTTGCACATTCCGAAGTGGCAGCTGATGTGCATCATGTCAAAGCGGGCGACGGGTTGCCATCGCGGCGCATCACACAGGGCCACGCACATGATTACATGTTGCTGGGCAAACATGGCGGGCCCCGTGGCACGTTTCAGTCTGCCCATATCACCATCTCACGTGACCAGTCAGAAAGCCTGCCAAGCTATCAGCATGAAGGGTACGTCTTTCTCTATATGATCAGGGGCACGGCGGTCTATCGATGCGGGACCGAGGATTTTACGATGGCCGCCGGAGATACGCTGAGCTTTGACGCCAAGCTGCCTCATGGCTTTCATCAAATCCTGTCAAATGCGATTGAATTCATCACCGTTTCAACACGTCCGCAGTAAGCAGGCATCACATTCCGGCGGCATCGGGCCGTATAACCCACCGGAACCATTTCATATTCCTATATTATGTGAAACTATGAATAATCCGACCGTAAATCTCAATCAGGCCTAGTCCCCGCATGAAGATCACTTTCAAACAGGTTGACGCTTTTCGAACCGTGGTTTCGACCGGAACCGTGACCGAGGCGGCGGCGATGCTGGGTATCTCGCAGCCCGCGGTCAGTCGCCTGATTTCGGACTTTGAGGCCGAAGTTGGATTTCGGTTGTTTCAACGCTCGGGCCGGGTGCTGGTGCCCACGGATGAGGCCCGTCTGCTGGTGGAAGAGGTGCGGCAGGCCGTCAGCGGCATGGAACACATCAAGGAATCTGCGACTGCCATCGGGAAATTCGGCCACGCGCGGCTTAGCCTTGTGATCACCCCGGGGGTGTCGTCCCAACTGGCCCCCGATCTGATTCAGGAATTCGCCGCCACCTGGCCGCAGGCCATGGCCCGGATGGAAATCGCGCCCAGCGACGATGCGGTCGAATGGATGGTCTCGCAGAATTACGATTTCGGGGTCACGACGACCGAACCCGCCAACCCGTCCTTTGATAGTCTGGTTATCCGGAACAGCGATGTGTGCTGCGTCGTTCCAACTGGTCACCCTCTGGCCGGGAAAACCCTTGTACAGGCGCAGGATCTGGCTGGTGAGAATTTTATCTCATACATGCCTTCCTCGCGGTTCCGGTTCGAGATGGATCAGTTTTTCGAGGCAAAAGGCATTCAACGGCAGATGCAGTATGAGACGCGCACTACCGACGCAGTATGCCGTCTTGTTGCGCGTGGGTTGGGCGTCTCGGTTGTCGGGGCCAGCCTGGATTACCTCAGAACAATTCCTGACTGTGTCGCCCTGCCCTTTGCGGCACCTCTGACCTTTCGGGCAGTTCTGTTCTGGTCCAAAAACAAGCCCCTGTCTGCCGTCGGGCAATCCTTTCTAAAGATCGTGCAATCTCAGATCAACGGCGATTAAGCGCCTCGCGGAAACTGGCACGCGCCTGTGCGCTGTGAATATAGGCGTAGTCCTGCGGATAAGGAGCACCTGCCGTCAATTCCATCGAAACAAACTGTGGGCCGGTGGATGACAGCACCTGCGGCAGCGCCGCGGAAAACTGATCCAGCGTGGTAAATCGCTGCACTCCGGCATAACCGGCGGCCCATGCCATAGCAGTAAAATCCACTTTGTCCGCGCCGGGCAAAGGGTGCGACCCGTTCACCTCATAGACGCGGTTGGCCGAAAGGAAATGGTAAAGGTTTGTCACTCCCGCATTGGCAATCGTCACCAAAGTTCCCAGATTCATCAGCAGGCTGCCGTCGCCATCCAGCACGATCACACGCCGATCAGGATTGGCCAGTGCCAGACCCAAACCATGAGAGGATGCCTGCCCCATCGCTCCTACAGCCACGTAGTTCAGATCGCGCGGGTTCAGGGCAAGCCAGTCGAAACAGTTCTGATACACGGCGACCACGATGTCCTCCTCGCGGACATGAGGGATCAGGGCTTTCAACGCGGCATCGCGGTGCATTGTCATGGCGCCTCCGGTGCGCGGCCAATCAGGAAAATATGAGGTCTTGAGGCCGCATAGGCCGCTTCGATCGCCTGCGGGATATGGTCTTCATCTCCCGGTTCCTCGATCAGGGAATGTGACAGCTCCATAGCGTCCAGCACCGGCCGGACGATCCGCACCCCGTAAGAGGCTGACTGATCCGGGTGCATATGTGGCTCCTTGCCTTGCAGTCCAACCATCATGACCACCGGCAGTTCATAGTCGACGCCAATGGCCCGGATCGCATTCAGGGAATCCATCAACCCGGTTTGCTGCATCATCAAGACCGCCCGCGTACCGTTGTATGACATCGCCCCGCAAATACTGACGCCCTCATCTTCTTTACAGATACGGGTCAGGCGAAATACGGGATCGCGTGAGATCGGCCAGAGAAGTCCATCACTGGTAACAATATCCGGCAGCGCAACTATTTCACGAACACCCGCCACCTTGATTGCGGCTATGATTGCGGCGCCGGATGGATGCGCGACCTGCGGAGCATCTTCTGCTGGTTGAGGGGACGCGACCATCAGGCACCTCCGGCCAGAAACGCAGCGATCCCGTCCCGTGCCGCCTGCAATTCATGGCGGTGGCCAATGGTAATGCGGATATAGTCGCGATAGGCGGGCGAGGCGAACCGGCGGACGGCAACGCCGCGCTGCCGCAAGAACCGATCCACCGCTTCGGCAGATTTCCTGGGATCTGGAAACTGAACCAGCACAAAGTTGGTCTGGCTTGGAACCACATACAGGCCCAGTTCCGTTAGTGCGGTCGAAAGCCATTTTCGATTATTCAGGTTGGTCTCTCGCACAAAACGGGTGTGCACAGTGTCTTCCAGTGCTGCAACTGCTGCCGCAACCGAAGAAGACGCCACGGGAAAGGTCAGACTGATCCGGCGCACGCTGTCGACCACATCCTCAGGCCCGAACATCCAGCCGACGCGTGCGCCCGCCAGTCCGAAAATCTTTGAAAACGTCCGGCACATGACAACATTGTCCGCAGCCTCCACCTGCTTGTGCGCAGGCTCATAATCCGCCGCATCGACATATTCCTCGTAGGCGGCATCAATGATCAGAAGCACATTTTCAGGCAACGCAGCATGAAGACGGCACAGCTCTGATCCGTTCAGATATGTACCTGCCGGGTTTTCGGGATTGGCAAGGTAAACGATCCGGGTACGTTTAGTCACCGCCTCGATCATTCGGTCGACTGAGGGTTTGAAGGCATCGTCCGCGACCGACACCACCTCGGCGTCATTGGCATAGGCGTAGTTCGGTACTTTGAGATAGCCGTTTGCGCTGCGGATCAACTCGGTGCCCTGCCCCAGATAGGCGCGGGCCAGGCGGGCCAGCAGATCGTCCGATCCCTGCCCGGTGGTGATCCGTGCGGCGTCCAGCCCAAATTTCTCGGCGATTGCTGGGGCCAGAATGTGATCGGGGTTTTCAACATAGCGTTCGACACTGCTGATGGCCGCACAGGCGGCGGAGCGGGCCGTCGGGCTGGGACCAAACACACTTTCATTCGAGTTCAGAAGGATCGCAGGCGGCGGAACGTCCATGGACGCCGCACCCATCATATGAGGTTTGATCCTGTCTATTCCAGCTTTAGCACGGGCTATGACCATCCAAATCCTCCGGCGCCGCCATTGACGGCAATGGCAATTTCATACATATATCACACAACATATAATTTTAGACAATTCACTTTCAAAAAAATTATGTTATGAAAGTCGCAGCCCAGTAGAAGAACCCGGATGACCGACACGCTTTCACCCCAACCCAGCAGGCTTCACCTGACCATTAATCTGGATGCGCCGGGTCGGCAGGTTGGCGATCTTATGCTGAAATGGTCCGACAATACCGTACCGCTGGGATACCATCCCATCCCGATCATCAGCCTGCGGGGCAAACCGGGGCCGTCTGTCCTGATTCTGGGCGGCACACATGGGGACGAATTCGAAGGGCCCTCAGCAATCCTGCGTCTGGCGGAACGGCTGAACCCTGCCGAACTCTCCGGGCAGGTGATCCTGCTCCCGGCCCTGAACGCGCCCGCCTTTCAGGCTTCGTCGCGGGTTTCGCCATTGGATGGTCAGAACCTGAACCGCGCTTTTCCGGGCGATGCGGATGGTGGCCCGACGGCCATGCTGGCGCATTTTGTCGAAACCGTACTGCTGCACCGCGTTGACGCAGCCATAGACCTGCACTCAGGTGGTAAGGCGTCCGTTTTCGATCCTTGCGCACTGGCGGCAAGGGGGGATGACACAGACCTGACCGCAGCCAACATGGATTTGGCCCGCGCCTTTGGGCTTCCGCTGATCTGGGTACTGGGCGTGCATAACGACAACCGCTCGGTGAATGCTGCCGCTGCCCGCGCCGGAGTTCCGATGATCGCAGCAGAACTTAGTGGCGGAGGGGGTGTCGATCCTCATGCCACTGACCTTGCTGAAGCCGGGCTGATACGCTGCCTGAAACATCTGGGCATTCTGCCGGGCGGCTCTCCTGCCCCAGCACCGGCGCAATGTGTGGAAGTCGCCGATCCGCTGCATTCGATCCATGCGCCTGCGGATGGCCTGTTCGACCGCCGCTGCGCTGCCGGGCAACAGGTAATCAAAGGTGATCTGGCGGGTACTCTGCACTTTCCGACCGAACCGGAACGCGCAGCTGTCAAGCTTACCTTTCCCGCAACGGGCCATGTTCTGGCCCATGGCAATCGCGGCATTGTACGCCGGGGCGATTTGCTGGCGCTGGTTGCCCAACCCGTGCCCGAGGGACGTTGAATGAAAACCTGCTCTCCGTTCATTTCCGGTGCCTTTGTTGATTGGGATGGTGAAACCCTGCCCAGCGTCGACCCCGCCACTGGTCAGGTCTGGTGCAAGGTCGCCCGTTGCGACGCACAAACCGCCGATCAGGCTATCCGGGATGCCGATCATGCTTTCCGGAACGGGCCATGGGCAAAGTCGGGGCCGCCAGAGAGGTCGGATGCGCTCGACCGATTGGCAGACATCTTGGAAACCTGCTGGGAAGAGCTTGTAACGCCTGAAATCCGCGACAACGGAAAGCGCATAGCCGAGGTGCGCGGACAATTTTCCGGGCTGCACAGCTGGTTCAGGTATTTCGCGGCAGAGGCGCGCAAACTACAACCCGAACCGCAAGCCAACAACGTCCCAGGCGTGCAGAGCGTTGGGTACCATTTGCCCTATGGCGTCGTGGTCGCCATCACGCCATGGAACTCTCCGTTGATGATCCTTGCCTGGAAGCTGGCACCGGCATTGGCGGCGGGCAATACGGTGGTTGTGAAACCTTCTGAAATGGCCTCGGCCTCGACTCTGGAATTCGCACGGCTGGCGCACGAAGCAGGACTGCCGCCCGGGGTGTTAAACGTGGTCACCGGACTGGGTCACGAAGTGGGCGAGGCGTTGGTTCGTCACCCCCTGACGCGCAAGGTCACTTTTACCGGCTCGGATTTTGGCGGTCGTAAAGTGGCCGAGGCTGCCTCAGCCGGAGTAATCCCTGCGGTGCTGGAGCTGGGTGGAAAGTCTCCGCAGGTGGTCTTTGCCGACTGCGATCTGGACAATGTGGTCAACGGAATCCTGTCCGGCATCTTCCTGTCGAACGGTCAAACCTGCGTCGCCGGTTCAAGGCTGATTGTTGAGGCCGGGTTGAAAGACAAGCTGGTATCACGCCTGGTCGACCGGGCGCGAGCGCTTAGGATGGGTGACCCGATGGACCCAGACACTCAGATCGCACCACTGGCCAACGAGCCGCATCTGCGCAAGGTGACGGCGATGATCGAACGTGCCAAGGCCGATGGCGCAGCCTGCCTGCTGGATGGAACCGCTACGGCAGCGGGTCGGAACGGATTCCATATCGGGCCGACGGTGTTCGACAATGTAAGCCCCGACATGCAGCTTTGGCGTGAAGAAGTGTTCGGCCCGGTTCTTGCCGTAACCTCATTCACTACCGAAGACGAAGCCATCGCGCTGGCCAATGACAGCGACTATGGGCTGGCTGCAGGGGTGTGGACGACCGATGCCGACAAGGGCGCGCGTATCGCCGGGGCTATTGCGACAGGCACGGTCTACATCAACCACTATCGCAGCGTAGACCCTGCCAGCCCCATCGGCGGGATCAAGCTGTCGGGCTATGGGCGTGAACTTGGCCCGAACGCCATCAAGGATTTCTGTCAGGTCAAATCGATATGGACCGGCACCGCGCCAGTCCCCGATCCATTCCCCTGACCACCGATACGCACGGAGGATGCCATGAACGATCATTTCTCAACCCCCGAGGGCAATTTCCGCGGTCACGACCAGCAGAGCGTTTGGCAACAAGAGCCCGACCCGGAGCTGACTGAAGTCGGCCCCGGCACGCCATGCGGCGAATATCTGCGCCGGTTCTGGATGCCGGTGGCGATGACTGACCAGATCGGCGACCTGCCCTATCGTCTGCGCATTCTGGGCGAAGATCTGGTTCTGTTTCGCGAAAAAAAAGAAGGCAAGCTAGGCCTGACCCATCTGCATTGCTGCCACCGCAATATGAGCCTTGAGTTTGGCATTGTAGAGGAAGGCGGCATCAGGTGTTCCTATCACGGCTGGAAATACGGACTTGACGGCACCATCCTGGAAACCCCGTGTGAACCACCTGCCTCTCAGGTCAAGAAAAAGGCTTGCCTGGGGGCGTATCCGGTGATCGAATACAAAGGGTTGGCCTTTGCCTATATGGGTCCGGCCGTCGCGCAGCCCCCCTTCCCGGTCATGGATACCTTCGATGACGAAGGTGACGAGTTGGTGCCCTATCTCATCAAGTCCCCCTGCAACTGGCTGCAAGTGATGGAGAATGCCTGGGATCCGTTCCATGTGGTCTACCTGCACACTCTGGCTGTGCGGAGCCAGTTCATCGACGCCTTTGCCGAAATGCCGATGATCGAGTTTCACGAAAGCCAGACCGGCGATTTCTACACGAATGTCCGGCGTGTGGAGGATATCGTCTGGGTCCGCATCCATGATCATATGTTGCCCTCGTTCACCCAGAACGGCGGTCATTTCCCGGTGCCGGATGGGCCGCGCTATTTTGGACGCTGCGGGCTGTCGCGCTGGATCACTCCAATTGACGACACCAACACGATGGTCATCGCCTGGCGTCACTTCCGCGATGCGGCGGCGAATGACGATCCCAAGGGTCTGACTGATAAAAGCAAGGTGGGTTTTGGAATGACCGATTTCTACGGTCAGGATCCCGACCGACCGTATGAGATGCGGCAACGCGATCCGGGGGACTATGACGCCTGGGTCAGTCAGGGGCCCAAGAATATCCACGCCCGCGAAAACCTCAGCTTTACCGACCGGGGTGTCGCCAAGGCGCGTCGCCTGCTGCGCAACGCCATTCGCGCTCTGAAGAGTGGCGAAATACCGCCTCAACCCTCTGACAATTTCGCCGGCAAGGTGATACCGACATATGCTGGTGACACCATGCTGCGCATTCCATTGCAGGTGGGGCGGGACGAGGGGGCAGTACTCAAAGAGATCTCGCATCAGGTAGCTGAAATCTACAAATCCGGTGACCACCTGCAGGGTGAGGCTCGCAAGTCGTTCATCGTTGATGCGCTGAAAGAGTATGAAGCGAGCTGGTCATGACAGCGCGCATCCCCCATAACCCCGGCCGAGTGGACTGGTCCGGTGAAAACCCGGGCATCTATCTGAAACAGGACCCCGACCAGGATCACTATGACACGCTGGCGCTTTTCTTTCGGGTGGTTCTGTCACCTTATGGTCGTGGACACGCAGCACTGATCCTCGGGGCGCCCGATCAGGCGCAGGGCTGGCCGCGTGTGCCAAACCTGGTCATGACCGATAACCAGCGGATGATGCGCTGGATCGTCGATGGATGGGTGACAAAGATGCCGACCTTCATTGGCAAGGCGGGTCTCGGCGCGATGAGCTGGCTGGACTGCGACAGCGTCGAAAAGCGCCCCCGCGATCTGAAGTCCCGATACTCCGAAACCCTGCGCGGCTCGGGCGTTACGGTCGAGATGATCTGGCAGGACATGGGTCCACCAATGCCGGTAGAGGTGACCAAGGAGAACTCGGCTACTAAAGCGCATGAAATGTATTCGGTATTTTTGGAGGCCAAGGCGGCGCAGGTTGTCATCAACGGCACCCGCCTGCCCGGTCAGGTCGCTAGCCGCCAGTTCTTTGGCCGCACCATGTCGACGGCCTTCCTCGCCTTCTCGGAAACCTGGGTAACCCCGCAGGAAGATCTGTGATGCCTTTGAACGAACCTATCACACCCGGCATCGTCGACTGGACAGGCGAAAACCCGGGCATCCTGCTCAAAGACGACATTGACAACTTCTCAGCCATGGCGCTGTTCTTTCGCGTGGCCTGGTCTCCGGTCGGTCAGGGTCAGGTGCTCTTGCTTTACGGAACCCCGGATCAGGTGGACGGACCACCTGAGGCTCCGAACGTAATCCTCAGCGACAATCCTGATCTCACGGCTTTTCTGAAGACCAACTTCATCAGCAAACTGGCCGCCTTCGCCAACGCCCCTGCTTTCGCCACCCTGCCCGAGATTGGCGCGCAGGTCGTGCGTTCTTCAGGCGATCCGATGAGCCATCGTTATACCGAGACCATCGTAGGCGAGAATCTGACCGTTGAGCTGGTCTGGGAAGGGTTCGAACCACCCCGCGCGCTGGAACTGTCTCCGCACGAAGTCGCGTCAGGCGAACAGAACATGTTCTCGCTGCTGGTGCCTGCCCATTCGGCGCAGATCATCGTCAATGGCCATGCTTTGCCGGGCAAACTGGGTACACGGGTACAAGCCGGGTATGAGACGACGACAGCATTCCTGTATTTCTCGGAAACATGGATCATCCCGCCGGAGGACACGTGATGCTGCACGCCGCAGATCAACTGGCATTCGACAAGGCGATGGTGACCCAACCGGTCTGGAACCGGTTCAATACCGCGTCAGATGCGCTGGGTTTGGACGAGAACGTTCTGCTGCACGCAGGCCCCGCTTTTGCCAGCCCCGATCAGATTGCTGCACCGATCCTGAACTCAGCCTGCGTCGCTGCCGTCTGGCAGGGACTTGCGAGGAATTTCGATCAGGCCGAAGCAATGATCAACGCAGGTGAAATCCTCCTGAAACCCGCACAGGATCATGATGTGGTGACGCCGCTGGCCACCGTGGTCTCGGCGGATATGCCGCTGCACACGGTCTATGACGCGTGGCGCGGGCGGCAGCAGGTTTATGCGCCGATCAATGGGGGTAGCCGTCCGGCAATGCGGCTGGGGCTGCGGTCCGAGGCGGTGCTGGACCATATCCAATGGCTCAATACCCGGTTTCTAGACGTGCTGGAGAAAGGGATCGCTGAAGGGATTGCTCTGGTTCCGCTCGCTGTGATCGGCCTGATGGGAGGGGATGATTGCCACGGGCGTACACCAGTATCCGCGCAGGCGCTGATTGCCGAGCTCAAGGATCGCACGCCGGGCGGGATCACGGATGACGATGTGTTGGCCTTTATGGACAGCTCACCTTCGCTGTTTCTGAACCTGTGGATGGCGGCAACCAAATGTATGATGAAACTGGCCGAAGGGATTGACGGCTCCAGCTTCGTCACCGCGGCAGGCGGCAATGGGCGCGAAACAGGCATTCAGATCTCCGGTCTGCCGGGCCAGTGGTTCACAATCCCGGCCAGCCCGCCCAAAGGGACGTTTGAGGTAGACCTCTCACAGGAGCGGGCGCTTGGTGCTATCGGTGACAGCGCCGTCGTCGAAGCCTTCGGGTTGGGGGCCATGGCCATCGATCTGAGCCCGGAGCAGAAAAAGGGTCTGGGGGCTTATCTGCCCGAAGATGCGCAGGCACGCATGTCCGGCCTGTCGGTCGGGGCGCATCCCTATTTCCGCGCATTGGATGTTCAATTGGGAAGCACCGCGCGCGGCGCAGTAGAACAGGGTTCAGGGCCCGTGATCGGCCTGGGCATTCTTGACCGGCTGGGCGAAGCCGGACGCCTGGGCGGAGGCATCTATGACATGCCTGTCACGCCTTTTGCCGACGCCCTGAAAGCGCTGGAGGCATGACGCAGCTGAACCATCACTCCGCCCACGCACTGGCCGCAATGATCCGGGCTGGCGAGGTGAAGCCATCCGAAGTGATGGCGGATCATCTGGACCGGATCGAAAACCGTGAACCCGTCATCGGGGCTTTTCAGACCCTCGATGCCGAGCTTGCCATGGAACGTGCAAGGTCTGCCGACGCACTCCCCGTTGGCGGACCGCTCCATGGCGTGCCATTTGTGATCAAGGACATCATCGACACCGATGACATGCCGACCGGTTGGGGTAGTGACCTTTATTCGGATCGCCGCCCTGATCGGAACGCGACCTGTGTGCAGGCCTTTCTGGACGCAGGTGCCATTCCGATCGGCAAGACGGTTACCACCGAATTCGCCTATTTCCGACCCGGCAAGACTGCAAACCCGGCCAACCCGGCGCATACACCAGGTGGATCATCATCCGGTTCGGCCGCGGCTGTGGCTGATTTCATGGCCCCTTTGGGATTTGGATCTCAAACCGCGGCTTCGCTGATCCGCCCTGCCGCCTATTGCGGGGTCTGCGGCTTCAAGCCAACTACCGGACGCTACGATCTGACCGGTGTCATGGGTCTGTCCCAAAGCCTCGATACTTTGGGCGTTCTGGCACGCGATCCCCGCGACCTCGCGCTGAGCGATGCTGTACTACGCGGCACCGATCTGCTGCCCCCGACAGATTTCGACGAGGCCCTTCCCCGCATCAGTTTAATGCGGGGGCCCTATTGGCAAGATGGCTCGCTTGAGATGCGCGACACCTGCAATCGTGCCTTGTCCGCCCTTGACGCAATTGGGACCGATACTGGTGAAATCACCCATCCACCTGTCTTCACGGATCTGACACAAGCTCAAATCACCGTCATGGGGTACGAAGCCGCCCGTCTGCGTGCTGCTGAATACACCGTTGGCATGCCGGGCATTAGTCCACAGTTCCACGACCTTATTGCCGCTGGGTTGGATGTCAGCGACGCGGAATATCACGCAGCACTGGGGACACGGGACCGCGCAACAGCAATGCTGGATCAGTTGTTCCGGGACACGGACGCGTTGCTTGTGCCATCCGCCCCGGGCCCAGCACCGGAGGGACTGGGAGCCACCGGAAACCCTCTGTATTCGCGGATGTGGAACCTGTTGCAGGTGCCCTCGATCGCTTTGCCCTTTGGCGCGGATCAGAACGGGTTGCCACTGGGTTTTCAACTGATCGGTCGAAAAGGCGACGATACCAGGCTGCTGGATATTGCGCATTGGGCACACGGTGTTTTGGCGCAGTAGTCGCCCGACTATGGGATCAGCGGCAACAGCAATGCGAGCGACACCGGAATACTGATGGCCGCAATCAGCGTTTGCAGAGTCACGATTGCCGCCATCAATGGCGCATCACCGCCCAGTTGTTTGGCCAATGTGTACGACGACGCCCCGGTCGGAACGACCGAATAGACTACGGCAATCTGCAGGACATCCCTTGGCAAACCAACGGTCAATCCGATCACCAGCACGGTCACAAGGAAGACAACCATCTTTCCGGCAATGGCAAGAACCAGAGGCAATGCTCTGGCCGCCATGACCGGACCCGCAGGTTCGCCCCGACCGCAAGCAAAGTGATCGGCAATGCCCCGGCCCCCAGAACATCCGTCACATCATGCACGACCGGTATCTGATCTCCGATCACCTGATTGGCGCTGACCGCCAGAAAGATCGAGATCACGTAAGGATTGCGCGCCAGCTCCCGCAGGATGGCCACGGGCAGGCTGTTGGCCCGGTCGCTTTTAAGCGCGCCGACCATCAGGATAACCATAACGATATTGGTGGTGGGCACAAAAATGGCGGTCGCAAGGATAGCGATATCCAGCGCGGCAGGACCGTACAGATTCGCCGCCAGTGCAAGCCCTATGAAAGAATTGTGCCGTGCACTGCCCTGCAGGATCGAGGTCGTCCGCGGCGGCGCATGTCCCATCAGTTTAGCAGTGAAAACGGCATACAACAGCGCCGCGACGAACCCGCTCAGAATTGCGACCGAGTACAATCCCAGCGCCGACTTATCCAAAGGGGACAGTGAGATTTTGCTGAACAGCAGGCAAGGCATCAGAACCCAGTAGACAAGCTTGTCATTCAGGTTCCAGAAATCCGTGCTGGGAATTCCCCCTTTCGCAGGGCCAGACCCAGCGCAATGATCAAAAAGAACGGAAGAATTGAGGTTAGCGTCGACCGCATTACTATTCGCAGACAAAACCGGACAAGTTTGACCGGACATTCTCACGACCTGAATACCAACACAACGTAATATCGGGATTTGCCGAAATCCCTATCCGGTAGCGCCCACATCATCGTCGATGACAGCCATCGCGTCGATCTCAACCAACAGCGACGGGTCGGCCAACCCCTGTACCACCACACCGGTCGAGCAGTGATGCACGCCCTCGAACCATCGATTGATGGCCTCGTAAACGGCAGGGCGGTACGAGATGTCGGTGACGTAAACTGTCAGCTTGCAGACATCTGCCAAACTGCCTCCGGCCTCTTCCATCCAGCGCTGGATATTGCGGCAGGCCTGATCCGCCTGGGCACCGGGATCGCCTTCGCCAATCAGTGTTCCATCCAGCAAAGTACCAACCTGCCCCTGCATGAAAACAAAATCACCCCGGGCACGGATTGCCTTGGAATAGGTTGCTTTCGCGTGATAGCGCGTCTGGTACTTGTGGATGTGTGTCCGGGCCATGGCAGTTGCCTCCTCAGGCCGTTGCGCGGGTCAGAAAGTCGTCAATCATATCCGCAAAACTCTGTTCGACCGCAAACTCAATACCATCCCGACACCGCATCACCAAAGCCTTCAGACCAAAAACTTCGGTATAGGTAACTGCATCTGGCCCGAACACGCTGTCATGCAGGTCCATCGGACTGGCAATTGCCATCACCTGATCCGCATCCGTTCCTGTAATGCGAAAGAATGTCATGGTGTCCGAGATACGCACGATACTAATATCCGCCGGGCAGTCCGTTGGCTTCAGCTTTGCCTCCAGCGTATCTTCCTGTGCCAGCGGGGCCCGGGTGACCCAGTGGTTACGACCGATGTAAAACAGCTCGGTGTTGTCTTTATTCACGCGGGTGTTCGGGCGATCCGGCAATAACGGCAGAGCGTCCCCGACCCAATTCGAAACCGCGTCAGGCGCTCCTTTGAGGTCGAATAGGGCCATCAGGCTGCGTCGTTCTATTTTTACGTCATAACTCATCTCAGGACCTAAGCAACTTGCCCTCGGGGTCGTGGAAGACCGGTTTCGTGACCGTGACCGGGATCACATCGTCCTTTAGCCGCACATGAGCCGTTTCACCCTGCCGCGCGTGGCCATCCTCCAGCAATGCCAGGCCGACCCAGCGGTTGTTCACCACGCTCCAGACGCAGGCGGTGACCAACCCGTCAGTAGCCTCTTTCCGGCCACCGGGCGTCAGCGGCGCACCTTCGGGGATTTGCCGGTTTGGATCATCCGCCAGAATACCGACCAGCTCGCGTCGGGTTCCGCCACCTGCGCGACGTAGCGCGACCGAGCGTTTACCCAGATAATCCGGCTTTTTCTTCGACATCGCCCAGCCCATTCCCAGATCATAGGCGTCTACCGTGCCGTCGACCTCATGCCCCAGCGACAGGAACCCTTTTTCGACCCGCAAAACGTGGCTGGATTCTGAACCAACCGGCAGGATGCCAAAGGGCGCACCGGCCTCCATCACCTTATTCCACAGAGCTGCCATGTGGCGGGTGGCAACGTTGACTTCATAGGACAATTCGCCGGTGAAACTCACCCGCACCACTCGGGCCGGGAAGCCTGCGACAGTACCTTCGCGGAAGGACATGAACGGGAACGCCTCGGGTGAAAGGTCGATATCCGTACCCAGCGCCTGCATCACTTCGCGGGCCTTGGGGCCGCAAATGGTGGCGTTGTTCCACTGACTTGTGACTGTAGTGATCATCACCTGCCAGCCGGGGAATTCGGTTTGCAGCAACTTTTCCATATGCTGATTGACCGCATCCGCGTGCCCCGTCGAGGTCGAAACCAGCCAGCGGTGTTCGTCCAGCCGGAAGGCAACGCCATCATCCAGGATCAGCCCGTCATCCGACAGCATCAGCCCATAGCGCCCGTTGCCCGGTTTCAGGCTGGACATGATGTTGGAGTAGATGAAATCGAGGAATTGCGGAACATCCCGACCCTTCAGTTCAAAGGTGCCAAGGGGCGAGCCATCATAGATGCCAACGCCTTCCCGCACCGCCCGACATTCGCGATTGACGGCCTCTTGCAGACCTTCGCCCGGTTTCGGGAAGTATCCCGGTCGCCGCCAGCGCGCGCCAGCCTCATACATGACCGCGCCGTTGTCCTTGTTCCACTGGGTCACAGGGGTATGGCGATAGGGGAACAGCCCCCAGCCCTCCCGCAACCCGCCAATCGCACCAAAGGAAACAGGCGTATAGGGAGACCGGAAAGTGGTCGTTCCAACCTCTTGCAGCGGCACGCCTTTTTGCATCGCAACGGTGCCGATGATGTTGATATTGCCGGTCTTGCCCTGGTCGATCCCCATGCCGCCGGTGGTATAGCGCTTGACGTGTTCGACATTGTCATAGCCTTCGCGCAAGGCCAAATGCACATCACTGACCGAGACATCGTTCTGCACATCCAAAAAGGCTTTGCCGTGCTGGCCCGGAACATCCACCCGCCAGAGCGCTTCAATTGCATAAGGCAGATCGTCGCCACCCTCAACGATCTTGTTCAGCGTCAGATCTCCTGCCGCTGCCCCCACCGCGCGGCACTTCTGAACCGCCTGATCAGGGACAAATGCTGCCAGATCCCCATCAAACCGCAACGTGCTGCGGGATTGCGACCACAGGTGCACAGTTGGGCTCCACCCACCGGAGCAGCCCAGCACATCACAATGGATCCAGTGACCTGCTCCTCCGGTCATGGGAACGGCTTTGACCGCGCGAACCCTTTTATGACCACGTACATCACTTGCAACTGTTGCAGTGTGAACCGAGACATTCGGAACCTGATCCAATACCTCAGACGGGACAGTCTTGCGGCTGTCCAGAATGGCCATAACCTGCGTACCTGCCGCTGACAGATCAGCCGCCACAGCATAAACACTGTTGTTGTTGGTAAACAGCACCACACGCTGCCCAGGCGTCACGCCCCACCGGTTGACGTAAGCCTGCACGGATGAGGCCAACATCACACCGGGCCGGTCATTGCCGCCAAAAACCATGGCGCGTTCAGTGGCTCCGGTAGCAATAACAACTTCGCCGGCCCGCACGCGCCAACTGCGTTCCAGAATACTGTCCTGTTCCGGCTCGCGTTCGTTCACCATTATCAGATTGTGTTCGCGATAGGCCCAGACAGTTGCATTTTGCAGATGGGTGACATTGTCCATACCGCGCAGCTCAGCCACCGCATCCGCGACCCAGTCCATTGCGGGACAGCCACCGATCGAAAGATTGCGGTTGAGCAGACTACCGCCCGCCTCGGTGCCCTCATCCGCCAGAAACACACGTTTACCCGCGCGACCGGCCTCAAGCGCAGCTTGCAGACCGGCTGGGCCTGCTCCGGCGATCAGTACATCGGCGTGGGCGTGCCGGGCCTCAAAATGACCCGCAGCGGGAGGATTGGCGGGTGCCGCCGCCAGCCCTGCGGCCCGACGGATCGAGGGTTCAAACAGGTGCCAGTCCGGCCACTTGAACGTTTTGTAGTAGAACCCTGCGGGGATAAAGCGCGTCAAAAGCTGATTGATCCCACCCAGATCGAACTCGGGCGAGGGCCAGCAATTGACCGACCGCGCGCTCAGCCCGTCGCGCAGCGGCACCGTTGTCGCGGGACGGTTGCCCGAAGCATCTTCGCCATCCAGTTCCACCAGTGTTGCGGGTTCTTCGGGCCCGTGCCCCATGATACCCCGCGGGCGATGATACTTGAAACTGCGGGCCGTGACCCGAACCCCGTTTGCCAACAGGGCTGAAGCCAGCGTATCTCCCTCGAACCCTTCATAGGGTTTGCCATTGAATGTGAATCGCAAAGGGCGGTTTCGGTCGATGCGCCCGCCCGAAGCGCGGCGGTTACTTTGTGCCATCGGACGCCTCCACAATGTCATGGGTCCGTGTGTCCCGCCAGATCGTGAACCATTCACCGCATCCGCGCGCGTGCCACCATTTCTCCTCAACCGGACCCAATGGGTTCGGCGTCACCGTCAGATATTCGACCCATTGTTCATCGCTGACGGCATTGGCGTCAGGGCGCTCCGCCCCGACCGGGCCGCCAAAAATAAACTCGCTTTCGTTTCGCTTGCCGCAGAATGGGCAGGGTAAAAGCATCATGATCCTGACCTTTCCTATCGCGCCGTAGTGGTTCCGGCTTCCATCACGAAGTCCAGATGCCGGAACCTGCCAAGAGTGAAGGGCGCCATAAGCGGGTGCGGTTCCCCCTTTGCCACCAGATGAGCCAGCGTCAGCCCCCCTGCTGGAATGGCCTTGTAGCCGCCCCACCATCCGGCAGTGACAAACAGCCCCGGAATCTCTGTCTGATCCATGATCGGCGAGGCATCATGGGCAATATCCAGATGCCCGCCCCATTGCCGCATCAGTTTGAGCTTCTTGAAACTCGGGAACAGGGACAGCATTGCGGTCACCGTGTCTTCGAATACGTGTTGCTTGATGTCACGGCGGAAACTCTGCCCCATGTCGGGCGCACCGCCGATCACCATCTCGCCCTTGTCGGATTGACTGAAATAGAACCCGCTGTCCGGGCAGTTCACGATCACATCGACCAACGGCTTGACCGGTTCGGACACAAACGCGGTCAGGTTCATCGTCCGTAGCGGCAGTTTCAACCCGGCAGTTTCAGTGAGCGTGGTTGTGTGACCCGAGACGGCCACAACCACCTTCTTTGCCCGGACAACGCCCCGGTTGGTCTCAACCCCTTCGATCGAGCCATCTGCCCCGCGCAGCAGGGATTGCACCGCCGTCTGCTGATGAATCTCTACTCCAAGCGCGTCAGCCGCACGGGCATAGCCCCAGGCCACGGCATCATGCCGGTTCACGCCGGCATCCGTATGCACCATGCCGCAGATCACCGGCAGCCGCGCATCCGGCCCGCCGCCAGTCAGCGCCGGAATGCGGCGGCGCAATTCCTCGGTGCTGATCTGTTCATAGGTCGATCCATAGATATCCATCACCAGCTGTCGCCGCCGCAGTTCGCGCAGCTTGGGCCAGGTCTGAACCACATCCACCATGGTTCGTTTGGAATGCATCATGTTGAAGTTCAGCTCATCCGTGAGACCTTCGTACATGGCGACGGATTTGACGTAGAATGGGATCGATTCATCCCGCATGTAGTTTGATCGGATAGTCACAGTGTTCCGGGCAATGTTGCCGCCACCCAACCAACCACGTTCCAGCACAGCCACATCGGTGATGCCAAACTCTTTGGCTAGATAATAGGCGGTGGCCAGACCGTGCCCCCCCGCCCCGATCACCGCTACATCGTACCGATTCCTCAGCGGCGGACTACGCCAGGCTCTGGGCCAGTTCTTATGCCCGGTCAGTGCGTTCCGGGCGAGCGAGAAGATGGAATACTTTTGCATGGTAGTAATAATATTGATTAATACGCACATTCCGTCAATAGACTTATGGCCATGTAAAACGATCCGTCATGTGTTCTATGCCAATGCGAAAAATTAGGTTAAGTTGGCTGGTGAAAGGTGCCGCAATGAGCCTTCGCATTGAACAGTTCCATCGACGTCTTGCCGGCAAATGGTCGGCCCGATCGCTTTGGCCCTGTTTCATTATAAACTGCCGCAGTTCACCCATCACGTAACGCCGGACAAACCGGGTGCAACGCGCCTGCATACTGCAACCGCCTCAATGGAAGAGGCGTTGAATTGGATGTTACATGACACAGACATCTGACCTGAAGATCATTCAGGAAACCTATGCACGCGACGGAGTCGTGCTGCTGAAACAAATTCTGTCGCAGGATTGGCTTACCAAACTACGCAAGGCCGTAGATGAAGAGGTTTCTAAAGGCGAGCGCTATTTTGCCTACAAGAACATGCGCGAAAACCCGGGCGTATTTCAGGATTATTGCCTGACATCGGATATCGGCCAGCGCGTGGCTGAGGTGGCGGGCAGCCCGTGGACTTCGCTTATCTATGACCAGATTTTTGCCAAAGAGCCGGGGACAAAAACCCAGACGGGCTGGCACACCGATCAACCCTATTGGCCGGTGGCCGGACCAATCATGACCATATGGATCGCTCTGGACCCGGTTGACCCAGACAATGGCGCGCTGGAGTTCGTTCGTGGATCACACGCTTGGGGTGCCAAGTACCGGCCTTTCAAAACCGACCAGCTTGGGGCGTTCCTGCACTATCTTGAGGAAGACAACCCCGATTATATCGACATGCCTGATTTCGAGGCCAACCGCGCCGCCTACGACATCTTTCACTACCCAAAGATGGAGCCCGGCGATGCGCTGGCATTTGACGGCATGACAGTGCATTCGGCAATGGGCAACCGCACCTCAACTCGGCGCAGACGCGGCTATGCCGTCCGATTTGCGGTAGAGGGCGCCATCTACCAGCCACGCGATGCCGTGACAGAGTGGCTGCATGACGACAGTTTGCGCCCCGGCGCACCTTTTGCCGGAGGGCGTTTCCCAGTGATCTACGGCGCGGCGTAACCGGCGGCGGACACCGGTCCTCTGATTGCACAGTGAATAACTTGACGTTATTCTGCTATCGTCACAGCGTTGGGCCATTATCGTCATGGCCCAACCCCGCGGCACATTTTCCAACGCGCCCTAAGCAGTGCGACCGTTGATGTGTAGTTAGAAAGTGCCGCCACAGTGCGGCATTTTTCATCTCGCTTCTGTGGCAAAGAAACAGGAGGCAAAGATGAAACCCACCAACCCTAACGCAAAGGTACATATCCGGGACGCAGAGCCCGAAGACATGCCTTTTCTACTGTCAATGATCCGCGCTCTAGCCACACATCACGGTGATGTCCCAAACATCAACGCCGCAGTGTTAGAGCGGGATGTGTTCGGCAATCAGCCATGGGTCTATGTGCTGGTTGCCGAAACGAAAGGCGAGGTCATCGGCTATGTCACCCTGAGCCCGCTAACACAGTTGTAGCTAGGCCGTCGCGGTATCGTCATGCACCACCTTTTTATTGGACGGCTGTATCGCCGCATGGGTGTCGGGCGGCAACTTATCGAAAGCACAAAACAAAAGGCGCGCGCGCTGTCCTGCTCTTACATGATGGTCGGCACCCACCCCGACAATTCAGAAGCCCAAGCCGCCTACCTGGCTGAGGGTTCGAACGACAGGACGCAGCGCATCCCCGGCTTCACGTCCCCCTCGATGCCTAGTGGGTTTCGGAACCGGCCAACAAACCTTACACCCGCTCAACCATGTTGATCGGAAAAGCCTCAGCCTCAATCGCGCGGTCCAAAGCTTTGCGGAATAGTTTGGCCCCAGCGTCCAATCCCAGATCAATGTTTGGCGTCTTGGCGTTTTTCATGCCCAGATGAACCTTCTCCAAAACCTCCTTGTCCTCAAGAAACGCCATCCGCGCGCCATCATTCATGAATTTGGACACCTCAGCATTATCGGGATCGGAATTGCGGTGCTGGAACCAAAAATACCGGGTCCGATCCTCATCAATCGGGGTCATGAAATTGTAAGAGACGTTGATGAAAGTCTCGGCAACGGGCGGTTTGTCATAGCCGCCGGTTCCGACGGGCGTGTAGATGGATTTGTTCAGCCCTATCGCGGGCATACACATCTCGTAATGCTGTAGCCTGTCGCAATCACCGTCAAAGGCCACCAGCTTCGCATAATAGGGCGACGGCGGCTTGTTCTCGATCCAGCGCGAGACAATCACGCCGCGGTCCGTTCTTTCGACATTCAGCGGCTCTTCGTCCGTGCCAGCCCCGGCAAAGGACGAGACATGCACCCAGGCTACATGGCTGGGGTCCAGCAGGTTGTCGCAAACCCACAGGTAGTGGCAGTCGATATCCATCACTCCACCATCAGTCATGCCCCAACTGGCATCGTCGAAATTCTCGATCAGGAAAATATTGTCAGGGTCCGCCTGTTCCGGATCACCCATCCAAATCCACAGGAACCGATACCGATCCACTACCGGATATGATCTTACCACTGCCCGCCGCGGGGTCATGCCACGCTGGGTCGGGCTGTCCGTGCATTTGCCCGAGCAGTCGAATTTCAGGCCGTGATAACCGCATTCCACCACATCACCGATCAGATTGCCTTTGGACAGCGGCAGCTTACGATGCGGGCAAGCATCTTCCAATGCGACCGGAGTGCCGTCCTCCCGCCGGTAAAGCACGATGTTTTCACCCAGAAACGTTTCGGCCTTCAGTTCGCGACCGATATCCTTACTCCAGGCAGCGACATACCAGCAGTTTCTCAGATACATTGAAATGCTCTCCAGATCGTCAGATGGCTTGTACCAGTATGGGCAGAGAGACGTCCTTGCGCCATGTCGGAATGGTAATGACTCATATAAGCCAGGCTAATTATAAGCGTCGGCGGATGGCGGGATGTCCGGTTGCGCTTCTACTTCAGCACTGATCCAGTTCAGAAACTCACCGACTTTCGGACTGTCCTTGGTTTCGTGTCGCCGAACCAGCCAGTAAGACAAAGGGGACTCGGTCAGTTCTGGAAAGGGTCGAACCAGACGCCCGTCACATAACGTATCGATCACCAGGGGTTCCCGACCCAGCGCGACACCCAGCCCTTCAATTGCAGCCTGAACCACCAGATTGGATTGGCCAAATCGCCGTGTGCGCAAGGGTGACGGCAGCGTCAGACCGCATTGCCGTGCCCAGAAATCCCAGGTTGGGCTTGCAGGACCATGATGCAGATTCTCATCTACCAGCATCGTGTGCTTCGCAAGATCCTCGACCCCGCGCAGGTTGGGTATCAAAGATGGTGCGCAAACAGGAAACAACTGCTCGGTCATCAGCAGATCCACCTGGTAGCCGGGGTAATCACCCAGCCCATAGCGGATTCCGATATCCGCATCCGCGCCGGAGAACGGATATTGACCAGTATCCGTAGCGATCGAAATCGATAGGTCCGGGTGGGCCAGATCAAAGTTCAAAAGACGCGGAAACAACCAGTTGAAAGCAAAACCTGGCAGGCATGAAATCACGATGGTCCGGTCGTTGCGGGTCTTATCCCGCAACTGGGTGCAAACACCTGAAATGCGCCCCAGCCCTTCGGAGATGGCCAGCGCTAGCAGTTCACCCTCTCGGGTTGGGCGCGATGACCGCGCGCCGCGTACCAGCAGATCGCGACCCAACCATTCCTCAAGCGTCCGCACATGCTGACTGACCGCACTTTGGCTAACACCAAGTTCGGCCGCGGCAGGGGAAAAGCCAGAATGACGGACAACTGCCTCGAAGGCACGCAGAGCTGAATAGGGCAGATTTACAATCATATTAGTCACCCTAATGTCAGACATAATCACTTTCAAATAGATTAGGCGCATGGTGCAGGCCTAATCTGTACGGGCTTGAATCCGTAGGAGACGCGAATGTCGGACATCACACCCGAGCGCGGCGCGCGAAATCTTTTGACGAACTGCGCTCACGCAGCGGCGGGTGACCGACTTCTGATCGCTTACGAACCCCCCGAGTTTGGTTATTTTGACGCGGACAGTGTCAAGATCGTATCGGACGTCGCGCAATCCATGGGGTTGTCGGTTGATGCAGTGGATGTAGGATTTAATCCGGACAATCCTCACCTGTCCCCGGATCTTCTGGCGCGGTTCGAAGCAGCCGAGATAATCCTCTTTCTTGCCCGTCTTGGGGATCAGCTACGGTTTTCGGAGATGCCCCGGGGCAAAAAAATCATCGTCAGCTTTGCGCTGAACCGTGAGCTGTTCGGGTCGGGCTTTTCCAACGGGCACCATGATGCCTTTCTCGACATCAAGGCGGCGATCAATGCCGTCCTGAACGAGGCAACCGATGTGCGGGTCACCTGCCCTCTGGGCACGGCCTTTCAGGGGAAGCCGAAGATGAACCTTGATCCGGCGGGCGATACGTCGATCCTGAGATTCCCCATGTCAGTTTTCACGCCAGTCCCGGCGCACAGTTTTTCAGGACGTGTGGCGCTGAAGCTTCTAACCGGAACCGGATCAAGATACTATGAAGACTATACGATCGAGTTCGACAGCCCGGTGTTTGCGTCACTTGAGAACGGGCGCCTGACCGGGTTCACGGGCGAGCCCACCGATGTCGCCCGGGCCGAAGTACAATATGACCGGGTCGCGGGCCAGTTCGGTATTGACCGAAATTTCGTGCATTCATGGCATGCTGGCATTCATCCGGGCTGCGGATACCCTTGGGATATGCGCGAGAATTTCGAACGCTGGGGCGGATCTGCTTTTGGCAATCCGCGTATCCTGCACTTCCACACTTGCGGCGCATATGCTCCCGGAGAAATCAGCTGGAACGTGTTTGATCCGACAATCAAGATCGATGGTGTGACCTATTGGGAAGATGGGGTTTTTCATGCTGACCGCCTGCCCGGCGGAGCTTCCATTCTGGACAAACACCCCTGTGCGGCAGCACTGTTTGCCGACCCCGATCCGGATATCGGCCTTCGCCGAACCGGCTGATCATTCAAGCTTGATCGAACGCGTGCCATCACGCTAATCTGGTAGCAATAGAGTCCACCCGACAGGACCCTATGGTGCGGAGCACTCCCGTCTCCGGTGCCGGAAAATGCGATGAGGGCGCGGCCCCCGCACCGGCAAATTGTGTGGAACTCACATGTCACAAGCAATCGTAACGCCCCTGTCTCAGGCATTGGCCGAAGGCAAGCTCACGCGTGAAGAGCTGAAAGGTTTCATGCAACGGTCTAACGGTCCCGGCTTATGCCATCTGGCGCTTTGGGTTCTGGTGCTGGCCTGCACGACCACCCTTGTTACTCTGGCATGGAACAACTGGCTGATATGGCCTGCAATGTTACTCCAGGGCATCGTTCTGGTACACCACTTCTCGCTGCAGCATGAATGCGTGCACTATACCGTATTCCGTACAAGGTGGCTGAATGATCTGGTTGGTCAGATCTGCGGCCTGATCATTATCCTGCCGCATCGGTTCTTTCGCTATGAACATTGCGATCACCACACTTATACGCAACTGACCGGGGACGACCCTGAACTGATCCCATTGCCCGAGACGTTGAGGGAGTACCTTATGTACCTGTCCGCCCTGCCCTACTGGCGCGGTAAATTCACGGAACTGTTTCGCCATGCCAGCGGCAACCTCAGCGAGACCGAGCTGCGATTCATCCCGAAAGTGGAACATCAGGCGGTGTATCGCGATGCGCGCAGAATGCTGGCCATCTATACGGCCATCTTTCTGGGCATGGCCATCATCGGCTGGTGGGGACTGATCTGGTACTGGATAATCCCTTTGTTTTTGGGTGAGCCTGTGATGCGCTTTATCCGGATGACCGAACATGTCGGACGCCCCACCGTGGCGCAGATGTCCGAAAATACGCGCACCAATCTGGTATCCGCCCCCTGGTCCTTTTTGTGCTGGAACATGAACTACCACGCAGAGCATCACTACGTGGCCTCAGTTCCTTTCCACGCGTTACCTCGCCTTCATGAGAAGCTGAAAGACCACATTCATGTTGAGCCTGGGGGGTATCTGGCCGCCCATCGCGAGATCTTGAGGCAGATCCGGCAGAAGGCGGAGGCGTAACTCATGGCGGATGAAAAACCCTGGAAAGACGTGATCGAGACAACTCGGCTGGAAAAGAACTGGGTCACACGGGTCGAGATCGGCTCACGTATCCTGGCGGTCTACGACACTCCCGGCGGCGTCTATGCCTCGTTGGCACTTTGCAATCATGGCGGTGCTGATCTGTGTGACGGGTATTTTGATGGCTACGTCATCGAGTGCCCTTTGCATCAGGGCGCATTCGATGTGCGTGACGGACATGCGGTTTCGGCCCCTGCGACACGACCAATGAAGGTATTCGAAACCCGCATCAAAAACGGCATGGTGCAGATCCGGGCGTAGCCCCGAACAGTCCTAGTCCGGTGCCGGCAACCCCGGCATCAGGATATATCCCGACGGAGCTTCAACACGCGCGATCCACGAACGGACTGCCGGGTAAGGAGCCAGCGATAACTTTCCCTGATAAGCCAGTGCTTTGTAGGGGTAACAGGCCAGATCGGCGATCGTAGGGCGATCACATGCCAGCCAGCGTCGTCGTGACAGGTGCTGCTCCATATTCTGCAGGGATTTCTGCCCAAGTGCCTGTGGCCCGGTCAAATCGATGTCGCGTTCAAACAGAACAATCGCGCGGGCCGTTGCAACGCCGTGGAAAATCTCGTTTACCGAATAGGACAGCCATTGCTGTATGTCCCCATGCTCTTCTGGCGAATCCGGCGCCCAATCTGCAGCGCCATACTTCTGTGCCAGATACATCATGATTGCGGTGCTGTCGCGCAGGGTAAAGCCGTTGTCGTCCAGCACCGGGACCTTGTTCAGCTGGTTGACCTGCAAGAATGTAACCTGGTTCTGATCTCCGCTCAGCAGGTTGACATTGATGATTTGATGAATTGATGATCCAGCCGCAGCATGGACAGCAGCAGCCGAGCTTTATGGCAACTGCCCGAGAACCGGAAATCATATATCCGCATTGCCCCGGGCCGTTCGCGTCAGCGCCTGTCTGACCGCTTTTCAAGTCGTGCAAACAATCGGCTGAGGCCGAAACACACAACAAAATAGAACCCGGCCGTGGTGATCCACGCCTCAAAGATCATGCGGGACGAGGCCACAAGCTCGACTGTTTTGTAGGTCAGTTCCTGCACCGAGATCAGCGACAAGATCGAGCTGTCCTTGATCAGCGAGATGAATTGGTTTGCCAGCGGTGGCACCACTTTCTTCAACGCCTGCGGCAGAATCACGTAACGCATCTCCTGTAGTTTGCTCATACCAATCGAGCGCGCCGCTTCGCGCTGGCCTTTCGGGATCGACTGGATACCAGCCCGGACAATCTCGCCGACAAAGGCGCTTTCAAACAGGGCCAGAACGATGACACCAGAAACCAGTGAGGGAAAACGGCGCATTTCGCCGAAAAAGAAGGTCCAGATATCTTTGTCCTCTTGCCGCGCTATACCACGAGCCCAACGTTCGAGGTTGAGCGCGTCAATCAGTTGTTGTGACAGGAAGAAAAAGAAAATGAAAACGACCACAACCGGCGGCACGTTGCGGAGAAATTCAAGATACGTCCGTGCCAGCATCCGGATCGTCAGGTTTGCTGAACACCGCGCAACCCCCAGAATGGTGCCAAGCAACAAGGCCAGAATGCCCGAGTAAATACTGATACGGACTGTCGCCATAAGCCCCTGCAGAAACAGGTTCGCGAAATACTCTTCGCGGCCCGAATGCCAGCCAACGACATAGCCCGGGATCAATTCCCAGCGCCATTTGTAGTTCAGCGTGCCTTCGATCGACAGCCAGATATACCCGAAGAAAGCGATCAGAGTCACCACGATCAGATAATCTGGCCATCTCAGTTTCTTCAGGAAATCTTGCACCGGGATTGCTCCGCCTCAGGGTCGGGGGCGGCAATGCCGCCGCCCTTTGTTTTAGTCACTGAGCAACCTGGTCGGCCCACTCTTCTGTTGCGAACCAATAATTGTGACGCTCTTCCAGCCAACCCGAACGCCATTGCTGAGCAATCCAATTGTTGAAGAAGTTCAATGCATCCGGATCACCTTTGCGCATAGCAAAGGCTTCGCCACGCGGATCAAACAGATCGCCTTCCATCACGCGCAGAGTTTCAGGATTACGCCCTGCTTCCCGGTTGGGCGTAGGCTGTGAAGCCATTGTTGCGTGTGCATTTCCGTTAAGAACTTCTTGCGTCGACGCGCCATCTTCATCAAATAGCAACAAGTTTGCTTCCGGGAAGTTTTCCGCGATCACGACAGCGGGCGTTGCACCGCGACGGGCTGCGAACGTCACGTCTGCAGAATTCAGATCAGCCTGAGTCATTCCATCTGTCAGTTCCTTATTTACCAAGATGGCCAGACCGGAAAAAGCATATGGATCGGTAAAGTTGACAGTCAGGTTTCGCTGCGGCGTCACAGACATGCCCGAGATGATCACGTCGAAATTGCCCGAAACCAGCGCCGGAATGATACCGTCCCATGCGGTGGGAACAAATTCAACTTCGACCCCCATGTCTTCGGCCAGCTTGCGACCGACATCCAGTTCGAAACCGATCAGGTCACCGTTCTTGTCGCGCATCGACCACGGTACGAATAGCGACAGCCCAATGCGGATTACTCCATCCTGCTTGATGGTTTCAATCACACTTTCGCTGGACAGGTTCTGCGTTGTGCTTTGCGCCCAACCTGATGTTGCGACGCCTGTTGCAACGACCGCGCTCAGCGCCGCCCCCAACATTCTGCGAGAAAGCTTCATCTTGGTTCTCCTTGTTGTCCGACATAGTTTTCAGTTTTATTGGTCGACGGCATATTTCTTCTCCAGGTGGGTTACGCCAATCGACAGGATCAGGGTCACCACCAGATAGACCAGTGCAATGGTGAACCAGATTTCGAAACTCATGTAGGTATCGGATATGATGTTGCGTCCAAACGTGGTCAGTTCAGCCACCGCGATCACGCTTACAATCGCTGAGGATTTGATCAGGTGAACTACCTCACCGGTCATCGGTGGCAGCATGAACCGTACTGATTGCGGCAAAATGATATAGCGATAGGTCTGATACGGTGTCATCCCGATGGATTTTGCCGCCTCCCACTGACCCGTGGGAATTGCGTTGATACCAGCGCGGAAAATCTCGGAAATCAGGGCCGAATGAAAAACGGCAAGTGTCAGGATACTTGCTGTGTATCGGTCAAACCCAAAGATCGGCCCGAGCACATAATAGAAAAGATAAAGCAGAACCAGCAGCGGAATATTGCGGATCAGTTCCAGGTACCCCACGGCAACCGCTGACCCGATGACCAACCCCGATAGCCGCAACAGAGCCACCAAAAGGCCTATCGCCGTTGCCAGAAAAAAGGCGGTCACCGACAGTTGGATGGTGGCTACAAGCCCAATTGGGATTTCACCCCATTCAAACCCGACCTCGGTATTGCGGTACAGGAATTGCGGCACACGATACCATTGCCAGTTATAACCCATACTCTGCGCCCCGGCGTAAGCGCCATAGGCGATTAGACCAACAATAATGGAATAAATGACAACGGATATCAGGATCGAGTCGAAAAACCGCTTGTGGAACGGTGGCTTTGGCAACGGCTGGCCCCTTGGCCCGGATATGCCCAGATCGCTCACGTTCAATGCGCCAGAATCTGATCCAGGAACAGGCGGCACCGTTCGCTGGAAGGGTTGGTAAAGAACTGCTCAGGCGGCGATATCTCGACGATCCGACCCGCCTCCATAAAGACCATCGTGTCTGCGACCTTGCGGGCAAACCCCATTTCGTGGGTAACCACAACCATGGTCATGCCGGTTTCGGCCAACTCGACCATCACGTCCAAAACTTCGTTGATCATTTCCGGATCGAGCGCCGAGGTCGGCTCGTCAAACAGCATGATCCGGGTTTCCATGCACAAAGAACGCGCAATCGCCACGCGCTGCTGCTGACCGCCAGACAATTGTGCCGGATATTTGTCGGCCTGTTCCGGAATATGCACGCGCTCAAGATAATTTCGCGCGGTCTCTTCGGCCTGTACCTTTGAAACTTTGCGCACTTTCATTGGGCCGATCATAAGATTTTCCAGTACAGTCAAATGCGGAAACAGATTGAACTGCTGAAAAACCATCCCAACTTCCTGGCGCAGTTCGCGTATCTCCTTGGCCCCCTCGTAAACTTCGATACCATCTATCACCAAACGGCCCGAATTGTGCCACTCCAGACCATTGAAACAACGGATCAGTGTGGACTTTCCCGAACCAGAGGGTCCGCAGATCACTACTTTTTCACCCTGATGAACCGTCAAACTAACGTCTTTCAGCGCATGGAACGTGCCATAATACTTGTCCAGATTGGTCACTTCGATCATCGGAGTGGCGTGTGTCATGTCGCGCCTGTCATGGTTCGGGACACCATACCTGGCAGTCTTTTGCGGTGAAAATTGCGCCGTGATTTCTCAGTTGGCCTCTCCGAAACCGTAGCGCGCGCGGGCCGACAAAGGGCGGTAGCGAAACCGTCCTGAAAGCTAGTGCCAGATTGGCGCTTTGACTGAGTGAGGCAGTCGGGCAAGGCCTGAGAATCCTTAAATCTGTTGCGCGCTAATTAATATGGTTGCTTAATATGCAATACTCGTCAATAAAAAACTCAGCGCGCCGTACAACACGACCCATAATTTGTGCTGACGACTAAGGAAGGAACCAAAAATGTCTGCCTGGATCAGGATGATATCTGACGAAGACGCCGACGAGCATCTGAAGGCCACTCTGGATCTGGCCCGGACGCCACATGGCACAGTGGACAACGTCATGCGTGTTCATTCCCTGCGCCCCAACACAATGAAGGGGCACGTGATTTTGTACCGGGCCTGCCTGCATGATGAGGCAAACACGGTTCCGATGTGGTTTCAGGAAGTCATCAGTTCCTATGTATCCACCCTCAACACTTGCCCCTATTCTTACGCCAACCACTGGTCCAACGCCCGACATCTAATTGATGATGACTCCCGCGCCGACCAGATTGAGGCGGCGCTCAAGGCGCATCGTCCGCAGGATGCCTTTGACGGCGCCCATCTTGCCGCGCTGACCTACGCAGAAAAACTGACGCTGACACCGGGTACGATGGTCGATTCTGATGTGGCCGGGCTAAAAGAGACTGGTTGGGATGATGGTGAGATACTCGAAATCAATCAGATCGTCGGCTATTTCAACTACGTGAACCGCTTGTTGAACGGGCTTGGCGTGACCACGGACGGAGATGTTGTGGGCTATTACGGCAGCGAGTGATGGGAGAAGCCATGCAGGGAGACCCGCCGGGAAGACAGATCGACCGCGCAATTGGCGCATCGCTGAAAGAGCTGCGCCAAAGCCGAAAGCAATCGGCCCGCCGGCTGGCCGAGCAATCGGGTATTTCCGCCGCAATGGTCAGCCGTATCGAAAACGGGCTTGTCTCTCCTTCGATCGACACCCTGGCTGCGCTGGCCGAAGCGCTTGAAGTCCCGATTGTGTCACTGTTCCGCGAAGCCCGCACCGATCACACCGACTATACGCTCGTCCGCCACGGCGAAGGCTTGAAATCCACCCGTATCGCCGCAGGCCATAGCCATGAATATGTCAATCTGGCATTGCATTCACGCAAGGACCTGCGTTTTCAAGCCCGGCGCGTAACCCTTCTGCGCGAGGGTGGTCATCCTCCGACTTATGTCGGTCACGGCGTAGTTTTTGTTCAGGCGCTCGAAGGTGAGGCGGTCTATCGGTATGGCGAGGCCCGGTTCAAGCTGACCGCAGGCGACACGATCAGCGTCGACGCTGAACTGAATCACGGCTTCGAAGAGGTTCTGACCCCGGAATTCGTCTTTCTGACTGTTCAGGCCGAGCGCCCGTGATGCCTGCGTGACATGGCTCAGCCAGTCGATCTTGACCTGACCCGAGGGTCTATTCCGGCACATTTCCGGACACTGGCAGTGCCTGCTGCAATCGGAATGCTGTTCAACACGCTCTATAATGTCGTGGACATCTTCTTTGCCGGGCTGTTGTCGACAAGCGCACAAGCCGGACTGGCCCTTGGGTTTCAGGCCTTCTTTATAGCTTTGTCTGTTGGGGTTGGTCTTGGAGCCGCCATGAGCGCCCTTGTCGGCAACGCCCTGGGGGCAGGCAACCACCGCATGGCCCGGCGATTGGTGGCGCAGGGTCTGACATATGGTTTTATCGCCGCCGGGCTTCTGGCATTGTCAGGCCTCTGGTACGGCCCTGCGCTGATACATCTTGTGTCCGACCCCAGCGAATACCGTGATGCGGGGCTACGCTATTTCTATTGGCTTCTTCTGGCTCTGCCCGGATTTCTGCTGGCTCATGGGTGCAACGGAATCCTCCAGGCTCATGGGGATGCGGTATCAATGCAGCGCGCCCTGATCGTGGCCTTCTTCGCCAATATCGCCCTGAATCCTCTGCTTATTTTTGGCATCCCCGGGCTGATCCCGGGGATCGGTTTTGACGGGTTAGCCATTTCTACCGTTATCAGTCAAACCGGTGTCATGATCTACATGATCCGGCAGGTGCTGCGACGACGCCGGATGCAGCGAATGCGGATCGCCTATTTCGCCCCGCGCCTGAATCGCTTTACCTTGATTTCCGTTCAGGTCCTGCCAACGGCGGTGTCTTTCATGGTGATGCTGCTTTCAGGATTTGTCATGCAGTTTGCCCTGAAAATATTCGGGGAACATGCCATTGCAGGCTTCGGGGTCGCCATTCGGCTGGAGCAAATTCTGCTTTTACCTGTGCTGGGTGTTACCGGCGCTGTGCTGCCAATCGCATCGCAGAATTTCGGCGCCCGGGATTTTCAGCGCGTGCGGGCGGCCCTGTTTTACTGCTGGAAAGTCGGATTTATCATGACGGCGATGGCCATCCCAATCCTGTGGGGCCTGAGCCCGCATCTGATGCGCCTGTTTACCACCGACCCCGAAGTCGTCCGAGTAGGCGTCAGCTATCTGCGCGTCGACAGCCTGATTCTGCCGTTTTACATGATGCTCTTTTCCATCAATTCGCTGCTTCAGGCCCTCAAAAGACCCATCTGGACGGTCTGGATCAGCCTCTACCGCCAGGGTTTCGGGGTCGCATTCTTTGTCTGGGTCTTCGTCGGCCTGTGGCATTTCAACGAGATCGGTGTCTGGTTCGGAACGGCTACCGCAGTCGTCACGGGTTGGATCATCGCAATTCTGACGGCGAGTCACGTGGCACGGCATGAAATGGGCGGTTTATGGGTTTCGCGTCACCAGGACTCAAATCGAATCCAAAACTGATCCCGCCGCAAATCTCCTACCGCAGCCGCAATCCGGTTTCCGGATCAAACAGCATCGCACGCTCGGGCCGGATCGAGATGCCGATTTTCTCACCTTTCCGACTGCGCTGATCTTCGCGCTCTTCTACGATCAGTTTATCGCCATTGGGTGGGTAGTGTCGCAAACTTATGGAACGACGAAAGCCAGCGATATGCTAGACGCAGTTATCCTGCGATCTCAGCAAACAACCGAAAGCCGGAAGTCGTATCACTAGAGAATTGCTGCTTCCGGGTCATGTTGGCTACCTCGATGCCGTCCAAAGTGGCGGAAGCGGATTCGAACGACTTAAACCCACACATGTGCCGAACACGCCGCTTTATGAACCGATGATCCTGTTCGATCATGTTGTTCAAAAATTTGGACCTGATCGTCTGTACTTTGGCTGGGCAACCGAACCGCTTCAGGATCCTGTTCACTTCTCGAATGCCAGCTGCATTTGCGCCACTTTTGTCGATGACGATTTTGTTTGGGATCCCGTTGGACGACAGTGCTTTGGCAAAGAACCTGGTTGCTGCTGGACGATTTCGTCACTCAGACAGCATGAAATCAAGGGTGTTTCCCGCTTTGTCGACCGCTCGATAAAGATACATCCACTTGCCGCGCACACGGAGATAGGTTTCGTCCATGCGCCAGGAACTCAGCGTTGGTCGCTTCTTCGATTGCGCGCTCGCGGCGATCATCGGCGAATACTTAACGACCCACCTGTTGAGAGTGGCGTGGTCCACCTGCACGCCGCGTTCGGCCATGATCTCTTCCAAATCACGATACGACACTGTGTACCGCAAATAGAAATACACAGCCTAAAGAACTGCATCCTTGGGAAAGTGGCAGCCTTTCAGAGAGATCATACTTAAAACCTGTTCGAAAACTATTCGACGGGAACAGACTACTAAACTTGAGTGCTCGTCAATCTCAGTTCAAAATTTTCGACACAACCAAAGAGTCCGGTTAACCCACAGAAACCACCCTAGAGGTTTAATCTTTGGGTCGGCTTGGCAACGCTTGCCCATCCGTCAAAAAGAATTGCCCAACTAGGTCAGTTGTCATT
>NZ_JBQFZG010000012.1:0-119470 GCF_056542125.1 Ruegeria sp. AF1
TCAAAGACTGGAGACGCGTGGCAACCCGCTACGACAGGTGTCCCAAGGTCTTCCTCTCGGCCATCGCGCTCGCAGCCGTCGTCATCTACTGGTTATGAATCCTGACCCTAGTAGGGATAAGCATCTGTGGCCAATGAAAAAATCAAGACGGCTACCGAAGTTGTCACCGGGTTCATCGACGAGCAAGCGAAGGACGAAGACCTTGATCCTGACACTGTAAAATCGGTCGGCGCACTGCTTCATGAAGGCAAGCTGACCAAGGTCAATCTGCTTCGGCAGCTCGAAGTTCTGCGCAAGGCAGCGATCAATACTCAGGCAGATGAAGGCGGTGCAGATGACTAAGCTGCGTTCCCTCAAAGCCACCGGTTTCCGTGGCGCCCGGTTTGAGTTGCCGCAGAAATTCACCAAGAAACATCGAAGCCTTGCGATCTATGGAGAAAACGCCGCTGGCAAAAGCACGATCACCGACGCGCTGGAATGGTTCATCCGTGACCGGATCATCTTGCGGCATGCCGATATCGTCGGTTTTCTGGACGAAACCAAGGGACGAAAGCGCGAAGCGATAGCGCGTATTATCGGTTTTGACGAGACCATTCAGTTTCGATCAGTCATCCAGCAGTCGCGCAACACCCTGCAAAAATACGGTTCCTACAAACCGTCAGAAATCCAGATTCTCGACGCTCAGTGCGTTTTTCTGGATAAATTCTCGACGAGGTTCGACAACATCACCCATTAGCTTGGTGAACAGATCGTCAGCTTCCACCATATCGTCAACGCGCACTTGCAGCAGCGTGCGTGCATCCGGGTCCAAAGTCGTTTCCCAAAGCTGGCCGGGGTTCATCTCTCCCAGACCTTTGTAGCGCTGCAAGGACAGGCCCTTTTCCCCTTCTTCCAGAATGGCGCGCAACAGGTCCAGCGGACCGTGGATCAATTGGCTACGATCACGGCGGATCAACGTGGCCGAAGTGTTGTAGACCTCTTGCAGGCTTTGCGTGAAGTTGCCTGTTTTGCGCGCTTCTCCCGACCGCAACATCGGGCCGTCCAAGGTGCGAACCTCTTCGACACCACGCAGAATGCGGGCCAGCCGAATTCCGTGATCCTGTGTGATCCGGCCCTGCCAGCCACGCTCATACTCCAGCGCGATCAGGTCCAGACGGGCGGCAACCTTGTCAGCCACCCCTTGCAGGTCTGCGTCCACCGCACCCGGCACAAAGGCACCTGCAACGGCGGCCTGTTCCAGGATGTGGCGCGGGTAGTGCGTCGGGAAGGCGTCCAGAACGCGTTTCAACTGGCGCGCTTCGTCCACCACGCGGGCCAGGTCCTGCCCGGTGATCTCTTCACCCGAACCCAGTTTCAGCACGGCGCCCTCGATCCCCTGGTTGACCAGATAATCGTCCAGAGCCGCCTGATCTTTCAGATAAACCTCTGATTTTCCACGCGAAACCTTATAAAGCGGCGGCTGCGCAATATAAAGATACCCACCTTCGATCAGCTCAGGCATTTGCCGGTAGAAGAACGTCAGCAGCAGAGTCCGGATGTGCGCACCGTCCACATCCGCATCGGTCATGATGACAATCTTGTGGTAACGCAACTTTTCAATATTGAACTCATCACGGCCGATACCCGTGCCCAGAGCCATGACAAGATTACCGATCTCTTGCGAGGACAACATCCTGTCAAACCGCGCGCGTTCCACGTTCAGGATCTTACCGCGCAGAGGCAGAACCGCTTGTGTCAGCCGGTCACGGCCCGTTTGCGCCGACCCTCCGGCTGAATCACCCTCGACAAGGAAGACTTCGGTTTTGGACGGGTCTTTTTCGGAACAATCCTTCAGCTTCCCCGCCAGATAGTTCACATCCATTGCCGTTTTGCGGCGGGTCAGTTCACGCGCCTTGCGCGCGGCCTCGCGCGCCAGTGCAGCTTCGATGATCTTGCCGACGATCGCCTTGGCCTCGGTCGGGTTTTCTTCGAACCACTCGGCAAGTTTTTCGTTCATCAGACCCTCGACCGCTGGGCGAACCTCGGAACTGACCAGCTTGTCTTTGGTTTGCGACGAGAATTTCGGATCAGGCACTTTGACCGACAGCACACAGGTCAGACCTTCGCGCGCGTCATCACCGGTAAAGCTGACCTTTTCCTTTTTCGCGATCCCGCTGGACTGCGCGTAGTTGTTGATCGTCCGGGTTAGGGCACCACGGAAACCCGCCACATGGGAACCGCCATCGCGCTGAGGAATATTGTTGGTAAAGGGCAGTACAGACTCGTGATAGCTGTCATTCCACCACATTGCGATTTCCACACCGATATCGTCGCGCTCGCCCTTGATATAGATCGGCTCGGACATGGCAGGGGTTTTGGACCGGTCGAGGTACTTGACAAACTCCTTGACCCCACCTTCATAGAACAGCTCGGTTTCCAGCCGTTCCGCCGGACGCTCGTCAATCAGGATGATCCGAACGCCCGAATTCAGGAAAGCCAGTTCGCGCAGGCGTTTTTCCAATGTCTCGAATGAGTATTCAAGGTTCGAGAATGTGTCGGTCGAAGCCAGAAACCGCACCTCTGTTCCTGTCCGGTCCCCGCATTCGCCAACAACCTTCAGGTGCTCAACGGTTTCGCCACCTTCAAATCGCGCGATGTGCTCTTTGCCATTGCGCCAGACGCGCAGTTCCAGCCAATCCGAAAGCGCGTTCACCACGGAAACACCCACACCGTGCAGGCCGCCCGACACCTTGTACGAGTTGCTGTCGAATTTCCCACCGGCGTGCAGCTGGGTCATGATGACCTCGGCCGCCGACACGCCTTCTTCCGGGTGGATGTCCACCGGAATACCGCGTCCATTGTCGCTGACCGAAACACTGGAATCGGCGTGAATTTTCACCGTCACATGGTCGGCATGACCCGCCAAAGCCTCGTCAATCCCGTTGTCGACAACTTCATACACCATATGGTGCAGACCCGAGCCATCATCCGTGTCCCCGATATACATGCCGGGGCGTTTGCGAACTGCCTCCAAGCCCTTGAGAACCTTGATAGAATCTGCGCCGTATTCTTGGGGGGCCTGTGCGTCTTCGGACATTCAGTCAGTACCTATATTATTTTGGTAACTTATACGTTTTCTGGTAGGGATTGTCACGCCATCCCCCAATATTTTGTGTTGTTCCGGATCGTTTTTTGCCGCCCGAAAAAGGGATCACAAACGATCGATATCAGAAGCGATATCCGCGGCAATTTCCAACGCGTCGACATCCTTGCGCTCGGCCGACAATCGCAGCCCGAGAATGTCCGACTGATACCGTGCCGCCAGTCGATCCGGATCATGTCCCGCCCCGATTTCACCGGCATCCTGAGCCCTGCGAAACAGATCAGCGAAACAGCCTTTCATTTCCGCCATGTGATGCGCCGCCTGATCCGCAAGGTCATGATCCTTCGCCTTCAACTCGGCATATGTCTTTGCCAACATGCAGGCCTTTGCCGGGGTCTCGACCGCTTCGATCACCAATCGGGGCTGCGCTTTCAGCGCCTCCTTCGGACCCAGTCTCTCTGCCAGGGCCTTTAAGCGCGCCACACCTTCTTGCGTATAACTCTCCAGCGTCAGCGCATAGAGCGCATCTTTCGACCCGAACGCCGCATAAAAACTGCCAGGCTTCAGCTTCAGTTCCCGCTCCAGATCCTTCAGCGATGTACCAGCCCAGCCCTGACGCCAGAAGATATCCTTCGCCTTCGCGATCAACACGTCACGATCGTATGCGGGTTTGCGGGGCATCAGCATCACCAATTTTTGAACGTTCACTCAAGTATATACTTGAGCGTTCACTCAAGAAACCCTAAATACGACCCATCGCGCCAGAAACAGGAGTTCCGACATGGCCAATTTCCCGTCTCACGACCTCGAAACCGCGCCTGAAGCGTCCAAACCGCTGCTGCAAAAGTCTCAGGCCGCTTTTGGTCGCTTGCCCGGCCTGCATAAGGTCATGGCCGAAAGCCCTCAGCATCTGGAAGGCTATCAGGTTCTGCACGGCCTGTTCCTGCAAACTGATTTCGACAATGATGAGAAAACCGTCGTCTGGCAGACCATCAATGTGGAAAACGAATGCCACTACTGCGTGCCCGCCCACACCGGGATCGCCAAGATGATGAAGATCTCGGACGAGATATCGGACGCCCTGCGTAACGAAACTCCGTTGCCTTCAGCCAAACTCGAAGCACTGCGCACCTTCACCCTGCAAGTGATGGAAACCCGCGGCAACCCGACCGAAGACCAGCTTCAGGCGTTCTTTGACGCGGGCTATTCACACCGCGCGGTTCTGGATGTCGTGCTGGGTCTGGCCCAGAAAACCATGTCGAACTACGTCAACCACATGGCCAAAACCCCGGTGGACGAGGTTATGCGCGGCTTTCTGTGGGAACGCAAAGTCAGCGAATCGGCCTAAGCGGTCACGACCGAGCCCTGATCGCTGTCGGTAACGATCAGCGTCTGGGCCCGGTCGCCCATTTCCGCAAACAGCTCAGGCCCGGTGCCCGTCATCCAGGCCTGAGCGCCCAGCGCGCAAATCTCGTCATAAAGCGCTGCACGCCGCCCAGCATCCAGATGCGCGGCCACCTCATCCAGCAGAACGATCGGAGGTGCGCCCAGCATCGCCGCCAGCGCCCGCGCATTGGACAGGATCAGCGACACCAAGAGCGCTTTCTGCTCACCAGTGGAACACTCCCGTGCCGGCACGCCCTTGGCCGCGAACACACCGTACAGGTCGGACCGATGCGGCCCCACCAGGGTTCGGCCCGCTGCCAGATCCCTGAACCGGCTCTCGCTCAACGCGTCTCGCAAATCTTCCGCTGTCACGGGCATTGCGCCTTCGGTTTGCACCAACTCCAGTTCGGCCGAAGGAAAGACCGTTTCCGCCCGGTCCTGCGCCGCCCGTAGAAGATCCAGCGACCTCAACCGCGCGGTATGGATGCGGTGCCCCGTCTCGGCCAACTGCCCTTCAAGCGCGGCGTACCAATGCGCGTCCCTGATCTGCTCTTTCAGCAGACGGTTACGTTCGCGCATCGCTTTTTCATAAATCAGCGATGTTTCGGCGTGGGCCGGGTCAAAACTCAGCGCGATACGGTCCAGAAACCGACGGCGTCCCTCAGCCCCTTCAATCCACAGACGGTCCATGGACGGGGTCAGCCAGACTACCCGTGCAAGTTTCCCCAGATTGATCTGGGTCGCTGACTTGCCATCAATTCGCACCTGTCGCGCTGCGCTGCCCTCGGACCAGGTTTCGATTTCAAACCGCTGCCCCTGAGCGTCCAGCAACCCGGACAGTTTCCAACCCAGCGCCTCGGGCCGACGGGTCATCTCGGCCGCGCTCGCCCGCCGCATCCCGCGACCGGGCGAAAACAACGACACCGCTTCAAGAATATTGGTCTTCCCGGCCCCGTTCGGCCCGTGAATGGCAACCGGTCGGCCGTCCAGAGACAACCGCGCCAGCTTATGAGATCGAAAATGCGAGACCGTTAGCTCGGTCAGGGCCAATCCCATGACCCCTCCCTTCATCTTTTCAAAAATACTCCCGCCGGAGGCATCGCATCCGCGCGATCAGACGCGCATCGGCATGACGACGTATACAGCGCTCAGATCGTTGCCTTCACGCATCAATGTCGGGTCACCAGCCGAGTTGAACAGGAAAACTGCATTCTCACGATCCACCTGAGACGCAATCTCCAACAGGTATTTGGCGTTGAACCCGATCTCCAACCGCTCATCCCCGTAAGCGACAGCCAATTCCTCCTCGGCCGCGCCGCTGTCAGGAGCATTCACCGACAAGATCAGCTTGTCGCCTTCCAATTGCAACTTCACTGCCCGCGACCGTTCCGACGAAACAGTCGCCACGCGATCTACGGCCTGCGCGAATTCAGCAGCATCCACTTCAAGCTTGCGGGTATTTCCTTGTGGGATAACACGTGTGTAGTCGGGGAAGGTGCCGTCAATAACCTTCGACGTCAGCGTGATATCCGGCGTGGCAAAGCGTACCTTGGTTTCACTGACCGAAACGGCGATATCCATCTCGTCGTCATCCAACAGCTTGCGCAACTCGCCCACTGTTTTGCGAGGCACGATCACGCCCGGCATATCCGCCGCGCCATCCGGCAAATCTGCGTCAATTCTCGCTAGCCGGTGGCCATCGGTGGCCACACAACGCAACACTTTTCCACCCTCGGACCCATCCGCCACATGCATGTACACACCGTTCAGATAGTACCGGGTCTCTTCGGTCGAGATGGCGAATTTGGACTTGTCGAACAACCGGCGCAGCAATGCTGCCGACGCGCTGAAATTCGATTGATATTCCGAGGACGCCATCACCGGAAAATCTTCTTTTGGCAGTGTCGCCAGCGAAAAATTCGACCGACCCGCTTCAACTGTCAGCCGTCCTGCGGCGCTGTCAGCAGTCAATGTCACCAGCGCACCGTCCGGCAGTTTGCGCACAATCTCATGCAGGGTTGTTGCCGCGACGGTCGTCGCGCCCGCCTTTTCGACCTGTGCGGGTGCCTTATCGACCACTTCGATATCCAGATCGGTGGCACGGAACTGGACCTGATCGCCTTCGGCCTCGATCAGGACATTGGCAAGTATAGGAATGGTATTGCGACGTTCTACAACGGACTGAGCCTGCGAAACGGCTTTAAGAAGGGTGCCGCGTTCAATGCTGATCTTCATACCCTCAATTCCTCTGACTTGCGTACCGACATGGGCGGGACTGGCACGTTAGCGGTTCCACCCCGAGGCACAAGGATTTTTTACGGATTTCTGGGTTGGAATGTACCAACCGTCAAGTGCGGCGTGCCCCACACGCCTCAGTTCTGGTGCAACCGTGGATTCTTACGCACAAAAAACGCCCCGGCACAGAAGTCCGGAGCGTTTCTTAGCACTACTGGCCCGGTTCAGGCTTCGAGAGAACGGCGCAGCATTTCCACGTCTTCAGCGATCTGACCATCGGTCAGTTTCAGCTCTTCAATGCGCTTGACGCCATGCATGACCGTGGTGTGGTCGCGCCCGCCGAACCGGCGGCCGATCTCTGGCAGCGACCGGCTGGTCAGCTGCTTGCACAGATACATCGCCACCTGACGAGGGCGCGCGTAGGATCGCAGGCGCTTGGGACCGATGATATCAGACATGCGGATGTTGTAGTATTCGGATACTTTCCGCTGAATCTCTTCAACCGTGATCTTACGCTCGGATGCGCGCAGGACATCTGCCAGACAATCCTGCGTCAGCTCCATGTCGATCTCGCGTCCAACCAACGAGGCAAAGGCAAACAGACGTGTCAGAGCACCTTCCAGCACGCGGACATTGGTCGAGATACGATGAGCCAAAAATTCAAGGACGCCATCTGCAATCGTCAGGTCGGGATAGGAACTGCTATATTGCTGGACCTTGTTCTGAAGAATGCCCAGACGCAATTCATAGTCGGTCGGATGCAGGTCAACGACCAAACCACATTGAAGGCGGGACTTTACACGATCTTCCAGATCCTTGATTTCGCCCGGGGCGCGGTCGGCCGAGATGATGATCTGCTTGTTCTGATCCACCAGCGCATTGAACGTATGGAAAAACTCTTCCTGAGTAGAATCCTTTCCGGCAATGAACTGCACGTCATCGACCATCAACACATCGACCGAACGGAACAAATGTTTGAAATCCATCATCCGGCGTTCCCGCAGGGCCTGCACGAAGCGATACATGAACTGTTCGGCTGACAGGTACAGGACATTCAGTTCCGGATGCTTGGTTTTCAGCTCCCAGGCAATTGCGTGCATCAGGTGGGTCTTACCCAGACCCACTCCACCATACAGAACAAGCGGGTTGAATGTTACCGGGCCACCTTCGGACACACGGCGCGCGGCAGCATGGGCCAGCTCGTTGGGTTTGCCCACCACAAAACTGTCAAAGGTGAAACGTGAATCGAGCGGCGCGGCCTGCAACGACTCCAAAGCGTTCTGCGCACTATCCGTCGCCGCTAAGGGTACCGGCTCTGGCTGAGTTTCGGTGACCACCTTGGCTGCGGGCTTGGGACGCGCGGGCGAGTTGGCAGCAACACGGAAGTCCAGACGCTGAACGGTTTCCCCAGCCGTATTCAGCTCGTACAAGATGAGGTCCGCAAAATTCTGGCTGACGTAGTTCCCCATAAAGTTCGTTGGCACGGAAAAAACCGCCACACCATCCTGCAGCTCTTTAAATTCCAGAGGCTCGATCCATGTGGTGTAATTATTCCGACCGACAGCCTTCAGCAATTTGTTACGCAGTAGTCCCCATTTCTCTTGTGTCATTCAGCGCCTCACGCATCCCATTCTTATTGGCCTGTCGGCCTTATCATACGAAGCCGGTTGCCCGGTCTTGCATTCACACGCCCAAAGGGAACCTGTCGCCAAACCTAACGGCTTGGCGGGATTGCCCCTGAAAGTTCGGTGCACCCGGATTTTCGACGCTCAACAATAAATGAGCGTCCCGAAACTCGGGCTGCACGTCACAATCTCAATTTTCAGACAGGGCCGAGAATCCCGGATAATCCGGACTTCGCGGCAGATCGGCAGCCCAGCTTGCGCCAGTCGTCGACGAATGTTTCCTGATCGATCTGATGCCCGTCAGTCCGATCGAGTAAACAGCCTGTCCCCCCAAGCGAGTGAATCGCTGACATCAGTGGTAGCAACTTGAAATGGGGCGCGGCAACGAAACTCTGATATTGACTCGGGTCTTTGGTCGAAAGAATCTCTCGGTTTCGTGAAGGCGCGGTATTCCGGCAACACGAAAAAAGGCGCCGCAATGCGCAGCGCCTTTGACATTAGTTCAGCCTTGCTGACTTGACCTAGGGTAACCCGCAGGCTTCAACCCAGAGCTTTGACCCGGGCCGACAGGCGCGACATTTTACGCGCAGCAGTGTTCTTGTGGAACACGCCTTTGGTGACGCCGCGCATCAGCTCGGGCTGGGCGGCGCGCAGTGCTGCGGTTGCCGCATCTTTGTCACCGGATGCAATCGCTTCTTCGACTTTACGCAGATAGGTGCGGATGCGCGAACGACGCGCTTTGTTAACAGCGAAACGCTTTTCGTTCTGACGGGCGCGTTTCTTTGCCTGGGGCGAATTTGCCATGTGTCTCTGACCTTCGTTCGGTACGGTTATCAAGGGTTGCGCGCCACGGACATATCCGCACCGGATCAGAAATCACGAGTGTGAGTCGGGCCAAGCGGGCCGCACGCGCATGTATTGCGGCGCTCATTACCGAACATTTCAAGGATTGCCAAGCCGATTCTTGGATCTCACAGACCCGGCAAAGAAAAGGCGGGCAACACCCGCCTTTCATTAGTCTCTTGCGTTCTACTTGTCGCGAAACTGCGCAGCCCGCTTTTCAAGAAACGCCGCCATGCCTTCTTTCTGGTCTTCGGTGGCAAACATGGAATGGAAGACCCGACGCTCAAACAGCATACCTTCACTCAGCGGAAGCTCGTAACTGCGATTGACCGCTTCTTTTGCCGCCGCTGTCGTCAGTGCCGATTTCTCGGCTATTTTTTGCGCCGCACCGACGGCTTCTTCGATCAGCTTCTTGGCCGGTACGACCCGGCTGACCAAACCAGCGCGCTCGGCTTCGTCCGCGTCCATGAACCGCCCAGTCAGGTTCATGTCCATCGCCTTGGACTTGCCGACAAAGCGCGTCAAACGCTGGGTGCCGCCCAACCCGGCTATGACGCCAAGGTTGATTTCAGGCTGGCCGAATTTTGCAGTGTCCGCCGCAATGATGAAATCGCAAAGCATTGCCAACTCGCATCCCCCACCCAGAGCATAGCCCGCGACCGCGGCGATGATCGGTTTGCGAATCGCCGAAACCCGATCGTTTGCATCAGCAAAAAGGTTGGTTGTGTAGACATCGACAAAGCTCATCTCGGACATTTCCCTGATGTCCGCGCCTGCGGCAAAGGCCTTGTCCGATCCGGTGATGACGATGCAACGAACCTTGTCGTTGCTGTCCGCCTCTTCCAGCGCGGTACACAACTCACCCAGTAACTGGGAGTTCAGCGCATTCAACGCATCTGGTCTGTCGAGTTTGATTAGGGCGACGTGGTCTTCGATTTCGACGATGATCGTCTCAAAAGCCATGAGAAAAAAGCTTCCGGTTGTTCCGTTCAGTTACGAGTCCTTACCACGCGAATTCTCTGGATCAAGCTATCTTTGGCATTGCGCACAGTAGAAGGATGAGCGACCGGACTGGGTGATTCTCTGGATCAGACCATTGCAACCCTCGGTCCGGCAGGGCTTTCCTTCACGACCGTAGACATCAAAGCTGTGCTGAAAATATCCAAGTTCTCCATCAGCTTGCCGGAAATCCCGCAGGGATGATCCGCCTGCTTCGATCGCGTCCTGCAACACCTTCCGAATGATGGGAACCAGCGACGCGACACGCGCCGCAGAAATTTGCCCTGCTTTGCGACGTGGCGACACCTTGCCGCGATAAAGCGCTTCGCAAACATAGATATTCCCCAATCCGGCAACGATTCCCTGATCCAGCAGGGCTGATTTGACTGGGGTATTCCTGCCTTTGAGCGCCTCAATCAGGTGTTGCTCGTGGAAATCATTGCCCAAGGGCTCTGGTCCCAGAACCGCCAGAAGCTTGTGATCCTCGGCTGTGGCTGTGGGCAGCAGGTCCATCGCTCCAAACCGGCGAGGATCGTTAAAGGTGATACGCGCCCCGTTGGCCATGTGAAAAACAACATGGTCATGTTTCTCAGCGGCAGGATGTTCGCGCAGGAAATGACCTAGTGGATCCCCTGACACCGTCATTCGCCCCGACATCCCCAGATGGATCAACAAGGTCTCGCCACTGCTGAGATCGGCCAGGATATATTTTGATCGCCGCCTTAACCGATCCACCCGCTGCCCGGTCAGCCGTTCTGCCATGCGTTCCGGAAATGGCCAGCGCAGATCCGGGCGGTTCACATCGGCGCGTTCGATCTCGACCCCCTCCATCGCAAGGCTCAGGCCGCGTCTTACGGTCTCGACCTCGGGCAATTCTGGCATTACAGGGCTCCTATTCCAAAGGGCCGCATTGTGCCCCGCTTCCAGAGCCCTATAACAGAAGCGAAATTCGACAAACGGCAAGGCTTATGTCCGACAACAGCGACAACACCACTCATTTCGGGTTCGAAACCGTACGCGAGGCTGACAAGGCCGGGCGCGTGCAGGGCGTGTTCAACTCGGTCGCCTCGAAATATGACGTGATGAACGATGTCATGTCGATGGGTATCCACCGGGTCTGGAAAGACGCGATGATGGACTGGCTAGCTCCGCGTCCCGGTCAGCGTTTGCTGGATGTTGCGGGCGGAACCGGTGACATTTCCTTTCGCTTTCTGAAACGTGCAGGCTATGGCCATGCCACGGTTCTTGATCTGACAGAACCCATGCTGGTCGAAGGCCGGCAACGCGCCGAAGCCGACCAGATGGCCGACAGCCTGAACTGGGTGGTGGGCGATGCCATGGCCCTGCCGTTCGAGGACAACACCTTTGACGTCTACACGATCTCGTTCGGCATCCGGAACGTGACCCGCCCGCAAGAGGCCCTGAACGAAGCCTTTCGCGTGCTGAAACCCGGTGGCCGCCTGATGGTGCTGGAGTTCAGTCAGCTTCCTAATGACGGGTTGCAAAAGCTCTATGACCTCTACAGTTTCAATGTCATTCCACGCATGGGAAAACTGATCGCGAATGATTACGACAGCTATCAGTATCTGGTGGAGTCGATCCGTAAGTTTCCTGATCAGGAAACCTTCCTGAACATGGTCCGAACTGCTGGCTTCGAAAACGCCAAATACCGCAATCTCAGCATGGGTATCGCCGCGCTGCATTCCGGCTGGAAAATCTGACACATGCGTGGCCCACATAATATCATCCGCCTGATCCGAACGGGTGCCACGCTTGAGCGCACCGGTGCCATGAATGTCGTGCTGGATGCATTCGAAGCCCCGCGCCCGCTTCGCGTCATCGCTCATGCTTTGGGCAAACCGTTTCAGTGGCTGGGCTACAAAGGCGACCCGCAGATGCCACCCGCAACCCGTGCCCTGACCGCTTTGGGTCCGGCATATATCAAATTCGGGCAGGTGCTTTCCACCCGCCCTGATGTCGTCGGCAACGAACTGGCAGAACAATTACGTGTCCTACAGGACAAACTCCCGCCTTTTTCCCGGACAAAAGCCATGGCCGAGGTTGAAAAGGAACTTGGACAGCCAGTGGCGGACGTGTTCTCTGAGTTCAGTGAACCTATTGCAGCCGCGTCCATCGCTCAGGTCCACAAAGCCAAACTGGTTAGCACAGGCGAAGATGTCGCCGTCAAAGTTCTGCGCCCGGGGATCGAGCGCGCATTTCGCAAGGATGTGGATGCATTTTATTTCGCCGCTCGCATCGTGCAGCTTTTCGCCCCCGGTGCCCGCCGTCTGAGGCCCATGGAGGTCATTGAACATTTCGACGGCGTTGTTCGGGGCGAACTGGATCTGCGTCTGGAAAGCGCTGCCGCCTCGGAATACGCGGCCAACACAAAAGACGACACAGGGTTCTGGCTGCCGCCCGTCTTGTGGTCACTGTCGGCACGGCGCGTGATGACACTCCGCTGGGCCGACGGTGTTGCATTGGGTGAAAATGACGCACTGGACGCCGCAGGCCACGATCGCCGCGACCTGGCTGAACGTGTGCTGCGTCTATTCCTTCTTCACGCCTTGCGCGACGGCTATTTCCACGCCGATATGCATCAGGGCAACCTAAAGGTCGCCGCCAACGGTGACATCATCGCTTATGATTACGGTATCATGGGCCATATCGACGAATACACGCGCCGGGTCTATGCCGAGATCCTGTTCGGTTTCATCCGCCGCGACTACAAGCGCGTGGCCGAAGTGCATTTCGAAGCCGGTTACGTTCCTGCACATCAGGACGTCGATGAATTCGCCCGCGCCCTGCGTGCGGTTGGCGAACCGATCTTCGGTATGGATGCCTCGCATATTTCGATGGGCCGTTTGCTAAGCTATCTGTTCGAAGTGACAGAGCGTTTTGGCATGGAGACCCGTACCGAGCTGATCCTCCTACAGCGGACGATGGTCGTGGTTGAAGGCGTTGCCCGGTCACTGGATGACCACATCAATATCTGGGAAGTTGCCCGCCCCGTGGTCGAAGATTACATTAAACAATCCATCGGCCCGCGCGCCGCGCTTCGTGACTTCGCCAAAACCGCTTTGGTTCTGGCACGCTTTGGTCCGCGCCTGCCGACATTAGTCGAAAACGCGTTGATTGCACAGACACACAAAGAAGAACCGGAAAACTCGGGTCTTTTGCCAAAAATCCTGCCAGCCGCTCTCGGTGCAGTTGCCGGCGCAGCCATAGTTTTGTTGATCACGACACTCGGCTGGTTGTGATCCGCAGCTTCATCTGGCTGAAAATATCCTCGGGGCGGGAATCGCGCCTTGCGCGATGGGGGGCAGACAGCCCCCCTTGCCCAAACCCGGATCAGAGCCGCTCGATGGCAATGGCGATCCCCTGACCGCCACCAATACACATGGTGATCAACCCTTTTGATCCACGTGTACGCTCCAACTCGTAAAGTGTCTTCATGGTAATGATGGCACCCGTCGCACCGACAGGATGTCCCAGTGCAATCGCACCTCCATTCGGGTTCACTTTCGCTGCATCCAACCCAAGCTCCTGATTGACGGCCAGCGCCTGCGCGGCAAATGCTTCGTTGCTTTCGATCACATCGAAATCTTCCACCGAAAGACCCGTCTTTCTGAGCAGGTTTTGCACGGCCGGTACCGGGCCAATACCCATGACTTCGGGGCGCACGCCAGCATGTGCATAGCCGATTACACGCGCTTTTGGCTTCAACCCGGCCTTTTCCGCCGCATCCGCCGTTGCCAGAACCATCGCCGCCGCGCCATCGTTGATGCCCGAGGCATTGCCTGCCGTCACTCGCCCATCTTTCTTGAACACCGGCCGCAACCCGGCCAGCGCTTCGGCGGTCGTCGCTTTGGGATGCTCATCAATTTTGAAATCTACCATGTCCCGCTTGACCTTCACCTGAACGGGCACGATCTGGCTTTCGAAATATCCGGCTTCAATTGCGGCGGCAGCGCGGGTCTGGCTGGCAAGGGCGAATTCGTCCATCTGTTCACGGCTGATCTGGTGTTCATCGGCAACGTTCTCGGCCGTCACACCCATGTGCCCTGTGCCAAAGGGGCAGTTCAACGCACCCAGCATCATGTCCAGTGATGTGACATCACCCATTTTCGCGCCCCAGCGTGCCTGTGGAACAATGTAAGGGCTTCGCGACATGCTTTCTGCCCCACCTGCCACGGCAAAATCGGCATCGCCAAGCATCAAGGACTGCATTGCCGACACGATCGCCTGTGCGCCTGAACCACACAGTCGGTTTACATTCATCGCAGGGGTGCCGTTCGGAATCCCGGCCTGCATCGCGGCAACGCGCGACAGGTACATGTCCCGAGGCTCGGTGTTGATAACATGACCAAACACAACATGCCCGATTTGAGCACCTTCTACCCCTGACCGCTCCAAGGCCGCTTCGGTGACCACCGTCGCCAGATCAATGGGCGCGGTTGACGCAAGTGCGCCACCAAAAGTTCCAATCGCGGTGCGCGCACCATCCAACAATACGATGTCTGTCATGTCTTTCTCCTCTTGGAATCGTCGTCAGTATGCACATGCAGCATGATCCTGTCCTATAGGACGTGCCGTCACGGATGGAATTGACAAGCGGGGTCCCAACACGCATGGATTCCGTCATGACGGAGAACACAGACGATATCCTGAACCTTTTGCCCGCCCGCCTGAAAGACGCACGCCGGGCCAAAGGACTGTCGCTGGAAGCAGTCGCAAACCTGAGTGGCGTGTCCAGATCCATGGTTAGCCAGATCGAACGCGGGGAAAGCAGCCCGACGATCTCGACCCTCTGGAACCTGACCCGTGCGCTACAGGTGGATTTTGCCGGTCTTCTGGAAGGTTCAAAAGCCAGTGATCAGATCGAGGTGCTGCGCGCGTCCGAAGTGCCCAGCATCGACAATATGGGGCAGAACTGCCGCATTCGCATCCTGTCCCCGCCGGAAGAGGCCGGAGGTCATGAGGTTTACGATATCGTGTTCGACAAAGGCGGGGCCTTGAACAGCCAGCCCCATGCGCGCGGCGCGCGTGAGCAGCTGACCGTGCTGGAAGGAGCCGTCAAGGTTACATCGGGCAGTGCCGTGTCGGAACTGAGCCAAGGGGATACCGCCCGCTATGCCGCGGATATCGTGCATTCCATCTCGGCCAAAGAACCAGCGCGGGTGTTTCTGATCGTAAAGAACGCCTGACATCAGCAGATTTCCGCCTTCACGGAAAATTTTCCTGTATATTGAAATTCCCCTATTTGGGAAATCCATCCGCTATGTTAGACGTGCGACTCAGTTGAACGGAGGTCGCCATGGCAGATGCATTCCTGTCCCACATCACGGACACACTCGCGCAGATCGAATCCGAGGGGCTGTATAAGCGCGAACGAATGATCACCTCGCCTCAGGGCGGTGAGATTACGGTTGGCGGCAAACGGGTGATCAACCTGTGCGCCAACAACTATCTGGGTCTTGCGGATCACCCCGCGCTGATCGAGGCCGCAACAAATGCGATGGGTCCGAAAGGATTCGGTATGGCCTCGGTCCGGTTCATCTGCGGGACGCAGGATATTCACCGTGAACTGGAACAGCGGTTGGCGAAGTTCCTGAACAAGGACGATGCGATCCTGTTTGCGGCCTGCTTTGATGCCAATGGCGGGCTGTTCGAACCGTTGCTGGGGCCTGAAGATGCCATCATTTCGGACAGTCTGAACCACGCCTCGATCATTGACGGGGTGCGGCTGTGCAAGGCCAAGCGCTATCGCTACCTGAACAATGACATGAACGACCTGGAAGCGTGGCTGAAGCAAGCGCGCGAGGATGGCGCGCGTCACATCATGATCGCAACCGATGGCGTGTTCTCGATGGATGGCTATCTGGCCAACCTGCCGAAAATTCGCGAACTGGCTGACAAATACGACGCCATCGTGATGGTCGATGATTGCCATGCAACGGGCTTCATGGGGCCGCGCGGTGCAGGAACACCGGATCACTTTGGTGTTGATGTCGACATTCTGACTGGAACTTTGGGCAAGGCACTTGGGGGGGCAATCGGCGGCTACATCGCCGGGCCGCAGCCAGTGATCGACCTGCTGCGGCAGCGGGCGCGGCCCTATCTTTTCTCGAACTCGCTGCCGCCATCCATCGTCGCCGCAGGGATTGAGGCGATCAGCCTGGTCGAAGAAGGCGACATTCTACGCGCGCAGTTGTTCGGAAACGCAAAGTACTGGCGTGCCGGTTTGGAAAAGCTTGGCTTTGACGTTTTGCCCGGCGAACATCCGATCATCCCTGTCATGCTGGGCGACGCGACGCTGGCACAAGAGATGGCCACCAAGCTGTTTGACGAGGGCGTGTATGTCTCGGGCTTCTTCTTTCCTGTTGTTCCCCGCGGGCAGGCGCGGATCAGGACACAGATGAACGCCGCCCTGACGCGGGACGAACTGGACCGCGCTCTGGCGGCCTTTGGCAAAGTCGGCAAGGAACTGGGGGTGATCTGATGCGACCCAACACGATGAAAGCGCTGGAAAAGTCGAAACCCGAAGAGGGGTTGTGGATGGTACAGGCCCCGGTCCCGGAAATCGGGCCGGATGAGGTGCTGATCAAGATCAACAAGACCGGAATTTGCGGTACCGACATTCACATCTGGAACTGGGATGAGTGGGCCTCTCACACCGTTCCGGTTCCGATGATCACTGGTCATGAGTTCGCTGGGGAAATCGTTGAGATTGGGCGCAACGTAACCGGCCTGAACGTTGGGCAGCGCTGTTCCGGCGAAGGGCATCTGATCGGCACTGAAAGCCGTCAAAGCCGCGCAGGCAAGTTTCACCTCGACCCCGGCACGCGCGGGATCGGGGTGAATGAACAGGGCGCGTTTGCGCAATACCTGAAACTGCCTGCCTTCAATGTTGTTCCCCTACCGGATGATATCCCGGATGAGATCGGGGCAATCCTTGATCCGCTGGGCAATGCGGTACACACCGCGTTAAGCTTCGATCTTCTGGGCGAAGATGTCCTGATCACCGGCGCAGGACCCATTGGCATCATGGCCGCCGCCGTTGCCCGCCATGCAGGAGCCCGTAACGTGGTGATTACCGACATAAACGCTGAACGATTGAAACTCTCGGAACATGTCGTGCCGTCGGTGCGGACCGTTGATGTTTCCAAACAAGATTTGCACGATGTCATCGCACAGCTAGGAATGAAAGAAGGCTTTGATGTGGGGCTTGAAATGTCCGGCTCACAAGCCGCGCTTGACCAGATGGTCGAAGCGCTTGTGATGGGTGGGAAAATCGCCTTGCTGGGGATACCGCCGGGGAAATCTCCAGTCGACTGGTCGCGTATCGTTTTCAAGGCGATCACAATCAAGGGTGTCTATGGTCGCGAAATGTTCGAGACCTGGTACAAGATGATCGCCATGCTGCAAAATGGCTTGGATGTGTCCCGCGTGATCACGCATCGCTTTGCGGTTGATGATTTCGCGGATGGTTTTGCCGCGATGAAATCCGGCCTCTCAGGCAAGGTTGTCCTTGACTGGACCTAACCCGCTGGAAAGTTACGAACTCAACGCCTAGACAGGTGCAAGGATCGCACAACGGAGGCATGAGATGGGCGAGAACAAAGACGATCGTCTGTTGCAAAGAGGTGTCGAAGACACTCTGATCACTGATTTCGCCGAGACACATCGCAAAAGCTATGGAGATTTTCTGCAACTCAAAACGCTGCTGAATCTGCAAAAGACCTTTCAGGACCCTGCGCAGCCGGACGAGATGCTGTTCATTATTATCCATCAGGTCAGCGAACTGTGGCTGAAACTGATGCACCACCAACTGGTCGAGGTGCGCCGTTTTCTGCAACAGGATGAATTTGGCCCAGCCATGAAAAACCTCGACCGAATCAAGGCCATTCAACGGCAGTTGATTGCGGCTTGGGAAACCCTGCTGACCATGACGCCTGCCGACTATATGACGTTTCGGCAGGCTCTTGGCAGCTCGTCAGGGTTTCAGAGCTACGGGTATCGGCAGATCGAATTCATTCTCGGCAACAAGGATGCCTCAACACTGAAGGTCCATACGCATGACCCAGAGGTGATGGAGATGCTGAATGCCGCACTGACCAAACCGTCGCTTTATGACGAGGTGTTGCACATGTTGGCCCGCCAAGGGTTCGATGTGCCCAAAGATCTGATCGAACGCGATTACGCCCAACCCTATTCCGGCGATTCGCGCGTGGTGCAAATTTGGGTGGAGGTGTTTCGAAACACTGAAAAATACTGGGATCTTTATGCTTTGGCCGAAAAGCTGATGGATGTGGAAAGTTTGTTTCAACGCTGGCGCTTTGACCATGCCACCGCGGTTGAGCGCGTGATCGGGATGCAACCTGGCACTGGTGGCTCAAGCGGCGTGGCCTTTTTGCGAAAGGCGCTAGAGCTGCGGTTTTTCCACGACCTTTACGACGTGCGTACGGAATTGATGTATAGTGGGCAGAACTAAGACATGTTGTATCGAGGATTTTCGCAATCCGATCTGGAGCGGGAGTACTCTCCCAGCACAATGATCGGCGGCGACCTGAGCCCCTATCTTGCCAGTTATCAGGCGCTGAGTGCTCAGGCGCGGGCCGACTTTCCGGTACGGGAAAGTCTGGCTTATGGTGACAGCCCCCTTCAAGTTTTGGATTTCTTTCCCGCTCGCGATGACAAGGCACCCCTGCACGTCTTCATTCACGGCGGGTACTGGCAGGCGCTCAGCCAGAATGAGTCGTCTCTGATGGCGCCGGGGCTGTTGGAACACGGGCAAGCTTTTGCGACTGTGAACTACACGCTGGCACCCGATGCCCGGATTGGCGACATGATCGACGAGTGCCGTGACGCGTTGTTGTGGCTGGCGGCCCAGGCTGAGGAGTTGGGGTTCGACCCGTCGCGGATCACCCTGTCAGGTCACAGTGCAGGCGCGCATCTGGCGGCGATGGTGATGGCAACCTCATCAGACGCCCTTGCCAAAGCGGGGCTCCGGGTGCGGGATGTGCTTCTGATCAGCGGCATATACGACCTGGAACCGATCAGCCTGATGTCGGTGAACGATCCGCTGCAATTGACACCGGTCGAGGTCAACGATCTGTCACCCATCCGCAATCTGCCCCGGCCCGGTCCTCGATACCATGTTTCGGTGGCCGAACGGGATACGGATGAGTTCATTCGCCAAAGCCGTGACTATGCCGAAAGGCTGCGAAAGTCCGGACACTCTGTCAGCTTTATGCTCGCGCAAGGAATGCATCATTTCGATATCATCATGCATTCAGCTACGTTTCTGCCCCAAACAAAATAAGCGCCTCGACAAATGAAAACAGCGGCCTAAGGGGGTCGCTGTTTTTCGTTTTCAACTTATGCCGGGTTAGTCCAGCGTGCGGGTGACTTCTTCGCGCTCGAAGATTTCGATCACGTCGCCTGCGCGAATGTCATCGTAGTTCTCGAATGCCATACCGCATTCCTGACCCGACTGAACCTCGGCCACTTCGTCCTTGAAACGCTTCAGTGTTTTCAGCGTGCCTTCGTGAATCACCACGTTGTCGCGCAGCAGGCGGACACCGGCGGAACGGCGCGCCACACCTTCGGTAACCAGACAGCCGGCAACCTTGCCAACGCCGGTGACCTTAAAGACTTCGCGGATTTCGGCGTAACCGATGAACTTCTCGCGAATCTCGGCGCTCAACAGACCCGATGCGGCAGCTTTCACGTCGTCCACCAGATCGTAGATAACCGAGTAATAGCGAATCTCGACACCTTTCTGGTTTGCCGTGTTCCGGGCAGACGCATTGGCCCGCACGTTGAAACCCAGGATCGGAGCACCCGAGGCCTCGGCAAGACCGACATCGGTTTCGGTGATTGCACCCACGCCCGAATGCAATACGCGCACGCGTACCTCGTCGTTGCCGATCTTCTCCATCGCCTGAACGATGGCCTCAGCCGAACCCTGCACGTCCGCTTTCATCAGAATCGGCAGTTCGGTGACGCTTTCGTCTTCCTTGGCCTTCTGCATCAGCTGCTCAAGGGTGGTAGCGGCACCGGCGGCAGCGCGTTTGTCCTTGGCGGCCTGCTCGCGGTAGGCGGCGATCTCGCGCGCCTGTGCTTCAGTCTCGGTCACGTTCAGAACGTCACCGGCTTCCGGTGTGCCATTGAGACCCAGAACCTCGACCGGAACCGAAGGACCCGCTTCCTGAACGCGTTCACCCTTGTCATTGATCAGCGCACGGACCTTACCGTACTGCTCACCCACAACAAAGATATCGCCCTGACGCAGCGTGCCGTTCTGAACCAGAACGGTCGCGACCGGACCACGGCCTACATCCAGCTGCGCCTCGATCACGGCACCCTGGGCTGCGCGATCGGGGTTGGCTTTCAGTTCCAGAATCTCGGCCTGCAATGCGATGGCTTCCAGCAGCTCGTCCAGACCCTGACCGGTGATGGCGGACACTTCTACGTCCTGAACCTCACCCGACATTTTCTCGACGATCACCTCGTGTTGCAACAGATCGGTGCGCACCTTGTCCGGATTTGCATCATGCTTGTCGATCTTGTTGATCGCCACGATCATCGGCACTTTGGCCGCCTTCGCGTGATTGATCGCCTCGATTGTCTGCGGCATGACCGCGTCATCGGCAGCGACAACCAGAACCACGATATCGGTCACCTGAGCACCGCGCGAGCGCATCGAGGTAAACGCCGCGTGGCCGGGTGTATCCAGGAATGTCAGCGTCGATCCACCATCGGTTTTCACCTGATAGGCGCCGATATGCTGGGTGATGCCACCGGCCTCACCAGCCACAACGCGCGCATCGCGGATTGCATCCAGCAGCGATGTTTTCCCGTGGTCGACGTGACCCATGATGGTGATGACGGGCGGACGAGGCTTCAGATCGTCTTCGCTGTCTTCGACCTCTTTGATGACGTCCTCAACATCCGAATCAGAGACGCGTGTGACCTTATGGCCAAACTCTTCGATGATCAGTTCGGCAGTATCAGCGTCGATGGTCTGGTTTTGCGTGACCATCATACCCATCTGCATCAACGATTTGACCACGTCAGCCACACGCTCGGCCATACGGTTGGCCAGTTCCGAGACCATGATCGCCTCAGGCAGTTGTACGTCGCGGATCACCTTTTCACGCTCGACCGAACCGCCCATGGCTTTCTGACGGGCGCGTTCCTGCTTGCGCTTCATCGCTGCCATCGACCGCTGGCGGCTGCCTTCGTCACCAGTGGCCTGACCCAGTGTCAGCTTGCCTGAACGACGGTTGTCTTCGCGGCCCTTGCCACGACCGCGCTGTTCGCGTTCGCGATCCTGCTTGCGAGGCGCGGCTGCAGGCGCAGGTTTGCTGGCCGGGCTACGTGCAGCTTTGGCTTCTTCAGGGGCCGGCGAAGCGACAGCAGCAACAGCAGCACGCTTGGCTTCTTCTTCAGCCTCCACGCGCTTGCGCTCTTCATCTTCGGCTTTCTGACGGGCGCGCTCTTCGGCTTCACGCTGCTCGCGCTCTTTCGCTTCCTGTTCCGCACGGCGGCGCACGCGCTCTTCTTCGCGTGCCTTTTCAGCGGCTTCGCGTTCAGCGGCCTCTTCGACCTCGCGGGCCTTGGCAGCCTGCAAAGCTTTCATACGGCGCGCCATTTCCGCGTCGGAAATACCTGCGGGACGACGCGACGGATCACCCGAAGGGGCGGCACCGCCACCCGGCTTTGCCGCGCCCGGCTTGGGGACCACCACGCGCTTGCGTTTGGTTTCCACCACGACATTCTTGGTGCGTCCGTGGCTGAAACTCTGTTTCACATTTCCGGGGCGTGCCCCGCCACGAAGACCCAATGTCTTTTTGCCGTCACTATCGCTCATAAAGCTTCTTACCCTTCCGCGCGGCCCTTGCCGCCGTCATCCGTTTCGCGCAAGCCACGCAGGCGCTGCGCTTCCTCTACAACACGTTTGGCGAGTCCGCCAGAGGCCAAGGCCGCATGAATCACCGTTTGGCGCCCAAATGCTTGCCCTAATTCGTCTGCCGTCAGCCAACCGATGTATTTTCCTAAGTGCGGCGTACTGAGCTTCGACTTGCCGCGCCCCGATCCATCAGTGGCCTGAATCAGCACCTGAGCCTCTTCCCGGTCCAGCCACGACTTGACCTTTTCATACCCGGCAACCGCGTCGCCGGACTTGCGCGCCAGACTGAGCAACTCAATCACACGGCGCGCGATCTGTTTTTCAACCTCTGCCGTCAGGTCCTGAGGCACGGTCACCTGTGCCTTGAACCCCCGCGCAAACAGTTTCTTGCCAATGGCCTTGTCCAGCGCGGCACGATCCGCCGCCACATAAACGCCCCGCCCCGGCAACTTTGCCGCGACATCCGGAAAGACCTGACCGTCCGGCCCCGTCACAAAGCGGATCAAGCCATATTTAGGCTGAACCTCGCCTGTGGCGATGCACTTGCGTTCGGGTCCGTCAGACCGATCCTTATGGACGCCACCGCGACCCATACGCGCCACCCGAGACCTGAGATCAGGCCTCGACCTCCTCGTCTGCTGCGTCGTCGTCGATGTCTTCTTCCGCCTGCTCCAGCTCGGCCGGATCAACCCAACCCAACAGGATACGCGCAGTCATGACCATGTCTTGTGCTTCTTCGAGCGTGACGCCAAAGGGCTCCAGAACGCCATCATCCTTGACGCGTTCACCGTCAACTGTGGTCCAGCCACCGGCCAGTTCCCAGTCTGCACAGGTTGCGAAGTCTTCCAGCGTCTTCACATCGTCCTTGGCCAGAGCCTCTACCATCTGGGGTGTCAGGCCTTCGAATTCAATGAGGCTATCCTCGGCACCCAGTGCGCGCGCGGCATCCAGAGCGGCTTTGGCCTGGGCTTCCAGGAATTCACGCGCCCGGGTCTGAAGTTCCTGCGCAGTGCCTTCATCGACGCCGTCAATGACCAGAAGTTCATCAATCTCGACATAGGCAACTTCTTCGAGATTGGTGAAGCCTTCGGACACCAGCAGCTGCGCAAAGAATTCGTCCAGATCCAGACTGTCCATGAACAGCTTGGTACGAGATTCGAATTCCTTCTGACGGCGTGCTGATTCTTCAGCTTCGGTCATGATGTCGATGTCCAGGCCGGTCAGTTGGCTTGCCAGACGCACGTTCTGACCGCGACGACCGATTGCAAGAGACAGTTGCTCTTCAGGAACCACAACCTCGATCTTGCCTGCTTCTTCGTCCAGAACAACCTTCGAAACCTCGGCAGGTTGCAACGCGTTCACCAGGAAGGTCGGTTGGTCTTCGTTCCACGGGATGATGTCAATCTTCTCACCCTGTAGTTCGTTCACAACGGCCTGTACGCGGCTGCCGCGCATACCAACGCAGGCGCCAACGGGATCAATCGAGCCGTCATAGGAAATTACGGCGATCTTGGCGCGTGAACCTGGGTCACGGGCCACGGCCTTGACCTCGATGATACCGTCATAGATTTCCGGTACTTCCATCTTGAACAGCTCGGCCATGAATTCCGGAGCGGTACGCGACAGGAAGATCTGGTGGCCACGCACTTCGCGGCGGACTTCCTTGATATACGCGCGCACACGATCATTCGGGCGATAGCTTTCGCGCCCAATCTTGTCGTTGCGGCGCAGAACGGCCTCGGCACCGCCCAGATCGACGATAACATTGCCGAATTCTTCGCGCTTGACGGCACCGTTGATGATGGTGCCCGCACGATCCTTGAATTCTTCATACTGACGATCACGCTCGGCTTCGCGGACCTTTTGCAGGATCACTTGCTTGGCGGACTGCGCCGCGATCCGACCCATTTCGACCGGCGGCACTTCTTCAACAAAAACGTCACCGACCTGCGGGTCTTCCATGTACTGTTTGGCCTGTTCGACGGTGAATTCGGCCTGATAGTTCTCAAGCTCGTCATCCTCGACCACGGTGCGCACACGGGTGAATGTCGCCTTGCCGGTCTTGCGGTCGATCGACACGCGAATGTCCATCTCGGCGCCGTAGCGGCTCTTGGCAGCGCGGGCGAGCGATTCCTCCATCGCTTCGACAACCAGACCGGGGTCGATCATCTTTTCGCGGGCCACGGCCTCGGCAGTCTGCAGCAGCTCCAGCTGGTTGGCTGAGGTAATTGCCATCAGTTCGTCTCCTCTTCGGACCCTTCGGTCTCAATCTCGTCGAAAGCTTTTTCGTTCAGGGCGCCCATATCTTTGCGCTGGCGCAGCATTTCTTTGATCAGATCATCGGTCAGGACCAGCTTGGCATCACTCAGCCAGTCGAATTGCAGGCCGATTGTGATCGTCTCGGACCCTTCGGGAATATTGATCAGAACCTCTTCCCCTTCGATCCCGGCCAGTTCCCCTTTGAACCGGCGGCGGCCATCGATCAGTTCAGAGGTTTCGATCTTGGCCTCATACCCCTCAAAAGTCTCAAAATCCTTGAGGCGCGTCAGGGGGCGGTCGATACCGGGGCTGGACACCTCAAGCGTATAGGCGTCGAGGATCGGGTCCTCCACATCCAGGGTGGCGCTGACCGCATTCGAAATCTCGGCGCAGTCATCCACTTCGATGCCGCCTTCGGGTTTGTCAGCCATGATTTGCAGCGTGGTCTGCTTGCCACTCATCAGCCGGACACGGACCAGCTCATACCCCAGGTCTTCGATCACCGGGGTGATGATCTCGGCAAGTCGCTGGTCGATGGCAGCTTTGGCTATCAGGTCGTTTGTCATCAGGTTCTCTACCCTGTCAATCGGGCACAAAAAAACGGGCGCGCGGCCCGTCGAATTTTCCGGTGGAGCCTTGGACCGGAAGTCCAACGCGCCGCTGTTGAAACTGCATATACGCAGGATGATCCGAGTCTGCAACCCCCGACAGATGTATCACCCGGAATTACACGATCCACCACCGTTCAGCGATACGACCGTCGTCCAGAACCGTGCGTCCGGCAATCTGCCGCGGCAATCCCACCGTCCCAGAAACGGCCAGTGCCATATCGGTCTCGGAAGGATGGAAGCGAAGACCGCGCGTACTGCGGATCTCGGACGGATCTGGGAAAGCCGCAATATCGACGTAGCCATCGCGCAATGCCTCGGCGCGGACACGGGCATCGGGAATAACGATCACTTCGAATGCATCGACCCAACCGGCCTGACCGTCCTTGTAATGTCCCGAAACACGGCGACCCAGGAAATGTCGCCCGTCTTCGGCGCGCTCGACACGGTAGCAACCCGTACCGTTGGCCCTGTGTAGCGGCGTGACGCCTTCGCCATTGCGGGCAATGACAAAACGACTTTCCGCCAAAAGGAATGGAAGGCCCGGATTTGCCTCGGCCAGTTCCAGCCGCAAACGGTTGGCGGTCAATGCCTCGGTATACCCGACTTCGGCCAATACGGTCGCAACGTCTGAGATGTCCAAAGGCGCGCCGTCGTGGAACACCGCATCATTGCGCAGATCAAAGCTCCAGACCCTCGCATCGGCGTCGGTTTGCCAGCCCGTCGCAAGCTCGCCCCGCAAAGTGCCATCCGGGGCGATCTCGGTCAGCGTGTCGAAAACAGCACCGCGCGCCACCTGCTCAAGACTGTCGTCGCGCGGCACGGCCAATCGCAGCGTTCCGCCTTTCTCGGGTCTGTCCGCCAGAGACGCGCCTGTCGCGGCAAGCAGCGCGGCGGCGGCACCCGAAGCAAACAAGGCACGGCGGTCGATGCGTGTCATGCCAAACCCTCCGCCACGCGATCCATGATCCGGATCAGTTCTGCGCTGATCCCGGGTTCAGAAAGCGCATGACCGGCCTGACGTACCATCTTGATCTCGGCATTCGGCCAGCGTTCGCTTAGCGACCAGGCGGCCTGCGGCGGGCAAATCATGTCGTATCGCCCCTGCACGATGTGACCCGGGATATGAGCGATCCGGTCCATTTGATCTAGGATCTGCCCATCCTTTTCCAGAAACACCTTATTGTAGAAATAGTGATTCTCGAGCCGCGCAAATGTACGGGCGTATTCGCCGGGACTTTCGCCCACTGATCCGTTCGTATGGATCGATGCCAGCGCATTTTCCCAGTGCGACCATGCCCGCGCATACAGGGTCTCGGTCGCGCGGTCCCCCGAGAACAGGCGTTTGTTATAGGCGGTGATGGTGTCCTTCAGCTCGGCCTCGGGCAAAAGCGCGGTGAATTTCTGCCACTGCTCCGGCCAGAAACGCCCCACTCCGCCGCCATAAAACCAGTCAAGTTCAGCCTGAGTTGCCAGAAACACGCCCCGCAGCACCAAACGGCTGACCCTGTCGGGATGCGACTGCGCGTAGATCAAGGCAAGGGTCGCGCCCCAGCTGCCGCCAAAAGCTATCCATTCATCAATCTCGAGCAGGTCGCGCAACCGTTCAATGTCGGCCACCAAATGCCATGTCGTGTTGTTTTCAACCGAAGCCGTGGGGCGAGACCGGCCACACCCACGCTGATCAAATAGAATCACCCGGTAGACACGCGGATCAAAGTAGCGGCGCATCGCAGGGCTGCAACCGCCACCCGGACCGCCATGCAGGATCAGCACCGGTATGCCTTCGGGATTACCGCATTGTTCCACATAGATACGGTGCCCGTCGCCCATATCGACCATACGCTGGTCGAACGGGTCGATCGGCGGGTACAGATATTGAACTGCGCGCTTTTGGTCCGGGTACTTGTCCATTATGGCCCTATATAGTCCTTAAGCGTAAAAGAGCATACGGAGACAGGAATGCAAGCGCATCCGAACACGGTGGATCCATCCGAGATCGCAAAATTCGAAGCGATGGCGGCGGAATGGTGGGATCCTCATGGGAAATTCAAACCCTTGCACATGCTGAATCCTTGCCGTTTGGATTATATCACACAGCAGATCGCCGGTGAATTCGACCGCGATCTGAAAGTGCGGAAACCGTTCGAAGGTCTGCGCCTGTTGGATATCGGTTGTGGCGGTGGTCTGCTGAGCGAACCGATGGCGCGTCTGGGGGCCGAGGTCGTCGGGGCCGATGCCGCCGGAGGCAACCTGCCTATTGCGCGTATCCATGCCGAGCAGTCCGGTTTGCAGATCGACTATCGCCACACCACAGCCGAAGACATGGCCGCCGCGGGTGAGCAGTTCGACGTGGTCCTGAACATGGAAGTGGTCGAGCATGTGGCCGACCCGGCGGGTTTCCTGACCGCCTCGCAGCAGTTGCTCAGGCCCGGCGGGCTGCTGATCTGCTCAACCATCAACCGCAACCCGAAATCTTATGCGATGGCTATTTTCGGGGCCGAGGTGGTAATGCGCTGGCTGCCGCGCGGCACGCATGAGTGGAACAAGTTCATCACCCCTGACGAGTTGTTCGACCTGCTGCGCCAAGCGGGGGTCGAGCCGGTGGACCGCAAGGGTTTCGTGTTCAACCCGATCCTGTGGAGCTGGTCGATTTCGGACCGGGATTTAAGCGTGAACTATGTGACGGCAAGTGTGAAACCGGGGTAAAGGTAGTCACGAAAACCAAATTAGGAAAACCTGTCGATGTGGGGCAAAAGATTTTTTGATGTTCCGGTCTATCGCTTGAAAGAAGAAAAGTACCAGCAACAATTGAGCGCGAAGATTGATCGCGACATGAGAGAAATAGTAGGATCAGACATTCCTGAAGACATCCTTTCGCGGAATCGCAAAATGCGAGTCGAACATCAACGGCTGAAGTACGGAACGTGGGATTTCAACGAAATCATCGGCTACATCCGGCTTTATTTTCGCGGGTCACAAGTTCTTGGTGAATATTTTAGCGCTGAAAAGAAACGTGCGGTCTTAACCAGACGGAAAGTCTTTTTGTACAAGACTTATAAACTCGCCGCAGATCTCAACATTCCCGCGAACGCCACAAACGAAGAAGTGTTTAGCTTCATCAAGGAGTATCTAGAGCGATGCAAAAAGGAACTGAGGAAAGATAGATTTATCGACACCACATTCTTGGAACAGATTGGGCCACACGTCGATTGGAACACGCTTCGGCAAGAAGACTAAAATCACGGCCGTGATCTTGCGTCTCAACCTTGCTCCAACTGCAACCGCAAATCCCGCAGCACCGGCAGTGTCGAACGAACACGGTCGTCCCCCAACTCTCCGACCACGCGGTTGATCAACGGGGCAATCGAGGAAATCGCCTGATCCCGCGCGCGTTTACCGGCGGGGCTGATCGCCACCATCTTGCGGCGGGCATCGTCCCAATCGGGTCGGATGTGGATGTATCCGGCCCATTCCAGCTTGGCCAAGGTGTTGGTCATCGCGCCGCGGGTGACGTGGAACGTGTTGGCCAGCTGCGCCGGGCTGCGCTCATCCGCGACAAAAGCCAGGTGGTTCAGAACCGAGAAATGCGAGATTTCCATGCCCTTAGGCAGCACGCGGCTAAGCCGGTTCCGCAATAGCTGGTCGGCGGTCAGGATCTCGCTGAACAGCGTGACCGCAAGGGCATTGGTGTCGTCTGTCATTGTTCCGTTCTGTCAGGGTCCGTCGAAGGATCGGCGGTGGTGCAGTGAAGGGACACGTCGGCGTGCCTCAGTTACAGAACTATCATCCAAATCGAAAATGTGAATGCCTGGATCGGTCCCTGCGTCGATCAGCACCTTTCCCCACGGGTCGACGACCATGCTGTGACCGTGAGTATAGCGTGTTTTACCGCCGGTTTTTGGATGTTCCCCAGTTTGGGCCGGGGCCAGCACCCAGCACCCGGTTTCGATTGCACGTGCGCGCAGCAAGGCCTCCCAATGCGCGGCGCCCGTGACCGGCGAGAACGCGGCCGGGACGGTCAGAATGCGCGCGCCCGCCTCCGCCAGTGCCGCGTGCAAATATGGAAAGCGGATATCGTAACAGATGGTCAGACCAACCTTGCCGAAATCCGTTTCGGCGATAACCGCTTTTTCGCCTGGGCGGTAATTCTTTGATTCGCGGAACGTCTCGGTCTCGGTGACCTGCACATCGAACATATGGATCTTGTCATACCGCGCCACGATCTGACCTTGCGGTCCGATCATAAAGCAGCGGTTGGCAAAACGACCGTCATTGTCATGAGTCTTGAGCCCCAACGAGCCGATCAGAAGCCATACACCCAGATCAGCAGCCTGTTCGCGCAGGCCCGCCAAGGTGATGTCATCTTCTTCATGTTGTAAAACCGCGCGCTGCCGTGTGGTGCTGGTCGAAACGCAATTCGTAACCTCTGGCGTCAGAACAAAGCGGGCGCCCTGTTCTGCCGCTTCAGCCATCAGGCCTCGTACCATCCCGAGGTTTTCAGCCGGATCGTCCGACGAGGTGACTTGCAGCAGCGCGGTTTTCATCAGGCCGCAAGCAGACGGTCAAGCTTGCCCTGACGCTCCAACTCGTACAAATCATCGCAACCGCCGACATGCGTGGTGCCGATGAAAATCTGCGGGACCGTGCGTTTGCCTCCGGCACGTTGAATCATTTCAGGTTTGCGTTTGGGGTGCATCAGCACGTCGATTTCCTTGAACTCAACACCTTTCTGCTTCAGAAGGCGTTTGGCTGCATGACAATACCCGCACAGTGGCGATGTATAGATCTCTACCGACTTCATTTTCCGTTCCCTTCGGATTTCGCGCAATCTTGGGCGAATTAGGCATTCTTAGCAACGCGCGCCAGAGCCAACACAAAAATATGATTTGCCCCCGCCGCCTGACAGACCCGAGTGCATGCGGCCAGTGTTGCCCCGGACGTCATCACGTCGTCTACCAGCAAGACGTTCCGGCCAGTTAGATGGCGGGCATTTCGGGGTTGAAGGCATATCGCGTCTTCCAAGATCTGTGCCCGCTCGGCTGCTGTTTTGCCGTCCAGCACCGGCGTCTTTTTTTTGCGAATCAACAAATCGGGCACGCATTTCAATCCTGTCTCACGCCCCAGGTTCTGCGCCAAGAGAGCTGACTGGTTGTATCGCCTTTTGAGCAAGCGTGACCAATGCAGAGGAACCGGAGCAATCACCATACCCGCTCGCAGCAATGGGCGCCCTGCCTGCGCCATCCACTGCGCGGCAGGGCGGGCCAGTTCGGGCTGATCACCATGTTTCAACGCCAGGATCAGTGACCGCGCCTTGCCGTCATACAAAAGCGCGGCGCGGCCTGCCCTCCAGGGGCGCGCGGTCTTCAGGCAATCATCGCACTCGGTCCGAAACTCGTCCTGCCCTCCGATCAGGGGCAGACCGCAACTTTCACAGACCGTGCCGCCAATGAATGGCGTTTCCCGCCAGCACGGGCCACACAGGCCAAAATCGGACTCGGTCAGGTCGCCGCACCCCATGCAACGTGGTGGATAAATCAGCGCAAGTGCGGTTTGAATCCGTTGCGCGATACGATACTTGCCAGTTATGAAACTGCCCGAACCCACTGCACCCTCACTTTTTGACCGTGCCGCCATTCTGCGTCATCGCAACCGCGTGCAGGATGACGCCCTTTTTCTGCACCGCGTCGCGATGGACGAGGTTCAGGATCGGCTCTCCATGGTTAACAAAACCTTTACGGCGGCAGCGATCGTGACGGCCTACCCACAGCTTTGGACGGACGCTTTTCCCGAAGCCTCGATCGTTGCGGATAACGACGTGCTGGCACTGCAACCCGGCGCACATGATCTGGTGATCCACGCCATGACACTGCATTGTGCAAACGATCCGGTAGGTCAGTTGATCCAATGCCACCGCGCGCTTAAGCCCGATGGGTTGTTGCTGATTGTTTGTCTGGGCGGCGAAACGCTGCACGAATTGCGCGCGGCGTTGGGTCAGGCCGAGATTGACGTTACCGGTGGCCTCAGCCCCCGCATCGCTCCAATGGCCGAGCTGCGGGACATGGGCGGTTTGTTGCAGCGGGCCGGTCTGGCCTTGCCCGTCGCAGACTCGGTGACACTCACGGCTGAGTACCGTGACATCTGGCACCTGATGCACGATCTGCGGAATATGGGTGAGGCCAATGCGTTATCCGCGCGCCTGAAACACCCGACCAAACGCGCAGTATTTGAAACCGCGCAAAACGTCTACGCGACTCATTTCACCACGGGGTCCCGGCGCCTGGCAGCCACGTTCGAACTGATCTGCCTGACGGGATGGGCCCCCCACGACAGTCAACCAAAGCCACTGCGTCCCGGGTCGGCGCAAACACGTTTGGCTGACGCCTTGCGCACCGACGAGGGCAAACTGCCCGATTGACGCGCGACCAAATCCCCTTATTTCAGGCCCTAACGCAAGAAATTCAGGAAGCCTCATATGTTTGATGCCACGCGACCCGCTCATGCTCCTACGGATCACCCCAAGATCAGGATGGGGCGCGTCGGCATATTGCTGGCCAATCTGGGCACGCCGGACGATTACACCTATTGGCCGATGCGTCGGTATCTGAATGAGTTTTTGTCGGATCAGCGCGTCATCGATTATCCGAAGTGGAAATGGCAGCCGATTCTGCAGGCGATCATCCTGACTAAACGGCCATTCAGTTCCGGCGAGGCATACAAATCAATCTGGAATCAGGAAAAGGGCGAAAGCCCGCTGATGACCATCACCAAGGACCAGACTGCCAAGCTGAGCCAGGCCATGCACGCACGATACGGTGATCAGGTCATGGTCGATTTCTGTATGCGTTACGGCAACCCGTCGACCAAATCCAAAGTGCGCGAGATGGTAGCGGCAGGGTGCGATCGCATCTTGTTCTTTCCGCTTTACCCTCAATACGCTGGCGCAACGACGGCCACCGCCAACGACCAGTTCTTTCGCGCGCTGATGGACGAAGCCTGGCAGCCCGCCACGCGAACCGTTCCGGCCTATTTCGATGAACCTATTTATATCGATGCGCTGGCACAGTCAGTTGAACGTGCATACGAGGCTATGGAAACAAAACCCGACATTCTGGTCTGCTCATATCATGGGATGCCCGAGCGGTATTTGCAGCAGGGCGATCCCTATCACTGTCAGTGTGCTAAAACGACGAGGCTGTTAAAGGAGCGATTGGGCTGGGCGGATGATCAATTGGTATCGACCTTCCAGTCGCGCTTTGGCCCCGAAGAATGGTTGAAACCTTACACTGTGGATCACGTGGCCGACCTGGCGAAGCAAGGCAAAAAGAACATTGCTGTTATTGCCCCGGCGTTTTCTGCGGACTGCATCGAAACGCTGGAAGAGATTAACGAAGAAATCAAAGAGAGCTTCGAAGAAGCAGGCGGCGAGACGTTTACCTATATTCCATGCCTTAACGATGACGATGCCCATATCACAGCACTTGGAAAGGTGATCGAAGACAATCTGCGCGGGTGGCTGGCGTAAAGCGTTTCCAGAACACAAGCCAAATCTCTTATGAGAACGTCAGGCTCGGCTTGATACTGGCGCGTCAGTATCCCTTCGGCGCGCAACAGGCTTGAAGACCTGTTGGAATTAAAAAAGGCGGTGGATTGCTCCACCGCCTTTTTCATGAATTCCGTGTCGGATTAGCTTGCAGCAACAGCAGCAGCAACAACGACCAGCAGGATCAGCGGCAGCAGAATGCCCTGCGACGAACCCTGAGTTTCTTCAACAACAACTGGTGCTTCAACAACCGGCTCATTCAGGTTGCCAGCATATGCAGTCGAAGCTGCTGCAGTCAGAGCTGCGGCGAGAACGAGTTTCTTCATATTAACCTCCAGAATTTGCACGGTTCCAATATCCGGAGCCGCACATCTAAGACTTACCTCGTAGTTTTTTCTAATCAGCATTAGAGCGGGAATGCAATTGCAACTTGACCTGTAAGCGGCTTCGCACACAAAAATGTCGTCATATTAGCAACACTTGCGTGCCAACCTTTGCCATCGAAAACAGCTCGGCGATGTCTTCGTTGAAAAGGCCGATGCATCCATTCGACGATCTGCGACCAATTTTACGCGTATCATGGGTGCCGTGAATGCGATAGTACTTCCAGCTCAGGTATAAAGCGTGTGTTCCCAATGGGTTATCAGGACCCGGAGGAATATAGTCCGGCCATTCCGGATTTCGCTTTTTCATCGACGGCGTCGGAGACCAGCTCGGGCCTTCGACCTTGCGGATCACACTGGTGCGCCCGCGCCGGGTAAGGTCTTCGGTCAGCGGAACCGACGACGGGTACAATTTGTACACCGATTGATCATCCGACCAATAATGCAGCGCTCTTGAGACGGTATCGACCAATATGGCGCCATTTCTGGTGTTCGAGAAATACGGTTGCCAATCCAATGCCCGGAACCCGGATACGTTGCGGCGAACCGCTGGTTCACTCTCGGGCGCGGGACGTAGCGGGTCGCCTGGGATATACTGCGCCAGTGCCGGTGTCGCCAGAGTGGCGGTAGCCCCTGCTAGAAATCCCCTGCGGGTAGGCGAAAGAATGCGCTTTTTTACCATGACAACGGGTCCTGTGTTTTGGTGAAGTCTGAAATCAGAGGCATTCTATGGCCAGAATGCTTCAGTCGCAAACCAAACCGGCAGAATCACGCAAGTTGTGGCCATTGCGCGTTTGCTCAGAACAAGCAGGCACGCTATGCCCTGTTGTGATACAATAATCAGGTCGAACATGACGCGCATCGTTTCTTTACTGTTGATTTGCTTTGTCGCGCTTGCGGCATGTACCAACACTGGCTCAACCACCCTGGGATCTGATGGTCGCCCATTGCCGACCGTATATAAGATCCGCGGCAATCCGGAAAAGCTGCAGTTCCGCATGCTTGATTCGGTCAATGCCTTGCGTCAGGCCCAGGGATTGCAGCCCGTACAGCTGAACGCGCAGCTGAACGCAGCGGCGGCGACTCATTCGAAGGATATGTCGCGGCAGAACCGGCCCTGGCACTTTGGTTCAGACGGTTCATCACCGATCGACCGGGCAGCGCGTGTTGGCTATTTCGGCACGTTTCTGGGGGAAGCCATTTCCGAAACTTACGAGACCGAGACTGAAACGCTTGCCGCCTGGATGCAGGAACCCGGACCGAGGGCTGTCATAATGGACGCCAAGGCCACCCAAATGGGATTCGCCTGGCATCAGGAAGGCGGTGGTAAAATCTGGTGGACGCTGGAAATGGGAACCGGCGGCTGATCCGGCCAACGGAAAGAAAAAAGCCCCCGGTTTTCGGGGGCTTTTTTGTTAATCAGGCGGCTTGCATAGACTGCGCCTCGGTCAGGATTGCATAGAGCTTTACCGGATCAGGGTTCGCCCGGAGCTTGGTGCAAACCGAAGTATCCCGTAATGTGCGAGACACTAGAGCCAGAGCTTTGAGGTGATCAACGCCCGCCTCTTCCGGTGCAAACAGCGCGAAGGCAATGTCCACAGGCTGGCGATCAACCGAACCGAAATCGATCGGCTTCTCAAGCATGACAAAAACACCTGACACCGAATCAAGATCGGGCAGGCGCGCATGTGGCAACGCCACACCATGGCCGACACCGGTCGGTCCAAGGCTTTCCCGCTCCAGCAGGAAATCAACCGCTTCCTGAGGATCGATACCCAGCGTCGCCGCGGCGACGTCACCGATTTCCTGAAACAGCCGCTTCTTGCTGGAAGCCGCGGACAAAACACGCACCGCTTCGGGCTTCAGTATGCTCGAAAGCTCCATGATCACGCTCCATGGCACGCACCCGCATCAGCGGGCGCGGCCCCGTATCCTTGCCTGTTACGGATCAATCCAGCCGATATTACCGTCATCGCGACGATAAACGACATTCAATCCGTCCTTGTTTTCATTTCTGAACACCAGTACTGGCGCACCGGCAAGTTCCATTTGCATAACGGCCTCTCCGACGCTCAAAGATGGGATTTTTGTTTCCATCTCGGCCACAATCATTGGCTGAAGCGATTCGGGTTCATCGGCCGACTCCGATTCGTTAGAAGCGAGGATATAAGAGGACGCCCCAAAGAGTTCAACCGGTTCGACCCGATCCTTGTGGTGGTCCTTCAGGCGACGCTTGTAACGACGCAACTGTTTTTCCATTTTATCACAGCATGCCTCAAATGCCGCGTAGATCTCGGTTGCATGGGCTTTGGCCTGAGCCGTCAGGCCAGTGGACAGGTGCACTGTTGTCTCGCATACATATTCATGCGCCGAACGGGAAAAGACGACGTTTGCATCCGTAGGCCGCTGCGCATATTTGCCCACGACCTCATTCAGTTCGGTCTGCACGTGTGTCTGCAACGCCGCACCGATGTCAATCTGTTTTCCGCTGATTTGGTAACGCATGTGATCTCCTTCACAATTCACACCCATTCTGACGCCGCGAAACGCGACGAGCTTGTTTTTATCGGGTGGGGGGTCGAGACATTTTCCGCGGTTGCCTTGTTTCCAGCCCTTCGAAGAAGGGACATCGAGATCCAGACTGGAGCCGGGTAAATGCCATAAGCCAATTGAGGCAAGAGACGAGGGAAGAGTCAATCAAAACAGATGTGTATATACGCGATTTCCGCCATGCAATTGGCACAACTCCGCGCAAGATTATGAAATGCGGAAATTCTCGCCCAGATAGACGCGGCGCACATTCTCGTTTTCGACAACCTCATCAGGTGTGCCGGACATCAAAACCTGACCGTCATGCAGGATATAGGCCCGGTCGACAATTTCCAGCGTTTCCCTGACGTTGTGATCGGTGATCAGCACACCAATACCGCGTTTTTTCAGATCCGCGACCAGATGGCGAATATCCCCGACACTGATCGGGTCAACGCCTGCAAACGGTTCATCCAGCAGCAGGTATTTGGGGTCTGCGGCCAAACAGCGCGCGATCTCGACCCGGCGGCGCTCGCCGCCTGACAACGCCAATGCCGGGGCCCGGCGCAAGTGTTCGATCGAGAAGTCCGACAGCAGCTCTTCCAAACGCTCTTTGCGCTTATGCGCATGAGAGACCGTGATATCCAGAACGGCAGCAATGTTGTCCTCGACGCTCATGCCGCGAAAGATCGACATCTCCTGCGGTAGATAGCCGATCCCCATCCGCGCCCGCCGGTACATCGGCAAAGTAGTCACATTCTGGCCGTCTATCGTGACTTTTCCCGCCTCGGGGAATACAAGTCCCGCAACTGAATAAAACGTTGTGGTCTTACCTGACCCGTTCGGCCCCAGCAGCGCTACCACTTCGGACCGGCCCAACGTCATCGAGACATCGCGGATCACCGTCTTTTTTTTGTAGGACTTCCGCAATTTCTCGATGCGCAGCCCGGAACTGCCCTCGGTCAGTTTCAGGTCGGGACGCGCCATCAGTTGTTTCCCTGCTGCAAGATCGTTTTGACCCGCCCGGTCATGGTCGCAGTGCCCGTAGTCAGGTTGGCGTTCATCTGATCGCCACTGATGATGCTGGGGCCCTGTGTCAGCAGGACATTGCCCTTCATGACAATCTCACCCGAACCGATCTTGTATTCAGCCCAGTCGCCTTCCGCTGCATCCGGCGGGCTGACCAGAACCACATTCTCGGTCGCTTCCATTCGCTCGATCGCCGAGCGTTCCTGATTGTAGATAACCAGCACGCGTTCGGCTGTCAGGCGCATTTCACCCTGCACGACGATAACGTTCCCGATGAACTCGGCCGATCCGTCCTCTTGATTGACGTTCAGGGTTTCCGATGTCACCTCGACCGGCAGGCTCGGATCGGCATTCGCGGACCCAAAAGCCACCTGCGCCTCCTGCGCGATCACGGGCGCGGCGCCCGCGATCAACGCGAGGCACAAAGGAACAAATCGAAAATCGAACACAAGTTATCTTTCTGCTTTTTCAGGCTCGTATACCAGCTTCACACCATCTGTAAAAACAATATGGACTGGCCCGTCCGTTTTTTCAGTGCCAAAGGTCATACGCCCCGCAGAAAAGTTACCGATCGGACCGGTTCCGTTCACCTGCCCCGGCGTGTCGCCCCGGACTTCATCCAACGAGGTATTGAGCAGATCCGTCGTAACCTTGAGACCATCCGCCGTGGTGATGACCACGTCACCAACAAAGGTTGCTGTTCCACTATCCGGACGGATCTGGCCGGAATTCGAATCCAGGGAAATTGTGCCGCCATTGAGCAGCCCAAAGCGGCCGCGAAACTCGGACGCGGTCGGAACCGACGCCTCGGTGCCCTGCCTGGCTTGCACAGCCTCGATATGCACGGTCTCTCCCTTGCGGGTCGTTCCGCGGTAATCCGGCCGCGTTACCACCTGTTGTTCCAGTCTCTCATCAATGTCTTTCTGCGCGAAGGGCACGGATACGTTTGTTTCGATGCTGCGGGACAGCAGGAATACCGTGGACAACATCACAATTGCCGCGAGCGGCAACAGCACCTTAAGGAACTGCACCATGCGGGAATATCTGTCCACCTCAGCCTCCCTCAGCCCAGACCGACACGCAGGCAGTCGTGGATATGAAGCAGCCCCAAAGCCTGACCTGATGTAGCCTCGTCAACCACGAAGAGCGAGGTGATCTTACGGTCATTCATGATCGCGACCGCTTCTTCCGCCAACGCACCCGGGGATATGGTTGTGGGGTTGGGGGTCATTACCTGCTCGGTCGTTTTGTTCAGCAACCCATCCATGTGGCGCCGCAAGTCACCGTCTGTAATGATCCCGGCCAACTGACCCTGCGGGTCCGTTACACCAGCAACACCAAACCCCTTCTGGCTGATTTCGATCAGCGCATCGCTCATCGGAGTATGCGCCGCAACCAGAGGCAGGGCCTCTCCGACATGCATCAAATCCTGTACCGTACTCAATTGCGCACCCAGTTTGCCGCCGGGATGGAAGGCGCGGAAATCCTCGGGTCGGAAATCGCGGTATTTCATAAGGGCAATCGCCAATGCATCGCCCATGGCAAGGGTCAGCGTCGTGGAAATCGACGGCACCATACCATAGCCACAAGCCTCGCCCATCGACGGGATCAGAAGATGTACGTCGGCCTGTTTCATCAATGTGCTGTCAGGTTTGCTGGACAATCCGATCAGCGGAATGCCAAAGCGGCGCGTAAAGGCCAGCAGATTAGCAAGTTCCGGTGCCTCTCCCGAATTCGAGATCGCGAGAACCACATCACCTTTGGAGACCATGCCCAAATCCCCATGGCTGGCCTCTGCCGGATGCACGAAATAGGCAGGCGTTCCGGTGCTGGCCAGCGTGGCCGCAATCTTGTGACCTATGTGGCCTGACTTGCCGATACCGCTGATGATGATGCGCCCGGTGGCCTGAAGGATCAGTTGCACCGCTTCGGCAAAATGCTTGTCCAAACTGTCGGCAAGGACGTCCAGCGCGCGGGCTTCGTCAGTCACCACCTGACGGGCGGTTCTCAGGAATGCTTCGGTATCGGTCATGAGTGCGCAAAGATATCCGTTTCGGGCCAACCGGCAAGGTCCAGTTTCGCACGCATCGGCAGGAAGTCAAAACAGGCCTGCGCCATTTCAGTCCGGTCCTCGCGAACCAGACGAATGTTTAGCGCATCGCGCAGCTGATGCAGATAGAGTACGTCTGACGCAGCATAATCCAATTGAGCGTCTGTAAGTGAGACTGCGCCCCAGTCGCTCATCTGTTGCTGTTTGGAAATATCGACACCGATGAGTTCCTGACACAGGTTCTTGAGCCCGTGCCGGTCGGTATAGGTCCGCACCAGGCGGCTGGCGATCTTGGTGCAATAGACCGGCGCGGCCAGAGCACCAAAGGTATGGTACAGGGCGGCGATGTCGAAGCGCCCGAAATGGAACAGCTTCAGTACGTCAGGGTTTTCCAGCATGGCACATAGGTTCGGCGCCTCTGTCTGGCCTTTTTCCACCTGCACGATATGGCTGTTGCCGTCTCCACCCGACATCTGAATCACACACAAGCGGTCACGATGTGGGTTCAGACCCATGGTTTCACAGTCAATGGCCACAACGGGGCCCAGATCCAACCCGTCCGGCAGGTCGTTTTTGTACAAATGGTTCGCCACCCGATTATTCCTTTGTGCGATATCGCCTCCGAGATAGGCGGTTTGGTCCATAAACTCAACGCCGTCTATTGGTCCATAAACTCAACGCCGTCTAAAAGTCACGGGCAGATCCCCGCAACAGGATTGACAGTATCCCTATGGGGGGGATAGGGATAAATCATGACAAATTTACCCCGCGAGTCGCATCCGCATATCACGGCAAGGCTGAAACGGGCCCACGGGCATCTGGCAAAGGTCATTGCCATGCTTGAAGGTCAGGCGCCCTGTTCTGACATCGCCCAACAGCTGTTTGCCGTTGAAAAAGCGGTTACCAACGCCAAGCGCGCCTTGATCCATGATCACATCGACCATTGCCTGTCTTCCGATGGCGATAGCGGCGGGATCGAGGATTTTAAAGCCATCACGAAATACCTCTGAACCATGCTGAGCATTCTAAAAAACCGGACCTACCGCCACCTGTTTGCTGCCCAGATCGTCGCCCTGACCGGAACCGGGCTGGCCACAGTCGCGCTTGGGCTGCTGGCCTTTGATCTGGCCGGAGACGCTGCTGGCCTTGTGCTGGGCACCGCGCTGACAATCAAGATGGTGGCCTATGTCACCGTGGCCCCCCTGGCCGCCGCTTTTGCCGAACGGCTGGACCGTCGGAAAATGCTGGTTTTTCTGGACCTGATCCGCGCCGCAGTCGCCGTATGCCTGCCTTTCGTGACCGAGGTCTGGCAAATCTATGTGCTGATCTTCGTGCTCCAATCCGCCTCGGCCGGGTTCACGCCCGCCTTTCAGGCGACGATCCCGGACGTCTTACCAGATGAAAACGAGTATACCCGCGCTTTGTCTCTGTCACGTCTGGCCTACGACATGGAAAGCCTGCTGAGCCCGATGTTTGCCGCGGCACTTCTGTTGCTGGTCAGCTTCAACAGCCTGTTCTGGGGCACAGCGCTGGGGTTTGTTGCCTCGGCATTTCTGGTTGTCTCGGTCGCCCTGCCCTCGCCCAAGCCCAGCAAACCACGCGGAATCTATGACCGCACTACACGCGGAATTCGCATCTACCTGAAAACGCCCCGGCTGCGTGGGCTGCTTGCGCTCAACTGGAGCGCGGCAGCGCTGAGTTCGATGGTGATCGTCAACACAGTGGTCATCGTGCGGGCCACGCTTGGCCTGTCCGAAAGCGCCGTGGCCATTGCACTGGCCGGATTTGGGGGCGGGTCGATGCTTGCGGCGTTCACTCTGCCCCGCCTGCTGGATCGGATCGAGGATCGCAAGGTTATGCTGTCCGGAGCCATTCTTGCGTCGGGCGCTATGGCCGTCGCCTCGGTTCTGACCGTGACGATCCCGCTTACGCTGGGTGTCCTTGCCGTTTTTTGGGCCTTTACCGGCTTTGGGTATTCTACAACCCTTACGCCTTCGGGTCGTTTGTTGACCCGTTCGGCCCATCCCGAAGACCGCCCCGCCGTCTTTGCCGCACAGTTTACTCTGTCACACGGCTGCTGGTTGGTGCTGTATCCGCTGGCTGGGTGGATAATGACTGCCTATGGGCCGACTGTTGCGCTCGGCAGTATGTCTATTCTGTCCATGACGGGTGTGATTGTAGCAGTCAGCCTTTGGCCGCGTGACGATCAGGAACCGGTTGTTCACAATCACCCCGATCTGCCGACCGATCATCCGCATCTGGCCGGGGTAGGCCCGCACGCGCACCCGATCATTATCGATGATCTGCACCCACGCATGCCGCGTGAGCCTTGAGAAAGGGCGTCAATCTGATCTAAACCCGGACTTGCCGCAAACCGGAGCCCCAATGGACCAGCTTGACCGTCGTATTATCGCCGCCCTGCAAGCCAATGCACGTGCCTCGACCACGCAGATCGCGGCCTCGCTGGGTGTGGCCCGCACGACTGTGCATGAACGGATCAGTCGGCTGGAACATCGCGGCGTAATCACGGGATACACCGTGCGCCTTGGGTCCACGGAAGACACGCCTAAAGTGCAGGTCATCGTTATGCTGGAAGTGCAGCAGAAGGAAACCAACCGAATCCTTAAACGGCTCGAGGCCTATCCCGAGGTCAAACTGTGCCTGTCGATCAATGGCGAATTCGATCTGATGCTGACCGCAGATGCCCCGAGGCTGGAGGATCTGGACATTCTGGTGGACGATCTGGCGAAGATCCCTGGCGTCCTGCGCACCAATACAAGCGTTGTTTTCGGGCGCAGGATCGACCGAAATTGAGGCCGCGATAACCCTCTGTAAACCGATCGGTGTCTAGCTTGGCCGGGAACACCAGAATCCCGGACCGGCAGAATGTCAATTCACAGAATACCGATTGCTTTCATGATACTGCATGTGCTGTTGGCGCAGGCGGGTACCGCCATGCACAATGTGCCAACAGGCGGGCTTTGTGATCAGGCCGCGCGCCGTGCATCACTGTCCGAAGATGTTCCGCTGGATGTACTGCGCGCCATAACACGCGTTGAAACCGGGCGAACAGTTGGCGGAATGTTGCAGCCCTGGCCCTGGACTATAAATGTCGAAGGCCAGGGGTATTGGTTCAAGTCCGAGGCCGAGGCCAAGGCCTATGTTTTCGATATTTTCAAAGCGGGCTCTCGTAGCTTTGACGTCGGGTGTTTTCAGGTCAATTATCGATGGCATGGCAATGCCTTCCGCTCGATCGATTCGATGTTCGATCCGGATGAAAATGCGACCTATGCTGCCCGCTTCCTGAAAGACCTTTATTTCGAGCTTGGTTCGTGGTCGGCTGCGGCCGGGGCCTACCATTCCCGCACGAATGCTCTGGCCAAGGCTTATCGTGGTCGGTTCAAGACAGTGATGGCCCAGTTGGACAACCCGTCCTCACACGGGTTTTCTCGTATGTCACTCGATCCGTTCACAAGGGCCGCAGCGCCCTTGATTCCGATGCTAGTGGCCACACCCGCCACCACTTCCCTGGGCTCTCTGGTCCCGACCAATAGCACAGCAACTGCTTTCATCCCTTTCAATTAGGATACCTGCGTGCCCCAGTTTGACATCCGGTCCCTGTTTTCACCTACTGTCCTGTTGGCAGTGGCGCTGATGACCGTCATCGTCATGATGATCCTGCCCATGCCCGCCTGGGTGCTGGACGTCGGGCTAGCCGCCTCTTTCGCGCTTGCCATCCTGATTTTCACACTGACGCTGTTCATCGAGCGTCCGTTGGATTTCTCATCCTTCCCAACGATTCTTCTGGCATCGCTGATGTTGCGCCTGTCGCTGAACGTCTCGTCAACCAAACTGATCATCGGTCAGGGGCATACCGGACCCAACGCAGCGGGTGACGTGATCGAAGGGTTCGCCAATTTCGTCATGGGCGGCAGCATCTTTCTGGGTCTTGTTGTATTCGGGGTGCTGCTGATCGTGAACTTCATGGTCATCACCAAAGGGGCCGCCCGTATGGCCGAAGTGGGCGCTCGCTTTGCACTGGACGGGATGCCGGGCAAGCAACTTGCCATCGACAGCGACATGTCAGCCGGGGCCATCGACCATCAGCAAGCCAAGGATCGGCGGGAACGCGAACAGCAGGAGACAACGTTCTTCGGCTCGCTCGACGGTGCGTCGAAATTTGTCAAAGGTGATGCCGTTGCCGGTCTTCTGATCACTCTTTTGAACCTTGTTATGGGTTTGGTCATGGGGGTGATCGTGCACGGAATGCCGGTGTCTTCGGCGTTCGAGACATATGCAATCCTGACCGTCGGTGATGGTCTGGTCTCGCAGATCCCCGCTGTTATCATCTCGATTGCCTCTGCATTGCTGCTGGCGCGCGGCGGAACACAGGGTGCCACTGACAATGCCATTTTCTCCCAACTCGGGCGGCATCCGGCGGCTCTGTCTACCGTGGCAGTTCTGATGGTCCTGTTTGCGCTGGTGCCCGGCCTGCCTTTCCTGCCGTTCATCCTCGGTGCAGCTGTGCTTGGATATGCGGCCTACAGAATTCGGAAAAAGCAGAAAGAAACGGACCCGTCATTGCATTCGCAGGCGACCGAAACCGAGGTGCCTTTCTCGCAGGCTATTGGTGATATTCTGGATCTGGATGACGTGCACCTTGAATTCGCACCTGATCTGGTAAGTCTGGTGTTGAATCCCGGGACCGGGTTGGATGCCCGCATCGCCAATATGCGCACCTACGTGGCGTCCACCTTCGGATTGATCCTGCCCGAAATTCGTCTGACTGATCGAGCCGACCTGCCAACCGGAACCTATGTGATCAAGGTTCAGGGGGTCGAACAGGCGCGCGGCGTTCTGAACCCCGATCTGGTTCTGGCTCTGGTTCAGGACGGGTTCGATCTGTTGCCCGAAGGCAACGACGTGACGGAGCCGGTTTACGGCGCGCCTGCCCGTTGGATCCTGCCCAAACATCAGGAGGACGCGGCGTTGAACGGGGCCACCATAGTCTCACCGCCCGAGATCCTGGCAACGCATCTGCTTGAAATTATCAAACAGAACTTCTCACGCCTGCTGACCTTGAAATCCCTGCGCCGCCTCCTGACCGAAATGACCCGTCTGAGCGACCCGGTACGGGCTGAGGCAAACCGCAAGCTTCTGGATGAATTGATCCCCGACAAAGTTCCGATCGACACATTGCACGCCGTTCTACGACTACTTTTGGAGGAACGGGTTTCGATCCGGAACATGGCCCTGATCCTTGAAAGTGTGGCCCAGGCACGGCTGACAACCACCCAACCCGAAACCATTTGCGAATTGGTGCGCCAGCGTCTCGGATTTCAGCTGGTCGCAGACATGAAGCGCGAAGACGGTTCAATCCCGCTTATCCAACTGGCTCCCGAATGGGAAGAAACGTTCAACACCTATCAGGTCGACGCGCCCAGCGCCGGGTTGGATGTCGCACTGCCGCCGAACCTGTTTAACAAGCTGGCCGACGGCATGGTCAGCAGTATCGCCAGATCTGCTGATAACGGTCTGTTTCCTGCAGTCGTGACCTCGACCCGGCGACGCCGATTGCTGCGTACGATCATGTATGCTCGCGGCATTTCAAACCCGGTTCTTTCTTTTGAGGAGATCGGATTGGAAGCCAAACCCGCGCTGGTAGGAACTGTTCCCGCGTGATCGCTTTGCCGCCAGAATTGTTGACGCAGCTGGCCGAACCGCTCTGGCAGGCCTTTGCGGTGTTTCTGCGCGTCTCTGCTTTGGTTTCACTGCTGCCCGCTTTCGGCGAGCGCAGCATTCCAACACGGATGAAACTGGGGATTTCCGTCGCCTTTACCCTGATCATTTTTCCGGCAACCCAACCTTTCGACCTGTCTCCCAGCCTCAGGACGCTGGGACGGTTGGTCGGGGCAGAAATCCTGATTGGACTGGCGCTTGGAACAGGGTTGCGGCTGTTTGTTTTGGCGCTGCAAACCGCCGGATCCATTGCCGCGCAATCCACGTCATTGTCGCAATTGCTGGGTGCAGCGGCCGCTGATCCTGTTCCGGCGATGGGATATCTGCTGACGATCGCGGGGATAACGCTTGCCGTCATCATGGGCTTGCACGTTCGGGCCGCGCAATTCCTGATCCAGAGTTATGCTTTATTCCCCATGGGGTTGGCACCAAGCTCGGCAGACTTGTCCCATTGGGGTGTGCAACAAATCTCACGCAGCTTTGGTTTGGCCTTCTCGCTGGCAACGCCATTCGTTATCGCCTCGTTGATCTACAATCTTGCACTTGGGGTTATCAACCGGGCCATGCCGCAATTGATGGTCGCCTTTGTGGGCGCGCCAGCAATAACATTTGCCGGGCTGTTTCTGCTGTTTTCGGGCGCACCATTGATCGTCTCTGTTTGGTCTGACGCGCTGATTGCCTTCTTCATGAACCCGATCGGAGGCCAGCGATGAGCGGTGCCGATGACGACAGCGACAAGTCATACGAGCCGACGCCACAAAAGCTTCAGAAAGCCCGTGAAAAGGGTGAGGTTCCCAAGTCCAACGACTTGTCGGTTGTTGCGGCATATACCGGGCTGCTGGTCGCATTGTTGGCAGCAGGGCAGTACCCCGTCACGCAGCTGGGGAATCTGTTCATGGTCCTGATAGACCAATCCGACCAGATTGCGAACCTTCTGTACACCGGGCCTGCAACAGCGACGGTTGCCGGAATTCTGAGCGGCGCATTGCCACCCATTGCCGTGCTTTTCTGCCTGCCCGCGGTGGCCGTTCTGTTAAACCTGATTGCCCAGCGCTCACTGGTATTCGCCCCCAGCAAACTGAAGCCAAGGCTTTCGCGGATATCCCTTGTTTCGAATGCCAAAAACAAATTCGGGCGCGGTGGTTTGTTCGAGTTTGCCAAGAGTACAACCAAACTGGTGATTTACAGCCTGTGCCTCGCACTTTTCATCAAATCGAACTTGGTTGAAATTCTGTCTGCCAGCGCGGCCCCGGCAAAGTCATCCATACTGCTGATGATGAACCTGTTGTTTCGCTTCCTGTTCATTGTGGTAGCCATCGCCCTGGGCATCGGCGTTATCGACTTTCTGTGGCAATACACCGAGCACATGCGCAAGAACCGCATGTCGCGCAAAGAGATCCAGGATGAAACTAAGGACGCCGAAGGCGACCCGTATGTAAAGCAACACCGCCGTCAACGTGCGCAGGAGATCGCCTCCAGCCAGATGATGGCAGATGTTCCGGGCGCGGATGTTGTTATCGTTAACCCCACCCATTTTGCCGTTGCACTGAAGTGGTCCAGGGCTACTGGCAGCGCACCTGTTTGTGTCGCCAAGGGTGTGGATGCAGTAGCCGCTTCAATCCGTTCTGCTGCGGCTCAGGCCGGCGTTCCGATCCGCTCGGATCCTCCGACGGCGCGTGCGCTTCACGCAACTGTCGACATCGGGCAGGAGATCGCCGAAGAACATTATCGCCCTGTTGCCGCTGCAATCAGGTTCGCCGAAGCGATGCGGAAACGTTCAAGGGAGCAGATCCGTTGAAGGACACTCAGTTAAGCGGGCTGGAAAAAATAGCCGACGTCGCTTTCCAGAAGCAATTTCAGACACTCCGCCCGATCCTCGAGGCCGAGGCCAGGATTCAGCACCAATTGGCGAAACTGGATCTTCAGCTTGACCAGATGCGCAAAGCCAGCGGGTTAATCGAAGGATATCAGATATCGGGGGCCGACATTCTTTGGAATGGCTGGGAATCTGCCACGCGCCGCACGTTGAATATGCGACTTGCCCAAACACGCGCTCAGAAAATTGCCGGTCTGGAAGCGCTCAGAATTGCATTTGGCCGCAAACAAGCCGTCGCAACCCTGCGGGAGCAGCAGCTGAAAAGCCATCGGCAGGCCGTCGTGCGAAAGCAAACCCGTTAATGCTGGCCGGATCCGCGCCGTGAAGCGACCTTCGTCAGGTATCTTGACGGTTCACGCTCATGATCAGCACTTTTGAAACATCTTCGCCCAGTTCTTTTTTCGCCACTTCCAACAAGGACTTACGCAAGACATCCAGATTCCGGGATTCTGTGAACGTCCCATCAAATCCCCCGGTATTTGCGTGATCAAACAGAACCTGAAGAAAGCCATCCCGCAGCTTGGGCTCAATGGAATAAAAAGTTTCTTCAATTGCTGTGTTCGCCTCAAGGCTGAGGGACAAAGTGACCATCGCTTCGATTTCGTCATCCCCAACCACCGGAACGACAAAATGTTTGGTCAACTTTAGATACCCATAGGCTGGCTTTTTTTCCTTGGACTTTTCAGACTTCTCGTGACCGGCCTTCTCTTCTTTTGCCACTTCTTTTTCGGCGGCTGTTTTGTCGGGCTTGCCCGAAGGTGACAGAAACAGCCCGGCACCGACACCCGCACCCAGGCCGACAATCAGGAAAACGACTGGAACCAATTTTGCAATCACGGTCGCACCTCAGAACGGCAAGAGTGAGTCAAGAACTTGCTGGCCGTATCGGGGTTGCTGAACATCCGTAATCTGACCTCTTCCACCATAAGACACTCGCGCCGAGGCGATCTTGTCGTAGGTAACTTCGTTTTGACGCGAGATATCCTGAGGACGCACATACCCGGCCACCAAAAGCTCGCGCAGCTCAAAATTGACCCGCAGTTCCTGCGAGCCGGAAATCGAAAGAACCCCGTTCGGCAGAACATCTAGGACCGTCGCGGCGACACGTAGCGTCAGTTTCTCGTTTCGCCTCACAGATCCCCGCCCGGAGCTTGAGGAATCCGCTTCGATTGACACAGCATCATCCAGCGATGCCCCGTCTGGTAGGTGCTTTTGTACGCGCTGGGGCAAGCCAAAGAGGCCAGGAACCTCAAGGTTTTCCGAGCCTGACCTGGACCGTCTGGTGTTGTTTGATATCTCAGCTTTTTCATCCAGCTCGATGACCACTGTCAGTATGTCACCTTTCTTGATCGCCCGCTGGTCGCCCAGCAACGATTGCTGCCCTCCGCTCCATAGAGATGAGCGGTCAACAGTGCGTTGTGGTTGCGTGTGCAAGGGCAGACCCGGCCACAGCATGGCAACCTGCTCGGGAGACTCTTCACTTGGTGTAAAACTCGGCGGCTTGCCAAGATGATCCAGACGGCCACACGCGGCCAACGACAAAGCTATAAGAAGAAGAGTTTTCGACAGTCCGGTCATCACTTAACCTCGACTTGGCCATCCACGCGGATTTGGCCAGTTACAGTTGTTCTGGACGACAGATTCATGACCCGGATGCGGTCCCCGGCAGCACCGCGTCCCAAGGCGCGGCCTTCCGCAGTTATCGACAAGGCTTGGCGGTCGAATATCAGGACGACCAGATCGTTGCGGTCAACGATGGCGGGGGGTCCTGCATCAGTGATTCGGATCGGCCGGCCTGGATAAAGTGCCACCCGCGCCTCTTGCCCGATCAGAAAATCAGGGTCAGCCACTGCGCCGGGGACATCCGTCGGGCTTGTTCTCAAATCCGCTGCGGAAATGATTTCCTTGGCCCGGATCGTGCGTGTTGGAACCACAATGTCAGCCTGTGCTGCAATTGGAGCCAGGAGTGCCAAGTACATGCCGAGTCCTCGCATCATCGCACCTGCGTTGTCGCGCTCATCATTTGATCCACTGCCGAGATGACTTTGGCATTCATCTCATAGCCGCGCTGCGCCTCGATAAGTTCGGTTACCTCGCGCACTGCATCGACCGAGCTGTCTTCCAGATAGCCCTGCCGCAATGTGCCCAGCCCATCACTTCCCGGAGTTCCCAGTACCGGGGCACCCGACGCCTCGGTCTCCGTGAACAGATTGCCGCCAATGGCTTCCAGCCCCTTGGCGTTCGAAAAGCTGGCAAAGACAAACTCACCCAGCAACTGCCCCTCGGGAGAGTCGTCGAAATATGCATAGACCTCGCCCGCGGCATTGATTGAAATTGACCTTGCGTCGTCGGGAACGGTGAGTTCCGGCGAAACCGCATAACCGTCGGAGGTGACGATCAGACCTTCTGCCGACCGCTTGAGGCTGCCGTCACGTGTATACGCGGACTGACCGCTGGGCAATGTGATTTCCAGATATCCGCGCCCCTCGATCGCCACGTCCAGATCACTGCCGGTGGCTGACAAGGCACCTTGTTCCAGTTGCACGGTAACAGCTGCGGGCCGCACGCCCAGACCAAGTTGAATACCCGTTGGCAATACTGTTCCGTCCGAGGCGTTTACAGTTCCGGCGCGCGCCATCTGTTGATAATGCAAATCGGCAAATTCGGCCCGGCGGGCGTTGTAGCCTGTGGTGTTCATGTTTGCCAGGTTGTTCGAAATCGTCTCGACCCGCATCTGTTGCGCGGTCATTCCGGTGGCGGCAATTTTCAGGGCTCGCATGTCAAACTCTCCTTATACCGTTCAGCGCATCAGCGCCTTGAGCGCCCCGCGCACGCGTTCGTCTTCGCTGTCAAGAAAACTTTGCCCCAGCTCATACGCGCGCTGGATTTCCACCAAGCGGGTCACCTGCTGAATGGCATTGACGTTTGAACCTTCGAGAAAGCGATGCAAAACAACGGGTTCATCAACCGGGTCTATCGCACCGTTGGCACGAAACCGCGTATTTCCTTCGCGGACCAGCTCCTGCGGATCAGTAACATTGAAAACGCCCAACTGGCCCAGAAACTGGCCGTTGACACTCAACGTTCCATCACTGCCGACATCAATCGAAGCTGCATCGGGCGGGATAAAGACAGGGGCACCGTTGGCATCCAGAACGCGTGCGCCATCCATCGCAACCAGATCGCCTTCGGCGTTTGGCGAGAAGCTGCCCGCGCGCGTCAAACGGTTACCATCCGGGGTTTCAACCGTGAAAAACCCGTCCCCTTCGAGGGCGAAATCAAACTGCCCTCCGGTTTCCGTAAGAACGCCTTGTTGCAACGATGTGTTACGCGCCTCGGCCCGGCTCATGGAGAGGGACGGATTGTTCGGCATGTCCCGCACGTATTCCGAAAACACCAGCCCTTGCTGGCGATATCCGGTCGTGTTGGCGTTTGCGATGTTATTCGCCACCAGCCGCATTTCATTCATCAGCCCGGACTGGCGGGACAGGGTGACGTAAGCCGTGTCCATCAGCGGCCTCCTGCAATCAAGGGAACAAGCGTTCCGGTAAAAAACGTAACAAGGGTCTGAGTCATGAACCCCATCGAAATCCAGAACACGACGACAATGGCGATCAATTTGGGAACGAAAGTCAGGGTCATCTCTTGAATCGAGGTCAGCGCCTGGAACAGACCGACAATCAGGCCAGAAACCAGCGCCACGGCAAGGATCGGGACGGATGTGATGACCGCAACCCACAACGCCTGACGAACGATGTCATAAAAAAGCCCTTCGCTGAGCATCGGGTCAGACCGGCATTCTTAGGATTTCCTGATAGGCTTCGACCACTTTGTTGCGGACGATCACCGCGGTTTCTACCGCCAGTTCGGTCTGGGCCAGCGCCTGAACAAGTGCATGGGGATCAGCCTGACCGACCATCGCAGACTGAGATATCTGTTCGCTGTGTCTCAGCGTGGTTGCAAAGTCCTGAAAGGTCGCCCTCAATCCTTGTGCCGCCCCGCTATGATCGGGATCGGCCTGTGTGGCAGAGCGTGCGCCGGCATAATTCTGCGCGGCGTTGAGTGATCGGATATCCATTCTGGTTGTCCTTATTTTCTGAGCAATTCCATCAGCGACGACGACATCTGCCGCGTCTGATCAAACATCTTTAGATTGGCCTCATAACTGCGCTGGGCTTCCCTGGCGTCCGCGATTTCAATCATCAAATCGACGTTGGAGCCTTGGTAGTGACCACTTTCATCTGCCAACGGATGACCGGGGTCGTAGATGCGGCTCAGCGAACGCTGATCAAGCGTCACGCGGCCGGCCTGCACCATGTCCCCACCGTTTTTCTGCACGGTTTCAAACGGTACAGTCTTGCGCCGATAGCCGGGCGTGTCTGCGTTCGAGATGTTTTCGGACACATGCCGCAGCCGTGCGGATTGTGCGCGCAGGGCACTGGCTGACGCAGCAAGGGAATGGGAAAAATCGCTCATACCTGCCGCCCCTTATCCGCGACCCAAACTGGTGCGCAGAACGTCCATCGAGGATTTGTAGATCGCCAACGCTCGGTCATGCTGTCGTTTGACATCGACCGATTTCAGCATCTCTTCCTCAAGCGACACGCCATTGCCATTGGGATCGCCTGATGGGACAGCTTCAACCTCAGCCCAGTTTTGCGCACCCATACTGCCGTGCAGATGGCCCGGCCGAGTGGCTTTTATGGTCACGTCATGCCCGGTGGTTTCGAAAGCTTTCTGAAAGGCTTCGATATCGCGCGGTTGATAGCCCGGTGTATCCGCATTGGCCATGTTTCGCGCAATGATCGCCTGCCGTTGCCCTGCATGGGTTGCCATTGCGTACGCTGTCTTAAAGACGTTCAGGTCATAGAACATCGGGGCTTCTCCCTCGATCAATTTCAATCAAGGCTTAACCCCGATTCCTTTAGAAACCGTTTTCAGAACTCAGTTGGAGACGCCACGATGTCTGATCTCGACCCGGTACTTCTGAAACACGAGCTCGACAGGATGACCGCAGTCCGTCACGTGGGGCTGGTCACCGGCGTCGCACAGGGTCTGATCGAGATCGGTGGATTGAACACGCATGCCCGGGTCGGGGATTTGCTGACATTGCGGCGGCGCGTCGGGTCCGATCTTGCGGGCGAGGTGCTTCATGTCAGTGCTGGCCATATCAAAATGCTTCCCAATGCGGCGCCCGACGGCGTTAGCCTGGGGGATCGCGTCTACCTTGACCCATCACCGGATTTTGCACCAGGATTGCACTGGCTTGGACGGGTAATCGACCCCTTTGGCAGACCCTTGGATGGAAAGCCGTTGCTGAGCGGCCCGCAGACGCGCGATATCATGCAAACCCCTCCACCAGCCGTGGCGCGCAAACCGTTGGGGCAGAGGATGGCCACCGGCTTGTCGGTTCTCAACACTGTGTTGCCCGTCGTGCGCGGTCAGCGGGTGGGGTTGTTCGCCGGGTCGGGTGTCGGAAAATCGACCCTGCTTTCCACACTGGCCAGGTCCATGCAGGCCGATGTCGTCGTAGTCGCGCTTATTGGCGAACGCGGACGCGAGGTGAATGAATTTGTCGCGCAGGCCATTGGCCCCGAAGCCATGAAACGCACGATCGTGGTGGCTGCCACCTCTGACCAGTCGGCGTTGGCGCGCAGGCGGTGCGCCTGGTCGGCCATGTCGATGGCTGAGTATCTGCGGGATCTGGGGCTGAACGTTCTTTTTTTGGCTGATTCTGTGACCCGCTTTGCCGAAGCGCATCGTGAAATTGCTGTTTCTATGGGGGAATCGCCGTCTTTGCGGGGATATCCACCCTCTGTCACACCCCTGATCGCCAGTCTTTGCGAACGCGCAGGCCCCGGAACGCAGGAACAGGGGGATATTACCGCAGTGTTCAGCGTTTTGGTGGCCGGTTCGGACATGGATGAACCCATCGCTGACATTCTGCGCGGCGTTTTGGACGGGCACATTGTGCTGAGCCGTAACATCGCCGAACGGGGACGTTTCCCGGCCATTGACGTCAGCAGATCAGTGTCGCGGAGCCTGCCAGGAGCCGCATCCGAGGCCGAGAACCAGATGATCACCGAAACCCGAAAACTCGTGGGCAGTTACGAGCAGTCCGAAGTGATGATCAAGGCCGGGCTGTATGCCGAAGGGTCTGACCCGCTGCTGGATCAGGCTGTTCGCATCCATGAGGAACTGGACGCCTTTTTTGCCAAACCAGAGTCTGAGGGAATCGAAAACAGTTTTGATCGCCTGTCATTGATTCTGCGCCGTGCATCGATTAGCTTGCCACGCTAGGCGGAACTCTGAACATTTTTAAGTATTAAGACCACCTTAAGACCTGCGCTGCTAGGCAGATACTCGGGTGATAATATAGGTGGTGGAGATGGGTGCGCAGACCAATGCGGCGCCAATCATCATCAAGAAGAAGCGTGTGTCGGGTGGTGATGGTCACCACGGCGGGGCGTGGAAAGTTGCATATGCCGACTTTGTCACGGCCATGATGGCCTTCTTCATGTTGATGTGGCTGCTGAACGCGACAACTGAACAGCAACGCAAAGGATTGGCGGATTACTTCGCCCCTACAATCCCTCTGAGCCCCGAATCCGGCGGCGGAGACGGTGCCTTTGGCGGCGACAGTATGTTGTCGGAAAAGACGTTGCTGCGGGATGGTGCCGGGGCCAGCACCAAACACGCAACTGAATCCCGTCAGGCGCGCGGATCAACCGGTGTGAACGCCAACGGTGGTGGCAAAGGTGACACCGAAGACTTCTCGACGCTTGAAGCTCAGCTTTTGGGGCGAACCGGTGAAAGCGAGGTGTCGGATAAGCTTCTCAGGCATATCGTGACACGCGTCACCGACGAAGGATTCGTCGTTGAGCTATTCGATACGGATACCCAGCCATTGTTCGAATCCGGTTCCGAGAAACCAACCGGGATCATGCGGGCGCTTGCTTTGATCATAGCGCGTTCTTCGGATCTGGTGACCAACCCGATTGCAGTCACAGGCCATGTCAGCGCATCTCCTGTTGTGCAGGTTCGTAATACCGCCTGGGATCTGTCCACTGCCCGGGCGCAATCAGTCCGCCAGCTGTTACAGGACAAAGGCGTGGCGGCAAGCCGTATGGATCGCATCACAGGTCATGCTGACAGAAAACTCTTCACCGACAATCCGATGGCAGTTCGGAACAACCGAATCGAAGTGATATTTCTGCGTCGACCCTAAAGGATAGAACGCATTTTACCTGTTAGCGCGCTGTTAAGGGGCAGCGCGTTACCTGTTGCATCGAAGCTTGACGCAACAGAAGGGCGCGCCAATGACCATTTCCTCTTCGCTGAATGCCGGTGTGGCAGCGTTGAAGGCCAACGCCAACAGGCTGGCCACGATTTCCGACAATATCGCAAACTCTTCTACCTACGGATACAAACGGGTGGAAACTGACTTTCATTCGATGGTCACGTCTGGTCAGGGTGGCAGTTATTCGGCAGGGGGCGTGCGCACGACCAGCCAGCGCATGATTGACCAGCGCGGATCACTGGTGACCACCAGCAACTCTACCGATTTGGCAGTGCGCGGACGCGGCATGTTGCCGGTGCGATCCAGCTCGCAGGTCGGCTCAAATTCCAACGAGATGTTGCTGACGACCACGGGTTCCTTCCGGACCAATGACGAAGGATATCTGGTGACCGAATCCGGCCTTGTTCTATTGGGATGGCGTGCTGCGGCAGACGGGTCCATCCCGCCCGTTCCACGCGACACGCCCGCCGCGCTTGAACCAATTCAGTTGAGCGTCAATCAGTTGTCCGGTGCCCCGACGACAAAGATGAACCTGAGTATGAACCTTCCCGCAACGGCGACAGATGCGGGTGCGCCAGGTGACACACAGCCTTTATCGGTCGAGTATTTCGACAATCTCGGAAAATCCGAAAGTATTGATATCCAACTGATCCCGACCGTTCCGGCAACCGGCAGCAGCAATGAATGGACCATGGTTCTGCGCGACTCGGCATCCGGCGGCGTGGTTATCGGGGAATATACTTTGACCTTTACCGACAACCGAACAGCCGGGGGCACTCTGGCCAGCGTCACCCCTGTAACCGGCGGCGCCTACGATCCGGCAACCGGCAGTGTCATGGTCAACGTCGCTGGCGGCCCGATGGAGGTCAATATCGGGCTGATCGGCGATGCCGATGGCATTACTCAGCTATCCGATACATTCGCTCCGGTTTCAATCACGCGGGATGGCTCTGCCGTTGGTACGATGACCAGCGTTCAGGTCGATGAAAGTGGCTATGTCTATGCATTCTACGATACCGGTGTCAGCCGCCGAATGTTCCAGATCCCGCTGGCCGATGTTCCCAATCCCAACGGCTTGACGGCACTGGACAGTCAAACCTACGCGCCATCCCGCGAAAGCGGCACGTTCTTTCTGTGGAACGCGGGCGAAGGCCCAACCGGAGATATCGTTTCTTTCGCGCGCGAGGAATCCACCACGGATGTGGCAACCGAGCTGACATCACTGATCCAGACACAACGCGCCTATTCATCCAGCGCCACGGTGATCCAGACGGTGGACGAGATGCTTCAGGAAACGACCAACTTGAAGCGCTGATCCAGGCACTGACCAAAGGAAAGGAGCAGCCTCATGAATATGTCGACGGCACTCAATAACGCATTGGGCGGGCTGACAGCGGCCAGTCGCGGGGCCGCTGTGGTGTCGGGGAATATAGCGAATGCCCTGACACCAAGCTATGCGCGCAGGTCCCTTGAACTGGCGACAAGCCCCATAACTGGCAATGGCGTGCGTACGGTTGGGGTGATCCGGCATCAGGATCCGGTTCTGACGGCCAACAGACGATCGTCAGACGCCGAGCTTGCCTTTCAATCCGCCATCTCAGATTTCCGTTCACGGTTCGAAAACCTTGTGGGAACAGCAGACGGCACGCCATCCCTTGCCAGCCGTATGTCTGCCTTGGAAAACAACTTCATCACCGCGGCCAGTCTCCCCGACTCGATCGAAAGACTTGATCAAGTGGCGCGCGCGGCGAGCGATCTTGCGGCAGGGCTGAATGCGGCTTCTGAAGGCGTGCGACAGGCACGCTCGGACGCGGACCGCAAGATAGGCGCTCAGATCGAAAGCCTGAACCTGGTTCTGAAAGACATCGAAATTTTGAACGCAAAGATTCCGGCCATTCAGAATTCCGGCGGAGATATCGGGGCCTTGCTGGATCAACGGCAAGTCCTGATCGATCAGGTCAATACCCTGATCCCGGTCAACGTTGTGCCACGCGCCAACGATCAGGTATCCCTCTATTCAGACGGCGGGTTGATACTTTTGGAGGGTAAGGCGTCCGAGTTCACCTTTTCCACGACCGGTGAAACGAAACCCCACATGACGGTTGCAAATGGTCTGCTGTCCGGATTGTCAATGAACGGCAATCCGGTGCGCACCAGCGGGGACACTGCGCAAATCCGCGGTGGCGCATTGGCAGCGCAGTTTTCGGTCCGTGATGAATTGGCGGTTGAGGCACAGTTGCAGCTTGACACCGTTGCCCGCGATCTTATCGAACGATTTGAAACGCCGGGCTTGGATCCCACGGCACATGCGACAGATCCCGGTTTTTTCACGGACAACGGAAATCGGTTCGACCCGATAACCATTGTCGGGCTGTCATCGCGCATTTCGCTGAATTCGGTTGCAGACCCCGACAACGGCGGCGACAGCTGGAAGCTCCGCGCCGGGCTGGGTGCCGCAACACCGGGCGATCCCGGACAAGCGTCGCAACTGCGTGCTTTCGGTGCCATTCTGAATGATGCGCGCACCGTACCTGGCGGGCTGTTTGGCACTGGAAACATGCGCGCCGCCGAGTTGACCGAGGCGCTTATATCGAAAGCCGGGGCGCAATCTCAAGCCGCGGAGCGGCGGAAGGCATTTGCCAGCAACAGCCAACAACAAATGTCACAGATTGAGGCCGAACAGGGCGTCGATACGGATCAGGAACTACAGCGCCTCATGCAGATCGAACAGACATACGCAGCAAACGCACGTGTCATCTCGGTTGTCGATGAGCTTATGGAAACGCTTCTGAGGTTATGAGCATGAACTTTACTGCCATCGGCGATCTGGCGCGCGGTATGACCCTTCGCACTCGCGCCACTGAAATCAAAACACAGATTGAAACCCTCTCTTACGAGATGTCCACCGGCAAAGTGCAGGACATATCTGGCCGGCTTGGCGGAGATTACTCTCAGATCCTGGATTTGGACCGTTCGCTTGCCAGACTCGACGCCTTTGGCATCGCCACAGCCGAAATGGCCCTGTTCACGGATGCCATGCAGTTGAGCCTGAAGACATTTGGAGATTCGGTTGGCGAAATAACCGCGTCTCTGTTGGCCTACGGGACGGCCAATCAGCCTGTAAATCATGCACAGGCGTCAGATCATGCCAGGAATGAGCTCGACACGATGGTATCGGCGTTGAACACACGGGTTGGTGGACGCAGTCTGTTTTCGGGTACAGCCACGGATGTCTCGCCACTGCCATCGACCGACACGCTGTTGGCTGCGTTGAAGACACAACTGACGGGGGCCATGACCGTCTCAGACATACGCCTGGCTGCCGACACATGGTTCAATAGCCCTGCCGGGTTTGACGCCATGATTTATCAGGGTGCGAACACCACGCTCTCTTCTATGCAGATCTCGGAAAATGAAAGCGTTACGCTGCCACTCTCGGCAACCGACCCAGCATTCAAGGCAGCCCTGAGGGATGTTGCCGTAGCAGCAATAGCCACCGACAATACATTGGCTCTTTCTTCCGATCAGCGCACTGCATTGTTCACACAGCTGGGCGTCGATCTGGCCAACGCACAGGATGCCACAGTAAACCTGCAGGCCCAGGTCGGCAGCGCCGAGGCCCGCATCGAACAGGCCGCCACGCGAAATTCGATGGCCCGAACCAGTCTGGAATTCAGCCGGAACGAGCTGATCGCAGCAGATCCTTATGAAACAGCGGCGAAATTGCAAACGGTGCAGTTTCAGTTGGAAAGCCTCTATTCGGTAACCGTTCGCAATGCGAACCTTTCGCTGGTGAATTTCCTGAGATGAGGGCGCTGATACTTCTTCTGATCCTTCTTCCCGGTATGGCCTGGGCGGGGGCAATCCGCCTCAAGGACCTCGTCGATTTCGACGGTGTCCGAGGTAATGATCTTGTGGGTTATGGCCTGGTTGTCGGTTTGAACGGAACCGGTGACGGATTGCGCAACTCCCCTTTCACCGAAGAGATCATGTCCAACATCTTGGAGCGTTTGGGTGTCAACGTAACGGGCGAGGATTTTCGGCCTAAGAATGTGGCAGCCGTCTTGGTGACAGCCAGTCTGCCGCCTTTTGCCAGAGTCGGCGGCCAAGTCGATGTAACGGTTTCGGCGATAGGCGATTCAAACAGCCTATTGGGTGGGACGCTGGTTATGACCCCACTTAACGCAGCAGACGGGCAAATCTATGCGGTTGCACAAGGCACAATCCTTGCAGGTGGCGTTTCCGCTGAAGGAGAGGCCGCGTCGGTCGTGCGCGGGGTACCAACCTCGGGTGTGATCCCGTCCGGCGCGCGTGTTGAGCGTGAAATTGAGTTCGACTTGTCAACTTTGACCCAAATGCGCCTGGCATTGAGAGAACCCGATTTCACCACGGCCGCGCGTATCGAATTCGCCATAAACACCGAGTTCAACAGAGCTGTGGCAATCATGCGCGATTCAGGCACGGTTGAGCTCAACATTGCTGCAACTCAGGCAGTATCAACGGCCCATGCCATCGGGCGAATCGAGAATATTCTGGTCGAGCCGGAAGCAAAAGCGCGTGTGGTCGTCGATCAGCGGTCCGGCACTATCGTTATGGGGCAGGAAGTCCGGATATCGCGTGTGGCTGTCTCTCAGGGTAATCTGACCCTGACAGTTCAGGAAGCGCCGATTGCCGTGCAACCCAACCCGTTTGCCAAGGGCGAAACAGTAATCGTGCCGCGCACTATTGCGGGGATCGAAGAGGAAGAAGGAACTGGCCTTGCCGAAATCCCCGAAGCTACGACCCTGTCGGAGGTTGTCGCAGGCCTGAACGCGCTGGGGGTGTCGCCCCAGGATATGATCGACATCTTGAAAACCATCAAGGCGGCGGGTGCCTTGCACGCAGAATTTGTCGTCAGGTAGCCGGCATCTCTGGCCCAACGGGCGTGCTGAGAACATGCCCGCGACGTTAAGGCCTATTTCGACTTCCAGCTGTCCAGCCAGCGCTGAAATCTGTTTCGGCGTTCTTCAATCGCGTCGCCGGCAGCATAAAAGCCGTCTTCCACATTCTCAATCATCGGATCAATTCGGGCCTTCCGGAACCTGCGCCAGCGCACCCAAACCGCCCAGACCAGCGCGGCAAAAATTGTCAGGAAAATGATGTTGAACCAGGGAATGACCTGCGCATCCGGCCCTTCCACATGTTTGATGAAAATGGCGTTGGGAAAGATCGACATGAACTCGTTGCGCCACCCGTAATGGGTCACGACCACCCATTTCGGGTTTTCCTTGGTCGATTTCGCATCATTAGCTTCGGTGTAAAGGTTCGCCGTGTCGAACTTGAAGTAGGGTGGCCACCCCCACCCGGTGTCTTCGTTTCGGTACACGATCGGCTTGCCATTTTCGCGCACGGCCTGAATGAATTGCACATCCCGGTTAGACAGGCTGGTCGATTGGTCTTCGGGTTCGGACCAGAATATCCGTGTCCAGTCGTTCAGATCCTGCCGCTCTTCGTAGGTGTTTACGATACGCACAACGTCGTGTTGCGGCAGCGAGTATTGCAGGACCGCAGCGATCGTTCCCCAGAAGATGATGATGAACGCCCATTTCACGTAGGCCATGCCTAAACCCTCACATGTAATTCACGATGTAGATCAGCGCGCCAATCGCCACCCATGGCACAATATAGACACCCAGGATCAGTTTGCGCCGGAACGAATTGTCATACACATGCAACCCGCGTTCGACAAAGGCGTCCTTATTGCCCGACTTGCCCTTCTCGTCCCACCAGCTTTCCAGTTTACGACGGCGTATCCCGCGCGAGTAGAAAGACAGCGCGACATAGGCGATCGTTTGGATCACCAACAAGATCAGCAAAAGGCGCAATAACCCGAACATCTCAGCCTTTCCTTACCGAACCCCACGGACCGACCCGCGCGATTATGTCATCGCTGACCCGGTCTTCGCCGCTCATGTCCGGCTCATGGCCGAACAGCGCGGCACGGGCCCCTTGCTTGTCCACCTGATACTCGCGCGCGAGGAAGTCGGCAACATAGGCTTTCTTGCTCTCGGGCCATCTGGAATAGGTGTTATAGAACAGCTCTTTGTGGCAGATGAACATCTGGCGTGGATCCAGCGGGGCCAATTCGGCCAGCAGCATATTCACCAGATCACGGTTCGGCGTGTCAGCGGCGCGCAAAGTGTAGAAATAAGCCGGATGATCCGACGTGATACGCGGCCACGGCCCCCCGTCGCTTGCCCAGCGCAGCAGTTGCGCAAGGCCGTGATAGGCTTCGGGCAAGCGATCCGAGTGATTGCGCGCCAACCGCCGCATATCGCTTCGGTCCAGCCCGGTAAGGTCGACATCCGCATCCGCCGCCGCGTCGACAGTCAGGAAATCCATCTTCTGCTGCAGGATTGCGGCGGCATCCACGCCGCGCGCCTTGACGATGGGTTCGACCAGATCATTGTAACCCAGAAACTTTGCAATCTGGTTCCGCTGCGACGGGTCAAAAACGTATTTGATCGGCAAATCGTCAGGCTTGTCACCCATACAAATCGCCGCCGGGTGATCCAGGTCCGGGAACAGGTACAGCCCGCCGAAATGCGCCGTCCAGAAGTTGCGTTGCTCAAAATCCGTGTGGCGCAGATGGACGGGGTTGCGCGTAACGTCGCCGGTCTCCTTGGCGGTCTCGATCATCCTGGCGATCAGCACATCGTCGAACCAGGCGTCCTCGGCGGTTTTGAACTGTTCGACCATGCCCGCCAGCTGCTGCGCCTTGCGCAAGGTGCCGCCTGCGGTGTCGGCCTCAATCTCGATCTTGCGCAGATTAAACAAATCACGGGGACTGCTGAGCTTGAAGACCGAGTTCACCAGCTCTCCGGCCACCGCATCAGTGGCGGTCAGGGCAAACAAATGCGCTTCATTCATCTCGATAAACTCGCGCAGGATATCGCGCGAGGTCGAGAACTTGACGTTCAGCAAAGGCGCGCGTTTCTGCTCGGTCGTCAGCAGGATGAACTGCCGGTTGACCCCGTTGGGGTTGAGGTAGAGCTCGTCCTCCAACTCAATCCCCACCTCCGGCGAATAGCCCGAGATATCCACATGAAAATCCGAAAGCTGAGTGGTCTTGCCCGCCAGATGCTGCAGCGCGCGGTTATACCTCTCGACTAAGGCCGGGCTGGAGATGTGGACGAGATTGCCGAACATCAGGCCTTTTTCGATGAGGCGGATCATTGACTGCTCCGAACAAAAACCGGAAGTACATCGCGGCCACCTTCCGCGACCAATTCTGTTTTCACGAAGTAGTGTGTCTTCTTAGCCTTTTTTTCTGTCCTCTCAATTACCACGCCAAATAAATCCGCTTGTAAGTGCTTTAGAAGTCTAACAACTTCCAACGACCAACTTATCCAGCTATCTGCCAGCACTTCCGGGTCTACGAACTTTTTGTCCGAATGAGCGAACCTTCGTAGACGCTCAAAGAAAACTAAACTCTCTCCCAGCACGAAATAGGAATTGCCGTCCATGGAATTAACATAAACTGAGGCGTCTGCGTCGTCAGGCAAAGTCTGTGCATTTTTGAGAGCAGTCTTATATTTGTAGTGAAAGGTAGTTTCGTTCCTAATATTTCGATTTATGGCATAACCTTCTGAAACGCCAAGTTTTTCAATTTTTTCAGTACTATTTTGAATAAGATTCAGTATCTCAGGAGCTATGCCCTTATTTTTTGCGTTAACTTCTTTGAGAAACTCAAACGCTTCGAAAAGTCGGGAAGACAGCGTCCTAAGAACTACGTGGTATTGGAGATCGGACGCGAATTTTGCTGGGCCTCGTTGACCTTCATATCGTTCAGAGAGGCTAAGAAATCGGGCGAACACGTTTAGCTCGTTGCAAATGTACGACAACATACCCAAAACTGCCATCTCTTCCTCTGTCATTGAGGTGAGGTCCGATTTCTTGAGTTTAAACTCATAAAAGTGCACCAGAGCGTCGCTCACCCCTTCCCCTCCAGATACCGCCGCTTGGCCTCTTCCATCCGGCCCATCTCGCGCACCGCGTTTTCGATGGCGACCTCGTCGCTCTTGTCGGCATAGCGGAACTCGCTGTCGGCGTAGCGGTTGATCTCTTGCATCACCATCTCAACCGTGATCGGCTGGCGCAGGTCCTCGATCATCGCTTTCTTGGTGTCGTAGTCGCGGAACAGAAACAGGTCGGGGTTTTCCATCCACTCGTCAGGCAGTTCGAAATCCATCGCGCGGACCTTGACCGCGTCGGTGATGTTCTTGATCGCACGGCCGGTAAAGCGCTCATCCGCCTGCTGGATCGCCTTGAGGTAGGTGCCCAGCTTGGCGATTGTGTCCATCTGACCGATCTCGCCCGAGACCCGGTCATAGACCTGCAACAAAGCATCCTCATGCGGGCGGGAATGGCTTTCGAAACTGGCGGCGACGGCCTTTTTGATTTCCTGCGCGGCGTAAGCCTCGTGTTCGCCCAGCGGGATGTCGTGGTTGCGACCCATCAGCAGGTGCAGGATGTCGATGTAATCCTCGCGCGTTTGCGGCCCGTCCACCAGAAACCGTGCGCCTGCCCGCTGGCGCAGGGCGTCGTCCACATTCTCGGGGTAGTTCGAGAACATGCCAAAGGTACAGTTGCCGCGCACGACGGTGTTGGCACCGGCAAAGCTTTCCATCAGCACGGCGGTAATCTCCAGCTGCCCGGCTGACGACTGCCGGTCGCCGCGCTTACCCGCGAGCTGGTCGATATCGTCGATGGTGCCGAACCCGATGACCGAGGGGTCGATGATCGTGTTGATAAAGGCCTTGGCGTTCTGACCCGATTTGCCCTGATAGCTGTCGATATTGTCGGTGCTCAGGTTCTGATAGCGGAACGGATAGCCCGCGTTCTGGCAATACTCGTTGATCAGCCCGGCCATCATCTGGATCAGGGTGGTCTTGCCGGTGCCCGGTTTGCCGTCACCCATGAAGGTAAAGATGAACCCGCCAAGTTCCGCAAACGGGTTCAGGCGGCGGTCGAAATCATAGGCCATCACCATCTTGGCCAGCTTCATCGCCTGATATTTGGCGATATGGTTGCCGACCACTTCGTTCGGCTTCTTGAACGTCATGGTCAAGGTGGTGGATTTTGCCTTTGAAGCGGGCTCGAACCCCCGTATCGTCAGATCATCCGCCTCAATATGCCAGGCCGCATTCTGGAACGGGGCCAGATGACCTGTGGACCCTGCGCGCAGGGCTGACTTCTCCATCAGTTGTTCGGCATAGGCGCTGGTGGCCGCGATCAGGTGGGCATCGTCCAAGGCGTATTTGGCCAGCACCTGATCCAGTTCCCACAGGGCGCCATGCAGGGCAAGTTGGCCGTTGTCGGTCAGGACCTCTTCGATCTCACCAATATCAACCGTGGTCTCACCCAGATGCGAGGACAACAGATAAGCCAGCGCGTTGCCGAACGTGTGTAACGTGATCAGCGCTTCGGCTGTCAGTACCTCTGAAAACTCGGTCTTCCGTGCGGCGGGCAGATCCCCGGCCAGGTTTGCCCGTTTCAGATCGGCCAACGGGGTCTGTTCCGCATAAGTGTCCGCCACGGCCAGAGCGATTGCGACGGCGCGGCGGATCACCTGTTGTGCAGTCGCTTGCGGCGGCGAAACCAAGGCGTCACCATCGTCCGAGGCTTCGATCCTCTCAACCAGATGCACCCCGTCTGCGCGCACGGTCCGGCGTGTCACCAACCCCGGTGTCGTCGAGCGAAACCGCCGACCGGTTGACACGCCTGGCGAGCGTTCAACGGTGGTTTCCACGGCTTTGGCGATCCGCGGCGCATGTTCGAACCCATTCAGCAAAGCGGTCGCTGCCGGATAATGCTTGCGAATATCGTCTTCGCGCAATTCCATCTGATCTGACGTCAAACTCATCTAAAAAACCGCCCTTGCTTCATCTTTTCAAAAATACTCTCGCCGAAGGCGAAAATTAGTACCTCAAAACCTGCCCCGCATTGCTGACGACGAACTTGCGCACATCTGCAAATCCCGGCGGGTTGCGTTCGGCCAGCACCTGAAACGGGCGCTGTGGCAAGATGATCGACCGTTGGGTGCGGGTGGCCCCGGTCTCGGCCCCCTGCCCGCCGAAAGGATCCAGCGCAAAAACCTCACGCTCGACAGTTGAAAACCAGCCAGCGCGTTCCTCGATGACCTCTTCGCTGTGCAACTCTTCGGTGGTCCAGGCCAGCGCCCAATCCTGACCTTGCGGAGATTGCGCATCCTCCAGCACCTGCCGCAAGGGGCCGGATTGTTCGGTAAAGGCCGAAGAATACATCGGCCCCACGTGAATACGTCGCAGGTGTTTGGGGTGCAGGTCGTTGAAATCCTGATCAAAGCCCTTGGCGATGGTCACCAGTTTCAGCCCGCCTAAAGACTGCGCCATCAGGTGAGCCTGCACCTCAGGCCAGCGGCGTTGGTCCTTGGGCAGGGCGGTTTTGCCTGTGTCCTCCAGCTGCATCAGATAGATGACGGGCAGGTTGATCTGGCTGTCATAGACCGCCCAGTGGATCATGAACTTGCGCCGCTCGCCCTCATTCCCGATCCAGTGGCACTCAGGATCGTTGCGGGCCCAGAACAGCTGACCCTTCAGCAACTCTTCATAATAGAGCCTTTGTGACAGCGCAAATTGCAGTTTGGTGGGGATTTCCCGGTCGCCGATGATCGTGCGGACCATGTCGGTTTTCAGGTCATCTTCCGAGGGCATATTCGCCAGATGCACCTGCGCCTGCTGCGCGTCATTGGCCATGGTCAGCAACTCGGCCGCCACCGGAAACCCGCTGTCGCGCTTGTCCATTGCAAGGCTGCCAAAGAACCGCCCCGTATCGCGCCCGACCAGCAGGTATTTCATCGACAGCGCGCGGAAAGTGTAGAGCAACCCCGAGAGGTAGCGCGATACGATCCGCACCTCTTGCTTGCTGATTTCGCCCTCCGCCTCCATCGTCGCGGCCACACGCAGAAGATGGACAGTGATCACCTCAAATTTGCGGAAATAGCGACGCGAGGCGAAGGTGTCAGTCAAGCCGACATGGTCTTGGCTGGGGTTAGTCATTTGCGCATACGCGAGCGGAAATTTTTGCCCTGCAGTCTTCAAGTTGAGCCACAAAAATGAAGAGGTAGAGCCCAACAACGCCGCTCACCGGCAACCCCCACCGCAAAAACAGTGGAGCTCCTAGGAACATACCTGCAAAAGGCAATGCCCACTCCTTTCTATACTTTCGCCAGAGAGCTTTTGAGAAGATTGCTTTTCCAAATGTAAACTCGCCCCCCCAACCCTCAGCAGCGTCTGATGAGGATTTCACAAAGTAAGCAATCAGAAGCTGACTGGGTAGCATGGTCCAAATCGCAACCACACTTAGAGTTGGGATATTTGCAATCAGCCCGACGCCAAACGCAATCGTTAGGGCCACCGTTATAACTGCCAATACGGCTAGAGAGATTTCTCGCGCAGAATAACGCACGCACTCATCCCCCATACAAATTCTTATCATGCTTCTCGACAATCGAGGCAAACCGGCGCGCAAACCGCTCATCCGCCTTGGCCTTTTTCTCAAGAACGTCACGGGCAAAGACCATGTGGTCCTCGTGCGCCTCAAGCATGTCGGCCATTTTCTGGTTGGTCGCGGTGCCGATGGCGGCCATCGCCGTCTGCGCCTCTTGATCCGTCTGCACACCGATCTCGTTGATGCGGTGGGCCACGTCCTGCTGCTGCGCGGTTTTCAGCGATTTTGTCAGGGCGTCATACAGCACCACGCGCTGCTGCGTGTCTGTCTGCAGCTTGTTGATCAGCACCATCTGCGTCGCCGCCTGGTTCTGGAGCGAATCGACCCAGGTCTTACCCTTTTCGATATAACGCTCCAGTGTCTGAGACTTGGCCAACTTGACCTGCTCTTCCTGAACCTTGGCGTTGTATTGCTTGTTCAGTTCGGCCAGCTGAGTTTCCAGCTGGGTGCGCGCGGCGGCGTCCTGTTCAACGCTGATCTTGTTTTCGAGCGTGATAATCGCCGGGTCCATGCCCTGAATCTCGGCCCGCAATGCTTCCAGTTCGGCCACGGTTGCCTCACGGTCATCCAGCGTGCCTGTCAGGTTGTCCTCGACCTTTACGCGTTGTTCTTCCAGCACGGTCAGCTGCCCTTGCAGCAGCTTCACGATCACATCGGATTTGGCGATCAGATCCTGCAACTTGTCGTCGATATTGGCCGTGCGCATCCGTTCTTGCCGCAGCGACTCGGATTTTCCCTTGGAAAAGATGCCAACAAACGATTCCCACCCGGTTTTCGAGCGCATCTCGTCGAAATCCTTGGAAAACGCGTTGGTAACATCGTCCAGACCCATGATCAGCTCGGCGATGTTGGCGTTCATCACCTCAGTGTGGGCGTGAACATCCTCGAGCGTGGCATTTTCGATGTCGATATCGGCCTCGGCCGTTCCAATCTTGGCCCGCGCCGCTTCGATGCGCGAGGTCAGCCCCTCAATCTGCGACTGGCTTTCGCGCACTTTCGTTTGCGTTTCTTTGATGAGCGCTTCGAATTGCTGGTTCGACATCTCTGCTGTCCTTTTTTCTTTAATTACCCAATAAGATAGGAAATGTTACGGTCATTTACATCCCCTTGAGTCCAAAAATCACGCAAACTCTGGCAAACTTGGGGTGGAAAGAAAAGCCGCGTGATCGCAACCTGACGTAGAACTCAACGCTGCGACTATGCTGCAACGATTAGGTCCGAAAATAATTTGATCAAAACTGGGCTGATCGACCTGTATCAGTGGCCATAGACAAAGCCTTCAACACCTGATTGGGTGCGCCAACTCAATTTCTGCGCGGAGAATGACATGCTGGACGCAACGACTGATCTAAAATCAATTCTGAAGAACCCAGGCCTGCTTGTAACCAAAGCCTATATCGGCGGTCAGTGGGTGGATGGTGACAACGGAACGTTCGACGTGACCAACCCGGCCCGGGGCGATGTGGTGGCCAAAGTGGCCGATGTCAGCCGCGCGCAGGTTGCCGGAGCAATCGCACAGGCCGAAGCCGCGCAAAAGGAATGGGCCAAGCTGACCGGCAAGGAACGTGCCGTGATCCTGCGGCGCTGGTTCGACCTGATGATGGAGAACGCCGAAGATCTGGGCAAGATCCTGACCGCAGAACAGGGTAAACCGCTGGCTGAGGCCATCGGCGAAATCGGCTATGGCGCGTCCTTCATCGAGTTTTTCGGTGAAGAAGCCAAGCGAGTGTATGGCGAGACCATCCCGGGACATCAGCGCGACAAGCGGATCATGGTGCTGAAACAGCCCATTGGTGTGGCGGCTTCGATCACACCCTGGAACTTTCCAAACGCCATGATCACGCGCAAGGCAGGGCCGGCGCTGGCGGCGGGGTGTGCCTTTGTTGCCCGCCCGGCGGCAGAAACACCACTGTCCGCGCTGGTTCTGGCGCTTCTTGCGGAACAAGCCGGCGTGCCAGCTGGTGTCTTCAACGTGGTGCCTTCATCCCAGGCCAGCGAGATCGGCAAGGAGTTCTGCGAAAACCCCGGTGTTCGCAAGTTGACCTTTACCGGCTCGACCGAGGTGGGGCGTATCCTGCTGCGGCAAGCTGCTGATCAGGTCATGAAATGCTCGATGGAACTGGGCGGCAATGCACCCTTTATCGTGTTTGATGACGCCGATCTGGATGCAGCCGTCGAAGGCGCGATGCTGTGCAAATTCCGCAATAACGGCCAGACCTGTGTCTGCGCCAACCGCATCTATGTACAGGCCGGTGTTTACGACGCGTTCGCTGCCAAACTGAAAGCGGCAGTTGAAGCCCTGAAAATCGGCGACGGTCTGACTGAGGGCACCACAACCGGCCCGCTGATCAATGCCGATGCGGTCGCCAAGGTGGAAGAGCATATCAGGGATGTCACGGACAAGGGCGGCGCCGTTCTGACCGGCGGATTGCCTCACGGTCTGGGCGGTACGTTCTTTCAGCCGACCATTGTGACCGGCGTGACTCAGGACATGATGGTGGCGCAGGATGAAACCTTTGGCCCGCTGGCACCGCTGTTCAAGTTCGAGAATGAAGATGACGTGATCGCCATGGCGAATGACACGATCTTTGGACTGGCCTCGTATTTCTATGCAAAGGACCTGAGCCGCGTCTACAAAGTGGCCGAGGCGCTGGAATATGGCATTGTCGGCGTGAACACCGGCATCATCTCGACTGAGCTAGGCCCGTTCGGCGGCGTCAAGCAATCCGGTCTGGGCCGAGAAGGCAGCCATCACGGCATGGAAGACTATCTTGAGATGAAATACGTCTGCATGTCGGTCTGATCTGGCGGGCCATCGCCTTGGGGCGGTGGCCATTCTGCCCGCAGGCGAGGCGTTGTTCGGGTCAAACGGACCGGTGGCGGCTGGGAAATAAACTTATTTCACCAAGCATGAATTCCCCACGCGCAAGCATCGCAGGAACTTTTCGTATGGGGCTCGATACGATCCCAAACTTACGTCTTTTCGTTTTTCGCTATCACGGTCGTTACGGTGCGCGTCACCCGACTTCTGGTTATTGCAATCGCCCCTAAGACCAAAGCACAGGCTATGGCTTGCGCAGTTGTGATCGCTTCTCCAAACGCAAAGAACCCGACTGCAAACATCGTGGGCAATTCAATGCTTCCGACAACCGCAGTTTGAGAAGCGCCGATCAGCGGCGAACAGATCGTGTAGACAAGCTGCGGCACAAGCGCCGTGACCAATCCAATTCCAATGATCAGAACCCAATCGGACTGACCTTCAGGAAGCAGCGTGGAAACGTCTGCATTCAGCATCAAAGGCAAAAGCCCAAGTACCGATCCCAGAGACACCGAGGCGATACGTGCAAGTGGCGCAATTCGGGACAACCTGTGGACCAGAACAGAAATCCCGAAGCCAAAACCAAATGGCGCCGCCAGCGAGATTAAAAGCGTAGGAATGTGCTCGACCGGAACGGATGCTGGCGAGCCTGCTATGATGGCAGCCAGAATTATGAGACCAGAAGCAAGAATCGCACGCCTTGTGGGAGTATCGGCGAACAAAGCCCACGCAATGATCAACGTGAAAACCGGATATGTCATATAGAGCACGCCCACCGTCGATGCGGGCAGTGTCTTTAGGGCTGTGACATATCCGATCCAGCCAAGCCCCATCACCACTCCGACCGCAAGACCCCAACAAATCTCGCGCCAGGCTGTTCGATGTACGACGAGAACTGGCAGTAACAAAACCGCCGGAACGATGTAGCGGTAGAATGCGACCGCGAAAGGTGCGACGCCCTGCTCGGTCAGCCCCCTGCTGAAATAGGGAACAAGCCCGAAACAAATTGAAGCGAAAAGAACGCCAACAACCGCAAGCGGTTGAGGAATAGCCGGTCTAGTCTGCGTGGATGTCGTCGACATCTGCAAGTTCTAGCACAGGTTCGCGATTAGTGTAGCGGAGTTTACCGGGCCCACGCTTAGATATGCAAATGCGTTTTCATCAAAAAAACAACGCCCCGCGTCTGGAGGAACGCGGGGCGCGGGTGTTGCGGCAGTCCGGGAGGAGGAGACTGCCGCTAGGCTTTCAAAGCCTCAGTTCACGGCCTTGGCGTCAACCACATCTTTTTCGATGGCTTTAGCCGAGGTAATTTCGATCCGGCGCGGTTTCAGTGCCTCGGGCACTTCGCGCTTCAGGTCGATGTTCAGCATTCCGTTCTCATGGCTTGCACCGGTGACACGGACGTGATCGGCCAGCGCAAAGCGACGCTCGAACGCGCGGGTTGCGATGCCGCGATGCAGATAGCTGCGGCTCTTGTCCTCGGATGCCTTCTTACCTGCAACAACCAGCGCGTTTTCTTTCACTTCAACGGACAGGTCGCTTTCTGAAAAACCGGCGACGGCCACCGAGATACGGTAAGTGTCGACATCGGTTTTTTCGATGTTGTAGGGTGGATAGCTTGGCTGTGCCACATCATTGGTCAGAACGCGATCCATCATGTCGGCGATCTGGTCAAAGCCAATGGTGGCGCGGTGCAGCGGTGCAAAATCAAATGTACGCATGTGTCATATCCTCATTTTTGAGCGATTCACGATCTGGCCCTCCGGCTGGACGGGCCAATGTTGATGACGGACCCCGTTGTGGCGATCCGATATCAGTGACATGGGAAGCGATTTGACCGAGTTCAACCCCCGCCGGAGCTGATGAATTTCGCGCCAGACCCTGACGCACCGGACCCAGCCTGTAACCGGCGGATCGTAGCAGTTGGTTTTGGCGCATCGCGCCGCATGATGGACTTGAGCTCGGCCACTATTCCGTCAAGCTCCATGCCGAACCCCACCTTTCTGCGACCGTTGGTGCCTACCGCTGAAACCACGGACAAAACCTGCCATCGCGAACCGTTTTTTACCAGAATGGCGGATCCGGAAGACCCGAAGGTGACGTCGCAATCAAATGTGATCAGGCCCTGCCTGCGATCCAATACGCGGCACGACCTTTCGCGCGTGATCGCCTCGGATCGTCCGCGCCCATACGAGGCTATGCTGATCTCGTTTCCCGAAACTCGCCCGCTGTGCAACACGAAAGGATCGGCAATCGAATACGGGATGGGCTCATTCAGCCGCATCAGGGCGACATCCATCCGAACACCTTCGTGCGAAAGCGGGTTATTTGAAGCGTAGCCGGGCAGAACCGCAATCTGCGTGACCTGACGTTCGGCCAACGCGTTGCCGTTGCTCAGACCCGCACGAAACGTGATGTCTTTGGGCGCGTATGTTTCCCCGGTACGGCGGTCCACAGCACAATGGGCAGCGGTCAGCACCATGTCCTGCGCGATCAGCGTACCTGTGCAATAGGACTCTTCGCGCACATCCAGCCGCCCGATTGCTTCCCAACCATAAAGGTCATCCCGGTCTGTCAGATTGCGTTTGTTGGCTTGCGCATGGGATGCGGTCGCCAGAACACTCAGGCCCAAAAGCAAAATTAATAAGACCTTGGTCATGGCCTGACAAACCTTGCACCGACGTTCTTGCCGGTACTTGAACCGGAGGTCGACAATCCAAATCCATGCCCGGCAGACAGCTCGTCGCGCAGCAGTTGCAGCGAATGTTCAACCGCAGTGCCAATCGCAACGCTCTGGCCATCCATGCTGGCCTTTGCCGCCACAACCGACACGATTTGAGGGCGCGCGCCTGTAAAGGAAAAAACCGGTGCCCCTGAAGATCCGAAATCGACGTCGCAGGACATGATCATAACGCCTGCCTGCCGGTTCATGACCGAACAAACCTGTTGCAACGAAGGTGCTTCCGACCGGTCATGCGCATATGACACCACACCCACCTCCGCACCCCGGCGGGGCTGATCTCCTGATTCAAACGGAATGACCGATGTGTTGCGGATCGGCTGCCAAAGCTCGATCAGGGCGACATCCGCGCCGACACGGTCCGTCGACGACTCGGCACTGAATTGATAATCCGGGTGAATTACAGCTTGTCTTGCCGTTCGATAAGCCAGAGCGCGGCCCAGCCGCCACCCGGCCAGAAATTCGATATCGGACGGGTTCACCCGCTGCCCGGACACCTTGTCGAACAGGCAGTGCGCAGCTGTCAGCACAAGGGTCGGCGACACAAGCGTTCCGGTGCAAAACCCTTTTCCGGCAATATCCAGACGCCCGACAGCCATCCATTCGCGCCCGGAATCCGAGGTCTCCAGGCTTTCCAGCCTGGTGTCCCGTGCTGTAGCCGCCATCGGCAAAGCACAAAGCACAATCGCCTTAATCCAGTTGCGCACTCGGGTCTCCGGAGACTCACTCTGAAGCTTTTGTCGTACGTGCCCCGTTGGGCGAAAATAGGGCGATCGGTGTACAGGGGAATTTCCTGAGGAAATGATGCGGGTCGGCATCAGGGCGGCTCATCGCAATATGGGAACAGCGCCCTCTGCCCGTTGCAAGGCGGGTGGCTTTGGCCCCCCTGTCGCCCAATCCAGCAGCTCGACCGTATGAACGACTGGCACTTGGGTGCCGGACCCGATCTGCATCATGCAGCCGATATTGCCTGCTGCGATGATATCAGGTTTCTTGACCTCAAGTGTCCTGATTTTACGCTGCTTCAACTGACCCGAGATTTCCGGCTGCATCAGGTTGTAAGTCCCTGCGCTACCGCAGCACAAATGGCTGTCGGCGGGCTCGACCACTTTGAACCCGGCACGTTTCAGCAGGTCTTTGGGATAGGTCTTGATCTTCTGCCCATGTTGCAGTGAACAGGCTGCGTGATACGCAACTGTAAGGTCCTGATCACACCCTTCGGGCAAATTCAGCTGCATAACCAGCTCACTGATATCCATCGCAATACCCGAGACCCGCGCAGCATCATCCGAGAGCGTATCGTTTCGGAACATATGCCCGTAATCCTTGACCGTCGTCCCACAGCCCGAGGTATTGATCACGATGGCGTCCAATCCGTCGCCGTCCATCTCGCGAATCCAGGCCCTGATATTGGCGATTGCGGCTGCATGGCTGTCTTTCACTTTGCCCATGTGATGGGTCAGTGCTCCACAACATCCAGCACCATCAGCCACCACAACCTCACATCCAAGCCGGGTCAGCAGACGGATCGTGGCGTCATTAATGTCGGTATTCAGCGCTTTCTGCGCGCATCCCGTCATCAGGGCCACCCGCTTTTTCCGCTCGCCTTCGGGCGCAAAGTTTTGTGGATCATCGTTGCGGCTGACCGGTGGAATGTTCATTGGCGCCATGTCCAGCATGGCACGCAACCGGGCATCTGGCATCAAGAACCGGAACGGGCGACCCAGTTTAGCCCCGATCAAGGCCCAGCGAAAGCGCATCGGATAGGGCAGGATCCGCGCCAGAACCCAACGCAAAATGCGATCCGTCAAAGGGCGCTTGTAATTCGCCTCGATATATTCACGCGCGTGATCGACCAGATGCATGTAGTGCACACCTGATGGGCAAGTGGTCATGCAAGCCAGGCAGGACAGGCACCGGTCGATATGTTTGACCGTCTTTTCGTCGGGCTGCCGCTCGTTTTCGAGCATATCCTTGATCAGATAGATGCGCCCGCGCGGGCTGTCCAACTCGTCGCCAAGAACCTGATAGGTCGGACATGTTGCCGTGCAGAATCCACAATGGACGCAATTTCGCAGAATTTCGTTCGCGCGTTTGGTTGCCGGGTCTTGCAACTGCCGTTCTGTGAATGATGTCTGCATAAACCTATCCCATCAGTCCCGGATTGAACAAACCACGTGGGTCAAACTTCGCGCGCAATCCATTTGTCAGGGTCGAGACGGCCGCGTTCTCTGGTTGAAAGCGCCCCAGTCGCGCGACCGTTTCTGCATCCGCTCGCACAAGTGTCGCGTGGCCGGAAAACACATCAAGCCGCGCGCGCAGATCCGTACCTTTCGGGACGCGCAGCCAGACAAGCCCGCCGCCCCAGTCAAAAAGCAACTGATCCGCTTCAGCACGCGCTGAAACTTCGGCCGCATCTCCGGGTTTTACGGAAAGCCGCCAGACATCCCCGTCCTGCCCCTGAAACGGATGAGCATCGCGGATACCAGCCCAAAGCGTGTCTGCATCCGCTTCCTCTGAAATCTCACCAAACCGGGACAGTTCAGCCGTCAACCTGCCTGTACGATATGCGACCGCATCCGTGAAGTCTTCGACCCTAAGCAGGGCTTTCCCGGCGTCGGGATCATACGCAGCCCCGGTTACCTCGAACGGCGATCTCAGTGCAGCGGACAACACCCGAACCGCAGTACCAGCATCCCGAACCGCAACAGATAATGTTGCCGCCCGTTCCGGTTTGGGCAGCACCTTCAGCGAGACCTCGGTCAAAACCCCTAAAGTACCCCAGGACCCGCCCATCAATTTGACCAGATCGTACCCGGTGACGTTCTTCATGACGCGGCCACCGTTCTTGATCACCTGCCCGCGCCCATCGACATAGCGCACCCCCAGCAGAAAGTCCCGGCAGGCCCCGGCCTGAATCCGTCGAGGGCCCGAAATATTGGCCGCGACGACACCGCCAATGGTCGGTTCACCCTGTGTTCCCAGCAAACCGCGATGGTCCATCGGCTCAAATGCGAGGTGCTGGCCCTCTGCTTCCAGCGCCGCCGTGATCTCTGCCAAAGGCGTCCCTGCCCGTGCAACAAGGGTCAGCGCCCCGGGTTCATATAGCGTGATACCGCGCAAAGCTCCGGTTTCGATTTCTGCATGCGGACCGACAATTCCACGCGTCCCGCCTCCGACAATGCGTACAGGGTTTTCCAACCCGGCCACCAGCTTTGCCAGATCGGCCTCAGTCTCAGGTCTCATTGGCTTCATCTTTTCAAAAATACTCCGGGGGCAAGGGGGCAGCGCCCCCTTATTCTGCTGCCATTCGCCGCGGCTCCGACACGTCGAGCGGAAACACTTTGGCCGCGTTCAGCAGCCATTTGGGATCGAAAACGTCCTTAACCGCCATCTGCGCCTCAAGGTCGGCAGGTGAATATTGATGAGACATCAGATCCCGCTTTTCGATCCCCACACCATGCTCCCCAGTCAAACAGCCGCCCTCGTCAACACACAGCTTCAGAATCTCTGCCCCGAAAGCTTCGCATTTTTCCAGATCGCCGGGTTTGTTGGCATCGAACAGGATCAGCGGATGCATATTTCCGTCGCCTGCGTGGAACACATTTCCGACCGGCAACCCAAACTCTTCACTCAGTTCTCCGATGCGGCGCAGAACGGTTGGTAGGGCTGACACCGGGATCGTCCCATCCAGACACATATAATCGTTCAATTGTCCCATGGCACCGAATGCAGATTTCCGACCCAACCAGATCTTGGCGCTTTCCTCGGCCGACTGGCTTTCGCGCAATTCAACGGGGTCATGGCGTTTGGCTATCTCGATGATTTTCGAAAGCTGATAATCGATTTCAGCGTCAGACCCCTCCACTTCGACGATCAGCAGCGCATGGCAATCGGGATAACCGGCATGGGCAAAGTTTTCGCAGGCCCTGATGCACAGGGTATCCATGAACTCGATCGCAACCGGCAATATGCCCGATTTGATGATGTCCGAGACACACTGCCCCGCAACCTCATTGTCATTGAAACCCATCAGAACCGGTCGTGCGCCTTCGGGCTTGCGAAGAATACGCAACGTGGCCTCGGTCACCACTCCCAGTTGACCTTCGGACCCACAGATGACGCCCAACAGGTCCAGACCTGGTGCATCCAGATGCGCACCACCAATTTCGACAACGCTGCCGTCCATCATGACCATGGTCACGCCCAAGAGGTTGTTTGTTGTCACCCCATATTTGAGGCAATGCGCACCGCCTGAGTTCATCGCGATATTGCCAGCAATGGCACAGGCCAGCTGCGAAGACGGATCAGGGGCGTAGAAGAAATCCTCCTCTTCGACCGCGCCGGTAACGCTCAGATTGGTGCGACCCGTCTGTACTCTGATGAAGCGGTTGTCGTAGTCGATTTCCAACACCTCATTCATCCGTGCGACGCCCAGAATGACGCAATCCGCCGTGGGCAAGGCTCCACCGGCCAATGAAGTGCCCGCGCCGCGCGGCACCACAGGCACGTTTTCGTCATGACAAATGCGCAGAACGTCCGAAACCTGCTGTGTGCTTGACGGCAGCACGGCCAGCATCGGCGGGCATTTATAGGCTGTCAAAGCGTCACACTCGTAAGCGCGGGTTTCGGCGGGGTCATGGATGATCGCATCTTCGGGCAGAACCCGCGACAGCCGCGCAACAAGCGCAGATTTCCGGCTCAGAACATCCGGGCTTGGCTTTGGCATCTCCATGGCATCACTCCTTTTGGTAAAATAATATTACCAATTTCTTACTCTGGCAAGTTCCCATGCCCGGCCTTACTGTCGCGGCCATGACCTGGATCGAACGCGCCGCTCTTTTTGCCCCTTTGGACTATGCATCACTGCTTCTGCTGCTGGGTGCGTGGCTGTGGATCGGGTGGAAAATCGAACATCCGTCGCCGCAGAGACAATCCGTAGCCCTCATGATGGACGATTACCGGCGCGACTGGATGCGCGAGATGGTGACCCGCCAACCGCGCATGTTCGACGCGCAAGTCGTGGCGGCCATGCGGCAGGGCAGTACATTTTTCGCGTCGACCACGATGATTGCCATCGGGGGCGGGCTGGCCCTGCTGGGCAACACTGAAAGACTGGCAGGCGTCGCAATCGACCTTGCCATCGGCAGTGTTCCGGCAATGGTCTGGGAGATCAAGATCCTTTTCGTCGTATTGCTGCTGGCCAACGCATTTCTGAAATATGTGTGGGCGCACCGCCTTTTCGGGTATTGCGCCGTGTTGATGGCTGCAGTTCCCAATGACCCCGAAGACCCGCAAACCTATCCCCGCGCCGGTCAGGCGGCCGAGATCTGTGTCACCGCAGCGCGCAGCTTCAACCGTGGCCTGCGCGCCACCTATTTTGCATTGGCATCGCTGGCGTGGTTTCTTGGACCTGTCGCGCTCATTTTGGGCACAGCGGTCACGTTTGGCGTCTTGTATCGGCGCGAGTTCGCCTCACATTCCCGGGAAATACTGATGGCCCGAGCCGCCAGCACGGATACGTGATACCGATGCGCTACCTCACTGGCTACACTGGTGCGATGCGATACTTTATTCTCTGTGCCTTAATGGCCGGCCCTGCCCTTGCCGACCCGCCAACAATCGAGCAGGTCCGCACTAGTGCGAACGGCGATACATGGCGGTTCGATGTAACGATCCGGCATTCCGATACGGGTTGGGATCATTACGCCGACGGCTGGCGTGTTCAGGATATGGATGGAAACGAATTGGGAATGCGCGTGCTGGTCCATCCACACGAAACCGAACAACCCTTTACCCGCTCTTTGGGTGGGGTGGTCATTCCAAAAGGCCAGAACCAGGTGCAAATTCAGGCACGGTGCATCGTCGATGGATGGAATGGAGGCACCACGGTTGTCAAACTGGATTGACCCTCAGAAAATACCTATGGCCAGACCCGCACCCAAAGCGGCTCCTGTCTCGCGGCATTGATCCAGCTGGTCTTGCGGGATTGTCTTTTCGGCCAATATGGCCTCGGGCGATTGCGCATGGGTGCAAATGATCAGCGGAGGCTGAACAGCTTTCAATCGCCAACCGGTGGCTATCCGTGCGATCTGACGGGCGGCGTTTTCGCCATCTGATCCTGCGCAAATCATCTGCACATAGGGTCGGCCTTCTAGTCTTCCCAGCACCGGGTAGTAGCAGCGGTCGAAGAATTCCTTCATCAGACCCGAAATTGCCGCCAGATTTTCTGGCGCGCAAAAGATGTAGCCATCGGCAGCCAGCAGATCTTCCGGCCCGGCTTGATTGGCTGGAATAAGCTTTGTGTCAGCCTCACCTCGCGCTGCTTCGGCCGCCGCTTCGGCCATCTGCCGGGCACCGCCTGTGCGAGAGTGATAAACGATCAGAAGCTGCGCCATGTCAGACCCGGTGGTAGGGGCCACCTGACAGAATGGTCGCGGCCCGGTAAAGTTGCTCGGCCAGCATCACACGGACCAGCATATGGGGCCAGACCATCGACCCGAATGAAATGGAAAAATCCGCCTCGGCCCGCAAAACTGGGTCGATTCCATCCGCGCCACCGATAACAAATGCCAGGTCCTGCCGACCCGCGTCGCGCCAATCACCCAGCTTCTTCGCGAAATCGGGCGAGGACATGACCCGCCCCCGTTCATCCAGCGTGCACAACACTGCCCCTTTGGGTAGGGCCTTGCGTAGCAGCGCGGCCTCGGCTGCCATGCCTGCGTTTTTCTTATCTTCAACCTCGATCACCTGCGCAGGCCCAAGGCCCAGCGCACGGCCGGTCCGGTCAAAACGGGTCAGGTAATCGTCAAGCAGTGTCTTCTCGGGTCCGGCGCGCAATCGCCCGACCGCAACTATGCTGATACGCATATCTCTCTCGCCTCCGGCCTGTTAATGCAGGCCGGGATGGCGCCTCAGTTCGCCGAGGCGCTGCCGCCCTGAGGCAGCCACATCTTTTCCAGCTGATAGAATTCACGCACTTCGGGGCGGAAGATATGGACGATGACGTCGCCCGTATCGATCAGCACCCAGTCGCCGGTGTCCTTGCCTTCGACCTTCGAGGTGAAACCGAATTCCTGCTTGATGCGATCCGTCAGCTTTTCCGCCATGGCCGAAACCTGACGGGTCGACCGACCCGAGGCAATCACCATGTGATCCGCAACCGATGATTTGCCCTGCAGGTTGATCTGCACGACGTCTTCGGCCTTGTCATCGGAAAGTGAGGAAAGGATTCGTTCAAGCAGCTTGTCGCTGATTGACTGAGAGTGGGCCATTATGTTGACCCCATCATCGGCGGGCAAACCCGCCTGTGTATGTAGAGACAGGACATAGTCCTCCTTTGCTGCGCGCCGCGAAACCCCGGCGCCGGGGTACTAATTAGGTAGCAAGGGGAATGCAACATTTCAATGAATGCACGCTGCAGGGCGTCCACAGACGCTTACTCTGTGATGATCTGTTGCGCAGTTGCGCCGTCCGACAACAGCCGGACTTCGCGCTGCGGGAAGGGGATCGAGATGCCTTCTTCCTTGAATGCGTCCCAAAGCGCCAGATAGACGTTGCCCCGGATATTGGTCAGCCCCTTTGTCGGGTCGCTGATCCAGAACCTCAGCACATAGTCCACGCTGCTGTCACCAAATCCGGTGATGTGGCAAACCGGTTCATGTTTGCCGCCGCTCAGGACCCGGGCAACCGCCTTTACCGCCATGATTGCGGTTGCGCGCACTTTATGCGGATCGTCGTCATAGCTGGTACCAAAATCCAGATCCAATCTCACGAACCGGTCGGAATGCGACCAGTTCACCACCTGGTTGGTAATCAGATCTTCGTTTGGGATCAGGTACTCGCGCCCGTCCCGTGTTACGACCGACACATATCGCGCGCCAAGCGAGTTGATCCAACCGAACGTATCCCCCAACGAGATCACATCGCCCGGCTTGATCGAGCGGTCCATCAGGATGATGATCCCCGATATCAGGTTCGACACCACTTTTTGCAAACCGAACCCGATACCCACGCCGATGGCGCCGGACAAAAGCGCGATGCCGGTCAGATCGAACCCTAACGTTCGGATCGCAGCCATAAAGACTGCCCCGTAAAGCAGGACCTGTATGCCTTTTGACAATAGCACCTGCATGGACGGGGTTATGTCGTCATTGCTTTGCAATGCGCGTTCGGCTGCGCGCGTGCCGATACGGGCCAGTGTCAGCAGGATGCCAATCAGCAATGTGGCTTTGAGAATACCAAGGGCCGAAATATGCAGGTCCCCGATGGAAATCGCCACTCCGTCAAGAAAACCCGCGACATCATCTGTCAGATTCAGCGCGACTAGCGTTGCGTAGATCCACATTGCCCACTTGAAAATCCGGCGAAGCGTGCGGTTTTGGACCAGTCTCGCGACCAGTGCTATTGCCAGCCATGCCGCCGCCAGCGTAGCTATCACCCCGATGATATAGCTGCGCGACGGCCAGGTGAGCTGCTGCATGATCAGATACAATGCCCACGAAAGCAGGATGAAGTAGACCAGCGCCAACCGCCGCATCAACTGTACCAGAACCCGGAGCCGCCATTTCGGCCATCCCGTGCGTGAACGGGCCCAGGCATCCCATCTAGACTGGGTCAGGAATTTCAGCAGCAAAGCCAGCGCCCACAGCAACAGGATGATGAGCAGTTGATATTGTCGCCAGCCCGGCGTGACGATCAGATCAAGCAGCTTTGCAAATTGCGCGGAAAAAGCCGCAACCATGTTGTTATAGAGGTCAGTCAGCGTACTTGGGATCAGGTCTTGGTTCATGCACGTCTCCTGCGGGCCAGCTTGAACAGCAATGCGGAGTGATGCAAGCCTGACACCGGTTTTGAACCTTGATTGCCGGAAGGGCGCGGTATATCTGAACCGCATGAGACTCAATGTGGCCCAACTTCAGAATCTGGAAGATCGCGCGCGCTTGCGTGAACGGTTCTTTGGCGCTGCCCGCACGGTTCTGGCGCGCCTATCCGTCGCCTGAGCCAACTCGCCAGCTATTTCTCATTACATACGGGAGAGGACCGATGTCCCCCAAGACACTCTATGACAAGATCTGGGATGCCCATGTCGCGCACGAAGCCGATGATGGAACCTGCCTGCTTTATATCGACCGCCATCTGGTGCACGAAGTCACCAGCCCACAGGCTTTTGAAGGGCTGCGCATGGCAGGCCGCAAGGTGCGCGCGCCGGAAAAGACCATCGCCGTACCGGACCACAACGTGCCGACCACGCCGGACCGCGTGAACGGGATCGAAAACCCGGAATCGCGCATTCAGGTCGAAGCGCTGGACAAGAACGCCAAGGATTTCGGCATTCACTACTACCCGGTGAATGACGTGCGCCAGGGCATTGTCCACATCGTTGGCCCGGAACAGGGCTGGACCCTGCCGGGTATGACCGTTGTCTGCGGCGACAGCCACACAGCGACCCATGGTGCATTCGGCGCGCTGGCTCACGGTATTGGTACGTCTGAGGTTGAGCATGTTCTGGCAACGCAAACGCTGATCCAGAAGAAGTCCAAGAACATGAAGGTGGAAATCACCGGTAAGTTGCAACCGGGCGTGACCGCTAAGGACATCACTCTGGCCGTAATCGGTGAGACCGGCACCGCTGGCGGTACCGGCTATGTCATCGAGTATTGCGGTGAAGCAATCCGTGATCTGTCGATGGAAGGTCGCATGACCGTCTGCAACATGGCAATCGAAGGCGGTGCTCGTGCCGGTCTGATCGCGCCGGATGAAACAACGTTCGACTACGTCAAAGGCCGCCCGCACGCGCCGAAAGGCGCGCAGTGGGAAGCGGCTCTGACATGGTGGAAAACGCTCTTTACTGATGAAGGCGCGCATTTCGACAAGGTCATCACCCTGCGCGGCGAAGACATCGCGCCGGTCGTGACCTGGGGCACCAGCCCCGAGGACGTTCTGCCGATCACCGCAACCGTCCCGAACCCCGAAGATTTCGAAGGTGGCAAAGTCGACGCGGCCCGCCGCTCCATTGAATACATGGGGCTGAAGGTCGGTCAGAAGCTGAGCGAAGTTGAGATCGACACTGTCTTTATCGGCTCGTGCACCAACGGCCGGATCGAGGACCTGCGTGCTGCCGCCGAGATTCTGAAGGGCAAAAAGATCAAGGACGGCATACGCGCCATGGTCGTTCCGGGCTCGGGTCTGGTCCGCGCGCAGGCCGAAGAAGAAGGTCTGGCGGATATCTTCAAAGAAGCCGGTTTCGAATGGCGTCTGGCAGGATGTTCGATGTGTCTGGCGATGAATCCCGACCAGTTGCAACCGGGTGAACGCTGCGCCGCGACTTCGAACCGCAACTTCGAAGGCCGTCAAGGCCGGGGCGGGCGTACCCACCTGCTGAGCCCGGCAATGGCCGCCGCAGCGGCAATCACAGGACGGCTGACAGACGTCCGTGAAATGATGTAAGCTGCCCTCATAACTGGATATTTGAGGGATTGAAGACATGAGTGACTGGACAAAATGGCTATTGCTTGGACTTCTGTCCATCATGTTCGGCATCTTTGTGCTGGGCGCACCGGTCGTGGCATCAATTACCGTGACGGTGGTCACAGGTGTATTGCTGCTGATTTCTGGCGCATTGCAGGTTGTTGGCGGCTTCACAGTCGAAGGGACCGGCAACAAGATACTGTCATTTATCATGGGTGTCGTGATGCTGTTTCTGGGCTGGTCCTTTCTGGATCACCCACTGCAAGGAACGCTGACGCTGGCAACCGTCTGCCTGATCCTGTTCATGGCTGGCGGCATTGCCCGAGTGATCCTATCGTTCCAGATGCGCGGAACACAGTATTTCTGGGCGACGCTGGTCTCGGGCATCATGTCAATTGTTCTGGCGATCCTGATCTGGCGCTTTGCCGCGATGGATCCTTCGGTGCTGCTGCAATTGCTGGGCATCCTGCTGGGGATCGAAATGATCTTTAACGGGCTCGGCCTTGTCTTCATGGCGTTCTTCGTCAAGGACGCTCCAAAAGAAACGAAACAAGCTTAACGCGGGGCCTGGGCGCGGCCCTCTCCCGCAGGAGTGTGAACATGGATAAGTTTGAAAAAGTCCACGGGGTGGCCGCCCCAATGCCGCTGATCAATATCGACACCGATATGATCATCCCGAAAGTGCACCTGAAAACCATCAAACGGTCCGGCCTGGGCATCGTTCTGTTCGACGAGATGCGTTATCACGATGACGGTCAGGAGAATGAAGAATTCGTCCTGAACAAGCCCGCCTATCGCGAGGCCGAGATTCTGGTTGCAGGCGACAACTTCGGCTGTGGGTCCTCGCGCGAACACGCGCCCTGGGCGATCAAGGATTTCGGCATCAAGGTCGTGATCTCGACCAGTTTTGCCGACATCTTCTTCAACAACTGTTTCAAGAACGGCATTCTGCCGATCGTTGTCGGGGCAGAACACCACGCGATCCTGATGGATGATGCGCATAAAGGCGAAAACGCCCGCATGACCGTACATCTGGAAGATCAGCAGATCACCACATCGGACGGCATCGTGATCGATTTCGAAATCGATCCTCACCGCAAGCACTGCCTGCTGAATGGTCTAGACGATATCGGGCTGACGATGGAAAAAGATCATCACATCGACAAGTTCGAGGATCACGCCAGTCAGGCCCGTCCCTGGGTGTGATTCTGGGGGCGAATCTGTGGATACTCAACCTGACGGGGTCGCCAAGGCGGCCCCGCTCGCATTCTTGGGGTTGATTTTTTGAAAACCACAACATGTGGGTATCAATTTGAGATACACGTCGGATTTGCGTCGAAAATGATGCAATACCGCACCAGTTGCGCCATCTTTTTGCCCGAAATCACGTGTTTTCTGCACCTCGGCTTGAGCAAAATGCCGCTTATCGTTCATGTTGGCGCTAAAGAGGATCCGTCAACGTCAGACGAAGCGACGGGCGCAAGTTGGAAACAAGTCGACAAAGATCGGCTGATCCGGTTTGAAAAAGGGTTCGGATAGTGATTGCGCGCACAACAGGGGCGGCTATACGCGGTATACTTGTTGCACTTATGGTGCTGACACCTGCGTTGTACCTGCCTGTCTCATCTACGAACGGGACCGAGATACTGGTCTTTCTCGCGATCCTCGCGTTTATCCTGACCTTTGCCGAATACAATTCCGCATTTCCCAGCTTTATCGAATTCCGCGACGCGCCCCCGGTCAATCGCCTTCGGTTTGTCGGCCTGATGTCGATGGTCACCTTTCTGACGCTGATCTGCAAAAACGCCTTTGAACCAACGCAGCTGACCACATTCTCTTATTCGGTTGGCCTGGCTGTCGCAAATGTGGTGGACTTCCCCTATTCTCCGGTGCGCCTCATCGTGCTGATGTTACCCCCGGATGCCAGCCACGCCTTGATCGAACTGGTCCGCATCACGGCCAGCGTGGCTTATGTTGCGGCTTTGGTCACGATTGTCAGCTTTGCCTATGCGGTCAGGGTTCGGGGATGGCCAACCGGCAATGGCGCCTTCAATGTGTGGACTAACTTGCCGCTGTTTGACCCGACCAAAGGGGGTGATGTCGTTACGCGCCTTCAAAGGGATGGCCGCCTGAACATCTGTATCGGCATTCTGCTGCCATTCCTCATTCCGGCGATTATCAAGTTGATGAGCAGTGTGATCGCCCCGATCTCCCTCGGGAATCCACAGACCTTGATCTGGACCATGAGCGCATGGGCCTTCCTGCCCGCCAGCATGATCATGCGCGGCATGGCGACCCTCAGGATCGCGGGCTTGATCATGGAAAAACGCCGCGCCTATTCGACCAGCGAGTCAACACAGACCGCATGATCCGCATCTTGTGTCTGCTATGGCTGCCCTTTGCGGCACAGGCAGAAGTCGTGCGCATTGCCACCTATAATACCGAGCTTAGCAGAAATGGTCCCGGTTTGTTGCTTCGCGACATTCAACGCGATGACGCGCAGGTTCTGGCCGTTGTCGACGTTATTGCGTCGGCGCGCCCTGACATAATCGCCCTTCAGGGTATCGACTGGGATCTGAACAATACCGCTGTAATCGCCCTGATTGGGAAACTGCGCAACGCGGGGCTTGATTATGGATATTACCTTGCCACACAACCCAATGCCGGCCTGGAAACCTCGCTTGATCTGGACGGTGATGACAAGACCCAAGGCCCCGGCGACGCGCAAGGCTGGGGGCAGTTCACCGGTCAGGGTGGGTTGGCGTTGTTGTCGCGATACGAAATTATCACCGCCGAGGTTCAGGATTATTCCGAACTGTTGTGGCGCAGTTTACCGGGCGCCACCCTGCCTGGCGTAAACGGGCACCCCTTCCCGTCTGACGCGGCACATCAGATACAACGCCTGTCTTCGACCGCACACTGGGTTGTACCGATCGAAACCCCTTATGGGCGGCTCAACTTGATGACCTTTCATGCGACGCCACCCGTTTTCGATGGGCCCGAGGATCGAAATGGCTTGCGCAATCAGGATGAGATCCGGCTCTGGTCCGTTTTACTGAACGGTGAACTGGGGCCAGTCCCCGAAAGTCCCTTTTTGATCGCCGGCGATGCCAACCTTGACCCAACGCGTGGGGAGGGCCGTAAACAGGCCATTCAGTCCCTTCTGGCCCATCCCCGTCTGCAAGACCCGCTGCCGAAAGACCAGTCAGGCTCGACCTCAACGGTCGCTTGGAAGGCCACGGGTGAAATGCGCGTGGATTATGTGTTGCCGTCCGCCGACCTGCGCATTTCGGACGCCGGTGTGACGTGGCCGGAAGAAGGCAGCAAGCTATACGAATCTGCCCTACGTGCCAGCAGGCACCGATTGGTCTGGGTTGACGTCACCCTGCCTTAAGGCGTGACCGACTCTCCGTTCGCATAGGGCAAAGCCACAAGGCTGGGAGAGATCGCAGAACGCAATGCATCATCCAGATCTGTCTGATACACAGAACCCAGCAACTCGGTCAGGTACGATCCGTCCAACTGGTGCGGCACCTGCCACAGATACCGCATTTCAATCAGGTGTGAGGACATGCGCCAGAATGGTCGCGCCAGCTGCAATGGCCACCATTGCATCGGCTTCACGAATATGTCCCGTCCTGTCACTCTCGACAAAGACTGCGCGATCTCAGTTCCAGTCAGAGTATAGCCAGCGAAAGGAACATCGCAGAACCGCGGCAGATCCTTTCGGATTTCACACAGCGCGACTGCAGTTTGTGCAAGATCTGGCAGATAGGCCCAGGCGTGCAGGGCCTCCGGGTCTCCGGGATACACGAACTGATTGCGCGACAGATGCTTGATCATGACCTGATCGAACCAGTTTCCTGATGCCTCTGTGTCAATAAAATCGCCCGCACGCAGAAGGATCGTACGGACGGTTGAAGCGCGATACGCCTCCTCCATCTCGATCCGGATACGGCCAAGCGGATTGGTGGCCAAGTGCGGTGTAAGGCCGGACCATGGGCCTTGCGTGCCCGGTCCAAAAACGTAGACGTTTCCGGGAACCAGTACGGTGGCTCCGGTCTCGGACGCGGCGTCTATCACACGTCTGGTCAGGTCGGGCATTTCACGCGACCAATCAGGATAGAGCGGGTTCCACCCGTTTACGATGACATCCACCCCTTTTGCCGCCTGGGAAAGAGAACCGGACCCGCGACGGAATGTCTGCACGGCCCAGCCTGCATTCCGAAACGCCTTTGCAGCATTGCGCCCAAACCGGCCCGATGCGCCGAGTATCAGTGCAGTTTGTGTCATTGATGCCTCCTGTTTCAGACCAATCTATCCATTCAATGCACGTATTGAATTGCCGAGAAATGCAGAATGTGTATTCAATTTTGAATGGATAAAGCACTGACACATGCGGATTGGTCTCTGATCCAGAGCTTTCTGGCCGTGGCCGAAACGGGGTCCCTGTCCGCCGCTGCACGGCATCTTGATCGCAGCCAGCCCACATTGGGACGACAAGTACAAAGCCTTGAGACCGAACTGGGCGTATCCTTGTTCGACCGGCACGCGCGCGGCCTGAAACTGAGCGTGGCAGGTTCCCAGCTTTTGCCGATGGCGCAGCAAATGCACAGCGCCATGACTGCATTCAGCCTTGCCGCCGCAGGGCAGTCGCAGCAACTTGAAGGCTCGGTCCGCATCACCGCTTCGGTCTTCGCGTCGCATCACCTGCTGCCACCGATTCTGGCGTATATCCGAAGGCAGGAACCCGCCATTCAACTTGAGCTGGTCGCCACAGACACCACGGAAAACCTGTTATACCGCGAGGCGGATATTGCCGTTCGCATGTATCGCCCGGCGCAGATGGATATCATTTCGCGATATCTGGGGGAGGTGCCGCTATGCTTTTGCGCGGCCAAGTCCTATCTCGACCGTAGGGGACGCCCCAAGACACCCGAAGAACTTTTTTCCCACGACCTAGTGGGGTTTGACGCCAATCAGGAAATCATCAAGGCCATGCGCGAAAAAGGGTGGCCCGCAAGCCGCAACAGTTTTGCGACCCGCTGTGATCTGCAAAGCGCCTATTGGGAATTGATCCGCGCGGGATGCGGCATTGGCTTCAGCCAGGTCCAGATGGCCGAAGCCGACCCGGATGTCGAAATCTTGCCGCTGGATGTTGAAATCCCGGTTCTGCCCGTGTGGTTGGCTGCGCCGCAGGCCATGCGCCAGACCCCGCGTATCCGCAGGGTCTGGGATTTGTTGGCAGAAGGGCTCAAAGCCTCTCTTTGAGCGTCAAAGTGGGCCGGTATAAGTTCCACGCGCGGGATAGTTGTTGCCCAAAGTGAACTTCAGACCACCCGCGATATCCGACATCGACGGGCGACCGAAAGGCGTGGTCTGTCGCCAAGCATAGTACAGCGTCCGGTCAGGTGCGATGTAGAAATGTCCGGGCTCTGCGAACAGGTCTGGTTCGGCACTGCCTTCGCGCTTGGTCGAGATGTTCAGCCCCCAACCCTCCCGCGCCTCAGACAGGGGCAGGCTGTGGCCTACGCGTAAGCGGGAAACATTGGCTTTTACGGCGGTTTCAGCGGCACGTTCGGCGGTATCGGTGGTGATCATGATAACCTCGACACCCAGCGCCGCGAAATCGTCCAGCGCCGCCTCGGCCTCGGTCATCTGTCTGATGCAGATCGGGCAATGCAATCCGCGATATTGAATCACCAGCGTTCCGTTTTCGCCCTTGTTGGTCTCAAGGTCGAAACTGCCATGGGCGACGGTTTCAATTTTCAGTGCAGGAACCGGATTTCCAGGTGTCAGCATGTATTTTCCTTGTGTTTTGACAGGTCTGTCTCATTGACCCGATGCTGCGCAGACGCTAGGGCCTGTGCAACAAAACGCAAGGAGACCCTTCATGCCCAACCCCTCGCTCCTCATCCTGCCCGGAGACGGAATTGGCCCAGAAGTTATGGCCGAAGTGCGCAGAATCATCGATTGGTTCGGTGCCAATCGTGGTCTTCAATTTGACGTGAGCGAGGATCTGGTGGGCGGTGCCGCTTATGACGCCCACGGCAAGCCTCTCTCCGATGAGACCATGGCAAAGGCGCAAGAGGTTGACGCGGTTTTGCTGGGCGCTGTCGGCGGTCCGAAATACGACGATCTGGATTTCAGCCTGAAGCCCGAGCGTGGCCTGCTGCGCCTGCGCAAGGAAATGGACCTGTATTCGAACCTGCGCCCCGCGCAGTGTTTTGACGCGCTTGCCGATTTCTCGTCGCTAAAGAAAGACATCGTTGCCGGTCTCGACATCATGATCGTCCGCGAACTGACGTCGGGCGTCTATTTCGGTGAGCCGCGCGGCATCTTCGAGGAAGGCAACGAACGCGTCGGCATCAACACCCAGCGTTACACCGAATCCGAGATCGAACGTGCCGCGCGCTCGGCTTTCGAACTGGCAATGCGCCGCAACAAAAAGCTGTGCTCGATGGAAAAAGCCAACGTGATGGAATCGGGCATCCTGTGGCGCGAAGTCGTCACCCGCGTCGCAGCGGACTACCCCGAAGTTGAACTGAGCCATATGTACGCCGACAACGGCGCGATGCAGCTTGTGCGCGCTCCGAAACAGTTTGATGTGATCCTGACCGACAACCTGTTCGGCGACATCCTGTCCGACTGCGCCGCGATGCTGACCGGGTCGCTGGGCATGTTGCCTTCGGCCTCTCTGGGCGCGCCGATGGCCAATGGTCGACCCAAGGCAATGTATGAACCCGTCCACGGCTCGGCTCCGGACATCGCGGGTCAGGGCAAAGCCAACCCGATCGCCTGTATCCTGAGCTTTGCCATGGCCCTGCGCTACAGCTTTGATCAGGGCGAAGAAGCGGATCGTCTGGAGGCCGCGATCGAGAAAGTACTGGCCGATGGTGTACGCACCGGCGACCTGCTCGCAGAGGAGGGCGTTCAGCCCGTATCAACCACTGAAATGGGCGACGCGATCCTTGCGGCCTTGGATGCCAGCGTCTGAAACACGCAATTAGCGAAATGGCAAAAAGGCGGTGCCCAGTGCACCGCCTTTTTTTCCACCAAAGAAGGCTTTAGTTTCCGCCAAAAATATTCTTCAGCAGATTGTTGATGTCCTCGGCAAAACCTCCGCGCTTTCGACGCGGCTGTGGCTGTGCGACCTGAACCGGCGGTGCTGGTGCCATCATCGGCAAGGGTGTGGGTGTCATCCCTTCGGTGACACGCAGCATGGTTTCTCTCCAGATTTCCGCGGGCAAACCGCCGCCGGTCACACCAGACAGGGGCGTGTTGTCGTCATACCCCATCCAAACACCGGTTACATAGTCCGCAGTAAACCCGATGAACCACGCATCGCGCGCTGCCTGGGTTGTGCCTGTTTTGCCCGCGACCTGCCAGCCGGGCAACTTGGCCCGTCCACCTGTGCCTTCGGACACCACACGTTCCATCATCCATGTCAGTTGCTTGGCAGCCGCGTCGTTGATCACCCGTTCACCGATACCGGTTGTCGTGACCATGACAGGTGCTTCATCACCCAGCAGCTTCAGCTCGGTCAGGCCATAAGGTTCGACGGCAGAGCCACCGTTCAGAATACCTGCATAAGCCCCCGTCATCTCAATCAGCGTGCTTTCCGATGCGCCCAGCGCCAAAGCAGGTCCTTGCGCCAGATCGCTGGCAATCCCAAAACCACTGGCCACCGTGCGGACGTTATCCAAGCCCGATATCTCAGCAACTTTCACCGCCGGAATATTCAACGAATTCTTCAACGCATCCGCCAGTGACACGCGCCCGTAGTACTTGTTGGTATAGTTCTTGGGGCACCATTGACCGGACCCGGGAATGTCCACGCAGTAAGGTTCATCCATCACCGTATCCAGCGGGGAATAGCCGAGTTCCAGCGCGGTGGCATAGACAAATGGTTTGAAAGACGAACCGGTTTGGCGCTTGGCGATGGTGGCCCTGTTGAACACCCCGGCAACCCGTGTTTCTCGGCCGCCGACCATTGCTCTTACCGCTCCGTCCGCGGACATAACCACGATGGCCGCCTGCGCCTTGGAGCCTTCGCGCACCTTTTCCTGAAAGATGAATTGCAAAGCCTCTTCCGCCGATCGCTGAATCCGCTGATCCAAAGTCGTCTGGATTACAACATCTTCGGTTGTGTTGTCGCCAAAATAACTGGGAAGTTCCGAAACAACCCAATCTGCGAAATAACCGCCCGCTCGGGCAGCTGCCGCTTCAGACAGTTGCGCCGGTCGCGTACGCGCTTCGCTGGCCTGTGCGGCGGTCAGATATCCCTGATCCTCCATCAGACCGATCACCAGCCGCGCCCGATCCTGAGACCGTTGCAGGTTGTTGGTCGGTGCATAGCGTGTAGGCGCAACCAGCAGACCAGCCAGCATCGCGGCCTCTGCGGGCGAAACCTCGGCGGCGGATTTTCCAAAGTAGCGCTGGCTTGCGGCTTCGAACCCACGCGCGCCTGCGCCAAGAAAGGCACGGTTCAGGTAGATCGTCAGAACCTCGTCCTTGGAGTATTTCACCTCCATCGCCAGCGCATAGACGGCTTCCTTGGCCTTGCGCCACAAGGAGCCCTGACGGCAGTCGGCCTCATACGCGGCCTCAGAGTCCCAGTCACTGGGATCATAGGGAACGCCCAGACACAGGAGTTTCGCGGTCTGTTGCGTGATTGTCGACCCGCCATGCCCCGACAAAGGCCCGCGGCCTTCGCTCAGGTTGATGCTGACCGCGCTGGCGACGCCACGCGGGCTGACCCCGAAATGCCGGTAAAATCGCTTGTCTTCGGTTGCGACAACCGCGTTTTTCAGATGCGGAGAGACGGTATCGGCCGTGATCACTCCACCAAACTGATCGCCACGCCAGGCAAAGACCTTGCCATCACGATCCAGCAAGGTCACGGAACCCCGCGCGCGCCCATCCAGCAAGGCATCGACATCCGGCAACGTGGCGTAAACGATACCCACCGCCAGCGCGAGCAGCATGGCCGAAATCGCACCGACACGCCAGGTCAATCCCCAGATCAACCGCCAGATCCATCGGAACAAACGGCGAAAGATACCACCGCCTTTACCCCCTGATGACTTGCGGGTTTTCCTGCGCGTGGTTTTGCGCGTGGTCGGTTTGCGCACCGTCGATTTCTTGCCCGCCGTGCTTTTGGTCGCAGCCAGTTTTCGGCCCTTCGAAGGGTACCGTTTATCCGCGACCAATGTCGGCTTGCGGCGCTTGGACTCAGTCATGCTCAAACTCTGCCCGGTTATACTTTTTGGTCACCATACCTCGACAACCGCAGTATGTAGAGGTCCGAATTTCCGGAATTTCCCCTCTCTATAGCGCTCATTTATTGGGCACAATGCCCAAGTTGTGCAAAAAATGTGCAACTTTGCATTACTTCCCGGCAGGTTTTGACCCCGAAAGCGTTTCTTACTGCGTCGCGGCGCGCTTTTTTTCTGCAGGTGCAAACAAGCCGGTCCCACCGGACAACCAGAGGGGAAAGACGTGAAACTGATCATTGCGACAATCAAGCCGTTCAAGCTGGAGGAGGTGCGCGAAGCTCTGACCGAGGCTGGCGTGCGCGGCATGATGGTAACCGAGATCAAGGGCTTCGGCTCGCAGTCCGGTCACACCGAAATCTATCGTGGGGCCGAATATGCGGTGAACTTCGTGCCCAAGATCAAGCTTGAGATCGTGGTGCCTGCGACAATGGCCGACCAGATCGTCGAGACGATCACCAAAACCGCCAAGACCGGCAAGATCGGTGACGGCAAGATTTTTGTCCTCGATGTCGAACAGGCGCTGCGTGTGCGTACCGGGGAAACCAACGAGGACGCGCTGTAAGCGCGCCCACTCACAATCATTCGAGGACTGACAATGAACCTGATGAAATCTCTCATCCCTGCCGCCGCCATTGTTGCGCTGCCGCAGATGGGTCTTGCGCAAGAGGCCGCTGCAACCGGCGAAGCGGCACAGCACACCCAGTACATCTTTACCACGCTGCTGTTTCTGATGGCGGGCTTTCTTGTTTTCTTCATGGCCGCAGGTTTTGCCATGCTGGAAGGCGGTCTGGTACGATCCAAGAACGTTGCCATGCAGATGATCAAGAACGTAGCATTGTTTTCATTTGCCGCAATCATGTACTGGCTGATCGGGTTCAATCTGATGTATCCCGGCGACGGCTGGTCCATCACGGGCTGGCTTGGCCCGTTCTTCTCGACCACAACGCTTGATGCGGTTGGTGTTGCGCCGGCGGATGCGGCACTGGACTATGCTTCGGTCGGTTCGGACTTCTTCTTCCAGCTTGTGTTCGTGGCCGCGACTGCGTCCATCGTGTCGGGCGCCGTGGCGGAACGGATCAAGCTTTGGCCCTTTCTGATCTTCGTCATCGTGCTGACAGGCATCATGTACCCGATTTCCGGTTCGTGGAAATGGGGTGGCGGCTGGTTGGATGCCAAGGGCTTCTCGGACTTTGCCGGTTCGACCATCGTACACTCGGTCGGTGGCTGGGCTGCGCTGGCAGGGGCCCTTATCTTAGGCCCGCGGATCGGCAAGTACAAAGATGGCAAAGTTCACCCAATGCCCGGCTCTAACCTGGCGCTGGCAACACTGGGGACGTTCATCCTGTGGCTGGGCTGGTTCGGGTTCAACGGCGGCTCGCAACTGGCGATGGGAACAGTGGGCGATGTATCGGACGTGTCACGCATCTTCGCCAACACCAACATGGCGGCTGCTTCGGGCTCGGTTGCAGCGCTGGTCCTGACCCAGGTTCTGTACAAGAAGCCCGACCTGACGATGGTGCTGAACGGCGCACTGGCGGGTCTGGTCTCGATCACGGCCGAACCGCTGGCCCCGACCCTGTTCGGTGCCCTGTGGATCGGTGCCGTGGGTGGTATCATCGTGGTCTTCGCGGTCCCGATGCTGGACAAGTTCAAGATCGATGATGTTGTCGGTGCCATCCCGGTTCACCTGTTCTGTGGCATCTGGGGTACCATCGCCGTCGTCTTCTACGGTGACGCGAGTCTGGGCGCGCAGCTACTGGGCATCGCCGCATACGGCGTTTTCACCTTTGTCGGCGCACTGTTCCTGTGGACGATACTGAAATCCACCGTCGGCATCCGTGTCAGCGAAGAGGATGAGATCAACGGCCTCGACATGGCTGAACTGGGAATGGAAGCATATCCCGAATTCTCGAAAGGCTAAGCCTTGCCTTCACCTGACAAAAAAACCCGGGCGTTCGCGCCCGGGTTTTCGTTTCGAATGTCGCGTCGGCATCTAAACCCCGACATCCACAATTGCTTTGGCCAAAATCGGCACAGTCACTGCGTTCAGCCCAGCAATGTTCAGTCGACTGTCACCGACCATGTAGATACCGTGTTCAACGCGCAGTTTCTCGACCAGTTCCGGTGCCGCCCCAAGGCGTGAGAACATGCCGCGGTGCTGGGCGATGAACCCAAACCGGTCGGATCCGGCCAGACGCTGCAACTCGTCAGCCAGTTGCTGGCGCAGGCCCAGCATGGAGAGGCGAACCTCTTCCAGCTCAGTTGCCCAGTCTGCCCGCAACGCCTCATCCATAAGAATGGTCGTCACCACGCGCGCGCCGTGGTCCGGCGGGAAGGAGTAGTTCTGGCGATTCAAAAACGCCAGTGTGGCCTGATTCAATGCGGTTTCAGCCGCGTTGTCACTGACGGCCATCAGCAACCCGGTGCGCTCACGATAGACGCCGAAATTCTTCGAACATGACGCCGCAATCAGGCATTCCTTGACCGATGAGGCCACCAGCCGCACGCCTTGCGCATCCTCTTCCAGACCGTCACCGAAACCCTGATAGGCAATGTCGATCATCGCAACGAGGCCCAGCGCATTGATCAGGTTCACGACCTCCTGCCATTGCACCATGTTCAGATTGGCACCGGTCGGATTATGGCAGCAGCCATGCAGCAAAACCACGTCACCCGCTTTGGCGGTTTTCAGGTCTGCGATCAGCCCGTCGAAATCGACGCCCCGGGTCTCTTCATCGAAGTAACGATACTGAACCGTTTCCATCCCCAGATAATTCAGGATCGACAGGTGGTTGGGCCAGGTCGGGTTCGACACAAACACGCGTGCCGAAGAGTTCGCCATCCGGATCAACTCGAACGCCTGACGGCAGGCACCGGTGCCTCCGGGTGTCGCCACTGCGGCGATGTTGCCGCGTGGCACAGAAGTACCCAAGATCAATCCGATCATCGCATCCGCATAGGCCGGATCACCGGCCAGACCGGTATAGGCCTTGGTTTCCTGCTCTTCCCAGATACGCTGTTCGGCGGCTTTCACCGCGCGCATCACCGGCGTCACGCCTTCGGCATTCTTGTAGACACCAACACCCAGATCGATTTTCTGATCGCGCGGGTCTTCGCGGTACATCTGCATCAGCGCCAGAATCTTGTCGGCAGGCTGCGGTTTCAGGTTCTCGAACATCAGTTCTCTCCGGTTGCGACGGGCAGGGTCGGGAAGGCACCCCATTCAGCCCAGGAGCCGTCATAAAGCGAGTGGTCTTTCTTGCCCATGCGTTCCAACGCAAGGCTGAGAATCGCGGCCGTGACGCCCGAACCGCAAGAGGTGATCGCCGGCTTCGACAGATCGACGCCCGCAGCCTCGAATATGGCGCGGCAGTCCTCGGGCGACTTCATTGTTCCGCTGGCGTTCAACAACTGCCCAAAGGGCACATTGCGCGAGCCCGGAATATGGCCCGAACGCAGCCCTTCGCGCGGCTCGGGTGCGGTTCCGGCAAATCGGTCGGCCGAGCGGGCATCGATGATTTCGTGATCCGCCAGCTTGGCGGCGGCGGAAACTTGCGTGACGTCCCGGACAAGTTGGTTTTGCACGCGAACGGTCATGTGGCGGTCGCGAATGACCGGAGGCAGATCCTCGATCTCGCGCCCCTCGGCCTGCCATTTTGGCAAACCCCCATCCAGAACCGCGATGTTTTCCTGACCCATCAGACGGAACACCCACCAAACGCGCGCTGCGGACATCAGCCCGGCACCATCATAAACCACAACCTGATGACCATCACCGACACCCATGGCCCGCAGGCGTGACATGAATTTTTCGACCGGTGGCGCCATATGAGGCAAGTCGGAACGGTGATCTGATATCTCATCAATATCAAAGAACCGTGCTCCGGGGATATGCCCGGCATCATATTCGGCCTTGGCATCACGGTTTTGCGCGGGCAAATACCACGACCCGTCCAGAATCCGCAGATCCGGGTCTTTCATATGCGCGGCCAGCCATTCGGTGGATACGAGGGTTTTTGGATCGTCCTGCATCAAAGCCTCCCCTAAGCGAGCTTGGGGTTTCCCTATACCCCGTGGCATGGGCGTTCAAGGCTGGATAGCGCTAGCGCTTGTTAACCGCTGGATTTATCGCGCCTTGCGCAGGCGGAAATGCTGGATGATGCCGATGACACTGATCACAATCCAGAACCCTTCGATCAGCATCGAGGCCAGATTGAAATTCTCAAGCAGCGAAAAGACGATCAAGACAGACCCCAGCAGGTTGATCATCGGAAAGGCCAGATCATCGGAATTCATCATCCGCATCTGCGTCGCGAAATACGCGGCCACCACGATCAGCGCCCCGAATGAGCCGATGGCATCCACGATGGTAAGCGTGTCAAAAATAGCCGTCATGTCTGGGCCGTGCCGTTTTCAGGAGATTCAGTGTGTTGCGCATAGTGATGCATATTCAGAAACGCGGCCCCCTGCGAACCAGCACGATACCCGTGCGGCAGGTCCGCAGCAAAGCGCAACCCCTGCCCGGCCTGCAACGGCACCCATTCCTCGCCACGCAGGATTTCCAAAGTGCCGCTGAGGACAAATACTTCCTCGGTCACCCCGGCGGCATGAGCCGGGGATTCGTGGCTTTGGTTCGCGGCAAGGTTCACATGAAAGGTCTCGGCACCCAGCGCGGGATCGAAGGGAAAGACAATCTTGACCTCGATACTGCCGGGAAAGGTTACAGTCTGAAAGACCGATGGATCGCCCAGAGTCGTGTCGATCAACCCGCTGAGCGGTATCTGAAAGCCCTTGGCGATTTTCCAAAGCGTCGCGATCGTTGGGCTTGATTCGCCGCGTTCAATCTGGCCCAGCATGGCTTTGCTGACACCGGTCATCTCGGCGACTCTGGACAGGCTCAACCCCGAGGCTGCCCGCACATCCCGTAATTTCAGCGTAATGTCGTCCATAGCCATACCCGCGCTCTGCGATTTACCTTGTACGTTATAACGCACATGTGCTACGTGCGCTATAACGTACGAACCCCGAATTATGCAACCCGAGGCAACAGGGAAAACAGCATCATGCCATTGTACCGATCCAGAACCTCTACCCATGGCCGCAATATGGCTGGCGCACGCGGCCTTTGGCGGGCCACAGGTATGGGTGATGACGATTTCGGCAAACCTATCATCGCCATCGTCAACTCGTTCACCCAGTTTGTGCCGGGTCACGTGCATCTGAAGGACCTGGGCCAGATGGTCGCGCGCGAGGTCGAAGCCGCAGGTGGTGTGGCGAAAGAGTTCAACACGATCGCTGTGGATGACGGCATCGCCATGGGCCATGACGGGATGCTGTATTCGCTGCCCTCACGCGAAGTGATAGCCGATTCGGTCGAATATATGGTCAACGCCCATTGTGCGGACGCGATGGTCTGCATTTCGAACTGCGACAAGATTACCCCGGGTATGCTGATGGCCGCCATGCGTCTGAACATCCCCGCCATTTTCGTCTCGGGCGGTCCGATGGAGGCCGGCAAGATCGATATTGCCGATCTGGAAGCCAAGAAGATTGACCTGGTGGACGCGATGGTCGCCGCCGCAGATGACAAGTTCACTGACGAACAGGTTCAGCACATCGAAGAAAACGCCTGTCCCACGTGTGGCTCATGTTCGGGCATGTTCACTGCGAACTCGATGAACTGTCTGGCCGAGGCGCTGGGTCTTGCCCTGCCGGGCAATGGGTCGACTCTGGCGACACACGCAGACCGCAAAGAACTGTTCCTTGAGGCTGGCCGCCGGATCGTCGAGATCACCAAGCGCCATTACGATCTGGACGAAAAAGGCTTTCTGCCCCGTGAGATTGCCACCTTTGATGCATTCGAAAATGCCATGAGCCTCGATATCGCCATGGGTGGATCAACCAACACGGTGCTGCACCTGCTGGCCATCGCGCATGAGGGTGAAGTTGACTTCACAATGGCCGATATGGACCGCCTCAGCCGTCGTGTTCCCTGCCTCTGCAAAGTCGCGCCCAATATCGAGAATGTGCATATGGAAGACGTCCACCGTGCCGGTGGTATCTTCTCGATCCTGGGTGAGCTCAGCCGCGCGGGCCTGCTGCACAACGAATGCAGCACGGTGCACTCGGCCACGATGGGCGAGGCGATTGCCAACTGGGACATCACCATCGCCAACAACCCCAAGGCACAGGAACTGTTCAAGGCCGCCCCCGGCGGTGTGCGTACCACACAGGCATTCAGCCAGTCGAACCGGTTCAAGGAACTGGACACCGATCGCCAAGGCGGCGTGATCCGGTCCAAGGAACACGCATTCAGTCAGGATGGCGGTCTGGCGGTTCTGTTCGGCAACATTGCCCGCGACGGCTGTATCGTGAAAACCGCTGGTGTGGATGCCAATATCCTGCAATTCACCGGCTCGGCCTACGTATGCGAAAGCCAGGATCAGGCTGTTAGCGACATTCTCACCGGCAAGGTGAAAGAGGGCGACGTAGTGGTGATCCGCTATGAAGGCCCGCGTGGCGGTCCGGGGATGCAGGAAATGCTGTACCCAACGTCTTACCTGAAGTCGAAGGGTCTTGGCAAAGCCTGCGCCCTGCTGACCGACGGGCGGTTTTCGGGCGGCACTTCCGGTCTGTCGATCGGCCATGTCTCGCCCGAGGCGGCCGAAGGCGGAGAGATTGGTCTGGTACAGAATGGCGACACGATTGAAATCGACATCCCCAACCGCTCGATCAATCTGGCCGTCTCAGATGAAGAGCTTGCGGCCCGGCGCGAAGCACAGGACGCAAAGGGCTGGGTGCCTGCTGCGCCGCGCAAACGCAAGGTGTCTACTGCGCTGAAGGCCTATGCGAAACTGACCACCAGCGCGGCAAAAGGAGCCGTGCGCCAGGTCTAAACCGATAGATTACCGGTCTGCTGACGCGGCAGACCGGTAAGTCGATCATGCATAGGCGCACCAGGGCGCAACCAGATTAAATGTTTCGCAAGAAACGTTGACGATGGACGGGGCATCCTGTCTAAAGATCAATCGCCCAGTTTGGCGTGAATTTCATCCAGATCGATTTCGCCAATCGGCATCTTGTTGGCCGGGTTTTCGAAATCGTATTTGAACAGCTCAAAATCCTGCTTGTAGATCTCATAGACCAGATGCATTGACAGGTCGTCGAAATAGTCTTCAACCGGATGCGCGCGCTTGGGTCCGTGGCCTTCGGATTCGTTGAACCGGGGTATTTCGGACAGCGAAACAGAATTCTTCAGCTTTGTATTGTCCAAGACACCCTGCATCCCGTCGTTGAACGCTTCGGTCCAGAAGATCCGATCATAACGACCACCGTTCACGATGAAGGTCGACACGTGACCAGACATGGCTGACCAGTGAATGTCCGGGTCCATCGGACGCCGCCAGCGGATGGTATCACGCGCAAACAGCAGGAACCGGCGAAAGCTGGCGATCTGGTCAAACTCTCCCTTGCCATCGTCACCGCCCACCTCGATCCCGTAATTGTAGATCAGCGTCGGCACCAGATTGCCACGATACCGTTTGCCGTTGCGCTGGATCCCGCAGATCTTGTCGAAAAACGAGCTCAGAATACGCGTGTACGGGTTGCGCACACAGGTAAAGGAATACGAGGCGTGATCGCGCACATTTTTGGAAATCAGGTCCTGGCTCTGATCAAAGGCCCATTTGTGCATGCCATCCTTGGCGTCATGGATGTCACCGTCAAAGAACTGACCGTGATCCGAATAATACATGATCTGCCCAATGGTCGAGCAGGCGCATTTTGGCACAACGCGGTACACCATGCTTTCGCTCTCGGTCATCCAGGTACCGGGAAAACCCATCTGCTGTGCCTCCTAAGCTGGTCTGGTCTCAAACCGATATGCCAGCTTTTGATAACAAGGAACCAAAATTATTCTGTTTATTCAATCGCTCATCCTCAGTATCACGGTTGAAACCGGGCAGAAACGGAAATTACCTAACCTCGATGGCGAAGATTGCCTATATATTGCTATGCCATAAAGACCCTGATGCAATCATTGCACAGGCCGAACAGCTGACCGCTGCGGGCGATTGCATGGCCATCCACTTTGACGCCCGTGCCAGCGCCGAAGGCTACGGGCGCATTCGTTCCGCGCTGGATCAAAATCCGAACGTGACCTTTGCTAAAAGGCGCATCAAATGCGGCTGGGGAGAATGGTCGCTGGTGCAGGCCACGCTGAACGCCTTGCAGGCCGCCGTCGAAACCTTCCCCCGCGCCACGCATTTTTACATGCTGTCCGGTGATTGCATGGCGATCAAAACCGCAGAATACACCCACCGGTTTCTGGATGATCACGACAAGGATTTCATTGAAAGCCACGACTTTTTCGAAAGCGACTGGATCAAGACCGGCATGAAAGAAGACCGGTTGATCTATCGCCATTATTTCAATGAACGCACCCAGCCGAAACTGTTCTACGCCGCCTATGAAACACAGAGGCGTTTTGGGCTGATGCGGCAAATTCCCGAAGACCTTCAGGTTATGATCGGCAGCCAATGGTGGTGTCTTCGCCGCCGAACGATTGAGATGATCCTGGATTTCCTAAGGCAGCGCAGGGACGTGATCCGGTTTTTTGCAACCACCTGGATACCCGATGAAACCTTCTTTCAAACGCTGGTACGCCACCTGATCCCGAAAGGTGAAATCGAAAACCGTACACCGACATTTCTGATGTTTTCGGATTATGGAATGCCCGTCACGTTCTACAACGATCACTATGACATGCTTCTGGGTCAGGACTATTTGTTTGCCCGCAAGATCAGCCCAGAGGCGCATGAGCTGAAAGAGCGTCTCGGCTCACTTTATGCGAGTGAGGGCATCGACTTTCCCATCTCGAACGAGGGGCGTAGCCTTTATGCGTTTCTGGCTGGCCGGGGGCGCATCGGGCACCGGTTCAGGCAACGCTTCTGGGAGGCCGGAAGTGTTCTGGGCCCCGACCGAGAGCTGTTTGTGATCGTGTGCAAAAAGTGGCATGTCGCCAAAAGGCTGGTCGATCAGATCGCGTCTGAAACAGATATCCCCTGCGTCGAATACCTGTTTAACGAAGGGGATACCCAACTGCCTGATCTGGGCGGTATTGAAACGACGCTGACCAAGCGCTCGCGCCATCGGCGGGCCGTTGTACGAATGCTTTTCGAAAGTTTCGGATCAGACCAGTTGGTTCTGTGCCTCGACCCGGCCAATCTGGACGTTGTTCAGGATTTCAGCGGTGATCAGGCCAAAACCCATGTGCTTGAGATCGAATGCGAATACTCGGACGAATACCTGATTGGCCACGCGCGGCGCGTCGGATTGGCGGGTGACAACAGCCCGGTTGAGACTGTTTCCCATCTGCTGCCGACACTTCGCAACGACCTGAGTTACGAGTCCCAACAAATCCGTGCCGCCGGTTTGGACAATTACCTGCGACTGCGGGAAACCGCCCAGCGCGCCGAAAACATAGCTGTCATATCCGAATTTCTTGGGGTGGACAAAGAAAAGGCCGACGCGGTGATGCGGCTGGACTACCTGTTCGCCGACTAAACGGAAAGTCAGCCTGACATCCGACAGCTTTTCGGCCCCCTTTGCTGCATTGGGTGCACCGCATATTTGCCTGTCGGAAAGGACAGCCTAAAACCCAACATCACTGCCATCGTGATTTTTATTCAAAAATCGGATACTGTGCAGCCAATTGGGCCAATTTGCTTATACTTTTTCTCTTTGGCAGGCCGGCCCTGGCCAGTGAAAGGCAAAAACAGACGCGTCCTTAATTCTGAATGACGGGTATCTGCGCATCGAAAACCCGAAAGCCCCTGCTGGCCGCAATTAGACATTTGAAACGCAACTCCGGGGGGAACAGTTGTGCTTATAGATCAAATTGAAACATCCAGATCATATATCCCAAATGACGCAGACTGGAACCTGATATACAAGGTTCTGCCGGGCGAGGCCAAGATTGCCGACCCGTCAGTCATCAACCGTCATTTCGAATGTATCGAGGTGACCGACAACACGGTTCTGCCAGCAAGCGGCATGTATGTTGTTCTGCGCGGTGTGGTTCAGCTGCGGCAGAACGGTAATCCTTTGGCCAGCGCGGATGTCGGTGACTATTTCTATGAAGAGCACCTTCAGATATCAGACATTCCCGTCAGCCTCGAAGCGCTCGCGCTGGACGGATCGCGGGTGGCTTTTCTGTCCAGCGAGAACTGGCGTCAGATACCAGAGGAAATCCGTCAACCCTGCTTCGCCACGATGTTCGGCGATCTGGTCAGTGTTCAATTGCAGAACTTCCAGCAGCCGATCAATTGTTGCAGCGTGACGGCTGCCGCCCTCAGCATGTCCGCGTTGGGCTTCAGTTGCGAAGTGAACGACATTTTCCGTGAATGCGCGCTGCCTTCGTCTTTCGTCGTCAATGACGGTATCTCACTGGGTGAGCTGTTTGACGTCGCCTGTACCTACATTCATTCGCAGGGCTTGCGGGACAGTGTTCAGGTTCAGGCCTATTTCATGGACGAGGACACGACAAACGTGCAGCTGTTGCTGGATGCGATTGACGAATCCAACCGGCTGGGTGGTGACAATGATATTCTGGTGGCGAATTTTCAGGTCGGCGTCGCCCATGGCAAAGCGAATATGCCGGGCGGGCATTTTGCCGTCATCGCCAAGTGCAACCCAAGCACTGGGCTGGTGCACATGATGGACGTACATCCTGAAAAATACGGCAAGCTTTGGGTTACAACCGCAGACCGGCTTTGGAAGGCGATGTCGGACCGTGACGGAACCTCGATGCGGTCGCGTGGCATTTTGCGCTTCTCGGCGCGTGCCGCGGTCAAGACGCATCTGAAGACATTCAAGCAACGATGCAACTATGTCGACAGCACGCTCTATCTGGCAAAAGACCCCAAGAAACGGCGCAACCTGTTCCGCCGCGCCACTCCGAACATGAACTCCTTAGGTGTGTTGGTGGAAAGCCTGGCCATTCACGGCGATGACAAGGTGGACGAAGACGAGCTGCTGCGGGCCACCGAAGCCTCTTTCACGGATGTTGTCTCACGGGTGGCCACGGCCGCGGACATGCACAACATGGCCCAGAAATATCTGAACGCGGCTGAAAACATACACCTGAGCAGTTCACTTCGCAGTTTCGGAACGCGCGAGGACACATCGATCCTTACCCCCGAAGACTGGTTCAAGATGCAACTACAGGGCCTGGACGCCAACACGGACCGTCACCTGATGATCAATATCGACTTTAATCGGGTAACCGGGATCGAAGCCATCCGCCCGCCGGTAAACGTTTACCGGGAAACCGCGTTGCTCGAAGAATTCTGGTGCCTGTGTATCGCATATGATGAAGCAGCCGACCTTGTGACGATCGTCGACATGAGCCCCGCAACGTCACAGGTCTGGCAAGCCCCTCGTGGCAACATCTTCCGCGGCTTGCGCGATCTGGAGGACCCGGCTTTGCTGGTGATCGAAACAGTTGAGCCGCCCGAAGATCCCGGCGATGTCGCCAGCATTATCCGGAACAACCCCATGGTTCTGTTTTATGAAGATGAAGACCCGTGGTCCTACATGCTCAGAAGTGTTCTTTCGAACATCGGTGCGACCAGCGTAAAGCAGGTGGATGTGGGCGGTCGCGACCCCAACGCGATAAAGATGCGACGTCAGCTGATATCTTTAGGTGAAAAACCCAAAGTTCCCTACCTGTTTTTCCAAGGCCAGTGCATCAGCAAAGGCGAAAAGCTGGAAGACATTGTGGACATGATCAAGGCAGGTCACCTTCAGGACCGCATGATCGAAGCAGGTCTTCCCGTTTCTAAGCTTGAAGAGACACCCAGCCTGAATAAGAACATGTTCGGCTATCCCAAAGGTGTGATGAACGAGGTAAGCAGCGGCAAACGCAACGTGCTGCTTTGTGCCTGCGGGTCATCGGCGGCAGACAAGATACCAGAACTTGTTGAGCGCATCGTCGACGCCGGACACAATGTCAAACTGATCCCTTCCACTTCGGCTGAAAAGTTTTTTCGGGACTTCGGCGCTGAACGGATCGACGCCAAGATCACCCATAACGACTATTACCGCGACGATGATGAATGGAATTTCCGTTACATGGAATTCGACATGCCAGTGCGTGCGTCGCATCTGGCGCTTTGTGACTGGGCCGATTGCGTGATCGTCGCACCCATCACCTGCAACACCATGGGAAAGGTGGCAAACGGGATCGCCGATAACCTTCTGACCTCTGTCTTTGTGGCGTGGCAGTACCAGAAGAAGCCCGTGATCCTGTGCCCGGCCTGTAACACGAATATGTGGAACAACATCACCACCCAGAACAATGTCGCAAGGCTGAAGACACTGGGCATCGATTTCATAGGCCCACGGGAGGGCCGCCTGTCCAACGGCCGGATGGGGATTGGTATGATGGCCACGCCTGACCAGATCATGGAAGCACTGGGCGAGGCATTCGAAGAACTGGACGACCAGAAATACCGCGTGTGCAAATGGGCCCGGGAGGCTGCCGCCGCCGATGACATCAATGAATGGAAACGTGTGTTCCGCGCCATCGATGAAGGTGTCGTAGGTATCAATATTGTTGACGAAGCCCACGGCGATTCATTGCTGCATTATGCGGCTGGCGGCGAAGGCGAATTGAACGAAGGCGGTCACGATCTGGGCAAGCCAGATTATGAAGCGGCACAGGATTTGATCGACCGCGATATCGACGTCAATATCGTCAACGATCACGGTTTCACGGCATTGCATGTGGCTGTGATGAACAAAGCCCCAAGGATGGTCGACATCCTGTTGCGCGCCAAAGGCATGGATGCAACCTCGTGCATTAAATTTGTTCAGGGCATGGATATCCCGCCCGAGATACGGACCATGCTGGATGCTTGGGCGCGAGACCACAACCTTAAGATAAAAGACGCGGAACAGGGCCGTGACGAAACCTTTATTGCCGTTCAGGAACCCACCTATCTGTATTTCACATACGGCTCCCTGAAACAGGGGTTCCCGAACCATGAGGCACACAGCCGGGTCTTGAATGACTTTGTCGGGCCTGCCCGCACGCGGCAACCAATGCCCCTGATCGTTCCAAATGAACCGTTCTGCGACAATCCGAACTGTGGCTTCCTGCACCGAATGGCGACCCTTGTCGATCAGCAGGGCATGGGCAAACAAGTAAGCGGAGAGGTTTACCGGGTGACGGAATCGGGCCTGCACGAGCTGGATAAGCTGGAAGGTTATCATGGTCCGGGCTCGTCCAAGAACGTCTATATCCGCAAGAAGATCAACGTGATCTTGGATGGGGTGATGAAACCCGCCTACGCCTATGTGATCGCCGATCCTGAAAAGTACATGCAAAACTGGCGTGACGGAAAATCAGATGTTATCAGCGACTACACACTGGATATGGCGCAGGGTGAACCCAAGCCCGGATTCGAGCCGGCTATCTAGTTTTCCGCTGTGCTGACTGGTGGCGGTTTCGGGCTTTCCTTGGAACTGAGATTATAGGCCGTGATCACCACCATACAAAGCAGGACGAACGGCCAGAACCCGGCCTTGGGAATAAGGTTGTCCCGATAGTGGATGATCCGCAACGACGTCTCAACGTCGGACGCAAACAGGTATGTATTGACCGAAACTGCCAGCAGCATGAAGTACATCAGGAAAAAGAACGACTCCATATAGATCACAGGAGAACCTGCGAACCCTTCACGTAGCTGCACATGGGCCAACAGGATCACGAAAAACAGAACCGAGCAGGTTCCGATTACACTGGACGTGCTGAAGTCATGCCGATCGGCCAGCCCCTCGCGGCGCGTGACGGTCATCAGCGCCCCAAACAGCAGCATTGTCACGACAAGCAGCGGGACCATGTGCACGATGAACGCGTTTGCGAAATTGCGTTTGATGACAAAGTTATAATGCAGCTCGGGCATGTTGGTTTGATAGGCGTTCTGAGCGATGCCCAACGTAGTATCCAGGCTTGACAACTTATAGTCGAAATAGGTGTTCTCACGTTCCCACGTACCCATCACGATCTGACTGTCGATGCCGAAAATATCATCCGGGCCAGTCGCGGAATAAGCCTCAAAGTCAGGAACCAGCGCAACATTGATGTCAAAAGATGCGGGCCAGAAGCGCACCCAGACCGTTTTGTGATCAAAGGGGTAGCGGGTGTAGTCAAAACTCTGCCGAAGGGTTTGTTCAAAATACCACCCGATCAGCAACCCATCTTGTTGCGGCAGCCGATAGGCCTCTTCGATCAGTCCGTTTGCTGTATCGACCGCTTCCGGCAGAAGGAAACCGATCTCACCCTCGGCCGGACGGATCTCATCATGAACACCTGTGATGTAGCGCTGCCAGACGTAACCGGTGACCTGCACGTCGCTGGCACCAAGAAAGCTGAATGATTTTAAGAAGATCCCCGTTTTAACGCGGTAATCCGGCACGGCATCCAGTTTTTCCAGATACGCGTCCACTGATGCCTGATCCGGAAGTTGAGTGGGATCACCCTCAAAATGATTCAGTTCGATCCAAAGTTTGAGCAAGAGACCCCCAAGCCCAAGGGTCAACAAGCCAGAAATCAGCCACACCTTTCTTTCAACGCTCATTCAGCCTCCTGCCGTGTCACCTAATCAGCCAGAAACCCCACTGAACCCAGAAGGGATTGCGTGATACCCATAGCGGCAAACTGCGTTGCCAGATCGGCATACCCCCCGTGTTGTATTGGCGGAATGTTCTGCTGTCCGCTTTCAGCCAAAAGTCGTGTTTGACAAATGGATAAATCGACCATTGGCAAAGGCTCGGTGGTCGTGAAGGCTGCAAGCCCATCCGCATATTCAAGTGCTGCGTCCCAATCGCCGCGCGCCAGCATGACGGCGCAGGCGTCCGAGTAAAAGTGAAGGTGACTGTGACCCACACATCCCTCGGAAATGATCTCAGACCCCAGGTTCAACAAGCGCGTTTGCTCATCAGGGTTGGCCTCGGCCATTGCCAGGGCCGACAAGGCCTTGGGCCCTACAAAGTTCCGCCCATGTTCAAGCGCGATTTCAACCGCGCGACGAGCTGTTTCCCGACCGTGGTCCAACTTTCCGGCATAAACCTGCGTTCGTGCCAGATGTTCAAGGGCCTGCGCCTCAAGGCGTTTTGCACCGACGCGTTCCGCAATTTCAGCTGAAACACTGAACGCTTCCAGCGCCTGATCAAGGTTGCCCAAAAAGGTCTCGGCCACGCCAAGGCAGGTCTGTGCAACGCATTCCGGAACAAAGGCAAAATACCTTTGCGAGACTTCGATGGCCTCAATGGCGTCAGCCTTGCCCTGTGCGACGTCCCCGGTGTAACTGCGCGCGACGCTGAGATTGTGCAGATTGGCGGCCAGATCGCGGACCAGCCCTTTTTCGCGCGCTCGTTCAACAGCTTGCGTATAAAAGCCTGTCGCTGTCTTCATGGTGGCTTTCATGAAGTTTGCATCACCAAATCCGCTTAGCGCCCCAACCTCGAGGCGGGCAGAGCCAAGTTTGCGAGCAAGCGTCAGGGCGCGTTCATTGGCGCTTAGCGCTTCCTTGTCCCGGCCCAGAGGGAAAAAGACATTACCGCGCACATAATTGATCTGCGCCACATCCCGCTCTGACCTGCAACGCTCGGCGGCGGTTTCAGCCATATCGAGTGCCTCCAGCGCGTCCTGATACAGGCTGGATTGCCGCGCAGCCTGCGCGAGCCCGATATACGCGCGGCTTATTTGCTCATCGGTTTCGGCAACGCGTGCAGCTTCCCGAAACTCACGCAGTGCGTCGCCGGACAGACCCTGAAGCCTGTGCGTCTCAGCCCGAGCGCAAAGCAGATCGAACCGGACACCTGCGGGGGACGGCAGTTCCAGGGCGCGTTCGATCAATGGGCTGGCATCGTCAAATCTGAAGGCCTGGATCAGTTTCTCCGCCGCGTCCAGATACGCCTGTGCGGCGTTATTCGCCCCAGCCCGGTCCAGATGCTGTGCGCATAGGGTCGCATCGCGATCCTCGAACCACTTGGCGGCCTGTCTGTGCAGGCGCGCACGCTCGGATTTGACCAACGTTGCATAGGATCCATCCCGGATCAGCGCATGGGCAAACATGAGGTCAGGCCCTGCCTCTCGGACCAGCGCGGATCGGATCAGGCTGGTCGTATCCAGATGCCCTTCACCCAGAATGAAGTTCAGCACTTCTGCCGAGAACCGTTGCCCCAGTACCGATGCTGCCTGAATGGCGGCGCGGCTGGTTCGATCCAGTGCATCCAGTCGGGACTGAACGATCCCCTGAATACTGCCGGGCACGCTTTGTTGGGTAAGTACATCTGTATTGCGCAACAACTGTTCAAGAAACAGCGGATTGCCCCCGGCGCGTTTGACACAGGTTTCCAGCAACTCGGGGTCGATGGCCGTGAATTCTTCGACCAACAGTCTGGCCTGTTCCTCGCCCATCGGCGCCAGTTCCATCTTGGACACCGGCGCGCCATCGGTTGCCATTTGCCAGTCCCGGTCAATCGGGTCGCCTTCAACCCGGCTGGTCATCATCAACACGCAAGGGATATTCCGCGTCGCCGCCGCAATATGAGAGCAGGTCACCAGGATCTCGGGCGAGGCCCAGTGGATGTCCTCGATCTGGATCAGCAGGGGGGCTTCCCGGCTGCTGGCCGACAGCAACTCTTCAATGACCTGCCGCCTTCCGCGCAAGCGGGTCTTGTTGTCCATCACCGCAAACACCTCGGCCAGACCGGCGTCCTGCTCCAGCTCAAGCAGCGCGTTGAGGTGCGCGGCGTTCGCGGGGCTGACCCAGCCCCTGGCGATTGCGTCCCTGGCCGCTGCGGCACCCGTTTTCGCGCCATCCGACGGGTCAAGACCCAGAATGCTGCGGGCAACCATCTGAATGGCCGAATGCCCTTCGCGCGCGCCGAAATCCATCACGACACCGTTGTGGATCGTGTAGGACTGGCCGGATGCCAGTTCAGCGACTTGCTCGGACAAATGGGTTTTTCCGATCCCGGGCTCACCCAGAATCACATGGACTTCGCCCTTGCCGTGGCGTTTGCATCGGTCAAATGTGGCCGAGAACACCGACAACTCCCGCTCGCGCCCGATGAACTTATGACGCCGTGTGCGAATGTTCCGGGCCAATCGATCCAGACGCCAAATTTCAACGGGATCATTCAGCCCTTTGATGGCCTTCACACCAAGGGATTCGCCCACGAATAGCGGTCCCAACGCGCGCTGAATGTCATGTGAAACCAGAGTCTCGCCGCCTGCGGAAATATCCGTCAGACGGGACGCCAGATTTACCCCATCCCCTGTGACAGTGTATTCTGTATGCGACTGACTTCCGGTCGTACTGGCAATGACCTGACCTGACGCAATACCGATGTGGCAGGAAAGCGGTGGTGACAAAGTCGGTAGAACTGCATGTATCTCGGCAGCAGCACGCGCCGCCCTTTCGGTGTCATTGGTATGTGAAATCGGCGCTCCGAAAACGGCCATGACCGCATCGCCGATATGCTTGTCTATACGACCACCATACTTTTCGACGACATTGTCCACTTTGCTGAAGAATTGATTCAGCAGCGCATGCAGATCTTCTGCATCCAGCTCACTGGATAGTTTCGTGAATGCGGTAAGATCGGCAAACATCACTGTAACCTGTCGGCGCGCGGGCTCGAGCTGTGCAGCAGGTTCAGGCTCTGCTGATGTTTGGCTGGTATCAATCTGTTCGATGGCGCGCAGCAGCCGCCGCCGATCACCGACGGCCGTCACCCCAATTTCGATCAAATCCTCGGCCGTCAAATCAGGCAGGATGGAGAAATCGATTTTGTTGTCTGCGAAGGCCTGCGCGTACTCGTTTAATCCAATTGCGCTCAGCCAGCCCCTAAGGTCCTGAGACATGTTTCCCATCTGAAGTCCCCCGCTTCAACCTGGAACCTAGCATGTGAGCCGCTTCGAGTCTGCTAGAACCTAATTAATTTGTGTTTTTGAGCAGGGTTAATCCAAAACTGGCTCCTGCACCAAGCCAGTGTTTCCGAAACCGCTGGACAGGATATACGAACAGCAGGCCTGGGTGATCTCGCGGAAGCGGGCTCTTTCTCGACGGTAAAGGTATACCTCTCGCTTGTCCGGCAAATCTGAAATCGGGCGAAAGGCGACCGCGTCCGGGATGAATTGCGCGACGGTCTGCGGCAGGACCGTGATCCACTGGCCTGCCCTGACCGTTGTGATCAGCGAGTGCGTGTTGTGAATAGTAACCTCGGCCCGGTCCAGAATCTTTTTGAACGAGGATGATTCAATGATGTCGCACAAGGCGTTTCGCACGAAGGGTGCCGCCATCAGGTCACGGATTTCGGGCGGTTTGGCCTGTGTCATAAGCGGATGATCAGAAGCTGCAACGAGTCCGAACTGATCCTGAAACAGAGGCTCGGTACTGACCCCGTTCAGGGGATGATGGCCGGATGCAATGCCGATATCCGCCTTATCCCCGGCAACGGCGTCCAGAACCTGTTGCGAATCCCCGTCTCGCAACTCGATCTTCAATCCGGGAAAGCGTGATGCCATATGTCCCAGCAAGGCGGGAAAGACCAAAGCCCCCACAGACGGCACGGATACGATACGGATCAACCCATGTTCCGCCTGCGCCGCCATTTCTATATTCTGAACAGTCTGATCAAAATCGCGCACCTGTTTGAGCGCAAGGTCCAGAACCTGCTGACCCAGCGGCGACAGGTGATTTTTCCGTTCACCTTCAAACAGTTTCTTGCCCAGATGATCTTCAAACTGTTTCAGCATCATTGAGACGGCGGATTGTGTCCGACCCAGACGGCTGGCAGCCTCGGCAAGGTTTCCGGTTTGGGCCACGGTACAAAAACACCGCAGCATCTCGACTTTCATCGCCATACTTCAAACTTTCTGAAGTTTACTAAAGTTATTTGAGTTTGACTGATGTTAGTCGAAAGTTCCATCCTTACCCAAATCGAAATTTGCGAATTTGGGGCCTGACGTGACCAAACTGAACCTGATTGCCGGCGAATGGCTGGCGGGCGAAAGCGAAATTGAAAACCGCAATCCTTCGGATTTAAGCGATCTGGTTGGCATGTTCACACAGGCCAGCGCCGATCAGCTTGAGGCGACTCTGGATCAGGCGCGCGTCGCGCAGACCGAATGGGCTGCCTACGGGTTGGAGCGGAAACAGGCCGTCCTGAACGCCATCGGCAACGAGTTGATGGCCCGCGCCGAAGAACTGGGTACATTGCTGAGCCGCGAGGAAGGCAAGCCGCTGGCCGAAGGCAAGGGTGAGGTTTACCGGGCCGGTCAGTTCTTCACTTATTACGCCGCCGAGTGTCTGCGCCAGATCGGTGAAAACGCCGATTCCGTACGCCCCGATATCGAAGTGGATGTGCGCCGCGAAGCCGTTGGCGTTGTCGCAATCATCAGCCCGTGGAACTTCCCCACTGCAACGGCCTCGTGGAAGATTGCCCCGGCGCTGTGCTATGGCAACGCGATTGTGTGGAAACCCGCCAACATCACCCCCGCCTCGGCTGTGGCCCTGACTGAAATCATCGAACGGCAGGATGTCCCGAAAGGTCTGTTCAGCCTTGTGATGGGCTCGGGCCGTTCGGTTGGGCAACGTCTGGTGGAAAGCCCCAAGGTCAATGCGATTTCCTTCACCGGATCGGTGCCCGTAGGCAAAGGTATCGCCGCCGCAGCAATCCAGAACCTGACCAAAGTGCAAATGGAGATGGGGTCTAAAAACGCGCTGGCCGTGATGGACGACGCCGATCTGGATCTGGCGGTGACGCTGGCTCTGGGCGGGGCCTTTGGTGGCACCGGTCAGAAATGCACCGCCTCGTCGCGTCTGGTAGTTCACGCGGGCATCCATGATGCCTTTGTCGAGAAACTGGTTGCCGGTGCGCAGGCAATGAAAGTGGGTCACGCGCTGGAAGCGGGCGTGCAGATGGGTCCCGTCGTCAGTCAGCAGCAATTGAATGAAAACCTCACCTATGTCGACCTGGGCAAATCCGAAGGGGCCGAGCTGGCCTGTGGCGGTCAGCGCCTGGAGATGCCCCATGACGGGTTCTACATGTCGCCGGGCGTGTTCCTGAACACCACCAACGACATGCGCATCAATCGCGAAGAAATGTTCGCACCGCTTACATCCGTCATCAAGGTCGGCAGCTATGACGAGGCGCTGAGCGTGGTCAACGACACCAATTTCGGCCTGACCTCAGGCATCGTGACCAAATCACTGGCCCGCGCCACCCATTTCCGCCGCAACGCGCGCACCGGCGTGGTGACGGTTAACCTGCCCACCGCTGGCACCGATTACCACGTACCATTCGGTGGCCGGGGCGACAGCTCGTACGGACCGCGCGAACAAGGCAAGGCGGCAGCCGAGTTCTATACAACCGTCAAAACCGCCTATATCAGCGCAGGCCCGGTCTGATGCGGATCGACGGCCTGCAATATACCAACTGGTCGGAGAAGATCTTCCGCCAGCTGCGCGAAGGGGGCGTGGACGCGATCCATGTCACCATCTCCTATCATGAGAACTTTCGCGAAACGGTTCTGAATTTCGAGAAATGGAACCGTTGGTTCGAGCAGTACCCAGATCTGATCATGAAGGGCCGGTGGGCCAGCGATATAGACTCAGCCCGTAAAACGGGCCGGACCGCAGTGTTTTTCGGGTTTCAGAACCCGTCGCCCATTGAAGACGATATCGGGCTGGTTGAAATTCTGCATGATTTGGGCGCGCGGTTCATGCAACTGACCTATAACAACCAATCCCTGCTTGCGACCGGTTGTTATGAGGCCGAAGACACCGGCATAACCAGAATGGGCAAGCAGGTGATCAAAGAGATGAACCGCGTGGGCCTTGTGGTGGATATGAGCCATTCGGCAGACCGGTCCACAATCGAAGCGGCTGAGATTTCGGACCGGCCCATCGCAATCACACATGCCAATCCGCACGAATGGTCCCCGGCCCTGCGCAACAAGCGAGATGATGTCATCCGCGCCGTGACTGAAAACGGTGGGATGCTGGGTTTTTCGGTCTACCCTCACCACCTGAAGGACAAGTCCGACTGCACTCTGGAGAGCTTTTGCGAGATGATCGCCCGCACTGCGGACAAATATGGGGCCGAACATCTGGGGATCGGCACTGACCTGTGCCAGGATCAGCCTGACAGCATCGTTGAATGGATGCGTGTGGGGCGGTGGACAAAAGAAATCGACTATGGCGAAGGCTCGGCCTCGGCCCCGGGGTTTCCACCAATGCCGGGCTGGTTTCAGGACAACCGAGACTTTGGAAACATCGAACAAGGGTTACGCGCGGCTGGCCTGAACGATGACGAAGTGGCCGGGATCATGGGCAGGAACTGGTATCGGTTCTTTGCCGAGAACTTCGTCCCACAAAGGTAACCAAATGGAACCACACGCGCAGACAGAGATCGCCAGACGTGACCCCGCTATGGTCATGCGACTGTCACGACTGGGATCACTACACCAATGTCGGCTCAGCTTTATGCGGCAACTGACACGCCGCATGGCCGATGAAAACTGGAGATTTTCGCGCCCTGCATTTGAAATTGACGACAAAGGTGTCGGGCATGCGGTCTATACCGCGCAAGGCCCCGATCGCGCCTATTCGCTGGTCGCCTTTGCCCATGACCTGCCTGCCGATCAACGGTCAGACCGGGTTATTGCCGAAGCGTGGGACGCCACCTTTGCGCTGTTCGATGGCATCCCCACGCCAGAAGACATAGATCGCCTGTCCCTGAACGTACCGCTGCAAGAGGCAGGGCGTGTCAGCGAAACCGAATTGTCACTGTCACGCGCCAACCGTTCCGTGCGACTCTGGGCTCATGTGGTGGATCGTCTGGCTGCGGGCCAGCAACCGGACCTGGAACAGATTTATCAGGTCGGCTATCTGATGAGGACCACGGCTGTTTACGGGTCGGGCAAATTCGGCGCTGCGGATCGTGAGAAAACGGCGGACCGGAATGAGGTCAGTGGTCCCTTCCAGATCGAAATGCTGTCAGTCTATCTGACCCGAGTTTTTGTACGCGATCTGGTGCAATATATGGCGCAGGTCAAAGGCGGGGATCAGACCTCTGCGCTTGATCCTGAAATCGCACGCTGGCTGGGCATCGGAAATTCCACAGGACTGGGAATGGCGCCGTTCATCGTGAACCATCCCGTTCTGTTCAACAACTGGATCATGGCGCGGGAAGAGGCCATCTCGCGCGTGCGGTCAATTGAGACAGCAACCGAAAAAGACGCGCGTGTCTTTCGCGACGTTTTCGCGCGCAGCAAACAGTCAATCACGTGGTGGCAATCTGAACACCCGATACAGGTTGAAAAACTCGCTGCGCTAAAGGACGACCTGAATTCGATCGACGTATTTCTGGCTACAGACGACCTGACACGAGACCATCCGTGGGATCGCATGATCCGATGGTCGGAAACTGCGCTCAGCGAAGAAGGCCAGGAGTTGCTGGCCTCGCTGATCCTTGAGCCTTACGGAGATGTCGTGGACGGGCTGTCCAGCTGCATGGCGGACACAAATGCGGCTGCACAGGTGATTGATGGAGCCATGCGGGTATCCGATGTGCGCGACTTGATCCGCCAAAGCTTTGACTGGGCGCTGGACCTTGATTGGAGTGATCCGAAAAACTGCGCGCGGGCCTGGTACGTTTCGGAAGAGAAACTGGAACCCCGACTGGGTGAACGGTTTGAAGAACCGATTGCAGACTATGAACAACCGCTCGCGCCCGCGCGTGATGCGGCGATGGCTTTCAAGGCTTTGCAAGAGTGGCCGGATGATGCGCCGATAGCAGAGTTTCTTATGCGCCACCCTGAGCACCGCCACACCGTACGCCGCGCTCAAATCAGCCGTGTCGCGCCATATGGTGAGATCCATGACAACACAATCGGCGCGAATGTGATGCCCATCGATATGTTGCGCGCAAAACTATCCTTCTTTGGCGCAACGCATTTCGACCCTCGTTCAGATCGCTGGGTCCGCATCTGCATGTATGCCGGCGCCCCCTACCCCGATGAGCTAAATACCGCGAACGCAGATTTGTGGGTTTATCCGGAGGTTGCGCAATGACCTTTTCATTGAACGAAGTCGAAGCAACAGCCAAACGCGCAACCCGTGGGGCCGGATATGCCTGGGGCGTGGCGGAAGAGGCTGCGAAAGCCACCCGGTGGCTAAACGGCCAAGGGTTCGACGGGCCCGCCATTCTGGCCCAACTGCTCAAACGTGAATATGCGCCCTGTCTGGAACGCCACATTCCTGTGCTTCAGAACGGAGTATGGGTTGGCCAACAAGACCTGTGCCCCCTGATGACCGGAGCTGCGATATCGGATTCACCGACCGTCCTGTCCCAAGGCACCATTTCGATTTCAAATCTCGCGGCACCGCTGCTGTTGCTGCCCTTTGTCGCTGCGGGGGCCAAAAAACTGGGAACGACAGTAAAAGTCACCTTTGACGGGTATGCTGCGATAACTGATGGTGTTCATTTAAGCTGCGCAGACTGCAATTTAGACCGCGCTGATCATGTTGAGATAACTGAGGGCGGCCACATTCAAAACAGTCGTCCTCTGCAAAGCCGTGCCGCCCCAAATGCAGAGGTGTGGCAGATTCTCAACTCCATGGCGCACCGTACATATGCCCCTGCAACTGAAGAATCCCGACTGCTTGGCGCTGGTTCCGGCCTGTCGGACAATGACTGAAGGATCATCAGATGACCGAGACCCAAACCCTGTCGCTTGCCGAAATCGAAAAGCTGTCCTTCACCGCGTTGGTTGCCGCTGGCACAAGTGAAGAAAACGCGCGCCCTCTGGCCGTGGCCACGGCGGCAACCGAAGCAGATGGGGTGGCCAGTCATGGTCTGGCTTATATCCCGATCTACTGTGAACATGTACAATGCGGGAAGGTCGACGGTCAGGCAGTACCGACGCTGGAAACCCCGCGCCCCGGCCTTATCCGTGTAGACGCTGCGACCGGGTTCGCACATGCAGCCATTGACCTGGGCTTCGAAGCATTGATCACGGCGGCACGCGAACAGGGCATCGCGGCCCTTGCGATCACCAACAGCTACAATTGCGGTGTGTTGGGTTATCACACGTATCGACTGGCGCAGGCGGGCCTGGTTGGTCTTGGATTCACCAATGCACCTGCATCCATTGCTCCTTCGGGTGGATCGAAGCCCGTTGTCGGCACCAACCCGTTCTCTGTTGCGGTACCGGGTCCAGACGGACAACCCGCGTTGCTGATCGACCAGAGCGCCAGCACCATCGCCAAAAGCGAAGTGATGAAACACGCCAGAGAAGGCAAAGCCATTCCGGTCGGCTGGGCGCTGGACCCGGATGGAAACCCGACAACAGACCCGAATGTCGGTCTGAAAGGAAGCATGGCCCCATCCGGCGGATACAAAGGTGTGGGTATCGCTTTGCTGACTGAAATCATGGCGGCCGCTTTGACGGGGTCTACACTTGGGCTGCATGCCTCTCCGTTCTCGGGGACGGTCGGGGGTCCACCGAAAACCGGGCAGTTCTTCATCGCTATTGACCCTGCGGTTTCGTCAAATGGACTGTTTTCAAACGCAATTTCGGACTTGGTCGCGTCGATCAGAAATCAGGACGGCGCGCACCTGCCCGGAGATGGGCGCCGTGCATGTCGCCTTGCGGCAGGTCAAAAAGGTGTCGCCGTCAACTCTGCTACATTGGCCAGAATTGAGGCGATTATTCAGGAAAACAGTTAAGAGCAGCCACCAGACCGGGCGATTGTGGTGGCCGCTTGCGCCTAGTTCACGAAATGCAGCGTGTCGAATTCACTGCGCCAGGCAGAGACTTCCAAAGCAACAGGCTCGCCGTCCAGACCTCGCCTGATCAAATCGGCGAGGCGCTCGGCATCTTGAGAGGTCATGCCCCAGCGAACCAATTCAGGAGTGCCGATCCGCAACCCATTCAAGTCCCCTTCAACCGGCTTGACAGGCAATCCGATGCCGCACGCAAGGAACCCGCTTTCGCGAAGTTTCTTTGATGCGGCCTGCCCTCCGCCATAGGGATCTGCCAGAACTGCGAATTGATGCGAATTGGTGAAGCCTTCCGCACCCGCATAAACGCGAACGCCCCGCGCATCCAACGCGGCGGCAAGTGCTTTTGACAGTGCAATCATCTCGTTTGCGTACACCTGGCCAAAATCTATCCAATCCAGCATCGTAACCGCAAGCGCGGCCGTTTTGGCGGCATCGAAATTGGCCGTCATCCCGGGAAAAGCAATGGCATCCAATGCTTTGGCGATGTCGACATCATTCGACACGATCAATCCACCTGCTGGTCCACCAAGGCTTTTATAGGTGCTCATGGTCATGAAATGCGCGCCCTCATTCAGCGGGTTCGACCATGCACGCCCCGCGATTATCCCGCACTGATGCGCGGCATCGAACATGACTTTCGCGCCAACTTCGTCCGCAATGGCCCGCACCTCGGCAACAGGGTGTTCAAAAAGGTTCAGACTTCCGCCGATCGTAATCAGCTTGGGGCGCTCAACCCGCGCCAGATCGCGCAGCTGGTCCAGATCGACGGTGTAACCTTTTGTGTTTACCGGAGCCTCGATCGTGCGCAGCCCGAACAGCCCTGCACAGCCCGCAGTATGATGGGTCACATGGCCGCCGATCGTTGCAGGCGGAGCGATGATTGTATCCCCTGGCTTACAGGTCGCCATGAAACCATAAAGATTTGCAATTGCGCCCGACGGCACGCGAACCTCTGCAAACCGGGCATCAAAGACCTCTGCGCAAAGCTCGGCCGCGATGACTTCGATTTCTTCGATTGCTTCCAGCCCCATTTCATATTTGTCACCGGGATAGCCCAGCGATGGCCGGGATCCGATACCCGACGACAAAAGCGCCTCGGCCTTGGGGTTCATGACATTTGTCGCGGGGTTGAGGTTGAAACACTCTTTCTCGTGAATGCGGCGGTTTTTCTCTGCCAGATGCGCGATCCGGCCCAGTAGGTCGCCGGACGATGCTGATGCTGTCTTTGTTGAGATACTCTGAACCAGCGTTTCGCTTGCGGCGGGCACCCAGTCTCTATGTGCAAGTGTCATCTGACATCCTCCTTTTTCTTCCACTGTGGCCGCTGCTGCGTGACTTCGCAAAGCAGAATTGTTATTTCTTGGCGTAGAAAAACTAAGGCTATGATGATGAGCGTTTCCCCAAAGCGCCCCAAAGGGCCTCCACTGAACGCAATGCGCGCTTTCGAGGCGGCGGCGCGCCACATCAGCTTTGTCGCCGCGGCCGAAGAGTTGAACGTCACACCGGGCGCCATCTCGCAACACATCAAAACGCTGGAAGGCTGGGCCGGTGCACCCCTTTTCCGACGCAACGCACAAGGCGTAGAACTCACGCCCGAGGGGCAATCGCTGGTTGCTGGATTTACCCGGGCTTTTGACCAATTGGCCGACGCGACCCAGGCGCTGCGCAACCTTAAACCCAATGCAGATTTTCATATCGCTGCCTTGCCGGCCATTGCTCAACTCTGGCTCCCCAAAAGGCTACGCCAGATCCGATCTCATTTTCCCGACATCAGTTTTTCCGTCACAGCGCTGGAAGCGCCGCCGAGCCTTGGGCGCGAACTGTTCGACCTGTCAATCTTCTTCGCTCCACCGAACGACACGGCAAATCAGGTGGTTGTTTGCCCGGACGAAATCGTGCCGGTTTGTGCCCCGACACTTAAGGACCAAATATGCCGCGCAAACGGTTTTCGGGATTTACCGTTGCTGCACGATCTGGTGTGGAGTGAAGATTGGACCAAATGGGCCCAGCACTCTGGCTATGACCTGTATAATGCCAAAGGTGGTGCTCAATTCTCCCTCTACAGTCTGGCCGTAGAGGAAGCCAAGGCGGGCGCAGGAATACTGATGGGACACCTGTGCCTGATCGAAGACGCCCTGGCCACGGGCGAGCTGATCGTTGCGCATACCAAGTCGTTTCAAACCAACCGAGGACTGGTGATTCAATTGCCACAACGCACGCGCAGGAGACTGGAAACGGACCAGATTGTTGCCTGGTTGTCCCGTTGACCGAAGCCACTGACTTTCGGTTTATGAGGCTGACGAGATGAGGACGTTAAGCAATTGATCGAGTGGATCAATTGTAGTCTGAACTGCCTGTGTAGAGATTATTCGACCTGGTTGCGGGAGCCGGATTTGGCCTATGTCGAATGTCAGAGGAACTATTAATCTAACGGACAAACAGTACACATGCCCCGGTTGTTTAGATAAATGACCTTATTGGGACGGATGGCAGACCCACAGTAGAAAAGCGCTGAAGATGTCTTGCGGATTTTTCAGCCATTGGCCCGCTTGTGCCGGAGGGCCGCGGACTACCCGAACTGGACATTCTAAAATAGACATTGCAGTTCCGGTTGGCGGGACATGGACGAAGCCGCTCGCGCGGCATTGGAGCCTGTGGCAGGCGTTTTGCATTGATCTGACCCCTGTGCATTTGGGAATGGGCGCGGCTGTCTGACGATTGGGACCTCTCAATCGAAAGACAGGAGGTTCCCATGGCGGAGGAGAGAACAACGCCGCTGCGCGAGCGGATGATCGAGGACATGCGGATCAAGGGGCTGGGTGACAAGTCTTAGAAGTCGCACATCCGGGCGATCAAGGACTTCGCAGCGTTTCTGGGACGGTCGCCGGACACCGCGACGCCGGACGATCTGCGCGCCTACCAGCTTCACATGACCGACTGCGGTGTCACGCCGCCGACCTACAACGCCCGCATCATTGCGCTGAGGTTCTTCTTCGAGACGACCTGCGGGCGGGGCGAGATGAAGCGGCACATGCAGTTCCGCACCCAGCCGCGCAAGCTCCCCGTGGTGTTCAGCGCCGAGGAAGTAGCGGCACTGCTGCGGGTCGCGCCAGGACCGGGGCTGAAGTACCGGGCGGCGCTGAGCATCTCCTATGGTGCCGGGCTCAGGGCCTCGGAAGTCTGCAATCTCAAGGTCAGCGATATCGACAGCGACCGGATGCTGATTCATGTCGAACAGGGCAAGGGGCGGAAGGACCGGAAGGTCATGCTGTCGCCGGGATTGCTGAACCTGCTGCGCGAGTATTGGCGCGAGGCGCGGCCTGAGGGCTGGTTGTTTCCGGGCAAGCCCAAGATCAACCCCCTCTCGTCGCGCCAACTCCACCGCGCCTTCAGCTCGGCAAAGCACATCGCGGGGATCAAGAAGCCGGGCAGCACGCTGCACACGCTGCGGCATAGCTTCGCGACGCACCTTCTGGAGGCCGGTACGGATGTGCGGGTGATCCAGGTCCTGCTCGGGCATGCCAAACTCGAAACAACGGAGCGCTACACACATGTCGCCACGAAGCTGATCCGTGACACGGCGAGCCCCTACGAGACGCTGGCCAAGCTGCAGGATCGAAGCCGGGAGTAGCGGACCAGGGTGGTGCCCCGCCCGCGGCTTGAGATCGCTGACATCTTTCGCGCCCATGGTCCCGCATGGCGGCGGGCCAATGCCGGGCATGTCAGCCTCACCCAACTCAGGGTGATGTCGGCGATTGAAGCCTGCCGGACCGAGGCGCTCGGCGGGCATGTGGCAGCCTGCGCCAAATGCGGTCACCGGCATGTCGCGTACAATTCCTGCAAGAACCGGCACTGCCCGAAGTGCCAAGGGCCGGCCGCGCGCGACTGGATGGCAGCACGGGCCGATGACCTGCTGCCGGTGGAGTATTTCCATGTGGTCTTCACCCTGCCGGCGGAGATCGCACGGATCGCCTACTGGAACAAGACGGCGGTCTACGGCCTGCTGTTCCGAGCGTCAGCCGAGACCGTGACGACCATCGCCGCCGATCCCCGGCACCTTGGCGCCCGCGTGGGCATGACCTCTGTACTCCATACCTGGGGTTCGGCGCTGACCCACCACCCGCATGTCCACATGATCGTGCCCGGCGGCGGCCTGTCACCTGACGCTACACGCTGGATCGCCTGCCGCCCTGGTTTCCTTCTGCCCGTGCGCGTCCTGGCCCGGCTGTTCCGGCGCCTGTTCCTGGAAGGGCTGTCGGCGCTGCACAAGGCAGGGCAGCTTCAGTTCTTCGGTGATCTGAAAAGACTGGCCGATCCCGCGGCCTTCGCCGCCTGCCTCGCCCCGCTCCGCAAGACCAAATGGGT
>NZ_JBQFZG010000013.1:0-102370 GCF_056542125.1 Ruegeria sp. AF1
CTGAACAATGACGGCCAGACCGGCCACGTCACAACCAATATCGAGACCAGCGGGTCGACAGCATTCGCGTCATCAACTCGTGGTGAATATCTGATCAACGGTACCATCGGCGTCACTCTCAATGGCAATGCAGTTGGGCCAAACAGCCTGCCAGGTTGGCAGGCACTTCAGGCCGAAGCATCGGGTGGTGGCTACAAGGTGCTGTGGCAAAATGCGAACGGATCATATGCCGAATGGACCACGGATGCTTCGGGACAATATGTTAGCGGGACCGGCATCGCCAATGTCGTGGATGTCGAGGCCATTTATGGTGTTGATCTGAACAATGACGGCCAGACCGGCCACGTCACAACCAATATCGAGACCAGCGGGTCGACAGCATTCACGTCATCAACTCGTGGTGAATATCTGATCAACGGTACCATCGGCCTGTCGTACAATGGCAATGCAATTGGGCCAGACAGCCTGCCGGGTTGGCAGGCACTTCAGGTGGAAGCGTCGGGTGGCGGTTACAAGGTGCTGTGGCAAAATGCGAACGGATCATATGCCGAATGGACCACGGATGCTTCGGGACAATACCAAAGCGGTGCTATCGTTGCCAATGTTGTGGATGTCGAGGTCTTCTATGGCCACGATGTTGATGGAAATGGGACCATTGGTCCTGTTCAACCAAAGCTGAGCGTTTTGTTGGCATCCGAAATCACTACCGTGACGGTGGCTGAGGAGCCCGTGGCCTCCGAATGGGACGAAGATGTCGACTATCTGGAATTTAGGCCCGACTTGGCAACCTACCAAGATGATGAGGATATCTATGGGTTGGTTGTTTCTTGCGTAAAAAATAACGTTGACGCACCCTTTACAACCAACTCGGACGGTGCTTGGCATGAACCTGCAATTGATGTGTTGGACGAGGATGCTAACCTGACAATTGCATCCTTGCTGGAGGAAGACAGCTTCTGGTGGTGATGTTACCCCCGGCTTTGTTGGAGATACTGAACAGGCTGCGATTACCTAGTTCGGGGCCGCAATCAAAGGTTTGTGGGCCCCTTTGCGAACTCAAGCTGAAGACGACAAGTAACTTCTTTGGATGGGTGCGGATTTGTACGTTGCGCTTCAACTTCTCGCGCCTGCAAGCCATACCGAAGCAAAACTGTTTCCGACAATTCGTGCGTTAAATGTACCGGTGTTACTCCCGCTGTTTGTCATGTGCAGTACCCGGCTGGGCGCGAAAAAAGTGTAAGTTCCCGATTGCAGAGATATGTGGGCGGCTTAAAGCTGAGCATTCGAGGCTGAAGAAAGTTACTCCAGTGGAGCACTTCGCACGTCGGGGCGGCTCTGACATCAAAGGGCTGTCATATTATGACGCCTCAAAGGAAACATTACGGCTGTTGGGCACTCTTCTCGCGACAGAAGTGTAAGGAACTTTTTCGAGGTCGCAGAGAAAAACTCCGGGCGAAGCGACCGAATAGACATGGCTTGCAACAGGTTCGAAATCTGCCCGGAAATGCGCTGTGCTTTTGACGCAGATCACCGAATAACTCAAAGGGTTTAACCCAATATGAGTAAAATGCGCGCGATCCAAGCATTGGTTTCGTATGCTTGTGACGACAAGGTCAATGTCGGCGTCGTGTCCAACCAAACGTAGCGCAGCTGTCTTGCCTAGCGCAGCTGTCCCACCGCCATACATTTCACCGGTATAGCGGCATGCGCCATCACTTAAGGAGAGCACTTCAAACTCTGCGCTGACTGGAACATGTCCGACCAGGTTCGACTTTGCGCCGATAGCCAGAATGATCCGCGCACCCTCCCCTGCCGCATGGGCCTGATTGGCACTTTCCGGATCATGGAACAGACCCATCAGAACGTTTTTTACCCCGCCCTCAATCAAAGCGGTCAGCAACCCCGTTGTATCTGATGTTCCGCCTGCGCCCGGATTGTCCTGAACATCGGCAAGAACGATAGGATCTTCGCGCCTTTGACGGCATGTGGAAACGGCCTCTTCCAAAGACAACATCTTACATTCTAAGCTGGCCTCACGGGACAGGAACATGTTGAGGATTTTTCTGGCAGCGGCAGCCGCTTTTGCAGCAGTCAAGGCATAGGCAATGCAGGATGGGCCTGTGTCAGGAAAATCCGCCGCCGTAAAACCAAGAGCGATCTCTGCCAAAATGCCTTGCCGCTCAAACTTGGGTGGCAGTTGATAGATATCATTGATCGGCGCAGAACCCGTATGTTGCACATGCAGGGGGATCAGGTAGGGCACCGGTCAGACTAACGTCATATTCCCGGTTTAAGGATCGCGATGTCCACTCCGATTGCTTGCTCATGATGCCTTTTGGCCGGGCAAGCCGTTGATCTATCCAATTCGAACTGATGCAGGTCCCGATATGTTTCCTTTGAATGACCCCGGTTTGCTGCGTGAGGCTGCCCTTATAGGTACACGCTGGATTGAAGCTGACCCGGCCACCGGCCTGGCCGTCACCAACCCCGCCACCGGCGAAGTTATTGGTCATGTTCCCAATCTGGGTGCCGCCGAGACCGCGCGCCACGGGTGGGCTAAACGAACCGCCAAGACGCGCAGTCAAGTTCTGCACCGCTGGTACGAACTGATGATGGAGAACCAGGACGATCTGGGTGCCATCCTGACAGCCGAGCAGGGCAAGCCACTGGCCGAAGCCAAAGGTGAGATCGCCTATGGTGCCAGCTTCATAGAGTGGTTCGCAGAAGAGGCCCGCCGCGCCTATGGTGATGTCACACCTGGCCACGCTCCAGACAAACGCATCCTGACGATCAAACAACCCATCGGGGTTGTCGCCGCGATCACGCCGTGGAATTTCCCAAACGCAATGATCACGCGCAAGGCTGGCCCTGCACTGGCGGCGGGCTGCTCTATGGTTCTGAAACCGGCCGGCCAGACTCCGTTCTCAGCTATCGCGTTGGCAGTTCTGGCCGAGAGAGCGGGCCTGCCTGCGGGACTGTTCTCGGTCGTCACCGGCTCAGCCCGTGGCATTGGCGGCGAGATGACCGGGAACCCGACAGTGCAGAAGCTGACCTTTACCGGTTCGACCGAGTTCGGCACGCTTCTATATGTGCAATGTGCGCCAACGATCAAAAAACTGGGGTTGGAGCTGGGTGGCAATGCGCCCTTCATTGTTTTCGATGATACTGATCTGGACGCCGCTGTTGAAGGGGCGGTGATCGCCAAGTTTCGAAATAATGGTCAGACCTGTGTTTGTGCCAACCGCATTTACGTGCAGGCCGGTGTCTACGATTCCTTTGCCGCCAAGCTGCGCGACAAAGTAGCTACTCTGCCCATTGGTAATGGCTTTGACGAAGGTATCATATTCGGCCCGCTGATCGATCAGGCGGCAGTCGACAAGGTTGCTGAACACATCGCTGATGCGACCTCGAAAGGAGCCGATGTCATTCTGGGTGGCAAGTCACACGACATGGGCGGCACATTCTTTGAGCCAACCATATTGACCGGAGTCACTTCGGAGATGGCGGTCGCGACCGAAGAGACGTTTGGCCCGGTCGCGCCCCTTTTTAAGTTCAACACCGAAAGCGAAGTCGTCGCTGCGGCAAATAACACCGAGTTCGGCCTTGCCTCATATTTCTATTCCCGCGACCTGGCTCGCGTTTGGCGAGTTTCCGAGAAGCTGGAATATGGCATGGTCGGTATCAACACCGGCCTGATCTCGACCGCGGAAGCTCCCTTTGGCGGGGTTAAGATGTCTGGTCTGGGCCGTGAAGGCTCGCGCCATGGGCTGAATGACTTCATGGAACTCAAATACCTGTGCATGGGCGGCATCGACACCGCCGAGGAGGCTTAATGCGCTTTGCTACTTTTACCGCCGAAGGGGATACCTTCTTTGGCGCGATTACCGATGATGGTGCGATCGCCCTGAACGGTGATTTTCCTGAGTTTTCCAGCCTGTATGAGGTCATCGCTACGGGTGAGTTTAGCCGGTTGGCTGCGGCGGCCGAGGGCAAGCCGGTGACCCATTCCGATTTCACCTATGAAATGGTGATGCCGGATGCCCTTCGCATTCTGTGCGTCGGCGTGAACTTCCCGGACAGGAATGCGGAATACAAGGATGGCAGCGCGCAGCCGGAATACATGTCGCTGTTCCCGCGCTTTGCCAGCGGCTTTACCGGCCACAACCGCCCGCTGATCCGCCCGCCTGAAAACCGCACGCTGGATTACGAGGGCGAAGTGGCCATTGTGATCGGCAAGGCGGGCCGTCGGATTTCGCAGGACGAAGCCTATGATCACATCGCCGCGTTGACGCTGTGCAACGAAGGCACGATCCGCGATTGGGTGCGCCATGCCAAGTTCAACGTAACTCAGGGCAAGAACTGGGACAATTCAGGGTCGATCGGCCCATGGCTGGTGCCTTTCACCGACCCGGCGCAATTGGATGACGCCCGCATTCAGACCCGCGTCAATGGTGAGTTGCGTCAGGACGATACCCTCGACCGCATGATGTTCCCGATCCGGCGCGAAATCGAGTATATCTCGACCTTCATGACCCTGAAACCGGGTGACATTATCGTAACAGGTACCCCCACCGGAGCGGGCGCGCGCTTTGACCCGCCAAAGTATCTTGTACCGGGTGACGTGGTCGAGGTCTTCGTCGAAGGTATCGGCACCCTGCGCAACACGGTCGAGGATGAGAAGGTATGACACCCGAAGAGCACGCCCGCGCGGCAGCCGACCTGCTTCAGGCCGAACGCACCGGCGACCAGATCGGTCTGCTGAGCCTGCGTCACCCCGAAATGAATATGGGCGACGCCTACGAGGTGCAGAATGCCATCTATCGCCAGAAACTGGCCGAGGGGCGCAGGGTCATCGGGTGGAAGATCGGTCTGACGTCGAAAGCGATGCAATATGCGCTAAACATCGATATTCCCGACAGCGGCATCCTGTTTGATGACATGGCGTTTGAACACGGTGGTACGGTCCCTGCAGGCCGTTTCATCCAGCCCCGGATCGAGACTGAAATCGCCTTTGTCATGAAATCCGCCGTCGGCGGCGAGAATGTGAGCCGCGACGATATCATATCCGCCACCGATTACGTCGCGCCGGTGATTGAAATTCTGGACACACGTATTCAGCGTCAGGACCCCGAGACCGGCAAGATCCGAACCGTCTTTGACACGATCAGCGACAATGCCGCCAATGCGGGCATTGTGCTGGGCTCGGAACGTCACGCGATAGACGACTTCGACCTGCGCTGGGTTGGTGCCTTGACCTTCCGCAACGGTGAGATTGAGGAAACCGGCCTTGGTGCCGGCGTATTGAATGATCCAGTCGAAAGTGTTGTCTGGCTGGCCCGGCGCATGGCGCAATACGGTCAAAGTATTGAACCCGGACAAGTGATCCTGTCAGGCAGCTTCATCCGCCCTGTCGAATGCCCGCCAGGATCAGAAATCAACGCCGAGTTCGGACCCTTCGGTTCGGTCAATATCAAATTCGACTGAAGGAGAACTTCATTGCCCGCGCCAACAAACCCCTTCAAGGCCGCACTGAAAGCCGGAAAACCCCAGATCGGATGCTGGATTGGGATGGCCAACGCATATGCCGCCGAAATCGCCGCCACATCCAGATTTGACTGGCTTCTTGTGGATGGGGAACACGCCCCAAACGATCTACTGTCCATTCTGGAGCAAGCGAGGGTCATTGAAGGAACAGGTAGCCAGCCAGTAGCGCGCCTGCCAATTGGCGAGACCTGGATGATCAAGCAATATCTCGATGCTGGCATCCAAAGCATATTGGTGCCAATGGTTGAAAGCGGCGATCAAGCGCGGGAGTTGGTGCGCGCGGTGCAATATCCCCCACATGGAGTTCGAGGCGTTGGGTCTGCTCTGGCGCGAGCTTCGCGTTTTGCGGCGATTCCGGATTACCTCACAACGGCAGGTGACCAGATTTGCCTGTTGGTTCAGGTGGAAAACCGCCTTGGCCTGGATGCACTGGATGACATTCTGACCACAGATGTCGACGGCGTATTTATCGGTCCGTCAGATTTGGCCGCGGATATGGGCCACATCGGCAATGCTGGCCACACCGACGTGGTCGAAGCGGTTTTGGACGCGTTGAAACGGATCGTGGCCGCGGGCAAGGCAGCGGGCATCCTGACGTTGGACCCTGTGATGCAGCGCAAGTGCGTGGATCTTGGGGTTACGTTCCTGGCCACGAATATCGACGTAACACTTTTTGCGAAGGCTGTGCGCGGGGCGGCTGAAACTGCGTTGGAAATGTTGCCGGACCAGAGCGCGTCAGGAAATGCGCCAACAGATGTGGCCAGCAAGTATCTTCAGCAGTTATGCAAGCACTGGTCCTACAAGGGGCAAGTAGAATTTGATGTAACTGAAGGGAAAGTTTCATTTGAAAACGGGTGTGCGGTCGCGATGAAAGCGACGGACGAGGGGCTGGACATAGTTGCTTCAGTCGGCCCACGTGGCGATTTGAACTCCTGGAAAGTAGTCATAGAAGACCACTTGAAACGCTTTGCATTTCGCGAAGAGTTCAAGGTTGATTGGAGTGCATAACACTGGAATGCAGGGGCAACCGAGCGACCTCCTGACATTCGGACACCGCCGCAGGCTACGATTTGTAGTCTGCGGGTATTCGACAAGACCCTGCACCGGATTCTTACTCGGGTAAGACAAGCCGCAACTGAGGATTTTCCAAACCTAAAGCGGCATCATCCTCGACAAACGTCCTGACAGCGGAAACAGACAGGCTTGCAACGAGTGGTAGATGTCCGGCTTGCCGTCAAAAATAGATGTCACTACAGCCCCTGCCCCATCCACTGCTGGAAACCAGCCGCCATGTCGATGATCCACAAGTGTTTCACTCGCATAGGTCCAGAGCTTTCTGTACCACTCCTCGTCTTCTGGCCTTCTGTCTAGCGCGATCAGAGCGGCAACCGCCCCTATGGCTTCGGTGATGGGCCACCAGAACCGCGAAGCATTGGCAACGCGACCATCAAAATCAAGAGTATAGGCCAACCCGCCGCCAGGCAGCCACGCATCATTCAAAGCCTGCGCAATCAAGCGGCGCGCCCTGTACGGAGCATTGGGGTTCGTTCGGCCTGACAAATCCCAATGCTGAAGCTGAAGCCGACCCAATTCGAACGAATGCCCCGGCGTTGTTCCGTAAGGTCTGAACATCGGGTCACCCGCATAATCCCGGTTGATCTGCCAATCAGACGAATAGTGTTCGGGAAGCCGCCAGTTTTCACCGGGTGCAATTTTGCCAATGAAGAAGTCCAGAATGCGACCGGCGCGGGACAGGAAGATTTCGTCTCCTGTGGCTTCAAAGGCGGCCAGCATTGCCTCAACGCCGTGCATATTCGCATTCATTCCGCGATATGTGGAAAACGGCGTCCAATCCCTGTTCCATTCATCGCGAAACAGGCCTGCTTCTTCGTCCCAGAAGTGTTTTTCCAGAACACTTTGGACATCTGTCATTAGCTTGTCTGCATCCGGGTGACCCGCCAGTTTCGCACTTGCCGAGGCAAGAAGGACAAAGACGTGCCCATAGGCAAGCTTGCGGTCATCCTTGATCTGATCCCCATCCAACGCCCAGAGATATCCGCCGTGGTCGCGATCTCGGTGATGGCTATCGAGATATGTCATGCCGTGATCAATGATCCGTTCAGCACCTTGGAAACCGGACAGAAGTCCTAATGCATAAGAATGAACCAACCGGGTCGTCGTGTGCAGCTCCTGCGGCTTGCCGGGCAACGGGCGGCCATCGTGACCAAGTGTATAGAACCCGGACTCATCCCGGCAGCTCGCGCTGAAGAACGTAAGTTGCCGCATGGCCTGATTCATCAACCAATCGCGATGTCTTGACGTTTCAACCCAAAACCCGGCTTCGGACTGCGACCCCGGCAGCAATAACTGGTTATCGTTCATCTAAAGATCCCGCGGATGGAGTTTTATCGCATGCGGCGAAGCCCAATCTTCCAAATTATCCACCATCTCAGCAAGCCCGTCTCAACGCTGTACCATCCGAAGCAAACAGATGTGCATTCTGTGCTTGAATGCGCAAACCGAGGCGATCCCCGGATTTCACCGGGATATTGCCATGCTTGCGCACCATCATGGGGCCGATCCCTTCGGCATTGACGTAGATGTTCGTGTCCGACCCCAGATGTTCCACAACATCCGCCACGGCCGACAGATCACCGGTGCCGTTGTCCACAACATCGATATGTTCCGGCCTTACACCCAGTTCTTTCGCCTGAGCGGTAAGGGGTTGATCGAGTATCCTGATTTCAACCCCATTCCCGACATTCACACCTGTTTTGGTTCCCAATACAGGCACAACATTCATGGTGGGTGAGCCGATAAACTGGGCAACAAATTTGTTGGCCGGCCTTTCATAAAGCTCGAGCGGACTGCCGACTTGCTGGATATCCCCTGCGTTGAGAACAACGATCCGATCTGCCAGCGTCAACGCTTCGACCTGATCATGGGTCACATAGATCATGGTCGCACCTAGTTTTTGATGAAGCCGCGCGATCTCCAGCCGCATCTCGACACGCAGAGCCGCATCAAGGTTTGACAATGGCTCGTCAAACAGAAATGCGCGTGGGTCTCGGATGATGGCCCGCCCCATGGCAACCCGCTGACGTTGACCTCCTGAAAGGGCCTTGGGCAAGCGATCCGTCAATTTGGTCAACCCCAGCGTCTCTGCCGCCTGGGCGACCTTTGACATGCGTTCAGCCACCGGAGTTTTGCGGATTTCCATTGAGAAGCCCATGTTCCGAGCGACATCCATATGCGGATAGAGAGCGTAGGACTGGAACACCATCGCGATGTCCCGATCCCTTGGCCTCACATCATTCATGCGCTCGCCATCGATCAGAAAGTCGCCGCTTGATATCGGTTCAAGACCAGCAACCATGCGCAGCAAAGTGGACTTGCCGCAGCCTGACGGGCCGACCAGAACGATGAACTCACCATCCTGAATCTCAAGGTTGATGTTGCGCAGAACCTCGACGGATCCATAGCGTTTTGCAACGTCACGAAGTTCAATACGTGCCATGATTTGGCCTCCTATCCTTTGACCGCGCCGGACGTGAGGCCCTGCACGAGATAGCGTTGAATGAAGATGAAGAAGAGGCAACTTGGGATCAGTGCCAGCACGCCGGCCGCCATCATTTGCCCCCAATCGACCGAGAATTTGGAAACAAATGTCAACAAGCCAACCGGGAATGTCATCGCGTCGTTCTTTGAAATCAGCATCAACGCAAACAACAGCTCGGACCATGCGGCAGTAAAGACAAATCCAAGCGTCGCCCCGAGACCGGGCAATGTCAGCGGGAACACTACTTTGCGCAGCGCCTGAAACCGCGTACAGCCATCCATCATCGCCGCGTCTTCAAGATCTTTGGGAATGCCGTCAAAGAATGACTGCATCAGGAATGTTGCAAAGGGGATGTTGAACGCGGTGTAGACAACGATCAGGCTTGTCAGCGAATTCAACAGCCCCAGGTCCGCGATGATCTTGTAGATGGGTGCGATGATCATCAGCAGCGGGAACATCTGGGTGACTAGCATCAAGGCAATGATGATCCGTTTGCCCGCGAAAACAAAGCGGGAAAAGGCATAACCCGCCCCAGCCGCGAACAATGTCGTAAAGAACGCCGCCCCCAGCGACACCACAAGAGAGTTCCGGAAATAGGCCACAAAATCGGTCTGAAAAATGACTGTTTTGAAGTTTGAAAAGGTCACTTCGCTTGGGAACAGGCGCGTTCCCTCTGAAAAGATCAGCGCGTCCGGGGTCAACCCGATCTTGAGCAACCAATAAAGCGGGAACAACGCAAAGATCAGATAGAACGCAAGTGCTGCGTATTTACCCAAAACCAGCAGCGGGTTGGGATTCCTGACAGCTGACATGGCCAACTCCTCAAATCTTGACCAGCTTCTTACGAAGCCAGAGCAGGACTACGGCGTAAATCAGAAGGATCACCAGCAGCGCCACAGCAATGGTTGACGCATAGCCGAAGTCCAATTTTCGAAAAGCTGTGGTGAAGATGTAGGTCGACAGGATTTGCGTCGAATTGGCAGGCCCGCCGCCGGTCATCACGTAGATCAGGTCGGCGAAATTGGCGATCCAGATCGTCCGCAGCATCACGGTGATCGCGATCATCGGAGCAAGGAACGGCAAGGTGATCTTGGTGAAGGTCTGCCATGGGGTCGCGCCATCGACTTCTGCAGCCTCATAAAGCTCACCGGGTATCGATTGCAAAGCCGCCAACAGCGTGATCGCAAAGAACGGTACGCCAAACCAGATATTTGCAGTGATCGGCCCCCACATGGCAAGCTCGGGATCGCCAAGGATATTGTAGGGCTCTGACAGAATGCCAAGGGCGGCCAGCCAATGCGGTAGCGGGCCGATGACAGGGTTAAAAAGCCACGCCCATGTCAGCGCAGAAAGGAAGGTCGGGACAGCCCAGGGTAGGAAAACAAGCGCCTGAAAAAGTTTCTTTCCATAGAACTGCGTATTCAAAAGCATGGCAAGACCAAGGCCAAGCAGAAACTGGAATGTTATCGACCAAAAGGTCCAAAACAGCGTGTTCTCCATCGCGATCCAGAACTTGCGGTCTCCCCACAGATCAACGTAGTTTTCAAACCCGATCCAGCCAGAAGCAAAAGGCTTCAACAGCTCAATGGATTGGAACGAATATGAGATTCCGATGATTAGCGGAACCATGATCACCGCACCGATCAGAAGAATAGCGGGTGACAAATAGAAAAACGGCTCGACCATGTATTGTAGGTAGAGCGAGCGTCGTGCCCGGGTTTCCCCGGGCCTGACAGTTTTCTGAGCGCGCGAAATCACTGTCTTGCCTTCCACTTGGCGTGTTCGTCAGTGAGGAACTCAGCCCACTCATCCGCGACGTCCTGCGCGCTGCGCTGCCCCAACAGGGCTTCCTGACTGGTTTCCAGCAGAAGCGTGCTGCCAAAATAGCCCCACTGTTCCAGGTTGGTTGGCATTGTTGTTGGCACATATTGCTCGCCGTTCAGTTCTTCGAACCAGCCTTTGAATTGCTCGGTCTGGAAATGAGGATCCTGATCGGCACCTTTGTGGATCGGAATGACACCAACACGCTTTGCCCACGCGGCATTGGCTTCGGGCGTCGACAAGGCCGCAACCAGATCAAAGGCTTCGTCCTCGTGTTCTGTCGCGCTGAAAATCGACCAACCTGCGAACCCAATGGTCGGGAAAGCTTTGCCCGAAGGTCCGACAGGCATCGGAATGACCGCAAAATCTTCGGCAGGCATCCGCTCGGCAATAGCGATCAGTGCGTCCGGATCCTGATCGAGGAATGCACATGTACCGGAATAGAAACCGGCCACGATCTCGTTAAAGCCCCAACTGACGGCGTCCTTGGGCGCATATCCGTTCTGATACATGTCGATCATGAACTGGATACCTTCGACCGAGCCGGGCTCGTTGATGCGGCTGACACCGTCTTCTGTGAAGAACTCGTTGGTGCCGTTCATGGCTGCGGCGAACATGATCCAGCCATTTGTTCCACCGGGACCACCGCGCAAACAGTACCCATACTTGCCCTCAAGCTCGGACACTGCGGCCGAGGCTGCCTTGAACTCCTCCATCGTTGTCGGGGGAGTGTCGATACCCGCTTCGGCCAGCAGTTTCTTGTTGTAGAACATCGCCCGCAGATAGAATCCGTACGGGATCATATAGAGATCACCCGCCTGGCTGCCCATAGCGACTGTCTTGTCAGTCAGCGAAGCCCCGTGTTCCCATCCGGCGACATGATCCTTGAGACTGACCAGCTGATCGGACCCAGCATAAAGAGCCTGCCAGGTATCGGGCATTTCAACCACATCAGGGATGTCGCCACCTGCCACCATTGTTGCCAGCTTTTCGAACGCGTTACCCCAAGGTAGCGATACAATCTCGACAGTGACGTCGGGATTATTGGCTTCAAACTCATCAACCAGTCCCTGAAGCACCTCTGTACGCTCGGGGCTTGTAATAACCTCGACCAGTTTCAATGTGGTCTCGGCGTAAGATGCCGAACCCATGAGCACGGCCGCAGCCGTCATTCCAGTTAGTAGTTTCTTCATGTTTTCCTCCTGTTGATTTTATTGAGCGAACGGTTCTAAGCCGTGCTTTCGGCGAGCGCCGAAGAAAAATCGGCCCATAGATTTTCTGCCGACTCGAGCCCCAAACTCAGGCGCACCAGATTGGGTGAGACCCCAAATTTCTGCATTGAGTTTTGTTCACCAGCCTGAGCAAGTCCGACGCGCGCAGGCAGGATCAGACTTTCGAAGCCACCCCAGCTCACACCGAGGCGGAAAAGGTTCAAGGCATCAGAAAGTTTGGCGATGTCGACACTGTCATCAAACTCAACCGACATAAGTCCGGACCGCCCCGTCAGCCCGGGCACGTCGTTGGCGCCTGGTGAGTTGACCCGCCTGACCTGCGGAACAGTGGCCAGGCGATCAACAAACATGTTGGCCGTCGCTTGATGCTGCATCATGCGTGCGTTCAGCGTGCGCAGGCCGCGCGTCAGCAGGAAGGCCTCAAAAGGTGCCAGTTTGGCCCCAAGCAAAGGAAGTGTCAGATCACGGATGCGGGCGATATGGTCCCGGGAGGCAACCACCACGCCCGCAACCGTGTCCGAGTGCCCCGAAATGTACTTCGAGGCCGAGTGGATGACGATGTCGATGCCCAGTGCGAGGGGGCGTTGGAACACCGGGCTTGCCCATGAATTATCGATTATCGTCAACACATTGTGGCGTCTGGCATGCTCTGCGACACGACGTAGATCCATCGCCTCAAAAACAATCGATCCGGGGCTCTCCAGATAGGCCACCGTTACATCGGCAAGCAGATCGGGGTCGTTCTCGAAACGCTCCGGCGCATGGTAGTCGATATGCACCCCGAACGGGCGCAGGATGCGCTCCATAAACCGGAATGAATCCGGATAGACGTGTTCGACGCAGGCAATCCGGTCACCGGGTTTGACAAATGCCAGCAGCGTTGAGGAAATGGCCGCCATCCCGGAAGCAAATGCAACGGCAGCCTGACCTTGTTCGGCTTCAGCCATGAGCGTTTCAAACGCGGCGACGGTCGGGTTTTCCACGCGCGTGTAGATGGCTGTTTCTGATCTTCCGGCCATCCGGTCTTCAAAACTCTGATAATTGTCAAAGGTGAATAGTGAGGTTTGAACAATAGGAGGCGTGACCGAACCTGCCTCTTCCGGGAAGATAGTTGCAAGACGCGTTGCAAGGTCTCTGTAATCAGACATTCTGACTTTCCATGATTTCTAGGACTTCTGCTTCGACCATGTCCATGATCTCGCCGATAATACGCGCGGCTTCATCTGCACGGCCTGCGACAACTGCTTCAGCCAGCTGCGCATGTATTGGAATTGAGGCTTGACCCAAGTGTGGTTGGCCGAATGGGGTGTCATATACTTCGTGAAATGCTTTCTGAATTTGCCGTATCAACTGCCCGAAAAGTGGGTTTCCGCACGCTTCATGCAGTGCCGCGTGAAACCGGTAGTCGGCCGGTCGCCAATCCTCACCCGCAGAATGAACAGCTATGAGCTCGGCAACGCGGGCCGAAATCAAAAGCCGCTGCGCGTCTGAGCAATTCAATGCAGCCAACCTTGCAGCCTCGATTTCCAGTGGCCGGCGCACGGCGTGTGTCCGCAAAAGGCTTTCGGCTTCGAGCTTCAGCGTGAGTGGGAGATGGATCGTGTTGGCAGATACCTCGGCTGCCAAACGCGTCCCTGCTTTCTTGTTCCGCACAACGATGCCCATGTTCTGCCAACTTGTCAGGGCCTCGCGAACCTTCGCCCGTCCGATTCCAAGCTGATTTGCAATTTTGATCTCTGGCGGCAGGCGATCGCCTACTTTCAAACCTTCCGCTTCGATCATTCCAGAGAGAGCTTCCAGAACGTCCCGGCCACTGCTGCCAGCTGGTAGCACGTTCAAGGTGTTGCCGACACTCTCAGCTTTTTCCTTTGGGGGCGTTCTTTTGGCCACGTGCGACTTCTCCGATTCGTGTTTCATTCACTTCTACATTTAATGTAGGACAAAATAAACAATAATGTCCGACAATATAACAACACTTGCCATCCCTACAGATAAAGTCGAAAAAATTTGGTCTCGGTCATTTCGCGGCCGGATCGATACAGCCTTCCTCGCCTGCGGCTTGTTGGCAGGTTGTGGTCTTTGCGTGACCGTCTTTCTTGCTGTATTCCGCCCGAATTGCCGTTATCCTGAAGCGCCCGCCTAACGGTGCCCATAATCGCCGTTAGTTTTTTTTGTCAGCTACGGCTGAATAGTGCTTCTTTACGCCAAGGACCCGCGGTTTCTTGCCCAAAAAAAGATGTGCAAACTTGGCAAGGCTGATCTAACTTTTTAAGTGCGGGGTCGCATCTCCGAATAATATGGATTTAAAACATTGAAACCTGAACACCGCGTATCCGCGGCCCCCCGACATGAACTGCGCAATGTACGCAATCAGGGGATCGCGTTCCTTGCTTTGGCGTTCTTGTTCAGCATTTTTGTGAACCTGCTTATGCTGACAGGCCCATTGTTTATGTTGCAGGTGTATGACCGGGTATTGGGCTCGCGTGCGGTGGAAACACTGACAGCGTTGTTTTTGTTGGTGGCGTTGCTTTATGCGCTGATGGCGATGCTGGATTTTGCCCGCGGACGCATCGTTGCCCGGTTCGGCGCACGGTTCCAGTCACAGTTGGATGAGCGCGTCTTCGAAGCAACGCTGCGGCGTTCACTTATGCCGCAAATACGATCTGCCCCGGCGACGGCCTTGCGTGATCTGGAATCCATTCGAAACCTGTGTTCGTCCCCCGTTCTGCTGGCGGTGATGGATATACCATGGACGCCTGTTTTTCTGGGCGCGATTTTCCTGTTTCATCCCCTGCTGGGTTGGCTGGCCGTGACAAGCGGTGTTCTACTTGTCGTGATTGCACTGCTCAATCAGGCGCTGACCAGCAGGAAAGTCGCCGAGGCACAATCTGCAGCGGCGCGGGCAAACGCCTTTGCGGAACATGCGAGACAAGCGGCAGAGGTTGTGCGCTCTCAAGGTATGCAGGCGGACGTGACAAAGCGGTGGTTGGACCAGCGTTCGAATGCCTTACGCCAAACCATTTCTGCCAGCGATTGGACAGGCAGTTTTACATCTCTGACCAAGTCGCTACGACTGTTTCTTCAATCTGCAATGCTTGCCTTGGGCGCGTGGCTGGTTCTGCAAAATGAAATGACACCGGGCGCGATGATTGCGGGCTCAATCCTTTTGGGTCGGGCCCTCGCCCCGGTCGAACAAGCGGTTGGCCAATGGGGCATGATCGAACGTGCGCGAACAGCCTGGACTTCCCTCAGCCGGTTTTTGGATCAGACCCCACCCGAAGAGCAGCGGATCCGCTTGCCCATCCCGAAGGCGCAGCTGGAAGCAAAATCGCTGACTGTCATTCCCCCTGGGGCAACAACGCCAACGTTGCGGAACGTCAATCTGAAACTGCAACCGGGCAAGGCGCTGGGTGTCATCGGCAAAAGCGGGTCGGGAAAGACGACACTGGCCAAGGCGTTGCTGGGGCTTTGGAATCCGGCAGCCGGGGAAATTCGGCTGGGTGGTGCCACTCTGGATCAATATGACTCCAACGATTTGGGCAGCCATATCGGATATTTGCCGCAGCAGGTTACCCTATTTAACGGAACGGTGGCCGAGAACATCGCCCGAATGTCGGAGAACCCGGATTCCGAAGCGGTGGTGGCCGCGGCCAAAAAAGCCAATGCACACGACCTGATCCTGTCTTTGGAGAAAGGTTATGGCACCTTCCTTGAAGGCAATGACAGTCAGTTGTCAGGTGGACAGAAACAGCGCATCGCTCTGGCCCGCGCCCTCTATGGCGACCCTGTTCTGCTTATTCTGGACGAACCAAACTCGGCACTGGACGCGGATGGCACCGAAGCCTTGAACGCGGCCGTGAGGGGGCTCAAGGCGGCCGGCAAAGCCGCGATCATCATGACACACCGCCCGCAGGCCATTTCGGAATGTGACGATCTGGCCGTTGTCGAAAAAGGACAAGTGGTCAAGTTCGGTAGTCGTGACGAGGTTCTCAGCGCAATGGTGCAGAATGCGGGCGCGATTAAGCGCAAGCTTAGCCCCGTAGGTGAATAATGGCAAAAAACACGACCAAGAAGCAGGCGCAGGCCTGGAGTATGAGAATCCCCGCCCTGGTAGGATTCGCCGCGCTTGCCATTTTGGTCGGCGGACTGGGCCTTTGGGCAGTGAAGACACGCCTAGCTGGTGCGATCGTATCCTCAGGCGTGATCGAGGTACAAAGCAACCGTCAGGTGGTCGAACACCCTGATGGCGGCGTTGTTGGCGAAATCTTTGTACGCGATGGTGATGTGGTCGCCTCGGGCGAGATGTTGCTGAGACTGGATGATACTTTCCTATTGTCCGAACAGACGATTGTGGAAGCGCAGCTTTTCGAACTTCTGGTCCGGCGTGCCCGGCTTCAGGCCGAACGCGACGGGCTTTCGTCGCAAGAGCTGTCGGCGCAGTTGCACGAGGTACAGGAGGAATACAGCATTGATCCCGACCTGATTGTAGGGCAACAAAACTTGTTCGACGCGCGGGTGGAAACAATGTCCAAGCAGCACGAACAACTGAAAAAGCAGTTGGTTCAGATCGAAAGTGAGATCGAAGGCACACAAGCCCAACTCGTTTCCCTGCGCCGTCAGGTTGAGTTGATCGAGGATGAGCTGGAAGACCAGCAAAGCCTGTTGAAACGTGGATTGACCCAAACCAGTCGCGTGCTGGCCCTGCAACGGGAAGAAGCCAGCCTGACAGGTGAAATAGGTCGACTGGAAGCCGCTGTCGCCCGCCTCAAAGGGCAGATCGCATCAACCGAGATCCAGATCGTTGAACTGACTGCAACCCGCCGGGAGGAGGCGATTACCACTTTGCGAGACGTACAGGCCCAAATTGCTGAACTATCGGAACGCCGACTATCCCTGTCCGAGCGGATGGCACGTTTGGACATCCGCGCACCTGTCAACGGAACCGTTTACGGCAGTCAGGTCTTTGCCCTGCAGTCGGTGATTCAGCCGGGCGAACCCATGATGTATGTGGTCCCACAGGATACGCCATTGCTGGTCGCCGCGCGTGTGGACGCAATCCATGTGGATCAGCTGCACGTGGGTCAACCTGTCGCCCTGCGATTTCCGGCCTTCAATCAGCGCGAAACACCTGAATTGGACGGGCAGGTCAAAAACGTGTCTGCCGACACTTTCACGGATGAACAGTCCGGCTTCACTTTCTACCGCGCCGAGGTGATTATGAATGATGGTGAAATGGACCGTCTCAACGGTCAGGAACTTTTGCCGGGTATGCCTGTTGAGACACTGATCAAAACCGATGAGCGCACTCCGTTGTCCTATCTTGTCAAGCCGATGGCCGATTACTTCAATCGTGCATTTAGGGAATAACGGCAGGGCTATCTTTGGATTACCGCGCTTTCCCATTCGGCCAGAAACCGGCGGCGTTTTAATCTGTCCAAAAACGTCATCAACGCTGGATCCAGCCCGATCGTTTCACGTTCTTCGTCCGTGTCATAAGGCGCCAAAGGCGGGAGGGTATGGCTGCCACCTGCCCGGCTGGATTGACTGGATACAAGGTGACGGACAAAAGACGCGGCAAATTCAGGTACGGGTGTACCTTCAAGCACCATTGCCGTGCGCATCATGGTCGTCTGAAAATCCGACGGCAGAATAACCTCAAGCGTATCCTTGTGCCCGTCGCGCGCATCCGCGTAGCTGCCAAGTACATTGTAGGCGACGGCGATCTCGCCTTTAACAAGGTCGTCAATCATGTCACCCGAACAGCAGTACAGACGCACATCCAAACCGCCCATGACTTCCATCAGACGCCAGAACGTTTCTGACGCACGGGCATCCTGCGTCGCAAACAGATACCCTAGACCGGACTGGCGGATGTCATAAGTTCCCACCCGGCCCCGAAAACTGTCCGGTCGCATTCGAAGTGCTTCGATCAGTTGCTGTCGGGTCTCCGGGATAGGCGTGCCGGAAAAGGCGGCACGGTTGATCACGATGGTCGCGGGCTCAAACGTGAAGGCGAAAAGACTGCGATGCCACTGCGCCCAGGACGGCAGAGATATGTCATCGATCACGCGTCCATATCCGTCATTGGCCAGTTTCAGTTGCAGGTCCATAGCGCTGGAAATGACAATATCGAAATCTTCCGGTGCGGCACGCACGATTCGATCGATGTCGGCAGTACCCGTCACCATATACTCGACAGAAATGTCAGGGTTCTCCTTGATAAAACCGGAAATCATAGGCTCAAACAAAAACGTATCCGTGCTCGAGATGACCCGAATATGCGCCTCGTCTGCTTCGGCGTTGAATACTTGCCGATCCTCCCAGATTTGCGCCAGTGTGACAGCAGGAAACCAAAGGAAGACTAAAGCGATAATGTAACGCAAGCGCCGCCTCCCTGCCTGTTGGACAAGTCAAGCGTTCCACCATGCGCTGTTGCAACGTCCCGCGCGATGGTCAGGCCCAGACCGGACCCGATGGTGCCACTTGCGTTCTTACCCCGTTCGAAACGGCGCGTGAGAGTGTCAATTTCGTTTATGGGGAACCCCGTGCCACGATCTTTTACCCGGATTTGAACCCGTGGTTCCGAAGTGACTTCGATGCGAACAGAACTGTCGGCCGGAGCATATTTCAGTGCATTGTCAATCATGTTGCGTACGGCGTTTTGAATGAGGATGGGGTCACCTGAATACATGACCTGTGGGTCGCCACAAAGCGACAGTGACAGGTCCTTCATCTCGGCAATTGGTGTTAGGCGCTGCACAAGGTCACGGACCAAGGCGTTCAGGTCTATGTCTTCCCGCTCAAGATGATCAGCCCGGAACGTGATCATTGCGTGATCCAACAGCTGACCAGCTGCACGTGAGCTTTCGTCAATGGCGCGCACCATCGAACGCAGCGCCTCGCGGTTTTCTTCTTTTTCAACCCTTTGCAAAGTGGCATCAGCATATGACCTGACAGTGGCAAGCGGGGTGCGAACGCGGTGAGCCGCTTCGGCGATAAAATCTTCTGACTGGCTCAGTGACTGATCAAGCCGACCCATCAATGAGTTCAGTGAAGCAACCAATGGGGCCATTTCGCGGGGTACCGGCTTTTTGAACGGGCTCAAGTCCTGTGGGCCACGGCGGGTGACAGAGGTTGTCAACCTGTTCAACTGCCCGATGGTCGAGGACGTCGCCCAAAAGGAAAGAGCGGCGGCAAGGGCAAAGAACCCTACGCCCAGAATCGCCGCATTGCGCGAAATCTGGTCCAGAGTCTCCGCCAACGCATCTTGCGTTTGCCCCAGCGCGACCACGAGCTCGGTTTGCTTATCCAATCCCACCAAAGTCCGGCTGGCGCTGACCTGACGAATGGTTTCACCGCGAATCTGGCTGAACCTGAAAAGCGACTTGCCGTCATGCGGTCCTATGGTCGGTGGAAAATCCTCGTATCCGGACAGAAACGACCCGTCCTGAAAGATAGAATAGAAGATTCTGTCGTCCGCAGGGGTGCTTAGCATCGCGAAGGCCGCATACGGGATATCGACCTCCAACACCCCTTCCCGCAAGGCGGCCGCATCGAGGATTGAGGCCACTGATGCGCCAAGTATGTTGTCTTGCCCCTGTTGCGCGACCTGCGCAGCATAGTTTCGGACTGCGACAAACAGCAGGAACGCAAGTATGGCCGCGCCGCCGATCAGTGTCAGAACCAGCCTGTTCCGCAGCGATCCTGACACATTGGGATCAGGAGGCATGGTCAAGTCTGTATCCCAGCCCACGAAGCGTGGTGATCTTCAGGTCCGAGAGTTCCAGATGCTTGCGCAGGCGGCCCACATAAACTTCGATCGCGTTATCAGAGACATCATCATCATAAGAAAAAAGCCGGTCGGTTAGTTTTTGTTTCGAAAAAACCTGACCAGGTGCGCTGATGAACAATTCCAGCAGGCGCAGTTCACGATTCCGCAGCGACACGGTCTCGTCACCCACGGTAAGATGGCCCGCCAGGGGATCGAATACGATGCCACCGACTTCTATCGTTGTCTTCGTATTCCCGGATTTGCGACGCAGAACTGCGCGGCAGCGCGCTTCAAGCTCGGCATGATCAAACGGCTTGGTGACATAATCGTCAGCACCCAGATCAAGCGAGCCGATTCGATCCGAAACCTGACTGCGGGCCGTCAAAACGATCACCGGCGTGTCCAAATGGCTCGCGCGATGTCGCTTGAGGAAATCGCGACCGTCCCCGTCCGGCAGCATGATATCCAGCAGGATCAGATCGTATTCCTGCGATTCAACAAAGGCTGTCGCATCGTCCAGTTTTGAAGCGTGATCAACCACATGGCCGTCCAACCTCATGCGGGAGCCGATCGCGTTTGCGAGGTCAAGATTGTCTTCGACAAGTAGAAATTTCATCGGGTCTTAACACTATTCTCGTGCATGACAGGTTGATGTCAGGTTGGTGTGTTTAAGTTTTCCCAATCTGAGCCGCCATGCGGCCCGTTGTCAAATGGGAGGACATCATGACAACTTTCGCACTGGGCCGTCGCGCCCTGATCGCAGCTGTTGCTGCAGTAGGTCTTTCAGGACCTGTTCTGGCCGAAGACCAGGTAGTGGACAGCATCCACTTTCTGATCCCCGGCGGCGCCGGTGGTGGTTGGGACGGTACCGCTCGCGGCACCGGCGAAGCGCTGACGAACGCCGGCCTTGTGGGCACCGCGTCTTATGAAAACATGTCAGGCGGTGGTGGCGGCAAAGCCATCGGCTATCTGATTGAAAACGCCGACAGCAACCACGGGACGTTGATGGTAAACTCCACGCCAATCGTGATCCGTTCGTTGACTGGCGTGTTCCCTCACAACTTCCGCGACCTGACGTTGGTGTCGGGCACGATTGGAGATTACGCAGCAATTGTTGTCGGCAAAGACAGCCCTATCAACTCTATGAGTGATCTACTTGCTGCATTCGACGCCGACCCGGGCAACACGGCCATTGGCGGTGGCTCAGTTCCTGGTGGCATGGACCACCTGGTCGCAGCAATGGTGATGGAAGCCGCTGGGAAGGATGCTCTTGGCGTGAAATACATCCCATATGATGCAGGTGGCAAAGCCATGGCTGCCCTTCTGTCCGGTGAGATCGCAGCCCTGTCTACGGGTTTTTCGGAGGCCGTCGATTTGGCCAACGCAGGTGAAGTCAAGATCATTGGCGTTACATCGGCAGATCGTGTTGACGCCGCCCCAGACGCGATGACCATGAAAGAACAGGGCATCGACACCACCTTTGTGAACTGGCGTGGCTTCTTCGCGGCCCCGGGCCTGCCCGAGGACAAGCTTGCAGCCTATCAGGCCGCGATTGCAAAGATGTACGACACCCCGGAATGGGAAGAGGTTCGTGCACGCAACGGTTGGGTGAACATCCACAACTCTGGCGATGATTTCCGGTCATTTCTTGAGCAGCAAGAACAACAGATTGGTGATCTGATGAAGAAGCTGGGCTTCCTCTGAATCCAACTTGGGCAGAGCGGTAACCCGCTCTGCCATCCCTGACGACGAAAAAAGGAGGGGGTCCCATGGCGCTGGATCGCTGGATCGCGCTCATTCTTCTGGGTGTTTGTTTAACATATGGCTACGCCGCTTGGTTCACGATGGACAGTAGTCTGCCTCCTTTCATGCAAAGAAATCCCATCTGGCCAAGCACTTTTCCCAAAGTGCTGTCGATTTTGGGCATCATCACGGCCACGATCATTCTGCTGGGCTTTGAAAAGGCTGAACCCAGCGAACCTGAAATCGATTATCGGCGGTTGGGCGATTACCATCTTGGTCAGGCGATCATGCTGCTGGTTCTGATGGTCGTCTACGCATTGTGCCTGCGCCCTGTTGGGTTTCTGATCTCAACCTCGGCCTTCCTAATCTTAGGATCATTTATATTGGGCGAACGCAAATGGCATCTCATGTTTCTCGTCGCCCTGATTGCCACCGGTACAGTCTGGTATCTGGTTCAGGAAGTCCTTGGCATTTACATGCGCCCCTTGCCCGGCATTTTCGGAGGCTGACATGCTTGAAGGACTTCTGATTGGCCTGCAAACGGCATTCTCACTGCAAAACCTGCTGATGGTCGTCGCAGGCTGTCTGATCGGCACATTCATCGGAATGCTTCCGGGTCTGGGCCCGATGTCGATCATCGCCATCATGATCCCGGTGGCAATTTCCATGGGTGACCCGTCGGCCGCGCTGATCCTGCTGGCCGGCGTGTATTATGGCGCCATTTTTGGTGGCTCGACCTCTTCTATTCTGCTGAATGCCCCGGGGGTCGCGGGTACCGTCGCGTCCAGCTTTGACGGCTACCCGATGGCCCGTCAGGGCAAAGCGGGCAAAGCCTTGACCATTGCCGCAATTGCGAGCTTTGCAGGTGGCACGTTCGGTGCGTTGCTGTTGATGGTCTTCGCTCCTGCCCTGTCCTCTGTTGCGTTGCTTTTCCACTCGGCCGAGTATTTCGCGCTGATGGTTGTCGGCTTGTCCGCCATTGCCGCTTTCGCGGGAACAGGTCAGGTTGCCAAGGCTATCATAATGACAATCCTTGGATTGATTATGGCAACCGTCGGCGAAGGCGCGCTGTTCAACATGCCCCGCTTCACAATGGGCATCATGGATTTGCAGTCGGGTTTTGGCTTTATCACACTTGCAATGGCCATGTTCGCCTTACCCGAAGCTCTGTTTCTTGTTCTCAAACCCAAGGACCTTAAGGGCGAAGAAGGCGAAATCAAGGACCTGCGCATAAGCAGGGAGGAAGCCAAAGCCATTGCTCCGGTGATTGGCCGCCAGTCTATCCAAGGGTTTTTCATCGGCGTTCTGCCGGGTGCCGGTGCAACGATTGCCAGTTTTCTGGGCTATGCGGTCGAGCGTAACATCGCCCCAAAAGCCGAGCAGGACGAATTCGGCAAAGGGTCAATCAAAGGGCTGGCCGCGCCTGAAACAGCAAACAACGCCGCCTGTACCGGCTCGTTCGTACCGCTGCTGACCCTGGGCATTCCCGGATCGGGTACGACGGCGATCCTGCTTGGCGCATTGATTGCGCTGAACGTGACGCCGGGCCCACGCCTTATGCTGGACGAGCCGCAGATCTTTTGGGCGGTCATCATGTCCATGTTCATTGGCAATCTGGTGCTTCTGATCCTGAATCTGCCGCTGATCCCCTACATTGCCAAAGTTCTCTCGGTGCCGCGCAACTATCTGATCCCCTTTATTTTGTTCTTTACTCTGATGGGGGCCTATATCGGGCAGAACAATGCAACCGAACTGCTGATACTGGTAGGTTTTGGGGTATGCGCAACGGCGTTGAAATTCGCTGATTACCCATTGGCACCACTGCTGATTGGTTTCATCCTCGGCGGCATGATGGAAGACAACTTCTCACGGTCCATGCAGTTGTACGATGGCATCGCCTTTATCTGGGAACGCCCGATGACGCTGGGTCTGCTGGTTATCGCGGCGCTTCTGGTGCTCCTGCCCAGCTACCGCGCGCGCCGTGCACAGGCCCGGGCGGAAGGGGTTGCCGAAGGTGACTGACCCGCTGGCGGGAATACGGGTTCTCGATCTGACCAATGTCCTCGCGGGTCCGTATTGCTGCTACCAACTGGCATTGATGGGTGCCGACGTGATCAAGGTCGAACGCCCCGATGGTGGCGACCTTGCTCGCGTTCTGGGAGCCGATCCTGCCAGAAACAAGGCGGGGATGGGGATCAGTTTTCTGGCGCAGAATGCCGGGAAAAAATCTGTCACGCTGGACATGAAATCGGAAAAGGGCAAGGCGCTGCTGAAACGCCTTGTCCAGTCAGCCGATGTTCTGGTGGAAAACTTCCGGCCCGGAGTAATGGATCGTCTTGGTCTTGGTTACGAAGTTCTGCGCAACGTCAATTCCAACCTGATCTATTGCGCCATCAGCGGGTTCGGGCAGGATGGCCCCCGGCGCGGCGATCCGGCTTATGACCAGATTGTGCAGGGTATCAGCGGCGTGATGTCAATCACCGGCGCCCCCGACACGGCACCTTATCGCGTCGGCTATCCGTTGGCAGACACGGTCGGGGGGATGACGGCTGCCTTTGCAGTCGCGGCGGCATTGAACGCCAACCCGCGCGGCGCGTATCTGGATGTTGCGATGTCCGAAGCCGTAATTTCGACGATGGGCTGGGTTGTTTCAAATTATCTGGTGGGCGGCGTAACACCCGGAGCACACGGGAATGAGAACACAACCTCGGCCCCCTCAGGGACATTTGCCACGCTGGACAGCCCGATCAACATCGCGGCCAATCGGGACGAGCAATGGCAGGCACTTGCCCGCTGTCTGGGGCGGGATGATCTTCTGGACAACGCTGATTACGCAACGCGCGAAGACCGCAAAAGAAACCGCCACGCCTTACGTACAAAACTGGAACGAACCCTGAAAACGAAGGCTGCGGCCGAATGGGTGAGTGAATTAAACGCTTTGGGTGTTCCAGCTGGGCAAGTTCTGACCGTACCAGAGGCCCTTGCAGACCCGCAACTTTACGATCGCGGTCTGATTGGCTCTTTACAGGTTCACGGCGAACAGATGCAGCTTGCAGGTAGTCCCGTCGTAATGGATGGCACCCGGCGAATGCCGCAAATCGCGCCACCAAAACTTGGGGCCGACAACAAGGCAGTGTGGTCTGAAATCGGATTGACCGACGCGGAAATCGACGCGCTGCGCAGAGAGGGGATCATATGAACGATGTGTCAGATTGGTGGGCAACATCCATCATCGATATGGAACCTGGCCGGATCGACCTGCGCGGAGAGCCGATTCAAAACCTGATCGGACGCCTGGGTTTCGCGGAGATGATCTGGTTCATGGTACGCGGCGACCACCCATCAAAAGCGCAGGCCCAATTGTTCGAAGCCGCGCTGGTCGCGGCAGTCGACCACGGTCCGCAGGCCCCATCGATTGCGACCGCGCGCATGGCGGTGACCTGTGGCCTGCCTCTCAACAACGCGATGGCGAGCGCCGTGAACATGTTGGGCGACATTCATGGAGGGGCTGGCGAGCAAACCGTGGAACTCTACCACTTTGTGGGCCTTTACCCTGGCACTTTGGAGCAGGCAATCAATGCGAGGATCGAAAGCCACGGAAAGATACTTCCGGGTTTTGGTCACAGGTTTCACACACCCACAGACCCTCGTGCGCCGCGCCTGATGGAACTGGTCGCCGAAGCGGTGAAAACCGGTGCTTGCGATGGGCAGGTCATGCGCATTGCGCAGCAGATCGAGGCAGAGCTTGCGCGGCGTAAGGGTAAACCCGTCCCGATGAACATCGATGGCGCAACCGCAGTTATTTATGCCGAGCTTGGGTTTGCGCCACCATTGGCGCGCGGCCTTTTCTGCCTGTCCCGATCAGTGGGTATTCTGGCACATGCCTGGGAGCAGATGCAGCAAGGTGGTCGCAACAAAGGGCCGACCCCACCCTCGTATCGCTGGACGTACCAGCCGGGCTAAGCACTTTTCCGATGGGATCGATTTGTCAACAGATCTGCGGCAGCACGGGCAATAACCAGCTCTTCGTTTGTCGGAATAACCATGGCCACCACACGGGACAGATTTGTCGAGATTATCCGATCATTGTCCGCGTTGGCATCGGGATCCAGTTCAATCCCCAGCCACCCCATTCCGGAACATACCCTGTCGCGTACAAGACGCGAGTTTTCTCCGATACCACCAGTGAAGATCAGGGCATCAATACCGCCCAATATTGCGGCCATTGCCCCAAGTTCGCGGCGGATGCGGAAAGTGAAATAGCTGATGGCCTGTCGGCTTTCACGGGTATCTGCTTTTTCAAGAGTGCGCATGTCGCTTGAAAGTCCGGACAGACCCAGCAAACCTGATTTGCGAAACAGAAGGTCGGAAATCTCTGAGGCGCTCAACCCTTCCTGATCCATCAGATACAACAAAACACCTGGATCGAGCTGACCGCAACGTGATCCCATCGGCAGCCCGTCCAACGACGAAAACCCCATGGTCGAACCGACGGATCGCCCCCCGATCATGGCACACATCGACGCACCGTTACCCAAATGCGCGACCACAACCCGCCCCGCGTGCAAAAGTGGCGCGGTTTTGGCCAAATGGTCCGAGATGTACTCATAACTAAGCCCGTGAAAACCATAGCGGCGGACGCCTTTGTCGTAATACTCGCGCGGCAGGGCGAATACGTCGTTCTCCCAGGGGTGATTGCGATGAAAGGCCGTGTCAAAACAGGCAATCTGGGCGGCATTTGGAAAGCGTTCCATAGCTGCCTTGACGCCAGCCAGGTTGTGCGGCTGGTGCAGAGGTGCATACGGAGAGAGCTTGTCCAACTCCTCCAAAGCAGCGGCGGTCAACGGCAATGGCGTATCGATCTCAGGTCCGCCGTGAACAATACGATGCCCAACCGCGGTGACCTCGCAACTGGGGAAGGCACGTGACAACAGGTTCAGTACCCAGTCCAGGGCGGCGGCATGATCGTGAATATCTCCTGCCGTGCCATTCGCCAGAACTCCGCCGCCAGATGACCGCGCCTTGACGGTTGGCTCAGGCTCGCCGATCCGTTCGACCACACCGGTGCACACCATGATTGGATCGTCTTCTGTCAGTTCGAACAGGCCGAACTTCATCGAAGACGATCCGGCATTCAGTGTCACGACATGTGTCATGCATACCCTCTGGTTTACGAAAAGGTGAAGCTCAGGAAGTTTACAGATCCGCATTGGGCCAAGGTTGTGCTTCAGACGTTATACAAGAGACTACGAACCAGCCCACCGCGACAACCCCGGTCTTTTCGAACTTTCAAGAAAGAAAAGATCAATTAGCACAGCCGTTTCTGTAGCGCCAACATCACCTTCATTCCGGTCGTCCCAGTCGTAATCATGGATTGAACCACGTGCAAGATACTAAGCTGACGCCCCTCAAAACGCGGTTTCAAGAAGGCAGCGCACTTCATCACGCGTCGTTTTGCGATCACGCGCGACGATGTCCGCCGCCACTTTGTTTTCGCATGGTCAACCCAATGCGCTTTCTCGGGACATCAACATCGACAACACGTACTTTAACCACCTGCCCGGTCTTAACCACGTCATGCGGATCTTTGACAAACCGGTCCGCCAGCTGGCTGACATGAACAAGCCCATCCTGATGCACACCGATATCCACAAAAGCGCCAAAAGCCGCGACGTTGGTGACTGTGCCTTCCAAAACCATTCCGGGTTTCAGATCGGTGATTTCTTCGATACCATCGGTGAATGATGCGGTGACGAAACTGGGTCTGGGGTCGCGTCCGGGCTTTTCAAGTTCGGCAAAGATGTCCCGAACCGTCGGCAGGCCGAAATCCTGAGTTACAAATTGTTCCGCCCGCAACCCCTTTAAAGCGCCATTATGGCCCATGATGTTTCGGATATCACGGCCGCAGGCGGCAACAACCCGGCGCGCAACGTCATAGGCTTCGGGGTGTACCGAAGACGCATCCAGCGGCTCGGAACCGTCCCTGATGCGCAGGAAGCCGGCGCATTGTTCGAACGCGCGCGGTCCAAGGCGGGCGACGGACAGCAAATCCTTCCGCGATAGGAAGGGCCCATTCAGATCGCGGTGGGTGACAATCGCTTCGGCTTGCGCTGGCCCCAGACCTGATACGCGTGACAGCAAAGGGGCGGACGCTGTGTTCAGATCGACCCCGACAGCATTCACCACATCCTCGATCGCGGAATCCAGCGACTGTGACAGGCGATGCTGATCCACATCATGCTGATACTGGCCGACACCAATGGATTTCGGTTCGATTTTTACAAGCTCGGCCAAAGGGTCCTGCAATCGGCGCGCAATCGAGACCGCACCACGTAGCGAGACATCCAGATCCGGAAACTCGCGCGCAGCCAGTTCAGAGGCGGAATAGACCGAAGCCCCAGCTTCTGACACCACCACTTTTGTTGGTGCTTTCACCTTCTTGGGTAGTAGCGCAAGAGTGTCTGCAACCAATTTTTCGGTTTCACGGCTGGCAGTCCCGTTCCCGATTGCGATCAGTTCGATCTGATGAGCAGATATCAGATTGAGGATACTGGCCTGTGCGCCACGCAAATCATTCTTCGGCTGAAATGGGTACAAGGTGTCAGTGGCAACGACCTTGCCGGTCGCATCAACGACAGCAGCCTTTACGCCCGTACGAATGCCCGGATCCAGACCCAATGTCGCCTTGGCACCTGCCGGCGCGGCAAACAGCAGGTCCTTGAGGTTTCGCGAAAAGACCTGAATGGCTTCGTCCTGCGCCCGGCTGCGCAGATCGGCCATCAGTTCGACCATCATGGACAGCGAAAGCTTTACCCGCCATGTCCAGCCCGCGACTTTGCGCAACCATGCGTCTGCCGGCCCCGTGCCACGTGTCTGTAGATGAGCGGCAACAATCGTCTCGGCCCGCGCGGCACCAAATTCCGGTTCAGGCGCGATATCCAGCGTGACGATGCCCTCTTTGGATGCCCGCAGCATCGCCAATGCCCGATGCGACGGCACGTCTGCCCACAATTCGGCATGGTCAAAGTAGTCGCTGAACTTTGCGCCGTCCTTTTCCTTGCCTTCGATGACCTTTGCGCTGAGCAGGGCCTCGCGCTGCATGAAGCTGCGCAATTCGCCCAGCAGTGCGGCGTTTTCCGTCAGCCGCTCGGTCAAAATGTCCCGCGCGCCGTTCAATGCATCCCGGGTCGTCGTTACCGCCTCGGTGAGGTACGCCGCGGCCAATGTTTCAGGGTCGCAGTTGCGGTCCGCCAGAATAGTGTCAACCAAAGGTTCAAGCCCATTTTCGCGCGCAATCATAGCCTTGGTGCGCCGTTTTGGCTTGTATGGCAGATAAATGTCTTCCAACTGCGCTTTGGTTTCGGCACGCGCTATGGATTGGCTCAGATCTTCTGTCAGTTTGCCCTGATCCTTGATCGAGTTCAGGATGGTCTCACGCCGCGCTTCAAGCTCGCGCAGATAGGTCAGCCGCTCGGACAGCAGACGCAACTGGGTGTCGTCCAATCCTCCGGTTGCTTCTTTTCGATACCGGGCGACAAAAGGCACGGTTGCTCCGTCGTCCAGTAGCTTGATCGCGGCACCGACCTGCTCGGATCGTGCATTAATCTCGGTGGCGATGGTGCGGGCGATACGGTCCAATGGGGCCTCCTGAAACGACGCTGGAAGAACTTCTTAACCAGCTGTTTCGGCAAGGGGAAGACCCTTGGTTCAATCTGAACCGGTCACAGATTGACGCCGCTCAGTTGCGGCGTGCAATCGACGATTCCAGCGTTGAGCGCAGTAGTTGCGCATCTAGCGGTTTGTAGAGCAAAGGCAGATTGGCGCGCTTGCAACGCTCGGCCAGTTCAGGTGATCGGTTGGCCGAGATAATGCAGCCGGGCAGAGGGCCAAACTCGTGCGTCAGGGCATGTATCGCGTCAACACCGGTTCTATCGTGATTTAACTGAAAATCGGCAACTATTGCGTCAGGCAGAATGTCAATTTCACGAAGTAGATTGATTGCTTCGTCTTCGCTTTCGCTCTCCAGAACCTCAACCCCCCAGGATTCGATGGTCATGGTCAGTGCACTACGGAGGTTTTCATCATTCTCAATCAACAATACGACCGTGTTACCAAGGACCTTGGAGCCCGGATCGCGGGCCGCAGGGGCGCTGCTGCAAATGGTCTGCTCTTCCTGCGCCAACGGCACTTCGACCGAGAATCCAGTTCCTTTGCCTACTTCGGAATACAGCTGGATTGGATGTTGCAACAGCCCACAGGCGCGCTCCACGATTGCAAGGCCCAATCCCATACCCTCTGCGGCGCTGGCATCAGAATGCAGGCGCTGAAATTCCTGAAAGACGAGGTCTCTTTGGTCTGACGCGATACCGATACCTGTATCCCAGACCTGCAAGGCAATTGCGCCTTTGCGACGCCGCACACCGACCAGAACCTTTCCGACCTCGGTATACCTGATCGCGTTCGAAAGCAGGTTCTGCAAAATCCGACGCAAATAGCTGGCGTCGCTGGTCACGCGCGCGTTCGTGTCAACAAAAGACAGCTCAAGCCCTTTTGCCTGCGCCACCGGGCGAAACGCATCTTCCATCTGCGAAAACAGCGTACTCACTGTTATGGTCGACAAATGCGCGGTGGCCCGCCCTGAATCAAGTTTCGAGATATCCAGCAGCGCTTCCAGAATGTGTTCAACACTGTTCAGCGCACTTTCAGCCTTTCCTGCAACGGTTCTTGCGTCGTCTTTGTCCAGACCGCTGCCCAGCGATGCAACATAAAGCTTTGCCGCTGACAGAGGTTGCAACAGGTCGTGACTGGCCGCTGCCACAAATCGCGACTTGGATGCGTTTGCACGCTCGGCCTCGTTCAAAGCGTCAGCCAGTTCCATCGTGCGCGATGTTACGCGCTGTTCCAGCAATTCTTTGGCCTCATATAAGGCCTGGGCGGATTTTCGTTCTGCGGTTACATCGGTGAAGGATATCACAAAACCGCGGTCGGGCATTTCCTGCGCAAAAACAGAAAGTATCTTCGACCTTCCACGGTGCATCTGAAATTGCAGAGGACGGCGATAGGTTTGCCGCGTCACCCAGTTCAGAAGATCGGCTTCCGTTACCCCCTTCTGGAACCTGATGTTCGCGCCAAGGCGATTGGACAGCGATTCAAACCGGGTTCCCGTCTGAAACTGTGCGATTGGAATGGCCAGCAACTCGCTAGCGCGGTTGTTCCACCCGATCAGACGGTGTTTGTTGTCAAAAATGCAAACGCCCTGTTCAATATGTTCAAGCGTTGCGCGGATCAGCCTGGCCTTGTCATCCAGTATCCGGTCACGCTCCTGCCGTTCGATCCGCATGATATCGGTCACATCGGTTTGCAGAATAACAGTGCCGCCATCCGGCGTGCGGTGTTCGGACACTTGTGACCACCGATTGCCAACAAGCCGGACGTTGAACACCACATGATCGTCCGTGTGCCGATCCAGGCGGCTTTTGGCCCAGTCTGTCGGTGTCATTGTTTCAGGCAGGGACAGAAACCCTGATCGGCTGACCAGTTCGACATATTCGGCAAAGCTCAATCCCGGGCTCAGCCGCTCCTGAATGTCAGGCATATGCAGACCAAAGCGGCTGTTGCACAGCACCAGTTTTTCGTCGCGATTGAAAAGGGCGAACCCCTCTTGCACCGTTTCGATTGCATTGGCCAGGTCAGCGCGTGCGGCTTCTGTGTCCTTGTTCGCCTGTGCCAGCCTGGCATTGGAATCGTTCAGCAATTCAAGGGCACGCTCCAGATCATTCGTCCGGGCGCGGACCTCTTGTTCAAGCACGGCCGCGCGCTGAAACTGCGCATAAGCTGCACCTGACGCATCGGTGGATTCTTCAACCCGGCGCATCAACGCTTCGGCGATCTTGCGAAGTTTTTCGTTCTGGCGGTCAACCGAGTCCGTGGGATCTGTAAGATGCTCGATCATACGTTACTCTTTCTCCGGTGGATAAATCGCAACACCCGTCAGAGTTTGGTTCACATGGATTGAGTTGTACTGCTCTCCGTAGGTTGAAAATCCGACAACGTGGTTGCGGGCCAGAATGTCCGAGATTTCGCGAGTCTTTTGCTTTTCCTGCGCTTCCAGTCGGCGGAGAATGCAGTCGCAACCCAGAATTGTGTCGGGTTGCCGTTTCTCGGTCAGAAGGCCGATTTCTTCCTCAAGGTGCTCGACCATGTCCCTTGGTTCGGCCAGCGTCAGCACAAGCCCTTCATCAATGGCCGAGAAAAAGACAAGGTCCCCGTTGCCCGCCACCTGCTGAATGGCGCGGACGTGATGCTGCCCACCAATCTGCACAACAACGGGGTGCGCCGCAAAGGTGAATGTCGTCAGTTGTTCCGGATCCTTGCCAAGGATACGGGCGTACTCGCGGGCGGCGGGCTCGGCATTGATCTCCTGAACGATGCGTTTTGCCGGATCCGCCTTGGTTACGACCATACGCCGGGTCGTTGGAACCAGATGATCCGTTTTGAACACCTTGATCGGGCACCGCGTACGAACCTGAGTCAGTATGGCAGCATTGCTCAGTGCCTTGCCCTGATGCAGCACATAGGTACGCCCGAACCGGGTTCCATCACCGGCCGATCCGCCAAACAATGGCACCGGCCCCAAGCCGACGGCCAACTCGGAGGTCAACGCATCCTCTTTGGTCGACAATCCGTCGATCATCAGGAACGTAAACTCATGGCTCCAGTCGGGCGCCGTGACCATCATGGCATTTCGGTTGTGGATCATCTCGTTGATGATGCTTTCCGCCTCAAAATCGTTCAGATCGGAAACTAGGACCGTACGCGTGTCGAAATGGGATTGCGGGAGGCCGATTGCGACGATCTGGTCTTCGCAATAACCGCTATCCGCAAGTTCTCCGGCGGTGGTGCAGCCAACCACCGGCGTAGGCGCAAACACCTGCTCGGCTTTGGCAATGACCGCAGCGGCGTCCGCGTTCGGACTGACGAACAATATCACCAGCGCAAGTGGCTCAGCCCCGATTTGACGTTCGAGCACCCCAAGCGCCTGCCCGGTGTCGTAACGCACGAAAGCCGTTTTGACGATGCCTGTTGCACCGGTCCGGGCTGTCGCCCACCCGACTGCTTGGTCCATCGAGCCTCCTCCCTAAAGCGCGACGATGTGGTGAGAGTATGACGCTTAGCCTTGGTCTTGCAAGACGCTGGCAAACGAAGCTTTCTTTGCAATCAGAACGGCTTGCGTCCGGCTTTGCACACCCAGTTTCCGCATGATTGCCGTGACATGCGCTTTGACCGTGGGTTCCGCAATGGACAGGTCATAGGCAATCTGCTTGTTCAGTTTACCTTCGCAGATCAGTTGCAGGATGCGGGCTTGCTGATTTGTCAGTGTCGCAAGCCGATTGACCGCGTCGGCGTGTTCATCCTCTTCAACATTGATCAGAACGCATCCTTCGGGCACAAAAACTTTGCCGGAATGCACTGTCTCGAATGCCAGGCGAAACACATCGCGTTGGCTATGCTTGGGTACATAACCCGATGCGCCCGCCTGAATCACCTGACTGACAACGCGATTATCCGTCATCGAGGACACCACAATAACCGGGGCATTCGCAGCAGCCTTCAGACGGACAAGGCCGTCCAGCCCTTCCACATCCGGCAGGTTGAGGTCCAGCATGACCGCGTCCGGTTTCAGCCCCCCTGATAGAAGTTCCATCGCGCCTTCCAGTCGGTCTGCGGTATGGATTTCGCCGATCTGCGCCACGCTTTGCAAGGTCATCGACAGCGCGTCGCAAAACAGGGGGTGGTCATCGACGATAAGCACTTTCTCGAAGCCAGACCTTACAACGGAGTCAGCAAGCATTTGGTATTGCCTTTTTTCAATCAGATTGTCCCCAGCTTACCCAATCCTAACAACGAAAGTAATCTGCGCCTACTGGCCCAAAGTCGTACATAAGACCGGCTCGGCGACACCTACACCCAAGGTCTAATAGGCAGGGCGAAAAACACCGCATAGCGTAAGAAAAAACACCTGGAGAAGAGAAATGGAGCTTAGCGACAGCCGCGTCATCGCCGCGCCGCGATCCAAGGTCTGGGATGCGCTTTTGTCGGTTGAGGTTCTGAAAGAATGCGTTCCGGGATGTCAGGAAATGACGGGCTCGGTCGATGACGGGTTCGAAGCGACGGTGGTGCAGAAAGTTGGCCCCGTCAAAGCGACCTTCAAAGGGGCCGTTACCCTTTCTGATATCGTAACGCTTGAAAGCGTGAAGCTCTCGGGTGAAGGTAAGGGTGGGGCTGCGGGTTTTGCCAAGGGTGCGGCCGATGTCAGTTTGTCTGATGTGCCCGAAGGTACTCTGCTGACCTATACCGTCGACGCACGTGTCGGTGGCAAGCTGGCCCAGCTTGGCAGCCGGGTCATTGATGGAGTCGCCAGAAAAATGGCCGACCGGTTCTTTGAAAACTTTCAGAACGCGGTCGAACCGGAAAAAACGCCCGATCCGGAAACCTCGGATCAGGTTCAAGCCGAACCTTCGGCCGAAGATGAAGAAGGCGAAGCAAAAAAAGGTTGGTTCAAGCGCGTGTTGGGCGGTTGAACCGTTGGAATTCAGGGAGGAGAAAGTCATGAAAATTTCCATGACCGTGAACGGCAAGGCCGTAAGCGGCGAGGTCGAGGGCCGGACATTACTGTCCGGCTTTCTGCGCGAGCAACTGTCATTGACGGGCACGCATGTCGGCTGTGATACGGCCCAGTGCGGCGCTTGCGTTGTACATGTGAATGGTCAGGCCGTGAAGTCGTGCAATATGCTGGCGGTCGAAGCCGACGGCGCTGATGTTGGCACCATCGAAGGTCAGGCAAATGCGGACGGTTCGCTGAACGTGATCCAGCAAGCCTTTCAGGATCATCACGGCCTTCAATGCGGGTTCTGTACTCCGGGTATGGTGATGAGCGCCGCAGCGCTGCTGAAAGACAACCCGCGCCCATCTGAGGCCGAAATCCGGAAATACCTGGAAGGCAACCTGTGCCGCTGCACAGGGTACCACAATATCGTCAAGGCGATCATGGCCGCCTCTGGCCAGGACGTCGGCAGTATCGCCGCGGAATGATGCCGCTGCGGGCGTAAATGTTGCGCCCGTGGGACAAGTGAAGGGTGCAACAGCATCCGTTTATGGGAGGAGAACAAGCAATGCCCAAAGACAGTGGCATCGGAGCCAGCTCCAAGCGGCGCGAGGACGTCCGCTTTCTGACCGGAGCAGGCAACTACACCGACGACATCAATGTACGTGGCCAGGCTTACGTATATTTCCTGCGGTCCGACATCGCGCATGGGCGGATCAATTCCGTGGATACATCAACGGCCGAGGGTATGCCCGGCGTGGTCAGGATATTCACCGGCAAAGACTTTGAAGGCGTGGGCGGAATGCCCTGTGGCTGGGAAGTGACCGACAAGCACGGCGCACCGATGCAGGAACCGCCACATCCCATTCTAGCACAGGGCAAGGTGCGCCACGTGGGCGATCCCATTGCCGCCGTGGTGGCTGACAGTCTGGAACAGGCCCGTGACGCGGCTGAGGCTATTGATCTGGATATCGAGGAACTGCCCGCCGTGATCGACATGAAATCCGCCGCGCAGGAAGGCGCGACGCTGGTTCATGACGATCTGAAAAACAACATCTGCTACGACTGGCAGCTGGGTGAGGCCGACGACGCAAAGGTGAACGACGTCTTTGCCAACGCGGCGCACGTTACCAAGCTGGATCTGGTGAACAACCGGCTGGTCGCCAACCCGATGGAACCGCGCGTGGCCGTGGCGGAATACAGCCGGGGCACGGATGAATATACGCTCTATACCACTTCGCAGAACCCGCATGTCATCCGCTTGTTGATGTGCGCCTTCGTTCTGGGTTTGCCGGAACATAAAGTCCGCGTCGTGGCCCCGGATGTGGGTGGTGGATTTGGCACCAAGATATTCCACTATGCGGAAGAAGCGTTCTGCACCTTTGCCGCCAAGGCCTGCAACCGCCCCGTCAAGTGGACCGCCAGCCGGTCCGAGGCGTTCATGTCGGATGCGCAGGGTCGTGACCATGTCAGCACGATTGAACTGGCTCTGGATGCGGATAACAACTTCATCGGCCTGCGGACCAACACCTACGCCAATCTGGGCGCTTATCTTTCGACCTTCTCCAGCTCGGTGCCGACGTGGCTGCACGGGACGCTGATGGCGGGCAACTATAAGACCCCGGTCATTCAGGTAAATGTGAAGGCGATGTTCACGAACACGGTGCCGGTGGATGCCTATCGCGGCGCTGGCCGCCCCGAAGCAACCTTCCAGCTGGAACGTGTCATCGACAAGGCCGCCCGCGAGTTGGGTGTGGATCCGATCGCCCTGCGTCGCCAGAACTTTGTCACGCAGTTCCCCTATGACACGCCAGTGGCGCTGACTTACGACACCGGGGACTACAACGGGACAATGGACAAGCTTGAGGCTGCTGCCGATCTGGCAGGCTTTGCCGCCCGCCGTGTAAAAAGCGAGGCCAACGGAAAGCTGCGGGGCCTGGGTGTCAACTGCTATATCGAGGCCTGCGGTATCGCGCCGTCGAACATCGTTGGCATGCTGGGGGCCCGGGCGGGTCTTTATGATGCCGCGACCGTTCGGGTTAATGCCACCGGTTCGATCAGCGTCATGGTCGGCGCGCACAGCCATGGTCAGGGGCATGAGACGGCCTTCCCGCAGGTTGTGGCCGACATGATCGGCATCGACGAGTCGATGGTCGAGATCGTGCATGGTGACACCTCGAAGATTCCGTTCGGCATGGGCACCTATGGCTCACGCTCGCTGGCGGTCTGCGGCTCGGCGATGGTCAAGGCGACCGAAAAAGTGATCGACAAGGCCAAGAAGATCGCCGCCCACCTGTTGGAAGCGTCCGAGGCGGATATCGAGCTGAAGGACGGTCAGTTCAGTGTTGCGGGGACCGACAAGTCGGTGGCATGGGGGGATGTGACCCTCACGGCTTATGTCCCGCACAACTATCCGCTGGAAGTTGAACCGGGACTGGAAGAAACCGCGTTTTATGACCCGGCCAACTTTACTTTCCCGGCAGGGGCTTATGCATGTGAGGTCGAGGTTGATCCGGACACAGGTCAGGTCACGATTGAGAAGTTCACGGCTGCGGATGACTTTGGCAATATCGTCAATCCGATGATCGTTGATGGACAAGTGCATGGCGGTATTGGTCAGGGCATCGGTCAGGCCTTGCTTGAAAACTGTGCCTATGACGAGAATGGCCAACTGCTGAGCGCGTCCTTCATGGACTACGCGATGCCACGCGCCGATGACGTCCCATTCTACAGCGTCGATCATTCAAGCCAAACACCCTGTACACACAATCCGCTTGGTGTGAAGGGTTGCGGCGAGGCCGGAGCGATCGGTTCGCCGCCGGCGGTGGTCAACGCGGTTCTGGACGCACTGAACTCGGGCGGAAAGGCTGTTGATCATATCGACATGCCGATGAGCCCGTCACGCGTTTGGACGGCGATGCATGGTTGAGAGATTGGGGTGCGAGGGACCAGCCCCTCGCGCTCCCCGGGATATTTATAGCCAGATGAAGGGCGGATCAGCGCCTTTCGGAAAGGAAGAACGAAATGTACAATTTCGAGTTTGAGAAGCCCTCGACCATTGCTGACGCGGTTGCAGCATTGGCAGCAGAGGATGCGCAAGCGTTGGGAGGTGGGCAAACCCTGATCCCGACGTTGAAACAGCGATTGGCGGCACCGTCCAAACTGGTGTCGATGGGCGGCATTGCCGAGATGCAAGGCGTCTGCGTTGATGATGACGGCTCGGTCTCAGTTGGGGGTGCAACACCCCACGCTGTCGTTGCTCGCGACGCTGCAGGATCTTATCCCGCGCTGGCGGCATTGGCTGGACAAATTGGCGACCCGGCAGTGCGCAATCGTGGAACCATCGGTGGTTCGGTTGCAAACAATGATCCGGCAGCCTGTTATCCGGCGGGCGTGCTGGGATCGGGCGCAACCGTGGTGACCAACGCGCGTAAAATTGCGGCAGATGACTTTTTTCAAGGCATGTTCACGACAGCCCTGGAAGAAGGCGAGATCATCACTTCGATCCGCTTTCCGGTTCCGCAGGCGGCAAGCTATCAGAAATTCCTGCAGCCAGCGTCGCGGTTTGCACTTGTTGGGGTCTATCTGGCCCGTTTCACGGACGGCGTGCGCGTGGCGGTGACCGGGGCAAGTGAGGACGGCGTCTTCCGTTGGAGCGAAGCCGAGCAGGCGCTGAACAAGGAGTTCCGCCCGGACGCCTTGATGGACCTTCGGATTAACCCTGCCAACATGATCGCTGATTTACATGGCAGCAAGGAATACCGGGCGCATCTTGTGTCGGTCATGACCAAACGCGCCGTTGAAGCCTGCATGTAGGAATTTCACGAAATGATGCTCAAAAGCCCCGGTTTTTACCGGGGCTTTTTCGTTGAGATATGGTTTTGGTGTCTCGCCACAGTCGGGCTGGCCAGCACCTTTTCGTTGTTTGAGGGTCGTGGCCAGTGTCTACGCAAAAAAAATCAGGCCGCCCAATTCCAGACGGCCTGATCACGTCATAAGCTAAGCATTTGCTTATTCGGCGGCTTGTGCACCTGTAGCGGCATGTTTGTCACGCTGACTGTCTCGGAACAAAGCTTTGGCCAATGCAATACACATCAAACCCATTACAGCAGTAAAGGGCAGTGCTCCGATGATCATTGCGTTTCGCAAAGCATCCATCGGGTTGTTTTCGCCCGCTGCGAGGACCAGCGCGCCAATCACAGCCGTCAGGATGACACCCCAGATGATGCGGTGCTTGATGCCCGTCTCCTGGCTGCCGCCCGACATGATGGTGTTCATCACCAGAATGCCCGAGTCTGCCGACGTGACGAGGAATGTCATGATCAGGATCACGCACATCACGTTCAGCAATGACAACAGACCTCCGTCAATCATGTAAGACAGGGTCACGAACAGCTTGTTGGTGTTTGATGCTCCGACGATCGCACCTTCTGCAGCGCCTGCCAGTTCCAGGTCGATCGCGGTGCCGCCCAAAACCGTCATCCAAGCAAAGCACACCAACGCCGGAGCGAACACGCAACCCACGATGAACTCGCGGACAGACCGTCCTTTCGAAATACGGGCAAGGAACAAGCCCACAAAGGGCGAGAACGCGATCCACCAGGCCCAGTAGAACGTGGTCCAGCCCGACTGCCAGCCGAACTGACGCCCCTGCTCACCCGCCGCATAAACGGCCGCCAGCGTTGCTTCATCCAACTCGGCTGCTGCCCCTTCCAGGCCGCTCTTGAAACCGTCAAAGCTGCCCCACGCATTGGTAGCTCCGCCCATCAGATCATTGGCATGGGCTTGTGCTTCGGCGGGCAGAGCCGCACCGAAGGCTTCAACTGACAGTGGACCATAGGCGTTAAAGCTGAGCGACAGGATATGCAGAATATAGTCGACCATTGCTGTGCCATAAGTGGTCATGGCAAAGACGAACGAGCCGAAGACGATAAATGTGCCCAACAGGATGATCGACAATACGAGGTTCAGGTTCGACAGGTATTTAACACCACGACCAACGCCTGATACGGCCGAAATAATCGACAGACTCATGATGATGACCAGACCGGCGATCAGACCCACTTTGCTTGGGGTTGGAACTTCGCCACCCAGATCCATGACCCATTCCATACCGGTGATGGCATAAAGCCCGTCGATGAATTGGCTGACACCATAGCCGATGGTGACAGAAACACCGAGGATCGTTGCAACAACGCCCAAAACGTCAACCACATGGCCGAAGAAGCCATTGACGAAGCGGCCAAACAGGGGCGTCAGCGCCGAGCGGATGGTGAGAGGCATGTCGCGGGTATAAGCGTAATATGCCAGCGACAACCCGGTAACCACATAGATGGCCCAAGCGTGAAACCCGTAGTGCAAGAAGGTATATCGGTAAGCCGACTGCAGTGCTTCGGGTGTATTTCCCACGACCGCCTCGGACACGACTTCGGGGTTCGAACCCCACAGCCCCAACGGTTCTGCGGTTGCAAAAACCATCAGACCAACACCCAGGCCGGCGCCGAACATCATGGAGAACCATGAGAAGTTTGAAAACTCGGGCTTTTCACCGGGTGTTCCCATCACACGGCGACCCGTGGACGGAATAGCGGCGACAACGGCCAGAAAAACGAGGAACAACCCGACAATGACAATGTAGAAGCTGTTGAAAAGCTCAAGCAGCCGCCCGTTCAGGCTGCCAAGCGTGCCGTTTGCATTTGCAGGGAATACCAATGCCCACAGAACCAGCGCGACCATGATGGCCTTGCTGATCAGGGCAATTGGGACGCTGTAGTTTTCATAAAAACCGGCATCCGCCGTCTTTATCTCAACGTCCGTGAATGGATCGGGTATCGACATATTGCGTTTTCCTCCGTGTGTTCGCCGTTTCTTGTTCTTTGGATTTCTGCTTGGGGTGCACCGCGCGGGACGGCGTAAACAAACATGCCCAATGCACCAAACGATCAGCGAGTTGACTGCAACTCAGCTGAGATTTACGGGGAAGACCACACACCATGTGGGATCGCCCACCGCTCTTTTCCTCCCAGATTGTGTTCGCTTGCAAAAGCTGTTGGTTCGTTGTGGCAAGTCTGTCTGCCGTTGAACCTGGTAGCAGCTTCGCAAGAAGTGGTTGCGCCCTTCAATTCGGGAAAACCTATGACAGAGGTTAGGGCAGCTCACCCAAGAATCCGACCCTTATGCTACTCGAAACGACGCTCACAGGTACTCGAAACACGTGTTAGCGAGAACAAGTAAAGGGCATGAATGTGGTTCCTTCTACAGTTTCAATACCAGTTTGTCCGACTTGGCCCGCGAAACGCATGTGCACAGGAACTCATGCGTTTCCTGCTCTTGCGGAGTAAGTATACCGTCGCGATGATCAACTTCGCCGGACACGACATCAACGATACAGGTTCCGCAAAGCCCTTCGGAGCAGCCGAAATCAACCTGCACACCATTGGCCTGCAAAACCTCCAGAATGGATTGGTCCTTGCCAACGGGATAGATCGCACCAGTCGACTGGATCTCGATCTGGAAATCGGCGTTCGGGGCATGTTCAATGTCCGACGCGGCGGCGAACCGTTCAAAGTGTATCGCGCCGCCGCGCAGCAAGGCACCAGCCTCCAGTACCGCATTCAGCATCGGTTCAGGGCCGCAGGTATAAACGTCTGCGCCCATCGGCATCGATTGCATGACCGATCTCAGGTCGAACACCCCGTCTGTGTTATCACAATGCAAATGATACCATTCATCCAGTCCAAGCGCCCGGAATTGTGCATCCATCGCCGCGTATTCTTTTGATCGAACAAGATAATAGACACGAAAATCCTGCCCTCGGTTCAGCAGCTCACGTGCCATTGCAACCAGTGGAGTGGCCCCGATGCCGCCTGCGATCAAAGTGACGTGCCGATCATGGCTTTCAAGTTTGAAGTGGTTGCGGGGGCCGCCGATTTCCACGGTCGCGCCCTCTTGGAGGTCATGCATCGCCAGTGACCCGCCTCGCCCCTTGTCTTCGCGTTTGACGGCCACGTTGATCAGGCGTCCATCCTGGCTCCAGCTCCACAGCGAGTATTGCCGTATCAGACCGTCTTCAAGATGGATGTCTGCATGCGCTCCGGGCTCGAGGCTGGTGAAGCGCCCGCTTTCGATCTCGAAACAGAAGTCAGAGGTGTCGGGGCTGAGCGGTGTTTTTCGCACAAGGCGGGCAACTTGAGTATCCATCACTTGTCCTGTTCGGTCTCACGCGGCGCACATTCTGGGTCGTTCAGCAAACAACAGGAAAAAAGATAGATTTCAATTGCAAAATTTCTAACATTCGGATGAATTGAACTCACCTAGAGTTCAAAAGCCAATAAACCTCCATGTCTCGACGCCACTACAACCTTCCCCCACTTACGACTTTATCTGCCTTTGAAGCCGCCGCTCGGCATCTCAGTTTCAAGGAAGCCGCGAGTGAGCTTTCCGTGACGCCTGGTGCAGTCAGTCATCAGATTAAGGCGCTGGAAGGTGAGCTGGGCGCGGCCCTTTTTGTCCGAAAGCACCGCGGTGTGGAACTGACCGAGGATGGGCAAGACCTGTTTGAGGCACTCGGCGCTTCGTTCCAGCAGATTTCAAAGGTACTTGAAAAGATTCGCAGCAACGATGTCGAGAACCACGTAACCGTTGGGTCAACCACTGCCGTCGCCGCACTTTGGCTGTCGCCGTCTGTCATCCGGTTCTGGCAAGATTATCCGCACGTGAAAGTGAACCAGATGGCGCAGGACAAGGCGTTCACGGACCGGCCGGATATCGACTTGTTCATCCGCTATGGCCGGGACGCGAACGCGCAACTCACGCACACGAAACTGTATCGCGATATCCTGACACCCGTTTGCAGCCCCCAGATGGCCGCGGACCTTAAAGGGGCCAGCCTTGAAGACCTCGTGCAGCGGCGGCTGATCCATCTTGAAACGCAGGACAGTACCTGGACGACCTGGTCATCCTGGTTCCACGACCTCGGGTTTTCTGGGGTTGTTCCCGTGGAATCGCGGGTGAACAGCTATGCGCTTGCCCTTCAGGTGGCGCGTAAAGGGGCGGGTCTTGCGCTGGGGTGGAAACGTCTGGTCCAGCCCATGCTCGCATCAGGGAAACTCGTCGCATTAGAGGAATTCAGCCTGCCCGCCCCGGATAATTTCTATCTTGTCGGTCGTCCGGACGATCAGCTTTCGGAAGGGGCGCTGGCTCTCAAGAATTGGTTGCTTAACGAACTGTCTGAAGGTTCGGTTTAGCCTGCCTCAATTTGCCATTAGGTTTTTTAGTATTGAACGTGGGCGGCCTCGGCCGCCAATGGATGCAGCGATAAACTCATTCAAATCACTCAGGAGTGGCCGATGAACAAGCACGCACCGCTTTCGTCTGTTCTGACACCGGTAAACACCGCAAAGGGTCTGCCGAACGAGCATTATATTGATCCCGCAGTTTTTGCCGAAGAACGGGATGCGGTCTTGTTTGCGAACTGGTCCGGCATCGGCTTTGGCAAAGACATTCCAGAGGCGGGAGATGCGTATCCGATCGATTTCCTGGGTGTGCCGCTGTTGATGGTACGCGATCGCGACGGTCAGATCGGCGTGTTCCAGAACACCTGTCGCCACCGCGGCATGATTTTGGTCGACAAGCCGCAAAAAATCCGCGGCGCGATCCGCTGCCCCTATCACAGCTGGTGCTATGGCTTGAATGGTGAACTGCGGACTGCCCCTCATGTCGGTGGCCCCGGGCAGAACACCCATGAGGATCTAGATTTCGCCGAGTTGGGCCTTATCCGCATCCGCTCGTATGTCTGGCGGGATGTTGTCTTTGTCAATGTCAGCGGCGATGCTCCGGAATTCGAAAATGTCCATGGCGAGTTGATGGAACGCTGGAAAGAATTCGATCAACCAATGTATCACGGTGGCGCTGGCGCATCGGTTTATCTTGAGTTGAACTCGAACTGGAAACTGGCTGTTGAAAACTACTGCGAAAGCTATCACCTGCCTTGGGTTCACCCCGGCCTGAACAGCTATTCGCGTCTGGAAGATCACTACAACATCAACGAACTGGGCAAGTATTCGGGTCAGGGCACCTATGTCTACCGCCAGTTCGAGGGTCACGATGGCGAAAAGCTGGATGATTTCGAGAACCTGAGTGAGCAGTGGACTGACGGCGCGGAATATATCGTCGTTTACCCGAATACCCTGCTGGGTGTTCAGCGTGACCACGGCTTTGCTTTCCTCATCGATCCGATCACGCATGAGCGTTCGAACGAACGGATTGAGCTCTACTACGCCAAAAAACCCGAAGACGCGCCCGAACACGAAGCACTGCGTGCCAAGAACGCGCAACTGTGGAAGACGGTGTTCGAGGAAGACGTCTTTGTGGTTGAAGGCATGCAGAAAGGCCGTCACGGCGTGAAATTCGATGGCGGTCGTTTCTCGCCCGCGATGGACGGCCCGACCCATTGTTTTCACCATTGGGTGGCCACGCAGATCGAAAAAGCCCGCGCTGAAGCGTAAGCAATCCTGAAAAGTCGATCTGGTTAGGCCTGACTGACCAGATTGCGGATCGGTTGTAACAACAGCAGACGGGACCGCGTTGCGTCTTTTGTCTCCTAGAGGACAGCTGGTGTGAATTCGCTGAAAGGATCACAGTGGATCTGAACGAACTCGATAAACAACTCTTGCGAGCCCATGAGGAAAAAGATGTACCCGCATTGATCCGGCTGTATCACGAAGCAGCGATTCTGGCCGAACAACGTCAGGATCATGAAGCCTCGTGTTTCTACCTGACCCACGCATTTGTGTTTGCGTTGGAATATGGCGCGCCGGAAGCAGATGAGTTGAACCTAAAGCTGTTTGAACGTGGCCGCGCACACCGATTGACGTTCTGACGAATTCGTTTGCTTAAGCGTATTGCGCCGTCAGGCATTCTCCAAATTTGAGTTTAGCTGACTTCATTCGATCTCGAATTTTGTCGACATTGTCGATGGGTCAGTCTTCATGAAAGAACAAGCGCGAACGAAAACGCGCGAGATAGCCAAAATGCGAAACGAAGCTCAGGCCGTGGTCATCGGCGGAGGAGTGATCGGGTGCTCGATCCTGTATCATTTGACCAAACTGGGATGGTCCGATGTAGTTCTGTTGGAGCGGGACGAGCTGACCTCGGGGTCAACCTGGCACGCAGCCGCCAACATTCATGGATTGCACGACAGTACCAATATCAGCCGCATCCAGCATTACACGATGAGCCTGTATAAAGCGCTGGAAGCTGAAACCGGTCAAAGCTGCGGCGTATTCCAGCCCGGCTCGCTATACCTGGCCCAGACAGAAGAGCGCGAACATCAGCTGAAGCTACAGGCCGCAAAGGCCAGACTGTATGGCATGAACTTCTATGAGATCAGCATCGAAGAAGCCCAAAAGCTGAACCCGCTGGTCAATTACGACGGCATCCGTTGCGTGATGTTCGAACCCGATGGCGGCAATGTGGACCCGTCGGGTGTGACCAACGCCTATGCGGTCGGCGCACGTCAACGCGGGGCGCAGATTCACCGTTTCACGCCGGTCACTGCAACCGAGCAGCAGGAGGATGGCAGCTGGATCGTCAGAACGCCAAAAGGTGACATCAGGACACGCTGGGTGGTGAACGCAGCGGGCCTGTGGGGGCGCGAGGTTGCGGCACTGGCCGGAATCGAACTGCCGCTGCAACCTACAGAGCACCAGTATTTCGTAACCGAATCCATGGCTGATGTGAAAAGCCACGGCACCCGTCTGCCATCTGTATCAGACCGGGATGGCGAGTATTACCTGCGTCAGGAAGGCAACGGCCTGCTGGTCGGCGCTTATGAGAAAGATATGAGGTTCTGGGCCGAAGAAGGCACGCCGCTGGATTTTGCCCACGACCTGTTCCCTGATGATCTGGAGCGGATCGAAGAGAACATGATGAACGCCATCGAACGCTTGCCTGCGGTTGGTGAAGCCGGGATCAAGCGTGTCATCAACGGCCCGATGATCTGGTCACCGGATTCAAATGTTCTGATGGGGCCGGTGCCTGAGGTCGACGGCTATTTCTGCTGCAACGGTATCATCCCCGGCTTCTCGCAATCGGGCGGCATGGGCCTGATGGCGGCGCAGTGGATCATCGAGGGTGAAACGGAATACGATATGTTCGCCTGGGATTTGGCGCGTTTTGACAACTGGGCCACCAAGGCGTTCACCAAAGCGCGCGTGGCAGATCAGTACAGTCATCGGTTCGCGATCCATTTCCCCAATGAAGAACGCAGCGCCGGTCGTCCGGCACGGGTTCGCCCGATCTACGAGGCGCAGAAGGCCATGGGTGCGGTTTTTGGCCTGAACGCCGGTTGGGAACATCCGCTGTGGTTTGCCGCAACGCCCGGCACCAAAGATACCAATGGCTTTACCCGTCAGAACTGGTGGGGACCGGTGGGTGAGGAATGCAGGATGTTGCGCGACCGTGCCGGGATCATCGATATCTCGAACTTCGCCAAGTATCTCTGCAAGGGTCCGGGTGCGGCAGACTGGTTGAACGCCGTCTTTGCCAATACCATGCCCAAAACCGTCGGCAGATCCTGCCTGACCCCGCTGATCTCGAAACGCGGCGGTATTGCAGGCGACTTTACAGTTACCCGCGTAGCTGATGACGAGTTCTGGGTGATTGGCTCGGGCATGGCAGAGCGGTATCACAAGCGCTTCTTCAAACAGGTTCCGCTGCCTGAGGGAACCACTTTCGAAAGCAAAACCGAAACGATGTGCGGCTTTAACGTGGCCGGCCCTAGGTCCCGCGACATCCTGCAACTTCTGACCAACACATCGCTCGCAACCGAAGATTTCCCGTTCATGCGGTCCGCCAAGATTGAGCTGGCGGGAGTTCAGGTTCTTGCCCTGCGCGTCTCCTTTACTGGCGACCTGGGGTGGGAGCTGCATTGCGCCACCCAAGATCAAGCACGACTGTACAATGCCTTGATTGAGGCAGGCAAAGAGTTCGGGGCTGGCCCTGTTGGCAGCCGGGCACTGATGTCTATGCGGGTCGAAAAGGGCTATGGGTCTTGGAGCCGCGAATACAGCCCGGAGTACTGGCAGCATGAAGTGGGTCTTGATCGCCTCTGCAAATTCGAAAAGGACTTCCTCAACAAAGCGGCTGCGCAGAAAGTGTTGCAGAACCCGGCCCGGGAACACCTGGTGGTTCTACACCTGAACGAAGCGGATGTGACAGCATCTAACGCGGATGCAACAGGTGGTGAGCCGATCTTCAAGAACGGTGAAGGGATCGGCCGAGTGACCTCGGGCACCTATGGCTACACTGTCGGAATGTCGTTGGCCTTGGGATATGTAAAAAACGCCCAGCCAGGTGATGAGGTCGAGGTTATGGTTCTGGGGCGACCGCACAGGGCCACGATCCTGCATGAACCGCCCTTTGATGCCGCGGGAAAAGCGCTTAGGGCTTAAAACCGCAATAGCTCAAGGCCTTGTCCTTCGGGGTATTCCGTCACCTCTGCCGGGATGATCGCCAATCCATCCGCTTGTGCAAGCAAAGCAACACGACCACTGTAGGACGGTTCCATCAGACGCAATCGGGGCCGTCCGTCCGGTGTGTGACCGTCAATCTGAACCGGGCGATATTCCTGACGGCCCGCGGTGCGGTGCAAGGGTTCCGACAGAACTGCCTGTACGGCTGCCTGCGGGGTGTGGTGCAGACCGGCGCGGCGCGCCATCATCTGCGATCCGATTATCTGCCAGGTCACAAAAGCAGAAACCGGGTTACCTGGAAGGCCGATGTAAAGTGCACCGCCACGCCGACCAAACATGATCGGCTTGCCCGGTTTCATTGCGACTTTCATCACATCCGTCACGCCACCGATCTCAGTGAACAGACGCGGCATATGATCCTCATCGCCGACAGAAACACCACCGGTCGTGATGATCAGGTCAGAGGTTTCAGTCGCGTCCAGCAAGACCTGTTTCAAAAGCGCGGGGTCATCTTCAACCGGCCCCCGGTCCGTGAGTTCAATCCAGGGCTTCTGCAACAGCGCAAGCAGCATGTAACGGTTCGAGTTATAGATCTGCCCCGGGCCAAGGGGCTCACCCGGTTGGCGCAACTCACTGCCGGTTGAAAAGATCGCAACCTTCAGCTTGCGGAGAACCACGACCTCGCCATACCCGGCGGATGCAAGGGCTGCCACCTCGCGCGGGCCAATCTCGCAGCCGCGCCGCAGGATCGACGCTCCGGCATGAAGGTCTTCACCGGCACGCCGGATATGTTGCCCGGGCTTTGGACGGCGGCTGAAGCGAATTTGCCCCTCTACAACATCACAATCTTCCTGCATGACGATGGCGTCGTAATCAGAAGGAACAGGCGCTCCGGTAAAAATCCTCACCGCGCTGCCGACAGGTGCAGCATGAGACCCGCTGTCCCCCGCCGCGATGCGACCCTCCACCGGCATCTGGAACAGGTCGTCATCGCCAAGATCTGCGGTTCGAACCGCATAACCATCCATTGCCGAATTGTCGAAAGCGGGCATATCGACCTTGCTGAAACAGTCGCGGGCCAATATTCGCCCTATTGCAGCGGCCAAAGGCAGCGTTTCCGTTTCTGTGATCGGATCAGCAGCGGACAGGCCACGGTGCAGGGCCTCATCCACGCTCAGATACATATGCACGTGTCGATCACAGCCGCATCCATCAGCCATATCCAGCCTCCAACTCTGCGAACATATCTTCCACCCATTCTAAGGTGGGCTAGGTTCGCTCAACCGACACGACATCCGCGGTACTGTCATTGACATAGGTCACGTGTCACCGTGTGGCGCGCTTCGAAACCACGGGTTGGCTGGCTAATCGCGACTTAGTATACAGTGGCTTCTCGGATGGCTCTCAGGCCGGGATCAGCTCTTCCTGATATGCAAACAGCGCCGGTTGCCCACCCGTATGCAACAGCACAACCTTCTGACCCTGTTGAATGGTGCCGTTTTCACGTAATTCCAACAAACCCGCAAATGTTTTGGCCGAGTAGACCGGATCCAGAAAAATACCCTCGGCGCGCGCCATCAGTGCAAGCGCCTTCCGTGTGGACGGGCCTATCCGCCCATATCCAGGAGGTAATGCGCCGTCCCATGTGAGGATGTCTTTCATGACCAGAGCCGGGTCAAACTCCATCATACCCGCCAACCGTTCCAATACCTTTTGCAACCGCGCATGTTGCTGGCGACGGTCGCGGCGAACGCAGATGCCGTAAACAGGTGCCGTGTTGCCAGTCAGACGCAGCCCGGCCAGAAACCCGCCGTGGGTCGAACCGCTGCCGGATGGCACCACTGCGACGTCAAAATCGGCGATCTGATCCAGTAGTTCGGCAGCCCCGGCCACATAACCCAACGCCCCCAAGGGCGGATGATCGATGCCCAAGTGAATTACATATGGCTTTCGGCCTTCAGCGATCAGCTGATCTGCCCGCACGTGAAGGGCATTGTCGGCCCCGGCCTCGTCTTCTCCGGTATGGTAGTGCATGTGCTCGGCACCCAGAATCCGGGCCAGAAGAACATTCCCCGAGGAATAATAGTGCTCTCCCATATCGGGCACGCGCTCTTCCAATTGAAGTACGGCCTCCATCCCAAGCTTCGACGCAGCCATGGCAGCCGTGCGCACGAAATTGGACTGCACAGCGCCGGTGATCAGAATGGTGTCTGCCCCCTGTTTCTGTGCCTCGCCCATATAGAACTCAAGCTGCCGGGTTTTGTTGCCGCCAAAGCTCAACCCTGTCAGATCATCCCGTTTGATCCACAATTCCAGACCAAGCTGGTCGGACAAACGATCAAGCCGTTCGACCGGCGTGGCAGCTGTCATCAGTCTCGCGCGGGGATAACCGGCTAGTTTCTGTTCAATCGTCATGTCTGCGTTCCATCACCTCACCCATTCAGGATCGCGCCGAATAGGGCATATCCAGCAAGAATAGTAAGGATAGTGATTGCCGGAAAGATCGCAGACCGGAAATGGCCAGTTTACTGCCCAGAGAAACAGCCACACGGCTCTATTTCTCGCTCGGGTCGCTTTCCGCGTAATTCCGTAATACATCCATGTCTGCAATTTCCGCGTGGTTTCGGTTGATCTTCACCCCGACTGGTTTCAACCTCGAAAACGCTCGGCTCAGGCTTTCGGGTTTCATCCCCAGACGTCCGGCGATCAGCATCTTGTCATACGGCAGTTCAACTTCGCACTGGCCGGCATCGCTATCACACAGATTCAGCAGAAATTCCGCGACACGCTGCGCACCTGTCTGGGCCTTGAGCTGTTCGAGCTGCGCCACAAGGGAATGCAGGTGCGTGAATGTGGCCGCCAGAATCGACACGCAGATTTCCGGATCTTGCTTCATCAGCGACAGCAGCACCGGACTTGGAATGTGCATGATCTCGCAGGGAGATACCGCCTCGGCCGAAACGGGATAGGGCACATTGCGCAGCGCAACGGCTTCACCAAAGCTTTCACCGCGCGTGAAAACACTCACCACGGCTTCGGCACCGGTCGGGGAAATGCGAAACAGCTTGACCCAACCAGCCAGTACAACATGTACAGCCCTGGCTTCTTCCTCTTGCAGAAAGATTGTCTCGCCCCGATCGTATTGCCGCCAGACGGCCTGACGCAGCAAAGTATCGACATGTTGCTCTGGCAGGCTTCGCAAGAGCAGTGACTGCCGTGCAACTATCTTTTGTGCCTCGTGTGACAAGAAGGCAGCCCCTTATTCGTCCGTTCCGGGAACACCCCCGGATGATCAACCCCGTGACATGCTATGCCAAAGCCAGCGCGGGGGTGCCACCCTTTTCTCGGTCTCCAACTTGACTATTGTCATGTAAGGGCGCGAACCACTGGCATAGGTTCAACGAAATTTCAGTTATCCGGGGAGCACGCCAGATGGACTTCGAGCGATTTTTCAGCCACAGCCTCGACACTTTGAAAGACGAAGGCAACTACCGGATTTTCATCGACCTGCAACGCCGCTGTGGCGCGTTTCCGAACGCGCGCCAAACCGACGGACCGGTCCAGCGGGATGTGCGGATCTGGTGCTCGAATGACTATCTGGGCATGGGGCAGCACCCTTCGGTGATCTCTGCCATGCACGACGCTCTGGATCGCTGTGGAGCAGGCGCTGGCGGTACGCGCAATATCTCGGGCACCACGCATGATCACGTTCTGCTTGAGGCTGAGCTGGCCGATCTGCATGGGAAAGAAGCGGCATTGCTGTTCACTTCGGGATATGTGTCGAACTGGGCTGCTTTGGGAACATTGGCCGCGCGAATTCCCGGGCTGATCGTGTTTTCTGATGCGCTCAACCACGCCTCGATGATCGAAGGTATCCGGCATTCGCGTGCCCAGAAGGTGATTTGGAAACATAACGACCTGGCGGATTTGGACGCCAAACTGGCCGCAGCTGATCCCAACGCACCCAAGATGATCGCCTTTGAATCGGTTTATTCCATGGATGGCGATATCGCCCCCATCAAGGAAATCTGCGATCTGGCGGACAAGTACGGCGCGATGACCTATCTGGACGAGGTTCATGCCGTCGGCCTTTACGGCCCGCACGGGGGCGGAATTGCCGAACGCGAAGGATTGATGGATCGCCTGACGGTCATCGAAGGCACGTTGGGCAAAGCGTTCGGCGTGGTTGGTGGGTATATCGCAGCCTCAGCCGCGCTGTGTGATTTTGTCCGCAGCTTTGCCAGTGGCTTCATCTTCACCACTGCCCTACCCCCATCGATTGCAGCCGGCGCCGCCGCATCGATCCGGCATTTGAAGCATTCAAGTGCCGAGCGTGAATTGCAAAAAACCCGTGTGGCGCAGGTACGCGCCCTTTTGGATGCAGAAGGCATTCCGCATTTGACCAACCCCAGCCATATCATCCCGGTGATGGTTGGCGACCCGGTGAAGTGCAAATTCATTTCGGACACGCTGCTTGAGGAGTTTGGCATCTACATTCAGCCGATCAACTATCCCACAGTTCCAAAAGGAACCGAGCGCCTGCGGATCACACCGTCACCCGTTCATACGGACGAGGATATCGATCATCTGGTGGGCGCATTGTCGGCGCTGTGGCAGCGCTGTCAGATCGCGCGGATGCCAATGGCCGCACAATAACCTAAGCGTCCCTTTGCTTGGTAACCTGCCGCCCCTTTTGGGGCGGCTTTTTTCAGATCAGGTAAAGTGCGAAGATCACGGCAGAAAACCCCGTCAAAACTATGGTGAAACCCCGCAGCCAGCCCGGGCTTTCAGTCAGGTCCAGATATCGGGCCAGGATCACACGGGCTTTGATCAAGGCAAGGAGCAGGATACCACCTGCAATGAGTTCGCCAGGCGTTTTCATCAGGGTTAAAAGCGTTGAGGCCAGACTGAGTGCCAGAAGCACCAGCCATGCGCTGGTGAGTGAGTTCGGACGCCTCCGGAGGGAGTATTTAGCAAAAGATGAAATTGCCGACATCTTGGTTATCCCAGAAGATAAATAACGGGAAACAGCAGGATCCAGACCAGGTCAACCATGTGCCAGAACTGTGCGCCCGCCTCGATGTTACGAGGATCATCGCGCCACGCGACCAGCAGCAGAATGCCCACCCCGGCCAGAACATGCGCCGCGTGAAACCCCGTCAACAGGTAGTAGAACATGAAAAACGGGTGGGTTTCATAGGTAATGCCTTGCCCCGCCTTTCCAGCGTATTCCACGCTTTTGACAACCAGGAATGCAATCCCAAGTACAGCCGCACCTGTCAGGGCCAGCCTGGCCTTGAACCGGAATGCTGCGCGGCGCCAGTTCAGGGCCTGTGCGGCCAGATAACCAGATGTGACCAGTATTGCAGTATTGAAGGCTGCCCCTGTTCGATAAAGATGCGACTGCGCCTCGGCAAAGCCTGCAGGGTCGGTCAGGCGAACGCCCATGAACGCGATCAGCCCGGCACCAAAAACCAGCAGCTCACTGATAATCAGAACCCACATCAGCAATTCGCCCGGAAGCTCGTCGATGAAAGAAGTTTCGCTCATGCTCCGACCAGTTGGCGGTAGATCTGCGGTAGGGCCATGGTCAAGCGGTGTGGGTCAGGAATAACCGCAAACCCACCCTGTCCGAACATGCGCGGGAACCAGCTTTTGCCGGTTTTGTCGATGGTGACGCCAAAAACCGATTGCCCGGCGCGGCGTGCTTCGCGCACGGCCATGCAGGTGTCTTCAATACCGTGGCGCCCTTCGTAATGGTCAAGGTCATTGGGTTTGCCATCGGTGATCACCAGCAACAGGCGGCGTTTGCGGGTCTGGCTTGCCAGATCCTTTGAACAGTGGCGGATCGCGGCCCCAAGTCGTGTGTAATGACCGGGTCGCAGCGATGCGATACGTTGTTCAACTTTGGCACCCATCGGCTCATCAAACCGCTTGCATCGCTGAATATAGACGCGCTGGCGTTTCAGCGAACTGAAGGCATGAATGGCGAAATCGTCGCCGCAGGCGTTCAGGCCCCAGGCCAAAGCGGCTAGAGCTTCACGTTCAATGTCGATCACGGCGCGACCGGTTACGGCACTCTCAGTGGAACGGCTGACATCCAGCAGGATCGAGACTGCCAGGTCGCGCGCCTCGGGGCGGGATTGTTGCCAAATGCGGTCGTTGCTTTCGCCACTGGCCATGCGGTCAGTTTCGGCGCGCACGGCGGCTTCGATATCCAGCTGGTCACCATCCAGATGGCCGCGTGTCATCACACGACCGGGGCGCAGCGCCTCGAACTGGCGTTTGACCGCGCGGATGCGGCGAGCGGTGGCTGGGTCCTTGCCAAACGCGGCAGCATCGTCGCGGATATCTGCATCCGACAGCAGGACGTTGACGTGATCTGGCAGATACCGGCCCGAGCGCACGTCCCATTCGGGGTAGAGGATGCGACCGGACAGACGCTCGCGATTCACATCCTCGGGTGCCAGATCAAGGTGCAGCTTCAGCCGCGTTGGGGGGGCTTTTGATATCTGACCCAGGCCAATCTCTTCCTGATCATCGGCCGCTTTCTTGGCGTTGTCGGGATCGTCATCGTCGATGCGGCGGTTGATGTTCAGGAACTCGGCCCAGCTGAGGATGGCTTCGAACTTGTGCAGGATGAAACTGTCGCTGCGCTCGGCCTGATCCGATTTGCGACGGCGGGCGCGGTGGGTTTTCTCACCGGATTCCTCGGGCGGACCTTCGGTTTCGGGGTTTTCCACCTCGTTATGTTCGGAAAAGCCAACCGCGCGCAGTTCGGGCCATAGGGGAACCGGGCGCATAGGTTGATAGCCGCGGGGGGCGATCAGGTCTTCGTCCAGTGTCAGAAGCTGCTCGGCTTTCGCCGACAGCGGTTGAGGGTCACCCAGCCTATGTTGGATAAGTTCTTCGACTGCCGCCTCAACCGGTGGCAGGTTGGGGATATCGCGCTGATGCAGCACGCCCTTGCAAAGCTCGGTATATAGCGGACGCAGGCCGGGGGCGTCGTCCAGGGTCGCATCAACCATGCTCTGCGCGGCGATCAGTGCGCGCAAGTCGGCGCGCAGCGGATCGTCTTCATCAATTCGCGTTCCAGCATGGGCAGCCGCGGCGGCCAGCCAGACATACAGCGCGCCGTTTGCTTCGCGGGCTGGAAAAACCGCCAGCCGGTCCGGTAGGCGCAGAACTTCACCGTCGAACGAGGCGCGTGGCATCAGTTCTGCCTCTGTCGCCAGACGACGACGCCAACCCAGACGGTGGTGTGAAACCTCGGGCGAGACCGGGCGCAATTCTACGCCCGGACCACCGCCCAGCCCTCGAAAGAGGACGGCCAGCCGCCCCGCGACCTCAGAGAGGTCGACCGCGGCTCCATCGTGCACCAGGGGTGCATCGAGGCGGCTGGCAAGGGTGTGCCACAGTTTCCCGATCGTTTCTTCGGGTTCCCATGGCTCAAAATCGATCTTGACCATCGGCCGGCCTCACCCAAAGACAGCCGTAACAAGATCGAGGAGCCCGCGTTTGATATCCTCGTCATCTGTCAGAGGTTCGATCATAGCGGCAAGAATGGCGCGGTCGGTGGACATGCCTTGTGCGATCAGTGTCGCGGCATAAACAACCAGTCGGGTGGAAACGCCTTCCTCAAGATCCTGACCCTTGAGCCCGCGCAGCTTTCCCGCCAGCCGCACCAGCGGCTTGCAACGTTCCAGCGGCAGACCGCTTTCCTGTGCAACCACTTCGGCTTCCATCTGCGCGGACGGGAAATCGAACTCCAAAGAGATGAAGCGTTGCCGAGTCGAAGGTTTCAGGGTTTTCAGGATATTCTGGTAACCGGGGTTGTACGACGCCACCAGCATGAAGCCAGGTGCGGCCTCAAGCTCTTCGCCGGTGCGGTCGATTGGCAGGATGCGCCGGTCATCGGTCAGCGGGTGCAGAACGACAGTGACGTCTTTACGGGCCTCGACCACCTCGTCGAGGTAGCAAATCGCCCCTTCGCGCACTGCGCGGGTGAGCGGGCCATCGACCCAGACGGTTTCCCCGCCTTTCAGCAGATAACGGCCAATCAGGTCGGCAGCCGCCAGATCATCATGGCAGGCGACGGTATAAAGCGGGCGGCCAAGTTTTGCGGCCATGTGGGCCACAAAGCGGGTCTTTCCGCAGCCCGTCGGACCTTTCAGCAGAACTGGCAAGTCGTTGTTATAAGCCGCGGTGAACACATCGCATTCATCGCCTTGGGGCAGGTAGAAGGGGGCGTTTGCCGCCCCCTCTTTCAGTTTTATGGAGCCATCCATATCCATTACTCCGCGGGGGTTTCAGCGGCGCCGGGTTCAATAACTTCTTTCCGGGGAACCCAGATCGAATAGATGAACAGCAGCGCACCAAGGACCACGACGATACCGGAACCCAGACGCATCCAGTAGAAGATTGCGATCTGGTCTTGTACGTCCATGAAGTAATCTCCGACCACACGTTGCATGTGCGTCTGCACGGTTCCGCCGAAGGTCAGCACGAAGGTCATAAAGACCATACCGCTGGTCATCAGCCAGAACGATCCCATGTTCAGCACCTGATTGTAAGGATCACGGTTCTTGAGGATCGGCATCGCATAGCTGAAGATCGCTAGGTTGAGGCAGACATAGGCACCGTAGAAGGCCAGGTGACCGTGGGCCGCAGTGATCTGTGTGCCGTGGGTATAATAGTTCACCCCGTGCAGCGTATGCAGGAAGCCCCAGACGCCGGCACCAAAGAAGGCAAGCGTTGCACATCCCAGAGACCATAGCAGAGCGGCCTTGTTGGGATGGTCACGACGGCCCTTCCAGACCATGACGAAGGCAAAGGCCATCATTGCGAAGAACGGGATCACCTCGAGGCTTGAGAAGATCGACCCAATCCACTGCCAGTAACCGGGGGTACCGATCCAATAGTAGTGGTGACCTGTTCCAAGAATGCCCGAGAACAGCGCGGCGGCGACAATGACATAGAGCCATTTTTCAACCACCTCACGGTCCACACCAGTCAGCTTCAGCATCAGGTAGGCCAGAATTGAGGCCATGATCAGTTCCCACACACCTTCGACCCACAGGTGGACAACATACCACCAGTATTGCTTGTCCAGGGACAGGTTGCCCGGGTTGTAGAAGGCAAACAGGAACAGCAGCGCCAGACCCCACAGGCCCAACAACAGGATATTGGTGATTGCAGTCTTCTTGCCCTTCAGAACGGTCATCGACACGTTGTAAAGGAACATCAGCGCGGCGACGACGATACCGGCCTTGACCCATTTGGGTTGCTCAAGGAACTCGCGCCCTTCTTTGCCCAGCAGCCAGTTGCCTTCGAACAGGTTGAAGACATAGGTCAGAACCACGCCCAACGTACCGACCACAAGGATGATCAGCTGCAGATACGCCAACTTGGGCGAATGGATTTCACGCTCGGCTTCTTCCGGAATAAGGAAGTAGGCTGCACCGAAGAAGCCCAGTATCAACCAGACGATCAGCGCGTTGGTGTGCAGCATCCGCACGATGTTGAACGGCAGAAGCTCGCTCAGGAAGTTCGGGAATACATAGATGAAGCCGGCCAGCAGGCCGCCGATCACCTGTATCGCGAACAGTGCCATGGCTACCGCAAAGTAGGCATAGGCGATTTTTTGGGATTCGTATTTCATTGCTCCATTCCCCTTCTCAGCCAGCCTCGTTGGGCGGCCAGTCCTGAGCGTCGATATTGTCCGTCCAGATCAGGAAGTTGGTCAGATCCCGGATCTCTTCGTCGCTGAGGTTGAATTGCGGCATCTGCCGACGACCGGGAATGCCGGTGGGTTGTGCCTCCATCCAGCCCTTGAGAGATTCAAAGGCCGATTCCGGGTCGTCCAACACGCCCCAACGTGTCATCACATTGCCGACCTCAGGGGCAAAGTACGCCCCTTCGCCAAGGATCGTGTGGCAGTTGATACAGGCGTGTTTTTCCCAAACATGTTTACCCCGAACCACACTTTCGTCGAGCTTCGCGGCATTTTCAGAATTGACGATATACAGGTGTGAATGGGCTGATAGAGCCAGAAAGATGAGGATGAAGAACAGTGACCCGCCATAGAAAATATTGCGAGCCATGCTCTTTGTCATGACTTCTCGCATCGCGCTCTCCTTTGCGCAGATTAGCTAGTGCAGGCAACATGACGTGCAGGTCACAGGGCTGCCTTAACGAAAGTCAAGACTTCTAAAGTATCCTCAGGAACGAGATCAGACATCCGCAAACAGCGAAAATAACGAAATGACCTTGGGATTGCCTTTAAATCTGAGGCAATTGTGAACACTTTCGCGTCGACTTTTTGACATGAAGGACCTATTCAACCACCTGAGAAAAAGGTGAAAAATTCCGTTTCAATGATTGATGGGTGAAAATGGCGAACTATTCCTATATCGGTTATACCCCTGGTGTAATCACGGTGAATACGATTGGGCCGGACACGGTTACGTTGGATGTCAATTTTGATCCCGACACGGATCGACGTTTGTTTAGTGTGACTGACGCAGCTGGTGGTTTTATTCAAAACGGAGGTGGAGCACCTGTTGTCGATACAGGGGATGTTTTCAACGGTGACCGCTTTGACGACGAAGACGGCGATGACCTGACGCAGACCGGTACTATCACCACCCTCGATGGTTCGACCACCTTTTTAAGCGGCCCAATATACTTAGAAGAATCGTACGTGCTGTCCAAACCAGGCGGAGGCACAATTACTGTATATCGCGTCGAAGTTGACGGCATATTGGGCGGCTATATTACCTCTGAACCTCTTGTGCCCGGCACGACCTACTCGATGAACATCGTGAATGTCACGCCGACCAATGCGCCCGACACAACTGACCCTGCTGCCATCATTGACGTGCCGTGCTTTGCTGCCGGAACACTTATCATGACGCCAGAAGGTCCGATGCCCATCGAGGATCTGAAGGTGGGTGACATGGTCGTCACTGCGGACAATGGACCGCAACACATACGTTGGATCGGAACGCGAAACCTATCGCATGAAGAGCTGGTGAAAAAACCCAAGCTGCTTCCAATCCTCATCAAGGCCGGGGCCTTGGGGTGTGACTTGCCAAAACGCGACCTGCTTGTTTCGCCACAGCACCGCATGCTGGTTCGATCCCGAATCGCCGTCAGAATGTTTGACGCAGAGGAAATCCTGGTCCCCGCTCGTATTCTTGCCGCCAGCCCTGGTATCAGCGTTGCAGATGACACCGTGTCAGTCACATATTTCCATCTTTTGTTCGACCGCCATGAAATCATCTACGCAGAAGGTGCCCAGTCAGAAAGCCTTTTTGTCGGCGCACAGGCTCTGTCCAGCGTTCCCCCAGAAGCAAGGGCGGAAATCTTCGACCTGTTTCCGGAACTTGAGACCCCAAGGTACGTTCCTCAAGCTGTGCGGCACATACCTGAAAACGGAAGACGCGCGCGTGCGCTCGTGTCCCGCCATGTAAAGAACGAACGCCCCTTGATATTCTGAATAGCAATACGCGGTTAAGGTTCCGTGTCAGCCGTGCTTCGCTGCGCGCGGCCCTGTCAGCGCAGGCCACATGGCAAACAGGTACAACCCGATTGCGGCAATCCATAACCCGTCAGCCGTCAGCATGGCCGTCATATATCCACCTGCCAGCCCGGACCCCAACCAGCGGACCAAAGCCGCCGCCGCCATCAGCCCATATCCGACCGCCATTGGCGACGGTGCAACAAGGGGCCGGCCGCTGTGGCCAAGGGCGGCGCGGCTCATGACGGCAAGGGTCATGCCACCAACGCACCCGATCCCCAAAATGTGAAGCGCGCCGATCTCATTACCATATCCGATGACGGCAGACCCCCACAGCAACAACCCAAGGGCCAGCATCATCAGGCCCAGGTGCAAAGCAATCAGGATCGGCTGCCGCAGCGCCCAACCCGCTCTCCACCGTGCCATGCGCATCAGTTGGGCGCCGCCCAACAGCAACGCGCAGATACCCGCCAAGGAAACACTACCCAAGGTCAGCACCAACAACGGCAGCATAAGGGCAAGCGCCATCACGGCCTTTTCCAGCACCGCGTTTGAAACCGGCCACAGGGCTTCGGGCACACCGTCGCGTTTCATTGCATTGCGCGTAAAGGCTGGAGTGATACGCCCCCCCAGTATCGCTATCATTGAACACAAGGTCAGCAGCCCTGCGCGCACCCCGGTATTCAACGTGTCTGTGGTGAGTCCAATCCATTCCAGATGAACCATCAGGTTGGCCACCCATACCAAACTCAGAAGATAAATAAATATCATGTTCTGTGGCTTGGGCCTGCGTACCAGCTGGCTGGCAATTTTCAGGACAAGAATTGGAACAAAGCTCAGGTCGATAATTGCGACGGTAGTCGGAGAGAGCGACCCTGATAACCACACAGCCAGCCGCCCCGCCATCCAGATCAGCGCTACGACCGTGACAAAACGCGCCCGCACTTCGGGCGTCCCGGTCCAGTTCGGAACTGCCGTCAGAAAGAACCCACCCAGCGCTGCTGTTGCATAGCCAAAAATCATCTCATGGGCATGCCACATAACCGGGGGCATTCCATAACTTTGCTCGTCATAAGGTAAAAGCCCATCCAGTGAGGCCAGCCAAATACCCCAGGCGACACCAGCAAATACGCCATAAAGACCGGCGGAAAGGAAAAATACCCGAAATCCTTCGCTGAAAATGCGCGATATTGCAGATGACATGCCTGCTCTCCATGGCCCATCTCGTCCTTCAACAAGCAGTACTGTCCGACGGGATTGGGGCACTTAACCGAAATCAAGACGTCAAAAACATGTGCGAAAAAAACAGGTTTTATTGCTGAAATCTGCACCTGGTTTTTGTCCAAAGAACGAAGTTAGCGCCGCGCCCGTTGACTTTGGTCAAGGATGACAATCCCGTGATGGATCAGTCTCCGCATTGCCTCACCACGCAAATGGAGAGTGATCATGTCACTTGGAATCAGCTACAACAAGACCGGCCGCGCTTTTGGGGTCGGATTGGCAATGTTGTTGGGCAGCGTCGCTGCTCCAGCTTTTGCCGACGAGCCAACACTTAGCGACGAAGCCTTTGAAGCTTCGAAACAACTGTACTTTGAACAATGTGCAGGCTGCCACGGGGTTTTGCGCAAAGGCGCTACCGGTAAAAACCTGGAACCGCATTGGAAGAAGACCGCAGCCGACGGCACCGTAACCGAAGGCGGCACCCTGAAACTGGGTCAGGAACGCCTTGAGAAAATCATCGCCTGGGGAACTGAAGGCGGGATGAACAACTTCTCGGACATCATGTCTGAGCAGGAAATCAAGGATATGGCGACATACATCATGATGGAGGCCCCAAAGCCGCCTGAAATGTCGCTGGAACAGATGAAGGCAACCCGCAAGGTCTACGTCGAAGAAGCGGACTATCCGACCGAACCGCTGCACGGCCGCAACTGGGAAAACTTCTTTGTCGTCATCGAACGTGACGTCGGCAAGGTTGCAGTCATTGACGGCGACACGAAAGAAGTGCTGACGCATATTCCGACCGGCTATGCCGTGCACGTCCTGAAGGCTTCGGAGCATCACAACATCACCGAACCCGAAACGCCGGGCCGTTTCTGGTATACAATGGGCCGTGACGGCAAGATGACCAAGATCGACCTCTGGCAGACGCCGGACAAGATGCTGGTTTCGGAAGTCAAGATCGCCTATGACGCGCGCGATGTCGCCGTGTCCGGTGACGGCAAATACGTCATCGGCGGTGGGTACTGGCCGCCTCACTTTGCAATCGTTGACGCGCAGACCATGGAGCCGGTCAAAGTCGTATCGACCCGTGGCACCAACGTAGATGGCGAGTATGTGGAAGAAGCCCGTGTGGCCGCTATCTACACCACGCCGAACGAACCCACCTGGATCGTTGCCGTGAAAGAGCTGGGGCAGCTCTGGCAGGTTGACTACACCGACCTCGACAACTTGCGGATTGACAAGATCAACTCGGCCAAGTTCCTGCATGACGGGTTCTTCGACCCGACAGGCCGGTACTTCCAGATCGCGGCAAACGCATCGAACAAGATGGTCGTTGTCGATACCGAAACGCACAAGCTTGAGGCGATGATCGACACCGCTGCCCTGCCGCACCCCGGCCCGGGCGCGAACTGGATTGACCCGAACTGCGGACCTGTGGCGGGCACAACCCACCTGGGTGTCGGTACCGTGACAGTCTGGGGCAACGACCCAGAAGGTCATCCGGATCAGGCCTGGAAAACCTGTTACGAGGTGGAAACCGACGGCCCCGGCCTGTTTGTCCGCACCCACCCGAACTCGGATTACATCTGGGCTGATCAGACCAAACACCCCGAGCCGGAAATTCAGCAATCGGTTCAGGTCATCTCGAAAGAGACCGGCGAGATCGTGAAAACCATCCAGATCACCGAAGACGAAGGCAGTGCCGCTGTTCACTTCGAATTCAACGCCGATGGTACCGAGGTCTGGGTTTCCAAGTGGAACCTGTCGGACTCGAAGGAACCCAACGGTCAGATAGTGATCTTCGACGCCAAGACATTGGAAGAGATCGGTCGGATTGACGGACTTTACGCCCCGACCGGCAAATTCAATGTCTACAACCGGTCGAACCACGTCACCTGACGGGTTCGCAACCTAAACCGGAAAGGGCGGGCCCCTCGCCCGCCCTTTCCTCGTTTGACAGATCCGCCAAACTCACCGGCCTGCCACCTAAGGCCAGACAAGACAGCCAAAACGGAGCCCGGATATGACTTCCGAACCGGATAAGAAAAAACCGATCTGGCGCCGGTATTTCCTGTGGGGAATGCCCGTGGCCGGTATTGCTGCGGCTTTCGCCGCCGGCATCATCTTCTGGGGTGGGTTCAACACCGCCATGGAAGCCACGAATACCAAGGAATTCTGTGTCTCGTGCCACGAGATGCGAGATTTTGTTTATGCGGAATACCAGGGCACGATCCACGACGTGAACCGGTCAGGCGTTGGTGCGGTCTGCTCGGACTGTCACGTGCCCAAGGACTGGACCCACAAAATCATCCGCAAAATAAAAGCCTCGAAAGAGCTTTATGGAAAGATGGTCGGCACCATCAACACCCGCGAGAAGTTCGAAGCCAAGCGCATTCATCTTGCCATGAATGAGTGGGAGAGGATGAAATCGACGGACTCGCGTGAATGTCGAAACTGCCATGACTTTGAATCGATGATGCCCGAATTCCAGCGTCCCCGTGCGCGTCAGCAGCACCTGAACGCAATGGAAACCGGTCAGACCTGTATCGACTGCCACAAGGGCATTGCCCACTCGAACATCCGAGATCGCGCAACCGACGAGTATCTGGAGGAGCTTGAGGCGCCAAATCCGGCTTTCATCCGACAAATACCGCCAGAATACCTTGCCAGTCTTGAGCGGATCGAAGCCAAGGAAGCTGCCGAGGCCGAAGCTGAGAAAGCTGCAAAGAAAGCCCAGCAGGAGGCCGTTCAGGCCCAGATTGCAGCAGCAGTTGACGCGGCTGTCGCGGAAGAGCGGGCAACGGCTGCAACCGATGGTTCGACAACACCTGCCGGCAGTGAAAGCGGCGATGTCGGTGGCAACATCGACTGGAATGCGGTGGCCAGTGCGGAACTGAAACTGTTCTATCCGGGCCAGGCGTCATTTGAATGGGTGCAGAACGGAAAAACCCATGGCGGGGCCCGTCCGCTGACCAAAGGTGGCGATCAATGTTCGACCTGTCATGCCAAGGAACTGGATGCGATTGGTAACAAGATCGTTGCCGGTGGCGAACTGGAACCCACTCCGATCCCCGGCAAACGCGGTGTGATCGACGCAACCGTTCAGGCGGCACATGATGACGAAAACCTGTACATCCGTCTGCAATGGCCGGATTCAGGGCACAACCCTGCTCCGTTTGTTGATGGCGGCAAAATGGACCCCGAAAACCAAATCAAGGTCGCAATGATGATCACCGGAACCGGCATCGAGCTGGGCGATCAGGTCGGGTGCTGGGCGTCGTGCCACGCCGACAACACCTACATGCCCTTTGCGCCTGAGGCGGATGCAATTGCCGCAAACGGGGATGTTTCCGGTCGCCTGACCGCTCAGGACACCGTGACCAAGTACCTCAGCGAAAGCCGCACCGAGATCGAAATCAAAGGCAGGGGCGGCAAGGCTTTGGGCGGTTGGGACAAGTTGCAGGCCGCAGAACAGATCGAACAGTATCTGGCTGATGGCACCTATCTTGACCTGATGCGTGTCTACGCGGACGGCAGCGCCACAAATGGCTATCTGCTGGAACAGCGTGTAGTCAATGATGGTGAGATCGCGGCCTCGGCAAACCTGTCAGGTGGCGTGTGGACTGTTGTCTTCACACGTCCGCTGAACTCGGGCGCGCCGGGCGACATTCCACTGGAGGCTGGCCGGACCTATACCGTCGGTTTTGCCATTCATGACGATTTCGCCAACGCAAGGTTCCATCACGTGACGCTGAACACCAGCCTTGCGCTGGATGATGACAGCGCGCTTATCAACGTGGTCAAGCAATAACAGTTTGGGGCCGGTTCACCCGGCCCCAAACACCTTGGAAAGGAGACATGGACCATGAAACCCCACCGCCTTCTTCCCGCGCTGCTGCTTCTTGCCGCGCCAGCCTGGTCAGATGAAACCGCCGAAATCTGTGCTGAAGCCGAAGAGCGTTATGTCGAGCTGTTCGGACACCCCTCGGCCTCGGTCGAGGACGCCAAGGTGGTTTTGATGTACAACTACAATTTCTGCCCGTTCGAACTGACCGTAAAGGCAGGTACAACTGTCCGATGGGTGAACGTCGACAAGCGCACCAGCCACAGTGTGTTGCTGAAAGACGGCAGCGAACCCGAAAGCGACCGGCTGTTCCCGGAAGAAACGGTTGAAATAACCTTCCTGACACCGGGCCCTCAGGATTATCTCTGCGGGCCCCATTGGGAGACACAGAACATGATCGGGATGATCACTGTCGAGCCCTGATCTGAGCTACTCCTACAGACTGAAAACGGAGCGCGGGCGCAAATCCCGCGCTCCTTAACTTATGTCAAGGAGGTTGGTTTTCGATTGCGCCAATCTGCCCTCATGACACGCCCGGCCTACCCAGCAACGTCCCGCAAAAGCATTGGACTCGCGCAGGAAACCCCGGGTTTCGAAGACATTCAGACCCAGCGAGTTTGAACATGAGCGGTAAGGTTTTTCTGATAGGTGCAGGCCCCGGCGACCCTGAACTAATGACGCTGCGTGCCCTGCGAATGCTGCAGGAAGCAGATGTGGTGGTCTATGACAGACTGGTGTCTGCCGACATCCTGAATCTGCACGCCGAAGGCGCGCGGCTGATCCCTGTTGGGAAAGCGCCCAAATGCCACACCGTCCCACAGGACCGGATCAACGAAATCCTTCTGGAAGAGGCCAGCGCAGGTCACACGGTCGCCCGTCTGAAAGGTGGCGATCCGATGATCTTTGGCCGCGGCTCGGAAGAAGCCGCTTATCTGATGGCCCATGGCGTGGCGGTCGAATACGCACCGGGGATAACGGCGGCGCAGGGCGCGTCCTGCTCGACCGGCGTGCCGCTGACCCATCGCGGTCTGGCCACCTCGGTTCAATATGTCACCGGACACCGGCAGGCAGACAAAGTGCTGGATCTGGACTGGAAACGCCTGGCCGACCCGGACACGACCTTGGTGGTCTATATGGGTGTGGCCAACATCGGCCAGATCGCCATGGGGCTGATGACCGAAAACCTGCCGGGATCGACGCCGGTTCTGGCCATCGGAAATGCAACGACACCTGATGAAAGCCGCCTGGTTTCACGGCTGGACCAATTGGCCAACGACGTGCGCACCTCCGGGCTGAAGGCGCCAACGCTTTTCATCATCGGCAAGGTTGTTTCACTTTATGCCGAACAGCCCGTGGCGGACATTCTGGAACGGGCCCATGGCTAAGCTGGGGTGCAGAAAACATGTGCCGTGCCCCGCGCCGAACAGAAATGTGCCTGGCCGCACGGGGTGGGTCGCCCGAACCTTTCTGACAACTGCGGTTCTGGCTGCAACGTCCGCCTTTGCTGCCGATGTCATTGATCCCAACGCACTGAAAAGACTTGTGCATCAGGATTGCGGTTCGTGCCATGGGCTGTCGCTGAAAGGCGGCCTGGGGCCCGATCTGCGCTCGAAAACACTGGAGCATTATGACGCCGAGGTTTTGACCGGCGTCATCCTTGACGGCATCCCCGATACGGCGATGCCCCCGTGGCGGCCTCTGATCAGCGAAGAAGAGGCCGAATGGATTGCCCGATACCTGCTGGAACAGGAGGCACGATGAAATACCTTATCCTCAGCCTTGCGGCGACATTGATGATGACCGCGGCCCAGGCCGAGCCGATGGCGACAGGAGACCTTGGGCTGGTGATCGAACGTGCCAGCGGATCGGTCCTGTTGGTGGACCAGTCCGACCGTGCCGCTCTGGCCCGGATAGAAGGATTGGGCGACTTGTCCCACGCCTCGTTGGTCTATTCACCGGATGAACGTTTTGCTTATGTCTTTGGCCGCGACGGTGGCCTGACCAAGGTTGACATTGTCACCCGCCAGATCGTGAACCGCGTTGTGCAGTCCGGAAACGCCATTGGCGGCGCGATCTCGGACGATGGTACGCTTGTGGCGGTATCGAATTACGAACCCGGCGGTGTGCGCGTGTTTGATGCGCAAACGCTGGAGATGGTGGCTGACATTCCCACTGGCAGCAAAACGATTGGTCTGGTCGACGCGCCGGGCCGCCGCTTCGTTTTCACCATGTGGGACACGGGCGAAACATGGATCGCGGATTTTGCACAGGGGGCGCCTGAGATCACCAGGATCACCGATATCGGCAAGAACCCCTATGACGCGCTAATCACTGCCAATGGCCGCACCTATATCGCCGGCCTGTTTGGCGAGGATGGCCTGACCGCGCTTGACCTGTGGTCCGACAACCCGGAACCGATCCGCGTTCTGCCCGGCTATGGCCGTGGTCAGGAGGAAATGCCGGTCTACAAGATGCCCCATCTGGAAGGTTGGGCGCTGACAGGGTCCGAATTCGTCTTGCCCGCCGTTGGCCACCATGAGGTTTTGTGGGTAGACGCCGCCACTCTGACCGAGACCGGACGCACACAAACCCACGGACAGCCGGTCTTTGCCATGGCCCGCCCGGACGGGCGACAGGTGTGGGTTAACTTTGCCCACCCGCTGAACGATACCATTCAGGTCATCGATACTGTCAGCAAACAGATAATTCACGAGTTCAAGCCCGGCCCGGCCGTTTTGCACATGGAGTTCACACCACGCGGGCACGAAGTCTGGATCAGTGTGCGCGATGCGAACAAGGTCATGGTTTATGACACGCGTAGTTTCGAAAAACTGCGTGAGATCGAGGCCGAAAGCCCGTCAGGCATCTTCTTTACCGCGCGTGCGCACAAAACGGGTCTGTAAGTCATGCAACACATTACAGACCCGATCGACCGTCGCTTACTGGATGAATTTCAGCGCGATTTCCCGGTAATCGAACGCCCGTTTCAGGTTCTTGGAAACGCAGTTGGGCTTGACGAAAGCGAAGTCATCCACCGCCTGACCAGAATGCGCACCACGGGCCGCATCACGCGGGTTGGCGCAACCATTACACCCGGCGTGGTGACGGCCAGTACGCTGGCGGCAGTCTCCGTCCCGGAGGAGCGGCTGGAGGAGGTCGCCGCCCTGATCGACGCCGAACCGGGTGTAAACCACAATTATCAGCGCGAGGACGCCTGGAACCTCTGGTTCGTCGCAACCGGCCCTGATCGGGCACATGTGGATGATACCCTCACACGGATCAGCCGGGTCACCGGGCTGCGTGTTCTGGATTTGCGGCTGGTGCGCCCTTTCAACGTTGATCTCGGGTTCCGCATGATCGGCGGGGTCAAAACCGTGCCCACAGCACGTCAGGTGGATGCGTCTGCGATGCGCGAGGGTGATCGGTGTCTGCTGCAGACGCTGAGCTCGGGTTTGTCTCTGGTCGCCGAACCTTATGCAGATTTGGCACATTCACTGAACCGGGACGTTGATGATGTGATGGCGCGAGTCATCGCGTTGCATACTGCCGGTATCATTTCGCGGCTGGGCGTCATCGTACGTCACCGGGCTCTTGGCTGGTCCGCCAATGCGATGGTTGTCTGGGACTTGCCAGCAGAGCAGATCGACACAGCCGGCCCCGCTTTGGCGGCTTTCCCCGGTGTGACATTGTGTTACGAGCGCAACCCGGTGCCCGGTGTGTGGCCATATCGCCTGTATTCCATGATCCACGCGCGGTCCCGCAGCGAAGCATTGGACGTACTGGCCCGTGCGACGGCCTTGCCCGAACTGACGGGTGCACGGAACAAGGTTCTGTTCTCAACCCGCTGCTTCAAGCAGACCGGTGCGCTGATTCAAACCAAGGAGGTCGCCGCATGACGCTGGACCAAACCGACCGTGCGATTCTGAACCGTATGCAGGACGATCTGCCACTGGTTTCACATCCTTACGCAACAGTCGCCAAAGAACTTGGACTGACCGAGGCCGAATTACTGGCACGCCTGACGCGCATGAAAGAGTCCCGTGTCATCACACGTTTTGGGCCGTTTTTCGATGCCGCAGCAATGGGCGGTGCCTTTTGCCTCTGTGCGATGGCCGTTCCGGCTGGGGAATTCGAAGCGGTCCTGACCAAAGTCAATGCACATCCCGAGGTCGCCCATAATTATGAACGTACGCACCGGCTGAACATGTGGTTCGTTTTGGCCACGGAAACGCCCGAAGGGATCGAGGCCGCAGCCGATGCAATCGAACGGGAAACGGGGATCGAGGTTCTTTGTTTCCCCAAACTTCAGGAATTCTACATCGGCTTTCGGGTGGCGGCATGATCGACGCAACAGACAGACAGATTATCCAAGCACTGCAGGGCGGATTGCCGCTGGTTACCGCCCCATATGCTCAGGTTGCTGATGATCTGGGGATGCAGGAAGCCGACCTGCTTGAGAGGCTGTCAGCCCTCAAAGCACGCGGCGTAATCCGCCGCATCGCAGCCGCCCCTAACCACTACAAGCTGGGAATGACCTCGAACGGCATGACTGTCTGGGATGTCGAAGATGACCGCATCGCCGAATTGGGCGCTCAGATCGGTGCTCTACCCTTTGTCACCCATTGCTATGAACGCCCGCGCGCCTTGCCCGACTGGCCCTATAACCTGTTTGCCATGGTTCACGGTTCGGATCGGGATGAAGTCGAGGAAAAACGCGCCCAGATCACTGCGATCTTGGGTGACGCCTGCCGGGCCAAGGATATCCTCTATTCCACGCGCATCCTGAAAAAGACCGGTTTGCGCCTGAAAAAGAAAGGCTGAGACGATGTTTCGCCTGACCGAATACATGCACCAGCTGGTCAAACCGACCCCGGTGCGAAAACGCCGCCCCGGCCCTGTGAAGCCGGTGGTGATCTGGAACCTGACGCGGCGCTGCAATCTGAAGTGCCGTCATTGCTATACCGTCTCGGCGGATGTTGCGTTCCCGGGCGAGCTCAGCCACGAGCAAGCCATGGTAACCCTTGAGGATCTGGGCCAGTTTCGCGTCCCGGCCCTGATCCTCTCGGGTGGGGAACCACTGGACAGGTTCGATTTCTTCGACATTGCCAAACGTGCCCGAAACCTTGTGCCGATGCTGGCGCTGTCGACCAACGGGACACGAATTCATGATGAGACCGCCGACATGATTGCCGATGTCGGATTCAACTATGTTGGCATCTCGTTGGATGGGATCGGGGCCACGAATGACTGGTTCCGCGGTGTTGAAGGGGCTTTTGCAGACGCCCTGCGCGGTGTGCGTGAATGCAAGAGGCGCGGCATCAAGGTTGGCTTGCGGTTTTGCCTGACCGAAGGCACGCAGCATCACCTGCCGGACCTGCTTCAGCTATGCGACGACGAGGGCGTCGACAAGTTCTACCTTTCGCATCTGGTTTATGCCGGGCGCGGTGACAAGAACCGCGGCGAGGATGCCGAACATAAGCGCACCCGCAAGGGAATGGATCTGCTGTTGGAGCGCGCGTGGGAGGCTGCCTCGGGCGGTCGCCCGCTGGACATCGTGACCGGCAACAATGACGCAGATGCGGGGTATTTCCTGAACTGGATTCGTACGCATTTCGACGCCGAGAAAGCCGCGCATGTCCGCGAGCATCTGGCCGCTTGGGGAGGAAATTCCAGCGGTTTGGGCGTGGCCAATATCGATAATCTGGGCCGGGTCCATCCTGACACGTACTGGTCCGATTACACAGTAGGCAACGTTAAGACGACATCGTTTTCCGAGCTTTGGACCAGCGACGATCCGATGCTGGCTATGCTGCGCACGCGTCCGCGCCCCCTTAAGGGGCGCTGTGGGGCTTGCGAGCTAAAGGATGTCTGCGGTGGCAACACCCGCATCCGAGCCCTGCAACTGACCGGTGATCCCTGGGCCGAAGATCCGGCCTGTTACCTGACAAACGAAGAAATCGGTGTTGACGACGCAGGCGAGCGTCTGCAGGTTACGCCGTTCCGGGGGAAAAGCCATGATCCGGCGCATCAATTCTTTTAGTTCCGTCTGCTCTGAGCCTTCGACATGGGCGCCAGAGGCACCGAAGGGGGCCTCCGGCGGGAGTATTTTTGAAAAGATGAAGCTCGTGTTGATGTGTTCTGTGCTGGGCGCTAGTGGTGCCTGGGCGGATGCACCAACGGATTATGCTGAACATTGTGCGTCCTGCCACGGTGAAAACCGCTTGGGCGGCGTCGGCCCGGCCTTGATCCCCGAGACGCTCCAGCGCATGCGCGGGCCCCGCATCGCAGCGGTAATAGCCGAAGGGCGCGCGGCGACGCAAATGCCTGCTTTCTCGCACGAACTTGACGCTTTGCAGATTGAAGAGCTGGCCGGCTGGCTAAAATCACCGCTGGAAACCGACCCCGAATGGGGCGAGGCCCATATCATGAACAGCCGCACGCTGGATGACGGTTACATCCCCGTTGAGGCGCCAGTGTGGTCAAGTGACCCGATGAACATCACCCTGGTGGTCGAAACCGGGGATCATCATGTCAGTGTGCTGGACGGTGACACGTTTGAGGTTCTGGACCGGTTCGAGACACCCTTCGCGGTTCACGGCGGGCCGAAGTTCAGCCCGGACGGGCGTTACGTATTCATCATGTCCCGGGATGGCTGGGTTCAGAAATACGACATCTGGGCCCTGCAACAGGTGGGGCGCGTACGGGCAGGGCTTAACAGCCGTAACATCGCAATGTCCGGCGACGGCAAGTGGCTGGCCGTTGCGAATTATTTGCCCAACAGTCTGACCTTGCTGTCGACCGAAGACCTGTCGGTGGCAAAAGTCATTGCGATCAAAGGAAAAGCGGGAAAATCCAGCCGCGTATCCGCGGTGTATCAGGCCCCCCCGCGTGAGAGCTTTGTTCTGGCGCTCAAGGATGTTCCCGAGATCTGGGAGGTCTTCTACGGAGCCAACCCGCCGCAATCCGGGCTGGGTCACGACTTTCGCATCGAAGGGCAGTTCAAGAACCCCGATCCTTTCCCGGTGCGCAAGATCACAACGCCCGACTATCTGGACGATTTCTTTTTTGATCAGAGCTATGAATACGTCATGGGTGCCGCGCGCGATGGCAAGGGCGGACAGGTGATCGACCTTGTTATTGGGCACAAGGTGGCCGATCTGGACTTGCCGGGGATGCCGCATCTAGGCTCGGGGATTACGTGGAAGCATGGCGATACGACCGTTATGGCCACGCCGCATCTGACTGACGGCACGGTGTCGGTGATCGACATGGGGACTTGGGAAACCGTCAAGCGGATCAAGACCGAAGGGCCGGGATTCTTCATGCGGAGCCACGAGAATTCGCCTTACGTCTGGGCCGATGTCTTCTTTGGCCCCAACAAGGATGCCATGCATGTGATCGACAAGCAAAGCCTTGAAATCATAAAGACTTTGCGCCCTGCCCCGGGCAAGACCGTGGCACATGTAGAGTTCACAAAGGATGGCCGCCACGCGCTTGTGTCGATCTGGGAAGATGACGGCGCGGTGATCGTTTATGACGCGCAGACGCTGGAAGAAGTGCGCCGCCTGCCGATGCGTAAACCATCTGGGAAGTACAATGTCTGGAACAAAATCACCTTCTCGGAAGGCACCAGCCACTGAGGGCAAATGGCCGGTCTGGAAACTGGCCATTCTGCTTTATCCGGCCACCATGTTGACCGTGGCTATCAACCTGTTTCTGGCCGGGCTGATCCTGCACAGTGCCGGGTTCTCAGCGATAAAACCGGTTCCGGCGATCCTGTGGTCAATCCCGTTGGGCATTCCGGCGACATGGTTGGCCGGGCGCTGGGTTCGAGGGTTGATGGATGAAGCTGACGGGTAGCTGCAAATTCGCGAGCACCTGATCTAAGTCAAGTCTCCGCCTAACAGAATCCCATAGGGTTCGGGAAAGAACGCCGAGTTGGATTCTCAATGCCCACCTTCCACCCCTCGCATAGCTTGTTTGATCGCGTGTCCCGTGCGGTGTGTGGTTTGGTGGGCATTTTCCTGTTGCTTTTGCAAATGCTTGGTCCGGTGCTGGCGAGTCCCGGTGAGAGCATGTGGGTGGAGATCTGCTCGGAGGCGGGCGCGGTCTGGGTTCAAGTTGACCTTGAAGAAGGGCACGACGATCCAACCGCGCCCTGCCCGAAATGCGCGGACTGTGCGCTTTGTGCGGTGAAGGCGTCAGCACCGATGCCGGGCGCTTTGCTGTCCGCAAGCGTCGGAAATGTTCAAAGTGTACGCATTGAACATGGGGAGCAGTGCATTTTGTACAGCCCCAAACACCTGTGGCCCGAAACCCGAGGGCCCCCGTTTGCGACCCGAGAAGAATCTGAACGCGCCCCGCGCGCGTCCATGGCGTCCACCCAATTGATCGGAGGTGCGCCGTGGTCGTAAGTCGCGCAATCCATTTCCTTCTGGCCCTCGTTCTGTCCTGCAGTGTTGCAATCAGTGCACGCGCCGACAGTCTTGCCAGCTTTCTTCCTGATATCGATCCGGCTGACCTGGCCCCAGGCGCCGACGCGTTTGGCCCGGTACGCAGCGACGTGAAGGTTGCCCCTGTCCTTCGGGGTGGCGAGACGATCGCATGGGCTTTTCTGACTTCGGACTTTGTCGGCACGACCGGCTATTCCGGCAAACCCATTCACGTGGTTGCCGCCATTGATGCGGACGCTGTTCTGACCGGCGTTCAGCTGGTCAAGCATTCCGAACCCATCGTGTTGATCGGCATTCCCAATTCCCGCATGGTCGAACTGACCGAAGGCTATGCGGGCCTTGACCTGAAACGAGAGGCCGAGACCGGGGGTGAGGGGCATGACCTCGACATTATCTCGGGCGCGACCGTGACGATCATGGTGATCGATGACAGCCTTGTGCGCGGCGGGATCAAAGTGGCCCGCGCGCTGGGGCTGGGTGGATTGTCTCCGGTACAAGCTGGAGGTCCGCAGCGCGAAGTCGACATGGCGCAGGATGCCATGTACGACTGGACCACATTGTCGGGAGACGGCTCGGTCCGGCGGATGACGCTGGATGTCGGGCAGGTCAATGCCGCCTTCGAAGCCACAGGGGATCAGCGCGCGATCAAGCGACCCGAACCGGGCGAGCCGGATGACACCTTCATCGACATGCACATGGCGCTTGTTTCGGTCCCGTCGATCGGCAAGTCACTGCTGGGTGAGGCCGAATACCGGAACCTGACCAACTGGCTGAACGAAGGCGAACAGGCCATTCTGGTTCTGGGCCGGGGGGCCTATAGCTTCAAGGGATCGGGCTATGTCCGGGGTGGGATCTTTGACCGGATTCAACTGATCCAGGGCGACAGCTCAGTGCGGTTCTTTGACAAGCAGCAGCGCCGTCTGGGTGAGGTTGCAGCGCCAGATGCCCCCAGCTTTACCGAACTGGATATCTTCAAGATCCCCGCTGATGCCGAGTTTGACCCGGCCGAGCCGTTCCGCCTGCAATTGCTGGTGCAGCGTGCCGTCGGGGCGGTTGAAAAGACCTTTCTGACCTTCGATCTGGGATACAAGCTGCCGGAACAGTACCTGTTGCCAGTCACCACCCCATCGGTTGTGGATGATGCAACCGGCGAAGCGGCCGCCAAGGCCGCCCTGTGGCAGCGCATCTGGAAGGATCGCACTGTCGAGATCGCCGGGCTTGGTGTCATGCTGCTGGTGCTGACGGCCACGTTCTTCTTCCAGTTCCACGCCACGATGAATGCGCGCGTCTTTTACTGGTTCCGCATCGGGTACCTGACGATGACCCTGTTCTTCATCGGCTGGTATGCCAATGCACAGCTGAGCGTGGTGAACCTGATGGCGCTGGCGGGCAGTTTGCGCACCGGGTTCTCGTGGGACGCGTTCCTGCTGGATCCGCTGGTCTTTATCCAGTGGTTTGCCGTGGCCGCCGCCCTGTTGTTCTGGGGTCGCGGAGCCTATTGCGGCTGGCTGTGCCCGTTTGGCGCGCTTCAGGAGCTGACCAATAAGATCGCACGGGCGTTTAAAGTGCCGCAATGGACTTTGCCCTGGGGTCTAAACGAGCGGCTCTGGCCTGCAAAATACATGATCTTTTTGGGTCTTTTTGGTCTGAGTTTCGTGTCGATCCCGCTGGCCGAGCAATATGCCGAGATCGAGCCGTTCAAGACCGCGATCATTCTGAAATTCATGCGCGACTGGCCGTTTGTGGTCTTTGCGCTGGTCCTGCTGGGGATCGGGCTGTTCATCGAACGGTTCTATTGCCGCTATCTTTGCCCGCTGGGCGGAGCGCTGGCGATCCCTGCCCGTATCCGCATGTTCGACTGGCTGCGCCGCTACAACGATTGTGGCACGCCCTGTCAGACCTGCGCCAATGAATGCCCCGTTCAGGCGATCCACCCCACCGGTGAGATCAATCCGAACGAGTGCGTCACCTGCCTGCATTGTCAGGTGCTCTATCAGTCCGAGGACAAATGTCCCGTCGTTATCCGCCAACTGAAACGGCGGGCCAAGACCGGGTCGGTCACACCTAAGACCCCCCTCGGGCAACCACCGGCGAACCATCCAAACGCCAAACCGAAAACCGTTTCCTAAAAGGAGGAACGACCATGTCGGACCAAGAAAACAAACTGAACATCACGCGCCGCGGTATGCTGGGGGCCACTGCCACCGGTGCCGTCATCGCCGGGACCGGTCTGGGATCGACCCTGATGACCGCGAAAGAGGCCAGCGCTGCCGCCAAGCAGCATCTGGAGCCGGGCGAGCTGGACGAATATTACGGCTTCTGGTCGTCGGGCCAGACCGGCGAACTGCGCATTCTAGGCGTGCCGTCCATGCGCGAGCTGATGCGGGTGCCGGTGTTCAACCGCTGCTCGGCCACGGGCTGGGGCCAGACCAACGAGTCGCTGAAGGTTCTGACCGAGGGCCTTCTGCCTGAAACCAAGGAGTTCCTGGCTGCAAACGGCAAGGTCACCTATGACAACGGCGACCTGCACCACCCGCATATGTCGTTCACCGACGGCACCTATGATGGCCGTTATCTGTTCATGAACGACAAGGCCAACACCCGCGTGGCCCGTGTGCGCTGTGACGTGATGAAATGCGACAAGATCATCGAGATCCCGAACGCGCATGACATCCACGGCCTGCGTCCGCAGAAATTCCCGCGCACCGGCTATGTCTTTGCCAACGGTGAGCACGAGGCCCCGCTGGTCAATGACGGCCAGATCCTTGATGATCCGTCACAATATGTGAACATCTTTACTGCCATCGACGGCGACACCATGGAAGTTGCATGGCAGGTGATGGTGTCGGGTAACCTCGATAACACCGACTGCGACTATCAGGGCAAATACGCCTTCTCGACCTCGTATAACTCGGAAATGGGTATGAACCTGGCCGAGATGACCGAGAACGAGCTGGACCATGTGGTCGTGTTCAACCTCAAAGGTATCGAAGAGGCCGTAGCGGCCGGGAACTATCAGGAACTGAACGGCGTCAAGGTCGTGGACGGGCGTAAAGAGGCGGGTGGAAACCTGACCCGGTACATCCCGATCCCGAACTCGCCACACGGTGTGAACGCAGCGCCTGACAAGAAACACATCATGATCAACGGCAAGCTGTCGCCGACCGTGTCCGTGATCGATGTGGAAAAGGTCGATGCGCTGTTCAGCGAAAACGCCGATCCGCGTTCCGCTGTTGTCGCCGAGCCGCAGCTGGGTCTTGGCCCGCTTCACACGGCGTTCGACGGCAAGGGCAACGCTTATACCACCCTGTTCCTGGACAGCCAGGTGGTGAAGTGGGACATCGCCAAGGCGATCGAGGCCTATGCGGGTGCTGATGTTGACCCGATCGTCGACAAGGTCGACGTGCATTACCAGCCGGGCCACAACTCGACCTCGATGGGTGAAACTGCCGAAGCCGATGGCAAGTGGCTGATTTCGATGAACAAGTTTTCGAAAGACCGCTTCCTGAACGTAGGCCCGCTGAAGCCCGAAAATGAGCAGCTGATCGATATTTCCGGCGACAAGATGAAGGTGGTCCATGACGGCCCGACCTTTGCCGAGCCGCATGACTCGATCATTGTTCACCGGTCCAAGGTGAACCCGGTGAATGTCTGGGACCGCAACGACCCAATGTGGGAAGAGGCGCGCGCGCAGGCTGCCGCTGACGGCGTCGATCTGGACGAAGGTGCCGAGGAACCGATCCGGGACGGCAACAAGGTGCGGGTCTACATGACCTCGACCGCGCCCGTGTTCAGCATGGAGAAGTTCACCGTCAAACAGGGTGACGAAGTGACCGTTTATGTCACCAACCTGGATGACGTGGACGATGTGACCCACGGCTTCTGCCTGTCGAACTTCGGTATCGCGATGGAAGTTGCACCGCAGGCCACGGCCTCGGTCACGTTCATTGCCGACCGTCCGGGCGTGCACTGGTTCTATTGCCAGTGGTTCTGCCACGCGCTGCACATGGAGATGCGCGGCCGGATGTTTGTTGAGCCGCGGAGCGCATAAACATGCGTTGGCCCCTGCTCATACCGCTCCTGCTCGGCTCGCCCCTTTGGGCGGCGGACTGGGATGTGCCCAACCGGGCGGGGGCCATCAACGAGATACTGGCGCAGGCGGCGGATGGGGACACCCTTCGCCTGAGCCCCGGCGATTACGTCGAGCAGTTGGTTCTGGACCGGCCCGTGACCCTCGACGGGCTGGGACAGGCCACCATCGACGGACAAGGCCAAGGCAGCGTGATCACAGTGACCGGGCCGGGCGTGACCCTGCGCGGGCTTACGGTGATCGGATCAGGCTCGGATCATGACGGGATCGACAGCGGCATCCAGCTGACCAAGACGGCGCGCGCGCCGGTGGTCGAGGATAACGTGCTGCTGGGCAATCTTTACGGCATCGACATACACGGTGCGAAGGACAGCATCGTACGACGCAACCGGATTGAAGGGCGGCAGGATCGCCACATGAACGCGCGTGGCAATGGTGTCTATGTCTGGAACGCGCCGGGTGCGGTGGTTGAAGGCAATGACATCCGCTATGGCCGCGACGGGATCTTTGTGAACTCGTCCAAGAAGAATACCTTTACCGGCAACCTGTTCCGCGATCTGCGGTTTGCCGTTCACTACATGTATGCCGACGACTCGGTCGTCAGCGACAATGTCTCGATCGGCAACGATCTGGGCTATGCGGTGATGTTCACGACCAATGTGCGGGTCGCCAACAATGTCTCGATCGGGGACCGCGAACATGGCGTGATGCTGAATTACGCCAACAAGAGCGTCATCACCGGCAATGTGGTGAAAGGTGCCAAGGAGAAATGCACCTTCCTCTATAACTCGAACAAGAACGAATTCACCGACAACTGGTTTGAGGGATGCGGCATCGGTATCCACTTTACCGCTGGCAGTGAACGCAACCGCATCGTTGGCAATTCATTCATCGGCAACCGGACGCAGGTGAAATATGTCTCGACCAAGTGGGTCGAGTGGTCCGAAGACGGGCGCGGCAACTACTGGTCCGATTTTGCCTCCTATGATGTGGATGGCAACGGCATCGCCGATGTCCCCTATCGACCCAATGACAGTATGGACCATGTGCTGTGGACCCAACCCGCAGCCAAATTGCTGCTCGGCTCGCCTGCCGTACAGCTGGTACGCTGGTCGCAATCGGCCTTCCCGGCACTGTTGCCGGGGGGTGTGATGGACAGCAACCCATTGATGCAAGCCCCTGAACCCCCAGCTATGAAAAAGGTGCCTCATGACGGATAAGGCCCTGTCAATTGACCATGTCAGCAAGAACCGGGGGAAAACCTGCGTTCTTGACGATATCACCCTATCCCTTGCCCCCGGTCAGCGCGTGGCGCTGCTGGGCCATAACGGCGCGGGAAAGTCGACCCTGATCAAGTCCATCCTTGGCCTGACGCCCATTCGGGACGGGGCCATTCGGATCGGGGACGCCACCCCTGGCAGCGCGCAGGCGCGACAGGATACGGCGTATCTGCCCGAGGCGGTCTCGTTTCACCCGGCGTTGACCGGGCGCGAGCAGCTGACGCTGTTTACAAAACTGTCCGGGTCAAAAGCCGATGTGCCCGGCCTGTTGGAGCGCGTTGGTCTGAGCGACGCATTGGACCGCCGGATCGGGGCCTATTCCAAGGGGATGCGGCAACGTCTGGGGCTGGCGCAGGTGCTGCTGGGACAGCCGAAAGTGGCGCTGCTAGACGAGCCGACATCCGGCCTGGACCCGATCTCGCGGCAGGACCTTTATGCCATCATTGATGAATTGGCCGCGCAGGGTACCGCCGTGCTGATTGCCAGCCATGCTTTGACCGAGGTTGAGGCGCGCACCGACCGGATCGCCATCATGCGCAAGGGTCGGATGGTCGCCGATGACACGCTGAACAACCTCTCGGCGCTGGCCGGGCTGCCGATCCGCCTGAAGGTGCGTGCCAGCGCCAATGCGGATGCCTTGGCCGCCGAACTGGGCGGCAACCGGATCAACGGCGCGTCCGTTGAGCTGCTCTGCACACCCGAAGACAAGATGGAGGCCCTGCGCCGGATCGCCGGGTTGGGCGATGCGGTAGCGGATGTGGAAATGACACCGCCCAAGCTGGAGGACCTTTATCGCCACTATGCACAGGAGGAGAGGACATGACCCGCTTCCTTGCCATCACCCGAACTGAAATGCTGATCCTGCGCCGCAACCGCTGGCTGTTGGTTGCCACGCTGATCATGGTGCTGTTCGCCTTGGCGCTGACCTTTGCGGGCAGTGCGCCCACCGGCACATTGGGTGTCGATATGCTGACCGTATCGGTCGCGTCGATGACCACGTTGTCGGTCTATCTTGCGCCTTTGCTGGCGCTGATGATTTCCTTCGATGCCATCGCGGGCGATGTGGACCGGGGCAGCCTGTCGCTGCTGCTGTCCTATCCGGCCGGGCGCGGGGAAATCCTGTTGGGCAAGTTCTGCGCCCATCTGGCCGCGCTGGCCTTTGCCATGACCGTCGGTTTTGGCACCGCAGGTGCGGTAGCCGCTTACTTTGGTGGTGCGGGGCCGGAAAGCCTGATGGCGCTGGTGCGACTTGTCCTGACCTCGATCCTGCTGGGCGCCGTGTTTCTGGCGCTTGGATACCTGCTGTCCGCTTTGGCGAGGGGCGCCACGGCGGCGGCGGGTCTGTCGGCCGGGCTTTGGCTGGTTTTTGTCGTCCTTTATGATCTGGGCCTGTTGGGGGCTGTCGTCATGGACAAGGGCGGCGCCTTCACCCAATCCGTCTTTCCATGGGTGATGGTGGCCAACCCGGCCGACGCTTTCCGCTTGTGGAACATCGCCGCGACGGAAGGCGTGGCCATGGCTTCGGGCATGACCGGGGCCGCACAGGCCCTGCCGGTCTGGGCCGCGCCCGCGTCGCTGCTGATCTGGCCGGTGCTGGGCTTTGCCCTTGCAAGGTTGGCTTTCCGGAGGGTTGAGCCATGAGACGTCTTGCCCTGATCGCATTGCTCGCACTGGCGGCCTGCAAGGAAGAGCTGGCCGAGACCCCCGATCCGGTCGACCTGACACCCGATGCGCTGAGCTATTTCTGCCAGATGAATGTCGCCGAACATGGCGGCCCCAAGGGGCAGGTTCATCTGGAAGGCTATCCGGCCCCGCTTTTCTTTGCACAGGTGCGGGACATGGTGGCCTATCTGAAAAGCCCCGAGCGCGATGCGGATATCACGGCCATCTATGTCAGCGATATGGGCGTTGCGCCAAGCTGGCGGCAGCCGGGGATTTCGAACTGGATCGCTGCGGATGGTGCGACTTTTGTGGTTGGTGCCGATGTGGCCGGCGGCATGGGCGCGCGCGAAGTGGTGCCTTTTGCCGATCCTGCCGATGCCCAGGTTTTCGCGGATACCTATGGCGGGACCGCGATGCGCCTGCCCGACATTCCTGATGCCGAAGTGCTTGGCCCGGTCGATCTTGATCTGAAGTTGGAGACCCCCGTATGACCGCCCTGTCCCGTCGCCGATTTCTAATCATTTCGGCCGCCTGTGCGGCCTCCCCGGCCATGGCCTTTGACACGCACTGGCGCGGCACCGCCCTTGGGGCTGCCGCCAGCCTGCGGCTGGTCGGGCTGACAGATGCCGAGGCCGCACCAATCATTGCCGCCGTCGAGGGTGAGGTGACCCGGCTGGAGGATATCTTCAGCCTGTACCGTCCGCAGTCACAGCTGAGCCGCCTGAACCGCGACGGTGTTTTGACCGAACCCGCGCCTGAGCTGTTGAATGTGCTGAGCCTGAGCAGTGCGCTGCATCAGGCATCCGGCGGCGCATTCGACCCCAGCATTCAGCCCCTGTGGTATGCCTTGGCAACAGGCGCTGGCCCCGAAGATCTGGCTGCCGCCCGCGCTGCTGTGGGCTGGGAACGGGTGTCTTTCGATGCCGCGTCGGTGCGACTGCCGGTGCCGGGTCAGTCGGCCCTGACGCTGAACGGTATCGCCCAGGGAGCGATCACGGATCGGATCGCTGCGCTGCTGCGTGGCCTTGGCTTGCGTGATGTTCTGGTCGACATGGGAGAGGTTGCCGCCTTGGGTGTGCGTGGCGACGGCACGCCCTGGAAAGCCGGGTTGGCCGCGCCGGACCAGCGGGTTCTGAAACGGGTCGCGCTCCGTGACCGCGCGGTCGCGACATCATCGTCGCTGGGGACGCAGCTGGGACAGGGTTTGGGCCACATCATCACCCCGGACGGGCCTGCAAACCGGGACAGAACGGTTTCGGTTTCTGCCCCTGACGCGGTGATCGCAGATGGGCTGTCTACTGCGATATGCGCGGCGCCGGACAGTCAAGCAGCTGAAATCTTGAGACATTTTACCGGAGCCCGTGTCGAACTGAATGTATGACGCATGGTCGCAAATCTCAGGTGGGTCAGGAAAATTCGCCAAGAACATGATATTCGCGAAAAACATGATATAGGTCAATTCGTGCGCTGCTTCGCGCAGTTAGGAAGTAAGGACGCGAACCAATCTATCCACACTCGAGTCGCCAGCCATGAGCCAGTTGACCAGCAGACGCGCTTTTCTGAGCGCACGTATCCTACGGGAGGATCCTGATGCGATCCGACCGCCGGGCGCGGGCGTGACAGGCTTTGCCGATCTGTGCACAGGCTGTGAAGACTGCGCCGGGGCCTGCCCGGAAGACATCATCACATTCGACGACAGCGGCTTTCCGGTTCTGGATCTTTCCGCAGGCGGCTGCACCTTATGCGGTGCATGTGCCGAGGTTTGCCCGACCCCGGCGCTGTTGCCCGAGCGTGTGGCCGAGTGGCCGTGGCGCGCACGGATCGAGGCCGCAAACTGTCTGTCGATGAACGGGGTGAGCTGCCGCCTGTGCCAGGACACTTGCGAACAGGAAGCCATCCGCTTTCGCCTGCAACTGGGCGGGCGGGCTGAACCGGCGCTTGAAACCGAAACCTGTATCGGATGCGGCACATGTTCTGCCGCGTGCCCTGCCGGGGCCATCACGATGCACCGCCCCGCCCCTTTGCACCCGGAGGTGACCCAATGAATATCTGTGGCTGTCTTGTCCACATCGCCCCCGATCACACCGACGCCGCGCGCGCGGCGATAACCGGCACCGATGGCGTCGAGCTTCATGCGGAGGCCGAGGATGGCCGGTTCGTCGTGGTTGTCGAGGATACAGCCGACCGGCTGGCCTCGGAAACCATCATGGATCTGCACCAGATCCCCGGCGTGATCTCATTGTCGCTGACCTATCACCATTTCGAAGATCCCGCGGAGGCTGCTCCGCGTCCTGATGCTCCAAGCCAACCGTCCAGCAGGAGGCCCATGCAATGACCATCTCTGAATCCCGTCGTACATTCCTGAAAGCGTCCGCAGCGGCTGCCACGGCCTCGGCTGCCGGCATCCCACTGGCCGCTGGTTCGGCCAGCGCTCAGGCCGCCGCGCCTGATATCCGCTGGGACAAGGCCGCCTGCCGGTTCTGCGGTACGGGCTGTTCGGTTCTGGTGGGCACCAAGGATGGCCGCGTAGTCGCAACGCAGGGCGACCCGGATGCGCCGGTCAACCGGGGTCTGAACTGTATCAAGGGCTATTTCCTGTCCAAGATCATGTATGGCAAGGACCGCCTGACCACGCCGCTTTTGCGCAAAACCAACGGCGAATATGACAAGAATGGCGAGTTTGAACCGGTCAGCTGGGACGAAGCCTTTGACGTCATGGCTGCCAAGTGGAAAGAGGCGCTGGCCAAGAAAGGCCCGACCAGCGTGGGCATGTTCGGTTCCGGTCAGTGGACCGTCTGGGAAGGTTATGCGGCGGCCAAGATGATGAAGGCCGGGTTCCGGTCGAACAACATCGACCCCAACGCGCGTCACTGCATGGCGTCGGCCGTGGTCGGCTTTATCCGCACCTTCGGCATCGACGAGCCTATGGGCTGCTATGACGACCTTGAGCACGCGGATACGTTTGTTCTGTGGGGGTCGAACATGGCCGAGATGCACCCGATCCTGTGGTCGCGTCTGACCGATACGCGCCTGACCAAGCCGGGATGCGAAGTGCATGTTCTGTCGACCTTCGAGCACCGCTCGTTCGAGCTGGCCGACAATGGCATGGTGTTCAACCCGCAGACCGATCTGGCGATCCTGAACTATATCGCCAATTACATCATCCAGAATGGCGCGGTGAACGAAGAGTTCGTCAAGAACCACGTCAATATCACCAAAACAGCCACCGATATCGGTTATGGCCTGCGCGACAATCATCCGCTGCAACAAGAGGCCGCGAACCCCAATGTCGGCAAGATGGAACCGATCAGCTTTGAGGAATATGCCGAGGCGGTATCGGAATACACGCTGGAATACACTTCGGAACTGTCCGGTGTTCCGGCGGACAAGCTGGAGCGTCTGGCCCAGCAATATGCCGACCCGAACCGCAAGGTCATGAGCCTGTGGACCATGGGGTTCAACCAGCATACCCGCGGGTCGTGGGTGAACTCGTTGATGTACAACGTGCACCTGCTGGTGGGCAAGATTTCCGAGCCCGGAAACTCGCCCTTCTCGCTGACCGGTCAGCCGTCGGCCTGCGGAACCGCGCGTGAGGTTGGCACCTTTGCCCACCGTCTGCCCGCCGACATGGTTGTCATGAATGACGAGCACCGCAAGATTTGTGAAACCGCCTGGAACGTGCCTGCGGGCACCATTCCGGCCAAGCCCGGCTTTCACGCCGTGCTGCAGCACCGCAAGCTGAAGGATGGCGATCTGAACGCCTATTGGGTGCAGTGCAACAACAACATGCAGGCCGCACCGAACATCAACGAAGAAGGCTATCCCGGGTATCGCAACCCCGAAAACTTCATCACCGTTTCAGACCCCTACCCGACCGTCACGGCCGTGTCCGCCGACCTGATCCTGCCTACCGCCATGTGGGTCGAGAAGGAAGGTGCCTATGGCAACGCGGAACGCCGTACCCAATTCTGGCGGCAGCAGGTCAAGGCACCCGGCGAGGCCAAGTCGGACATGTGGCAGGTGATGGAATTCTCGAAACGCTTTACAGTCGAAGAGGTCTGGGGCGAAGAGTTGCTGGCCACCATGCCGGAACATCGCGGCAAGACCATGTACGAGGTTCTGTTTGCCAATGGCAGCGTCGACAAGTTCCCGCTGTCGGAAACCGCCGAGGGCTTTGACAACGACGAATCCGAGCATTTCGGGTTCTACGTTCAGAAGGGTCTGTTCGAGGAATATGCCAATTTCGGACGCGGCCACGCGCACGATCTGGCTCCGTTTGAAACCTATCACCAAGCCCGTGGCCTGCGCTGGCCGGTCGTGGATGGCAAGGAAACGCTGTATCGTTTCCGCGAAGGCTATGACCCTTATGTGCCCGAAGGTGCGGGCGTGAAGTTCTATGGCAAGAAGGATGGCAAGGCGAGCATCATCTTTGCTCCTTACGAGCCTGCGGCCGAGGAACCGGATGCCGAATATGATCTGTGGCTGTGCACCGGTCGTGTGCTGGAACACTGGCATTCGGGGTCGATGACGCGCCGTGTGCCAGAGCTGCACCGCGCCTACCCGGCGGCTGTGGTTTACATGCATCCGCAGGACGCCAAGGATCGGGATCTGCGCCGGGGTCAGGAGATTGTTCTGTCCACCCGTCGGGGCGAGGTCACCAGCCGGGTCGAGACCCGTGGGCGCAACAAGGTGCCGCGCGGTCTGGTGTTCATGCCGTGGTTTGATGAAGGCCAGCTGACCAACAAGCTGACGCTGGACGCGACCTGCCCGCTGTCGAAAGAGACCGACTTCAAGAAATGCGCCTGCAAGGTCGAGCGCGCATAGGCAACAAGGATCGTACGGGTAAATCCTCATGTCTTTTGCCGACAAACCCCTTTCGCCGCAGCGGCGCCGGTTCCTGCAGGATTCGGCGCGGGCGGCGGGCGGCTGCGTGGTCGCCGGGACGGTGCTGGCCTATCTGGCCCGCGACGCCCGCGCCCTGCCAGCCGAGGCTTTGCGCCCGCCCGGCGCGCTGCCGGAAAAGGAGTTTCTGTCGGCCTGCATCCGCTGTGGATTATGCGTGCGGGATTGCCCATACGATACGCTGAAACTGGCCGAGTTGGGCTTGGACGCGGTGGCGACGGGAACACCCTTTTTCACCGCCCGGGATATTCCCTGTGAGATGTGCGACGACATCCCTTGTGTCGCCGCATGTCCGACCGGGGCACTGGACCCCGCGTTGGACAATATCGACGATGCGAAGATGGGGGTCGCGGTTCTGGTCGATCAGGAGAACTGCCTGAACTTCCTCGGGTTGCGCTGCGATGTCTGTTACCGCGTCTGCCCCGTCATCGACGAGGCGATCACGCTGGACACCACGCACAACACGCGGTCGGGCCATCACGCGATGTTCATCCCGACCGTCCACGCCGACCGCTGCACCGGCTGCGGCATGTGCGAGAAAAGCTGTGTTCTGCCCGAGGCCGCCATCAAGGTGCTGCCTGCCCGGCTGGCGCGGGGCAGTTCGGCAGAGCACTACCGCAAGGGCTGGGAAGAAAAGGCCGCGAAAGGCGCGCCGGTGGTCGAGGGGATCATCGATCTGCCGGACCGTTTGCCCGGACCGGGCACGGACAATCTGGTCACGCCCGGCGGCTTTGCGCCGGGATATGATCTGCCGGGGGTGGGACAATGAGCGCCCGCACAGATATGCCCACAGGTCACGAGGCCATCGCCAGCAAGGGCTGGATCGGCGCGCATCGCTATCTGCTGCTGCGCCGTGCAAGCCAGCTGTTCTTTCTGGTTCTGTTTCTGCTGGGCCCATGGTTCGGCATCTGGATCGTTCAGGGCACGCTGGCCGGGTCGCTGACGCTGGACGTGCTGCCTTTGACCGATCCGTTCATCCTGTTGCAGAGCATGGTTGCAGGCCACTGGCCTGAGGTGACGGCACTGATCGGCGGGGCGATCGTTCTGGTGATCTACGCGCTGATCGGCGGGCGGGTCTATTGTTCCTGGGTCTGCCCGATCAATCCGGTGACGGATGCGGCCAACTGGCTGCATCGCAAGCTGGACCTGCCGAAGGGCTGGCAACCAAAGCGCGGCACGCGCCTGTGGATTCTGGCAACCGTCCTGCTTGTTTCGGGTCTGAGCGGCATGATCGCGTGGGAACTGATCAACCCGATCACCATGCTGCATCGCGGGCTGGTCTTTGGAATGGGCTTTGTCTGGGCCCTGATCGCCGCCATCTTTGTCTTTGACGTCTTCGTCTCGCGCCACGGATGGTGCGGGCACCTGTGCCCGGTGGGCGCGTTCTATGGCCTGATCGGAGCAAAAAGCCTGCTGCGGATCAGCGCCACAAACCGCGCCGCCTGCGATGACTGCATGGATTGTTACGCGATCTGCCCTGAAAATCAGGTGATCTCGCCCGCGCTGAAGGGCAAACCGGGAAGTACCCCGCTGATCCTGTCACCCGACTGCACGAATTGTGGCCGCTGCATCGATGTCTGCGCGGTCGACGTCTTTACCTTTACTCACCGGTTTGACGACCACGTCGTCCAACCTTTCGATCCAGTTGCCGCGCCCGAGCCGCGCGCCGCCAGACCTATCTAGGGGAGTGCCAAGATGAAAAAATCGATCGTTACAGGCGGAATTGCCCTTCTACCCGTATTATTGCTGAGCGGTTGGGCCGTCGCGCAATCTGCTCAGGTTGAATCCCTGCGCGGTGCGGACGTGGATGAGCCGGTGCCGCTGGACCAGATCCACCGCAATGTCGAAGGGCGGCAGCAGCGCAATTACCGGCAGCAACCGCCATTGATCCCGCATTCGGTTGAACAGTACCAGATCGACATCCGTACCAACCAGTGCCTGTCCTGCCATGACTGGACCAAAGCCGGTGACCGCAACGCACCGACGCTGTCGATGACCCATTATCTGGACCGCGAAGGCCGCGAACTGGATCGGATCGCCGGAACCCGGTATTTCTGCAACCAGTGCCACGTACCGCAGGCCGACGCCCCGCCGCTGGTCGACAACGTGTTCCAGCCCTCCGCCGGCAATTGATCCAACGCAAGACTGAAAGGAGCACCGACATGGCCGACTCCCCTGAAAACCGCGGCTTGCTTGGTCGCCTCTGGAACGCGATCTGGACGCCGACGGTGCTGTTCAGTTCAGGCTTTCTTGTCCTGGCCGGATTTCTGGCCGGTATCCTGTTTTGGGGTGGATTTCACTGGACCCTTGAGCTGACGAATACCGAAGAATTCTGTACTTCGTGCCACACGATGGAAACGAACCTGGGCGAATATCGCGAAACGGTCCATTACAACAACCATTCCGGCGTTCGTGCGATCTGTTCCGACTGCCACGTGCCGGATGAATGGAGCCACAAGATCAAAGCCAAGATCATGGCCGTCAAAGACGTCTATCATGAGCTGGCCGGAACCATCAGCACACCCGAGCAATACGAGGCGCATCGCCTGAGCATGGCTTCGGCCGTGTGGAAGAAGATGAAGGAATCGGACAGCCGCGAATGCCGCAACTGTCATAACTTCGACTACATGGACTTTACCATTCAGGAAACACGGGCCGCGTCGGAACACCAGCGCGCCATTGACACCGGCATGACATGTATCGACTGCCATCAGGGCATCGCGCATAATCTGCCCGCAAACTATCTGGAACAGTACCAGAAAATAAGCGAGGCCGTGGAGGGCGAGGTTCTGCAGGAACATGCATCCGCCTCTGGCGACGACATTCGCGCGTTTCTGAACAACAGCTCGAATTGATGTGGGGACGGACATGCTAGACTTACTTGGAACAATCGGCGCCAATGTCCTGGGCCTGCCCGGCATACTAGGGCTGGCGCTTGGAATGATGACCCGCAAGCTGTGGTTGGGCGCGGCACTGGGGGCCGTTGTCGGCATGCTGGAAACGCTGGTTTTTGCGGGCTTTCAGTTTGCTCATGTGGAAGCGGTGGAACTGGGCATCTCGATTCTGGTCGGGCTTTGCGCGGGCAGCCTTGGCACTGCCATCCGCCTGAAAGGCGCAACCGTCTGAAGAAGACACCGGTTCTGCCCATTTGGTGGAACCGGTATCCTGCCGGGTCACGTTTCCAGCGCCAAAGCGGGTGCTTGTGTCGCACGCGACGCGACTATTGACGTAGGGGAAGCGGTTAAGGCGCGCGGCAGTGTCGAAAATCGGCAGGGTCTGATTTTCGCATTTCCACAACTTCGATAAAAGCGCACGAGGCCCTAGCGCCTATGTGAAAACACCCTTCCCCATTACGCGCGGCAAGGCAGTATGCCGGGCCCAGTTTTGCGCGTGAAAAATCAATATGAAACTGAAAGCCAATGATTTGACACGAAAAACTCAAAGTGGAGTGGAATTTCAACGCTACATCTGCCACAGCAGATAACAAGTTAACAATGGTGTCCCTGCGTCATGTGGATTGAACGTAAATTCCTCTCTATTTTTGCTTATACAAATACAATATGTTTTGAGGGGAGTAAGGGGAGAAGGAAAATGGGCGGGGGCGCAGAACGATGACGGGGGTCCTTGAGGCATCGCCGCGTATCTCAAAAGTTCTTCGACTGGCTGATCTGGAAAACTATGCCACCCTGTTTCGGCAGGAAGGCGTGGATGATGATATTCTGGACGAGTTGACAGATCCCGAACTGCGCGATCTGGGGCTAACGGTTGGCGAAAGAAAGCGGTTTCGCAAGGCGCAGGCCCGTCTGAAATCTGAGGAGGCATCGACCCGGCAGGAACTTAGGTCCGAAGCCGAGCGGCGACAGCTTACGCTGGTTTTCTGCGATCTAGTGGGGTCCACGCAGCTGGCCCAGCGGTATGACCCGGAAGACCTGATGCAGATTATGAACCTGTATCTGGATACGGCGATCGGCACCCTGAAACAGCATGGCTGTCACCTGGCCTACAGGCAGGGTGACGGGATCATGGTCTATTTCGGATATCCCAAAGCCATGGAGGACGATGCCGAACGCGCCGTTCGCGCCGTGCTGGAGACCATTGAAGCCGTACAAAACCTTGAAAACAGGTTTGGCGAAAAGCTGGATCTGCGGGCGGGAATTGCCACCGGTATGGTCGTTGTGGGGGTGGTCTCGTCAACAAGTCTTGGGTCGCAGGACTTTCTGGTCGGTGAAACCGCGAACCTCGCATCCCGCCTGCAGGGTCTGGCCGAGCCGGGCGAGGTGGTCGTTTCCGCAGAGACGTGGCGGTTGACACAAGGCGCATTCGAATTCGAGCCCCGTGGCAGCCACAACCTGAAAGGATTTGACAATCAGCGCACTGTCTATCGCGCCATTTCCGAAAGCGTCGCGACCAGCCGGTTCGATGCGCGTGTCGGACAGTCAGCTGTTGATCTTGTCGCCCGGGGCGACGATCTTTCAGTCCTAACGCAGCTTTGGAAAGATGCACAGGCGGGGTCCGGCAGGTTCGCGTTTGTCGGCGGCGCCGCAGGCATTGGCAAGTCGCGGCTGATCAAGTCCCTGTCTGAAACAATTGGCGTCAAACCCTTTACGTTGCAGTGTATTCCGCATCTGGCCAGCCTTCCGCTTCATCCGATCGTGGGAGAGTTGAGGCGGGTTTCAGGCGACAAGTCCGATGATAGCATCAGGGCCGCGATTTCCGCCTTTGTTCAGGCCGCCTCTCGTCTGAGCGACACGGATTTGCCTGTTCTTCTGGATATGGCCGGGGTCGAAACGGGCGCAGCGCCGGATCCCGACCCCCTGAAGAAGGCCCGCAAGTCGCTGGACGTGTTGTTGCGCAGCATTGGCAGCCTGTGCGACAGGCGCGGCACCTTGCTGCTGGTGGTGGAGGACGTGCACTGGGCTGACGCAACCACGCTGGACGTGCTGGAGGCGCTGGCATCAGGACTGGACGGGTTCCCGATACTGGTGGTCCTGTCGCATCGCCCTGAATATGAGCCGCCAGAACATTACGAAGGCCGCGCGGCGCGCATCGATCTGACGCCTCTGGCCAGCAGTGAAGCCTCGGAACTGGTCCGGCGCGTGGCTGAGCCGTACAGTTTGCCGGTCATCCTGATCAGGCAGATTGTCGAGAAAGCCGATGGCGTGCCGCTTTACATCGAAGAGATGACCAAGGCGGTTCTGGACCAGCTGCCGCAAGATGCGCCGATCAACGCCGAGGTTCTGGATGCCCTGAGTATCCCCGCAACCCTTCAGGATTCGTTGATGTCGCGTCTTGACCGGATGGAAAACGCCAAGCCCATTGCGCAGCTTGGGTCTGTTATCGGGCGCAGTTTCACCTCGGCGATGATCCAGGCGGTGGCGCAGGAAGACATGGATGTGGAAAGCGCGCTGATGCAGCTGATGGCGGCTGGCGTTGTGCTGATCACGGGCGAAGCCGGAACGGCCACCTATACGTTCAACCACGCGCTGGTTCAGGATACGGCCTATAACTCGCTGCTGCGCGAAGACCGGCAGAAGGTTCACCTGAAAATCGCACGGGCCTTGCTGGCCGGACATAACGCATTCGGAAGCCCCGCCCCCGATACCGTGGCGCATCACTGCGACCATGGCGGGTTGAAGGATGAGGCGGTGTCCAACTGGTTTACGGCAGGCGAACAAGCCCTGTCGCGGTTGGCGAACCTGCCTGCGATCTCGGCCTTTCGCGCGGCCCTGCGCAATATCGGAACGATGCCCGCCAATGCCGAGCGTGACGGGTTCGAGCTTCGGGTGCAGATGAATATCCTGCCGGCTTACATGGCGATTTATGGATGGTCCTCCGATCAGGTCGGAGAGACAGCCGCCCGCGCGATGGAGCTTGCCCATGCCTTGGGCGATGGCGAAACCCTTTTTGCGGCCACCTTCTGCCGCTGGACCAATTTCTTTGTCGCGGGCCAGATGAACCGCGCAATGGAGATGGGACAAGCCCTGGACGCGATGGCCGGTATGAGCGGCGACACTGTTCCCAACGTGCTGGCAGCCCGCGCGCTGAGTTTCACGCATTACTTCCGTGGGGAATTTGCGGATTGCGAGCAGCAGCTTGACCGTGCCTTTGCCCTGATCACGCCCGAGCTGGACATGGCCATGATGCCAATGACCCAGTCCTCGACCACGGCGTCATTGCTGGCCATTCAGGGGTGCCTGCTGTGGCAGCAGGGCAAGTTCGATGAGGCGGAGGCCGCGCGCTTGAAAGCCATCGACGTCAGCCGGGCACTGAACCACGCGCCCAACCTTGTCTACATCATGGGCGCGTGCAGCATGTTCCTGCCCTACGCAGGCGAATGGGACCGGCTGGACGTCACTATGAAGGAAGCCCGCAAGATCGCCGACGAGGAAGGGTTCCTGTATCTTCACGCCATGCAGGATATCTACATGGGTCTTGCGCAGGCGGGAAAAGGCGACATCGAGGGCGTTCCGGCCCATATCGAAGCGTGCATGAACCTGATCTCAAAGTCTGGTGGAAACTTTACTTTTCCACAGAATCAGATTGTTCTGTCTGAGTTGATGATCGATCACGGAGATATTGATCAGGCCCTGGACCGGCTGGAAACCGTGTGTACCCCCGGTTGGGAACGAGGAGAAACGCTGAACAAACCGGAATATCACCGCGTGCGGGCCAAGGCCTTTGCTGCCAAGGGTGATCGGGACAGCGCGATTGCCGAGGTTGAACTGGCATTGGCGCTTGCCAGCGAATGTGGTGCCGTTGTTCAGGAACAACGCGCCGGGGCACTACTGGACAGTTTGACGAAAGCCGAATGAACGAGACGGACTGCCCGGCCAAACAGGGCAGCATCACCAAGAGGGATTTACAATGACCGATGCATTGGATTGGAACACCGAACAGTGGAATGCCGTTAACAAGGCCGTCCATGATGAGGCGCTGCGCGCGCGGGTGGCTGCGAGTATTCTGCCGCTTTATGGGCCGCTGCCAGCGGACACGCAATCTGTTCCCCTGAACAAGCTGGGTCTGATTGACAACGCGTCAGGCGCGGCCAAACGTCTGGAAGTAAATGATTATGACACCCTGCGGCTGACGACGGTTTCCGTCAACGTCTACCTGAAAGGCGCGCAGGTGGCTGATCCGGAACTGGCCGCGGCCATGATCATGTTCCGCCGGGCCGCCGCCGTCGTGGCCAAGGTTGAGGATGACATCATTTTCAACGGCCAGCCGGGCACCGGCGAAGCGCCCAGACATGCCGGTGGCGCACCTGCCGATCTGCCGCCGATCTACACCGTCAGCGGGGGCGGTAAATATCCGGGGCTGTTGGAGGCTGGCGAAGGTCAGTCCATATCGATCAACGGGAAGAAAAAGCCCTGTTCCGGCCCCGAGGTTTTCGAGGCCGTGGTCGCGGGCATCAATAAACTGGAAGCTCACGGATACCTTGGGCCTTTTGCCTGCGTGATGGGCAATGGGCTGTTTCAGGCCGTGACCACGCCGATTGAGAACTCGATGGTGCTGCCGCGTGACAGTATTCTTCCGTTCCTTGACGGCCCGCTGCTGCGATCGGGCACCCTTCCCGCAAACAAGGCTGCACTTGTATCGCTGCAAGGTGCGCCGGTCGAGATTGTCGTGCCTTCGGATATCGCGGTGAAGTATCTGCAAACCTCGTCTGACGGCGAACATATCTTCCGCGTTCAGCAGAAATTCCATCTGAGGATCAAGGAAGCACAGGCGATCTGCACCATCACGTGCTGACCGGAGATCTGGTCATGGGGGAGTTTACAGACCGGGGCGTGACATTGCGTTGGTCCGAGCTGATCAACGAAAATGGGCTTAATCGGGTGCTGATCGAAGCCGGACCCGCCGTGTCTTCGCATGACGTGGTGCGCGTGATCTGTTCCGAAGATGGCGGCCCCGAGCGCGCCATTCGCGGCTGGCCCTTGCAATGCGACCCCAAGACCGGGTTTCAGCAGTTTGCAGCCATGCTGCCATCTGTGACCCAGGAAAAGACATTGACCTGGCGACCGGTGCTGACGACCGGTGGTCGCGAATATGATCCCGGCCGCGGAAAGGCCCCCGAACCTGCGCCGCCACGCCCGGCAAAGCCAATCACGCAAGTGCCCGCGCTGGAACATGTGGGCAGGTTTGTGGTGCCGTTCAACGACGAGTTCTATCCTTCGGGTGAAACGCCCGACGGTATCTGGCTGCATTTCGGGATCAAAAACGGCGGAACGGTTGACGGGCCTCATCTGAAGGGGACGATCGATCCGCTGGGGGGCGACTGGATGCGCGTGCGGTCCGACGGTGTGGGGCTTTTGCACGCCCGAGCGCTTATTCAACCGGTTGAAGGAGGCGCGCCGATCCTGTTTGAAGATACCGGCGTATGTGACTTTGGGCCGGATGGGTATGCCGGGCTGGCGAAGGGCAATCTGCCCGCCTCGGCCCCGGTCCGGCTGGCACCGCGATACCTGACATCAAACCCGAATTATGCCTGGATGAACAGGTTGCAGGGTTTCGGCGTCGGGGAAGCAAGCCTGTCCGATATCACCCTGCGCTTTGACGTCTATTCCGCGAAAGGAACATCTGATGGCTGAAAAGGTTGTCATACTGGGCGGTGGCGTGGCCGGAATGAGCGCGGCGCATGAGCTGATCGAGCGTGGATACGAGGTCGAGATTCACGAGCGCCAGCTGATCCCCGGCGGCAAGGCACGCAGCATCCCCGTGATGAAGGGCGAAGGCGATCACGGGTCCAAGGCGAAACACATCAAGGCGCTTGAAAAATGGGCCGAGATGGACGGTGCCAGTTATCCCCCCGGTGTGAAACGCCCCTGGCTGCCCGGCGAGCACGGGTTCCGGTTCTTTCCGAATTTCTACCGCCATATCACCGATACGATGGCACGCACGCCCTATTATGGCAAAGGCACCTGTTACGATAATCTGGTGTCCACCACTCAGGTTCTGGTCAGCCAGTTCGATGACCCAGGCATCATCGTTCCCGAACGGTTTCCCCGCACGCTGAAAGACGTGGCCGACGTGCTCAAGACGGTTGCATTCACGCTCTCGCCCCGGGACCAGATCGCCTATGAGGATGTCGAACATTTCATCGCCTGCATGTGGCGCATCGCGACATCCTGCAAGGAGCGCCGGTTCGATGAATATGAACGCATCGGGTGGTGGGATTTCATCGGTGCCGAGCAGCGCTCGGAAGCGTATCAGAAGTTTCTGGCGATTGGCCTGACCCGTTCGCTGGTGGCCGCCAAGGCGACAACTGCCAGTACAAAGACCGTGGGCGACATTGCCGTTCAGCTTCAGCTGGGTATCGCGACGCCCGAGCCGCATGGCAACCGGCTGTTGAACGGCCCCACCAACCTTGTCTGGATACAGCCGTGGCTGGATTACCTCAAAAGCAAGGGGGTCGTGTACAAGTTCAACTCAAAGGTCACGGGCATCGACTGCCAGGATGGCCGCATCGTCAGCGCGACGGTTGAACAGGATGGCGAAGAAAAGCAGGTCACCGGGGATTGGTTCATCAGTGCGATGCCGATCGAACGGATCGCGCCCCTCATCACCCCTGCGATGACGGCAATTGACCCGTCTCTGGCCAAGCTGCCCCTGCTGGCCGAAGACGTGCAATGGATGAACGGAATTCAGTTCTACCTGACCAAGGATGTTGAACTGACCCACGGCCACGTCATTTTCATTGACAGCCCCTGGGCCCTGACCGCGGTTTCACAAAAGCAGTTCTGGTCGGCCATCAACTTTGAAAACTGGGCAGAAGGCAAGACCAAGGGCCTGCTTTCAATAGATATCTCGGAATGGGACAAGCCGGGGTTGAACGGAAAAACCGCGCGTGATTGTAGCCGCGAAGAGATTGCGCACGAGGTTTGGGAACAGCTCAAGCGCAGCGTCAACGTGGATGGCCAGACCGTCCTGCGCGACGAGGACATGCATTACTGGTTCCTTGATCCTGATATTGTGCAGGATCCCAACGACCCCAAGCGCCAAACCAATGTGGAGCCGCTGTTGGTCAACCGCATCAACAGCTGGCGGTTGCGCCCTGAGGCGGCCACGTTGATCCCGAACTTCATGCTGGCGTCGGATTATGTACGCACCTACACCGACCTTGCCACCATGGAAGGAGCAAACGAAGCGGCACGTCGGGCGGTCAATGCCATCCTGCAACGCGGCGGATCAAAAGCAGAGCCCTGCCAAATCTGGGACCTGCACGAACCGGATATCCTGAAACCGCTGCGCGCCTATGATTTTGCCCGCTATCAGGCCGGCCTACCCTGGGACAACCGGTTTGCGGTTGCGGTCGAGGCGGCGCTGAGGATGGGACAGGATGCAGTGGGTGTTGAGCGTGGCGGCGAAGGGCCGCTTGCCGTCATTGCGAAACCGGCTACGGAATACTCAAAACCCGGCGGGATTACCGAAGACCCTGCGATTGCGGACGCGTTGCGTATGATCTGCCCTCCGAAAGAGCTGCTTGACCTGATGGTGGCCTACGAGCCGACGGCTGATCTACCGATCCCCGGAGAGGAGATTGCAGAGGATGTTGCCTTTGATCTGGGCCGGGACAGCGGCCAGTCGGGGGTGTTGTCCAAAGCCTTGCCGCTGACGGATGCACCTTTTTCGGCGGCCGGACCCAACCTTGCCGAGACGGGCAGGAACGAGACCAAAACCCGTGTGATCATCACCCAGAAGGGATGACCCTGTGGCCACTGGCACAGCACATTTGGATCCTGCGGCACAGCAGGATTTTCTGAAAACGCTGACCTCTTACGGGGATCGGGCCCGTGAGACGCTTTTGCAGCTGTTGCCGACGGGCGAGCCGCAGGCCTATTTGTACGGGCCGATGCGAGATTACATTGAAACCTCGGGCAAGGGGTTGCGGCCCGCACTGTTGCTGGCCACCTGCGAGGCTTTCGGCGGTGACAGCGAAACCGCACGAGTATCAGCCGCTGTTCTTGAACTGCTGCACAACGCGTTTCTGATCCATGACGATATCGAGGATCAAAGCGATTTCAGGCGCGGGCGCGCGTGTATGCACAAGCGTCTTGGGGTCCCTTTGGCCATCAATACCGGTGACGGGATGCAATCGCTGGCCCTGCGCCTGTTGCGCCAGAACCTTGGGCCGCTTGGCCCTGAAACCGGCATGCGCGTGGTGGACGAGTTCGATCATCTGTTGCAGCAGTCCATTGAAGGTCAGGCACTGGAGCTTGGCTGGATACGGGACAACCGGCTGAACGTGGATGCATCGGATTATCTGACGATGTGTCTGAAAAAGACCTGTTGGTACAGCTTCATTCACCCCATGCGCATCGGGGCGCTGATTGCCCGGCCACATGATGTCGCGTCCGGGGCGTTGAACCTAGACGATTTCAACGCGTTTGGGTTTTTTTTGGGCGCCGCGTTTCAGATACAGGATGATGTTCTGAACCTCGTGGGCTCGCAGGACAAATATGGCAAAGAGATCGGCGGGGACATCTACGAAGGCAAACGCACGCTGATGCTAGGGCGGCTTAGCTTGCAGGCGGACGAGCCCGAAAAAGCACGCCTGTCGGATATGCTGTCAAACCCGCGCGACAGCCGCTCGACGCAGGATGTGGGCTGGGTTCTGGATCGCATGGATCACTATGGCTGCATCAGATATGCACAGGACGCGGCCAATGACTTGCTGGCCTCGGCCCGTCAGGAGTTTGCGCAGGTTTTTGCGGCCACCGAAGAAGTACCCCGCGCGTTTCTGGGCCATTTCATGGACTACCTCGTAACCCGTCAGGTTTGAGCGTTCGCCACCTCATACATCACGAGGATCGAAGTTTGCACTGTACCCGTGCAGGCAATCCGGCCGTGATATTCGCCGGGATCGGCAAGGTCCGGCACGGTTACAATGACGGCAACATCCGTTGACTCGCCGGGGTTTAGCTGGATTTGCCGGGGAACAACATTAACCCGGTTTGCTGGAAGAGTGTCGCCGTTCCGGTTGATCAGGTCACCCGGTTCGAACTGTAATGCGACAGGCCCGCCACCGTTTAGTGCGTCAAAGGACAGCAAAATGGTCGCGGTGCCGCCGGGGTGGCAAGTTTTGCGGCACGCAAATGGCCCCTCAAGCGGCTGTTTCGTGCCCCGTTCAGCCCCAAGCACGCGGCGTGCGATATCCGAGATCGGTTGCGCGTCCGGCTGCGGAGCGATCGGGCTGACCGGAAGCGGCGTGCTAACGTATGGTTTTCGTTCGAAATAAGGCATACCCAACTGTGCACCTGTGACGCGGATCAGTAAATGGGAAATTTACCGGATCCGCGCGACAAACACACCGTGTTTCTATTTGCCTTTCCAGACCGGATGACGTTTTTCAGCAAATGCACGCGCGCCTTCAAGCTGGTCCTCACTGGAATAGAGGACATCCACGCTGCGCAATTGCCGTTTGGTGATGCGGTTCATGGCGTCCTGAAACTTGGCGTCTTCAGCATCGCGCACGATTTCCTTGATGGCCGCATAGACCAGCGGCGGCCCTGACGCCAGCAGGCGGGCGAGTTCCCACGCGCGGTCCATCAGCTGATCAGCGGCAATAATCTCATTCACCAGACCCCAGCGGTTGGCTTCTTCGGCATCAAACCAGCGGCCTGTCAGCAGCAGCTCCATCGCGATGTGATAGGGGATGCGCTTGGGCAACTTGACGCTGGCGGCATCCGCAACAGTGCCCGAGCGGATTTCCGGCAAGGCAAAAGTGGCGTGATCAGCGGCAAGAATCATGTCTGCGGACAAGGCCAGCTCTAGCCCGCCACCGCAGGCGATACCGTTGACGGCGGCAATAACGGGCTTGTTCAGGTCGCGCAGCTCTTGCAGGCCTCCGAACCCACCGACGCCGTAATCTCCGTCCACCGCGTCGCCATCGGCGGCAGCTTTCAGATCCCAGCCGGGGCAAAAGAATTTTTCGCCCGCGCCGGTCAGGATGGCCACGCGCAGGTCCGGGTCGTCGCGGAACTCGGCAAAGACATCGCCCATTCTGCGGCTGGTGATCAGATCAATCGCGTTTGCCTTGGGGCGGTCCAGCGTAACCTCGAGGATTGAACCATCGCGGCGGGTTTTGATCGGGTCCATATCTCAGGCCTTTCTTATCAGGGCGTCCACGGCAACAGCCTTGTCCGGCGTGCACAGGAGCGGGTTAATCTCGACCTCGCTAAGCGTGTCGGCATTTTGCATGACATAGGTCTGAACAGCCTCGACCGCGGCAACAATCGCATCCATATCAGCCGCCGGTTGACCGCGATAGCCCGCCAGCAGCGGGGCGATCTTCAATTGACCGAGGGCGGAGCGGATGTCTCCGGGCGGGCTGGGCACCAGCAAGGATACCGTGTCGCGCAGCAGTTCGGTCAGCACGCCCCCTGCCCCAAGGGTCAGAACAAACCCATGCGCAGGGTCACGCACCACGCCAATCAGAAGCTCGGCAACGGTTCCGGTGACCATCTCTTCGATCAGGATGTCTTCGGTGCCTATATCAGCCGCGACAGCCGCGACGTCCTGAGCCCGTATGCCCAGCCGAACGGCGCTGTGTTCGGATTTATGCGCAAGCCCGACACCCTTGACGGCAAAGGGGCCTTCCATCTTGTCCGCTGCGGCACGGGCAGCTTCCGCGCCCCGCACCGTCCGGTTTTGCGGGATGCGTAGGCCGCATTCCGCCAGCGCCGCCTTCGAGGCGCCTTCGGTCAGGATTTGGGTTGGTTCCATCATACCCGGCTGCAAAACGGGCGTTGCGGATGGGGCCTTGACCTGCCCTGCGGCGCGGGTCGCAGACAGCGCCTCGCGCAGGCCCATCAAGGGTACAACACCCCCGGCCATCAGCTGTTGTGCGATGTCTTCCGGTAAAAGCTCCGGCAAGGTGGCGACAATCGCGAACCGGGCGCCGGTTTCTGCCCGTACGTTCAACGCTGCCTGCGTTGCGCAGGCCCAATCGGTGGAGTCGGTGGTCGGGTAGTCGACGATCGAGAATGTCATGTCGATATCGTCGCCCGTCATGCCCGACCAAGCCCGCGTCATCGCCAGTTCGTCACGCCAGATATAGGTGTGATAATCCAGCGGGTTGTTCAGCGCGACCATGGGCCCGAGCGCGCCGCGCAGGCGGGTCAGCTTTTCACCGCTCAGCCGTGGAAATTGCAGCCCAGTGCCAACGGCCATATCGGCAATCAGGCTCGCCTCGCCCCCCGAACAGCTGATTGAGGCGATGTTGCCCCCCGGCAGCGGCCCGTAGCAGTGCAACAGTTTGAGTGTTTCAAGGAAGTCAGGCAGCGCCGAAAGGCGTGGAATGCCAAGCCGGTCAAGCAGCGCCTGCGCCCCGGCATCGCTGCCCGCCAGTGACGCGGTATGGGAAACGGTTGCTGCCTGCGCCTGTTCCGATGCGCCGACCTTGAGGGCAACCAGCGGGACGCCTTTTGCATGGGCTTTGGCGGCCAGCGCCTCCCACTCGCGGATGTTCTTGAAGCCTTCGATATGCAGGCCCACTGCGGTCACGCGCGGGTCATCGATCAGGGCCGAGGCGATCTGCGCCTGACTGGTTTGAGCCATATTTCCGCAGGTCACCATATAGGCAATCGGCAGCCCGCGTTTCTGCATGGTCAGGTTGATCGAGATGTTCGAGCTTTGCGTCAGGATCGCCACGCCCTTGTCGACGGGCACAACCCCGTGCTGATCCGGCCACAACAATGCCCCGTCCAGCGCGTTGATGAAGCCATAGCAGTTCGGGCCCAGAATGGGCATGTCGCCGGCCGCGTTGATCAGTTGATCCTGCAAATCCCCGCCGGTGTCGTCCTCGGCCACGGCTTCGGAAAAGCCCGAGGCGAAGCAGACAGCGCCACCCGCACCCATGCTGGACAGGACTTGAACCGCTTCAACCGTGGCGTGGCGGTTGATGCCGATGAAAACCGCGTCAGGTGCGTCGGGCAGGTCTTCGATATGGCCATAAACCTTGTGGCCCGCAATGTCAGAAGCCTTGGGATGGACCGGCCAGATCTGACCGGCATATCCCATGCGTTCGGATTGCAGAATAACCTGTTGGCACCATGCACCGCCGCCAATGACAGCGATGGATTTCGGGCGCAGCAGCCGGGTCAGGTCTTTGGTCATGGTCAGGCGCCCAGCGGACGCAGAAGATCGCGGCTGATGATGTGGCGCTGAATCTCGCTGGTGCCGTCCCAGATCCGTTCGACCCGGGCGTCGCGCCAAAACCGTTCGATCGGGAAATCATCCATCAGGCCCATGCCGCCGAAGATTTGCAGCGTCGTGTCGGTGACCCGCGCCAATGCCTCGGAGGCATAGAGCTTGGCCGAGGCGATCTCGCGGTTTGCGGGCAGGTTCTGGTCCAGGCGCCAAGCGGCGGCAAGGGTCAGCCAGTCGGCGGCGTCAATCTCGGTGATCATGTCGGCAATCTGAAAGCCCACACCCTGAAACTTGCCGATGGGCTGGCCGAATTGCTTGCGCTCGGCGGCGTAGTTCAGCGCATAATCAAAGCAGCGCCGCGCGCGCCCGACCGAGAAGGCCGCAACCGTCAGCCGGGTCGCGTAGAGCCATTCGTTCATCACGGCAAAGCCGCCATCGACCTCGCCCAGAACCTGCGCATCGGACAGGCGGCAATTGTCGAAATACAGGATACAGTTTTTATAGCCCCTGTGGCTGACGGATCTGTAGCCGTCGCGCACTTCAAAGCCCGGTGTGCCGCGATCCACCAGGAAGGTGGTGATGCGTTTTTTGGGGCCTTTAGGGGTCTCATCCACGCCGGTGGCAACGAAGACAATGAAGAAATCCGCGTGTTCCGCGCCCGAGATGAAGTGTTTTGATCCGTTGACGACCCAGTCGCCACCGTCGCGCACCGCCTGACATTTCATGCCGCGCACGTCCGATCCGGCATCCGGTTCGGTCATCGCCAGCGCGTCCATCTTTTCCCCGCGCACTGCGGGCAGCAGATAGCGTTCGCGCTGTTCGTCGTTGCAGGCCATGAGGATGTTTTGCGGGCGGCCAAAGAAATGCGTCAGCGCCATCGACCCACGGCCCAGTTCACGCTCGACCAGTGTGAAATCCAGATGCGACAGGCCCGCGCCGCCCACTTCTTCGGGGAAGTTGCAGGCATAGAACCCCAGATCGATACATTTCTGCTTGATCTCGTTGCCAAGCTCCGGCGGGACCGTTCCGCTGCGTTCGACCGCGTCTTCATGCGGGTAGATTTCTTTTTCTACAAAGCTGCGGACCGTCGAGACGATCATGTCCTGTTCTTCTGTCAGACCAAACTGCATGGCGCGTGTTCCCTGGATCGGTGGTTGACCAACCAAACGCCATCGCTCATGGTCGCGGCATGCAGAGATAGATCATTTTCATGCCGAGTTCGAAAATATTATCGCAGCAATACAATGTCCTTCTGTTCGACGGGTTCTCGAACCATTGCCTTGCGAACATGGTCGAACCGTTGCGGGCGGCGAACACCCTGTCACGGCAGGCATTATATGCATGGCGCTTCTGTTCGCTTGACGGCAACCCTGTTCAAAGCTCCAGCGGCCTTGTCGTCACCCCGAACGGGGCCATCGGCGATCAACAGGGGGATTTTCTTGTTGTCATGCCGTCATATGGATACCTGAAGCTGGATATGCGGCCGACCATACGTGCCGTGCTGGCTGCGGCCAAGCAACACAAGCACCTGGCCGGGCTGGACACGGGAAGCTGGCTGCTGGCCAGCGCGGGATTGCTGGATGACCACAGGGCGACCATTCATTGGGACGAGTTTTCGCGGTTCGAGGAAAGGTTTCCGGCGGTGGAGGCCGTGCGGGAAAGGTTTGTCATTGATGGTAATCGGCTGACCTGTTCCGGGGCCATGGCAGCCTTCGATCTGGCCCTGACCTTGATCCGCCGGGATCACGGCCCGCTGCTGGCGATGGAGGTCGAGCACCTGTTCATGAGCCGGAACGGGCGTGGCCATTATGACCTGCCTCTGAAATCCGAGGACACGCTGGTCAATCGCGCTCTGACTGTCATGCAGGCGCATCTTGAAGCACCGCTTTCGGTCCGGAGTGTGGCCCGGAAAATCGGATGTTCACAGAAAAGGCTCGAAACGCGTGTTCAGACGGAACTGAAAACAACTCCGCAAGCGCTGTACCGGCGTCTGCGCCTGAACCGCGCGCGCAATCTGGCCGAGGATACGGAACAATCCATCGCCGAGATCGCGGGGCGCTGTGGATACGAAAACGCCAGTGCCATGACCCGTGCGTTCAAGGCTGAGTTCGGTCAGACGCCGACCGCATTTCGGAACGGAAACCTGTCGGGGCAGTGAACCGGGATTGGCGGGGTGCCGGTTTAAGGTGTCGAACTCGGAAACATCCCTTGCTTTTGTCGTAGCGATTTAGGGCAGCATCCGTTTGCTGGTCAAAATGTGACAAGCGTTTTAGGGAGGCAATTTTCGCGAAACGCGGACAGCCGATTTATGTTAGCGCAGTAGTCCGCCCGTCAAAGCGCTGGAGAATATGCGTGGACAGTGCGCCCACGCAAGTCAGGTTTGGTGCGGGGCGATCAGGCCGCAGCGATCTGGCCTGCCTTTTCAACCAGCACTTCGGCCTGACGGATCGAGGCATAGTCGATCAGACGGCCATCCAGAGACACGGCACCTTTCCCATCCGCCTCGGCCTCGGCCATGGCGACAAGGATACGCCGTGCCTTGGTAACTTCGGCATCCGAGGGCGACATCACCTCATTGGCAAGTGCGATCTGGCTGGGGTGGATGGCCCATTTCCCCTCGCACCCCAAAACGGCGGCACGTTTTGCGGCGGCCTTGTAACCGTCGGGATCCTGAAAATCGCCAAAAGGCCCATCAATCGGACGCAGCCCGTTGGCGCGCGCCGCAACCACCATGCGGGCAAGGGCGTAGTGCCACATGTCGCCCCAGTGGTTCAGGCGGCCTCCGTCGGCATCCGGGTCGGTCAGAACCGAATAGTCCGGGTTTACACCCCCGATGATTGTGGTCCGCGCGCGAGTCGAGGCGGCATAATCCGCGACACCAAAATGAAGGCTTTCATTGCGCTTTGATGCGGCCGCGATCGCGCTGACATTCTGCATACCAAGCGCGGTTTCGATGATGTGTTCGAACCCGATCCGTTTCTTGTATCCCTTGGCGTCTTCGATCTGGGTCACCAGCATGTCGACCGCATATACATCTGCAGCTGTCCCGACTTTTGGGATCATGATCAGGTCCAGACGCTGGCCCGCCTGTTCGACGACATCCACTACATCCCGGTACATGTAATGGGTATCCAGACCATTGATCCGCACCGACATGGTCTTGTTGCCCCAGTCGATATCGTTCAGCGCCTGAATGATGTTCCTGCGCGCCTGTTCCTTTTCATCGGGCGCGACGGCGTCTTCCAGATCGAGAAAGATGACATCCACGTCCGATTTCGCGGCCTTCTCAAACATTCCGGGCTGGCTGCCGGGCACGGCAAGCTCGCTGCGGTTCAGGCGGGCGGGGGCTTGTTCAATTGGGTGAAAGCTCATGGTTGGGACCTTTCGGCTTACAGGTTCGGGTAGATGGGGAAGCGGTTGCAGAGATCTGCGACCTGGGCGCGGACGCGGGCTTCGACTTCGGAGTTGCCGTCTTCGCCGTTGGCTGCCAGGCCGTCGAC
>NZ_JBQFZG010000014.1:0-95783 GCF_056542125.1 Ruegeria sp. AF1
AAAGTCGTCAAAGACCATTTGGCTGGATGGGACAGAAGGCGATGTCGATCCAGACGTACCGCCGGTATCCGTACCAGATGTACCACCGGTATCCGTGCCAGACGTACCGCCGGTATCCGTACCAGATGTACCACCGGTATCCGTGCCAGACGTACCGCCAGTATCCGTGCCGGATGTACCACCGGTATCCGTACCGGATGTACCACCGGTATCCGTACCGGATGTGCCACCAGTATCCGTACCGGACGTCGTGCCTGACGGCGGTGTACTGGTTCCCGTTCCGCCGGAGACAGGCGTTGTCGCCGTTCCAACCCAAGAGTCGTAAGAGAGCGGATAACTATCGACCAGGTCAGAACCTGCCCCCAGAACATCTATTGTACTACCGGGAATAACACCAAACTGGTTGTACCCATCGGTTGCGGTTGTCGCGAAATAGACAAACTGAGCATCATAATATCCGGCCGCATTCGAATCTGTATTCTGAACAAAGGCATTGTCCAGAATCGTCCAGTCGGACTGCCCCTGATAGCCAGCAATCCCGGATGTCACATTCTGATCAATGATCACGTTGGTCGAAGATGATCCGACGGTGATTTTGGGAATGGTCACACCACCCGTCACCGAGCGCGGAACCGCAATCAATGTGTTGTTCGAGATCGTCAGACCATCGGTCATGTGAATCGCAATGCCGTTTGTATGGGCATTGTAGATAACGTTCCCTTCGATCACGATATCTTGGTGCCAGTCGGTCGGGTCCGAATAGTTGGCGTTGTCGCCACCGGCCCAAATGCCCTGCGTGTAGTCACCCGACCCAATATCCAGGACATTGTCCCGAATGATGATGTCGCTGCTGCCATCCCCGCTGGAGCGCTTAATCTGAATCATATCGCGGTGATCGTAAGAACCCGCGGCACCCCCGAAATCGTGGATATAGTTGTTCTCGATCAGAACGCCGTCAACCCGGCCCAGGTTGATACCGTCAGAACGGATTGTGTGAATGTTGTTGCCAATCAGATCAACATCCGAGGAGGTGCCGACGTTTATGGCTTTCCACCAGGAATGGAACTCGGAATTGGCGATTGTGACATTTGCCGAACCCTCGACCACAAGCCCCTTGCCGAAACCTGTCCCATCAGCCGAGGTCCCGGTTCCGCTTGCAAAATCCCCATCAAAAACCGAATTGACGATGTTTATGTTGGTGCTGTTGTCGATCCGGAACTTGCTGGCAGATTCACGCTGCCCACTGACATATGTATAGTCAAACTCGATAGTATCGAACGTGACGTTCGACGTCTGGTTGACATAAACTTCCGAAAAGCTTGCCATCGCGCTCGGATCAGCGGATTTGATTGTCACGTTGGATGTGTAATGGGCGTTTTTGAGATTCAGCACCCCATAATCACCCGCTGCAAGCAGTATCGTTTCCCCACCTGTCGCCTGAGACAGAGCCTGGTTCAACTCCGCCGCGGAGGTTACCGTGATTGTCGTCGACATCTTTCACCTTTTTGCATAGGCGCTGTGAGTGGCAGCGCACAAGAATCCCGCTCACCCAGGACAGAAGGAACAGCCGCACGAAGGCGACAGATGGGCCAGAATGTGGCTATGTTTGGAAATTGTTGCCTGCATCGGGACAATAATGTCCCTTCGCCTTCATTTCCGAGTGAAATTGATACTCGTTACCGGGAATTGTTCCCCTTCCCTTAGCGGTACCCAAGGGTTTGGCGAATTGATTCCTCTGCCGCAACAATGAACACACAATTGCCACTATTCCGGCATGGGCCCGCGTATTCCGAACAAATATCGGCGGTGAATTGCCCGATGCCGCCACGTCATCTCGTGCAGGCACCCCATCAAATCCACCAATGTTCTGCTCAACACAGCTTTATGGACACGACTCATCCATGCCCGTAGCCTTCCTAATTGATGAACGTGACACGGGCGGACCTGCCATGCGGGACAGACACAGTTCTTTCGGAATGCTGGTGTGTGCCTGCATTTTACTACTCTCTTTTTCGACCCCGTCCTATGCCGCCGGGGCGTGTACCGACACGAAGGCCACGACAAACGTGTCCGGTACAGAAAAGGGCCAGACACTCCACAACGTTTCCGAACTCGCAGGCGCCATACAAAATGCGGAGGGAGGAGAGACGTTCATTCTTGAAGGCGGGAATTATGGCGCTCTGAAAATTAGCAATATCTTTGAGAAGCCCATCACGATCCGCTCAGCCAACCCCGGGTCGCCTGCATGTTTCACGGAATTACGCCTGCAGGGCGCGGGCAACATCATGTTGGATGGGTTGATTTTTGACTATGAGTATTCCCCGGGGGACAAGGACTCAACCACCCGCTTCACCATCTATTCCAGCAGAAACGTGACCATCTCGAACTCCTTATTCGATGGTGGCTACAAATCAGGAGTGGGGCATGGCCGCGGACTTCGCCTCAAGGACAATGTATCGATTACACTGTCCCAGAACACATTCCGTCGATGGTGGAAGGGACTTACGGGTGGGCATAGCAACGACATAACGATCCGGGGAAACACCTTCTACGACATACGCTCGGACGGTATGGCTATGGGAGCTGTCGATGGGTTGATCATCGAAAACAACCATCTGCACAATTTTCGCGGTGTGCCCGGAAGCAAAGACCACCGTGACATGCTGCAGATCATGCGCGCCTCCAACCAACGCAGCACAGACGTCGTAATCCGCAACAATATCTTTGACATGGGCGCGGGAGATTACGCTCAGACAATCTGGATGGGTGGAGATGGCAAAAACTTGGGGGATCCCATGGTGCGTCATCAGAATGTGTTGATCGAGAACAACGTGATTTATAATGCACACGCACACGGTATTTCGATCCATGGGGCCGATAACCTGTCGATCAGGCGAAATTCGGTCATCCGGGTCAGGCGGGAAAAAGATGGGGGCATCACCATTCCGCGCATCAGCGTTTCCCCGGATTCAACCTCAGTCGTCATCGAACAAAACGCCGTCAGTAAAATCAGCGGATACAAGAACCAGCGCGATTGGGTCATCCTTAATAATGCCGCCATTCAGGATATATCCCGGGGGGCACCCGGATTTTACGACAGCGAATTCATCTACTACGCGACCGGATCGGCAAACGGGCATAACGAATATGGCGTGCGGCCAGGCAGCCAAATTGATCGGCTTAATGCCGGCTCCACACTCGTTAAGAATTACCCAACCCGCAAATAGCTCCAATATGACGGCGCCCGCACCGGGCACATCAGGTCAAATCTTCAGAATACTCCCGGTATTCCCAACGAAAAGAGCAGACATATAGCGGTTACAAACAGACACGGATGCTCAAAAAAGCTGTGCGCAGGCACGGAACTCTTTGAGGCCCGCATCAAACCATGATCACATACAGCCAGCTACACAATAAACGACATTCACACGGTGCCGCCAAATATGAACACACCCATGTCGCAGTCTCGGGCCGGTCATGCAGATCAAGATACCCCGACACTCAGCATTATTGTGCCGATGTTCAATGAACAGGACGTTCTGCCAATCCTGTTTGATCGGCTGGGCCAGTTTCTGGGAAACCTTGGCGAAAGCTATGAGATCATATGTGTGAATGATGGCAGCACAGACGGAACAGCCAGAATTTTAGCCGACGCGCACGCACATGACGGGCGTATCAAAGTGGTAAACTTTTCCCGCAATTTTGGCAAAGAGATCGCCCTGACCGCCGGACTTGACGTTGCCTCGGGCAGAGCAGTCGTTCCGATAGATGCGGATTTGCAGGACCCCCCCGAACTGATTGAAAGCTTTCTCGAGAAATGGCGCGAAGGGTTCGATGTCGTCTATGCCGTCCGGCACCGCCGCAATACGGACACCGCGATGAAACGCTGGTCGGCGATAAAGTTCTATCAGATCATCAACAGGCTCTCGGGGGTTCCGATTCCGGCCAATACGGGTGATTTTCGGCTCATGGACCAAAGGGTGGTTCGCTCAATAACCCAATTGCGAGAACATAATCGTTTTATGAAGGGGCTCTTCGCTTGGGTCGGATTTCGACATGCCGAGGTACTTTATGACCGGCCTGAGCGCGCAGCGGGACAAAGCAAGTTCAACTACTGGCGTCTTTGGAATTTCGCACTGGACGGCATTACCGGGTTCAGCACCGTCCCGCTGAGAATTGCTGGCTATATCGGTATGCTGACCGCCCTGGCGGCGATTATCTACGGCATTTTCCTGACCGTACGTACCCTGATCTACGGGGTGGACGTACCTGGTTATGCCTCGCTGATGGTTGCCGTGCTGTTGATCGGTGGTTTGCAACTCGTGGTGCTTGGCGTGATCGGCGAGTATCTGGGGCGTCTCTTTGACGAGGCCCGCAAACGCCCGCTTTACATTGTCGAAAGCAGCCTTGGCCTAACCTCCGAGGCCCTTGTGGAGCCGCCCGACGGAAAACCATTGACTTGAGCTTTCGTCAATTGAACCATCAGGGCGTTCAATTCGTTTATTCGGTACAGGCGGTGTTTTGTTGGTCGGTGATCATTTCGAATGTCATGGGAATTGCGAGATAATGTTGCGCCAACAGTTGCCTGCAAGCCATCTGACGCAACCCAAGGGTGCGGGGCAGAACTGGCCAGCATATAGAAAGGTCACAGCCCCAGAAATAGCGCCAATAAGGTCCATCAGGTCACATTATCCAAAAAACAGGCAACTATCTTTGCGCAGAAATCCCAGTGTTTGCGCATTCGTACGCACATACACCACGGGAACAAAAATACCGACAGACAGCTGCGCGCGCCTCACGCAAGGTCGACTTACCAAATGCCACCCAGAACCGAGGCACATGTGACCGGTAAAGCCCCATGATACAACAATCCCCCGCAGTTGGACGTAATGATCTGGCTGTGCTCCTGCTCATATTGCTTCTCGCCTCCGTGTTGCGAACCGCAGGGCTGAATGCGCCGCTATGGTATGATGAAATCTGGACCGTCGATACGCATGTCCGCCTGCCTTGGGGCGAAATGATGCGCGAATACTCGATGAACCATCACTATTTTTTCAGCATGAAGGCTAAGCTGGTTTCGCAAATTTTCGGAGATCAGCCCTGGGCCTATCGTTTTCCAGCGGTGCTGTTCGGCGTTGGTATCGTTGCTGCAATCTGGTGGCTGGCGCGGGATGTTGCAGACACGAAAGTCGCTCATATTTCGGCTCTGCTTGTCGCGCTTTCCTATCATCAAGTTTGGTTTTCGCAGAACGCCCGTGGATATACCGAACTCGCATTCTGGAGCACGTTGGGCCTTATTTTCTTTTTGCGGGGAACGCACCGTCCGACCACCAGCACGTGGATTGCGTTTGGCCTGACTGCCACAGCTGCGGTTTTCACACACTTGACCGGGGTATTCTTCTTTGTCGCCTTGGGTTTCACCTGGTTGGTGTCACTGGTAACCGGGTTTGGGCGCCCCGCCCTGACCCGTGACTGGGTGCTGCGGCCTCTTATTGGCGTAGCAATGGCGCTGGTCTTAATTGTGTTGTTGTATCTACCGATCTTTCCAAGCCTCGTGGAAGCCATGGGTGAGGTAGCGGCAACATCCGCTGTCGATCCGATGCAGGAGTATCAGAGCCCGGTCTGGACAGTGCTGGAAGGGCTACGGACAGCAGTCGGAAATACTGGCCCGTTGACCTTGATTGTTGCATTCGGCGGATTGGTCGCCCTGGCGTTTGGTGCCGCAGGAGCACATTCAACACAACCGCTGTTTTTCCCGTCCATCGTTATGCATATCGTGGTGACGCTGGTTATTCTCCTGTCGCTCGACATGCGGATTTGGCCACGCTTCTTTTTTGTTGATATCGGCCCGTTCATCATTCTTGCGGTCATAGGCTGCTGGCACGGTGCGGGCATTGTGGCGCGAGCGATAAGCCAGCCTCGGATCGGAATGCCACTGTTCGCCATCGGTGTTGCGGCGATGATCTCTTTATCCGCCCTTCTTGTGCAGCGGAACTATGCCGCGCCAAAACAAAATCTGGCCGGAGCTTTTGCCTTTGTGGAACAGACCCGCAACCCTTCCGAGCGGGTTTACGCCATCAATCCGGGCGGGCCTGTCTTTGAGAACCATTTCAATGCCAACTGGACAACCATTGGCGACCCCGAAGCATATGCAAAAGCGATAGCTCAACCTGGTCCTGTGACATTGGTCGTCCTGTTTCCGAACCGAATGTTCAGCGCCATCCCGCAACTGAGGCAGGATGCCAAAGGGCAACTGGACCTTGTCCATGACTTCCCCGGAACACTGGGCGATGGTAACGTTTATGTATATCGGCGTGACTGAATAGCGCACCGCTTATGACAAAACACTCCTTGTATTGCACTTGGACGTTTAAAATCATGAGGCAAGGAAGCAACCTTTTACATCGACATCCAAATGTCCACAATCCAACATGGGTGCCTCAAAAAACCGACATAGAAATACCTTTTATGTTTTCAGCGCCGGGACTCCTGCGTTGACTTGGCTCGGACTGCGGAGGACAAATACACAGTAACGATTTTAATCCAGGTTTCGCCAATGCGTATTGTTTCATACATCTCCGCAATCTTGCTCGTTGCTATCTTTTCGTTTGTTATAGGTATGTGGACGACCCACAAAAACTGGGGGCCTTGGAAGACATTCTCAGAGACCAAAGAGGCCATCAGGTCGTGGAGAGCCACCGGGTATGTCGTCCCGGATGGAACCTACCTCCAGCGCCCGGCGCGCATGCCATCGGATTCATACGTAGTGCACCAGGCTGATAAAGTCGCGCCCGGTTATGTGCTGATCAACCGGATCGCCAATCCCGCGCCCGGCTATCTCACGGACCTCATCGATACCGAAGGCAACGTGCTGCACACGTGGAAGATTGATCATTCAAAAGTTGTTGAAGGTGGGAACGAAGCCGAATTCGTGCACGCCATTCGCCCTCTGCCCGATGGGTCAATCCTTGCCAATTTCGACGACAACTTAGGCATGGCGAGGTTTGATACATGCGGCGACATCATATGGCGGCGCACAGATATGGTCTTTCACCATTCGCTGACCGAAGATCCCGACCTTGGCGGCTTCTGGACCTGGACCTCCAAAATCTGGGATGGCGGGCACGATCAGCAAATGGCCCGGATTGATGCGGAAACCGGAGAAACGCTTGAGAGCATTGACCTGGCGAAAGACGTCATCCTTCCTGACCCTAAGGCGCAACTGGCATTCCGTATTCCCAATGGTTTCAAGTGGCGCTGGGATGCAGAGGCCGATGAAATCCCGGACATCATTCACCCAAATGATGTCGAGGTCCTGCCATCGGAATGGGCCGGGGCATTCCCTCAATTCTCTGCAGGTGACCTTATCATGTCACACCGAGCAATCGATCTGGTTGGTGTTGTTGATCGGAAGACGAAGCGTCTGAAATGGCACAAAGCAGGACCGTGGGAGCACCAGCACGATGCGGATTTTCATCCCGATGGCACAATTACGGTATACTCGAACAATACCGATCGCCGCCGATCCTCCATTATTGAAATGGATATGAAAACCGGTGAGGTGCGCGATAAATTTGCTGGATCCGAATTGGTCTTCGACAGCTTCATCATGGGACAGCAGGAACGCCTGCCCAATGGCAATTGGCTGATCTCCTCACCAATGGAGGGCCGGGTGATCGAGGTGACGGCAGACGGGGATTTGGTGCGCGAATTGTCGAACATACTGACTGACGACTACAATTCGATCATCACAACGGCCGTTCACGTTCCGCCCGATTACTTTGACACGCTGCCGTCCTGTGACAAATGAAATCGCAAAAAGGCCATCGGCCGCGCTTGATAAAGGCGTGTTGGACCCGAAATTACTCAGGAGCAAATCATGAACAGACGATTTTCAGTTACAGCGAGCGCTGCATTTGCTTTGGTCAGCCTTGCATGTGCCACGCCGGCTCATGCGTATATAGGGCCGGGGGCCGGTCTCGGCGCGATTGGCCTGGCCCTGGCCCTGCTGGTTGTCGTGGTTTTGCTGATTGCCGGCTTTCTTTGGTTCCCGATCAAGCGGGCACTGAATGCCCGCCGCAACGCCAGGACCGCTGAGGCCCCGCCTGACGAGCATCATTGATGATCGCTTTCTGCGTCTCGCTGTTGGCGGTTCTTGGATTTGCAATCGGCCTATTGAAGACCGGAGTTGTTCCGGCGGCCCGGTCTTTGGTTGCATCCTCGGTTCGCGGGGTTTCTGCGATGTTTGACGCGGAAACCACAGATGAAGAGAAAGAGGTCGCCGTTCGCCGCGCCGCATTCGAGCTCTTGAAGGGCGTCTGGCAACTCGCCTGGCGTTTCGGCCTGTCGCTTGCCGCTGCCGGAACACCAATACTTCTGGCTGATATCGCTGGCCTTGCAACCACCGATGAGGTGATGGGGCTGATGCTCCGCCTTGATTATATCGTCGTCGTCACTGCAGCAGCGATCCTTATCGCCCGGTTCGTCTCGAAGCGTTTGCCTGGAAGCAAGCCCTCCGAAACCGAAGCCTATTCGGAAGGTGACCGCCTGGTTCACGCTTTGGCTTTTTCGACGCCATTATTAATGAAATCCCTGGCGGCCGCAGATGACAGGGTCTTTGGGTGCACCAATAAGACAAGGGGATCACGACCTCCGATCTTCATCACTTCCCTGGCCCGAGGTGGCACAACCGCGCTCTTGAACGCATTTTTTGATATGCCCGTGATCGCAACGCACCAATACCGGGACATGCCATTTATCACCGCCCCCTACCTCTGGTCAGTCCTCGGCGGAAAACGATCAGATCGGGTGACGCGCCGCGAACGAGCCCATGGTGACGGGCTTGAGATTGACCTCGACAGCCCCGAGGCATTTGACGAAGTGCTATGGCGCCTCTACTGGCCGGACAAATATCACCAGAAAGCCATCGACCTTTGGCAAGAGGGTGGCAAGAACGAACCAGCCTGTGATCGGCTGCGTAGACATTTTGACAAGATCGTTGCGCTACGGCGCCCCGGGCAGGCGCAGGCGCGATATCTGTCGAAGAATAACGCAAACATCGCGCGATTAAATGTGTTGCCGTCTTATTTCCCCGGCTGCGACATCATTGTCCCGCTGCGCCGACCGGCCGCACATGCGGCCTCACTGCTGCGCCAGCATAAAAACTTTCTTAACCTTCAGGCCAAAGATGATTTCGTTCGCCGCTATATGCTGGACATAGGGCATCTCGAATTTGGCCTGCTGCACCGGCCCATTGCGTTCGACACGTTCGACCCCGGCCAGACCGGCCCCAAACAGCCGGATTACTGGCTGCACTACTGGATTGCAGCCTTTCGCCACGTCGAAAAGCAAAGCGACATATGCTTGATCGTCACGCAGGATGATCTCAGAGTCCGTCCTGATCAGACAATGCACGCTTTGTGCGAGACGCTGGAGCTTCCCCGAAAAGGCCAGTGCTTCGACAACTATTTTCGCAACACACCAGACCAAACCCCTGATCACTTGTTTGACGCCGAATTGCTGCACACGGCGAACGCGCTCTACGCCAATCTTGATAAACTGGCCGTGAGGTAGCGAAACTTGGGGTAATTAATAGATCCTCCCCATGACAATCGCTGCGAACACCTGCTTTAAAGCTCTCACCCTGATCATATTTTCCTACAGACAAGGTAAAGCTCAAGACATCTAACTGCCTGGCTGAAAAAGTGATTTAATCCCTCAGGGGATCACCTGCATTCTGATGGATGGTTGCAGTTTTTTGAAAAACGACCTGTTTTGGTGTAAGGTCCCCAGAATTCATACGTTTTCATTTTTTGAGCTTATCATCTCAAGGTCAAAACCCGCGATGGAAAAGCTTCTTTTTAAGAAAGTCGAGCTTTGGGTCCTGGGACTGGTTCTGGTCACGGGGCTGTTAGGCATGGTCTTATTTGGTGCGGTCGTTCTCGACGAAGAGCGGGGAAATGAAGACCGGGGCGGCGATCACTTCGGAGCGATAGGTGAAGCGGCCCTGACGTTGGCCGAAATCCCAGAGAATGCACGGCAAGCAATTAAGCAGATTGGGCGGCCAGACACCAAAATGATGCCCTTTCTTCGTCTTTCCGCGGATGAAGATTTGCCCGCCGGATGGTCATGGAGGCAACCGCCTGGCTCCGGCGGGTTGACCGGGTACTTGTTACTAAGCCGCTATAACGGCGATCAGGCGCGACACGTGATCGAGTTGATGTCTCTGGAGACCGGAGAGATTCTCAGAACCTGGTCACCAGAGCCCGAAGCGTTGCTGGCCACTGTTAACCGACTTCCAGAATTTGATGGGTTCGCACGCTACGAAAACTGGAATAACGCCTATTTTCGCTATATCCACCCGTACCTGACCGAAGAAGGGGATCTTCTGGTCAAAAACCACATTGCGCCGCTGTTCATGCTAACACCTTGCGGTGACGTCCGATGGTCACGAAGCGAATATTTGTTTCACCATTCAACCAGCCCTGACGGACAGGGCGGTTTCTGGATCCCAAGTTACAAGCTGAATGACTGGCCTGAAAACCTGTCACCTAAATTTGCCCGCGAATCTCTGGTGCGGGTAAACGCCAAAGGCGAAGTGGTCTTCGAAGAGGCGCTGGATGAAATTTTAGATAGCAACGGTTTGCGCCACCTGCTATTCCCCGCCGCCAATTTTTATCACGACCCAATGCACCTGAACGACATCGAGCCGGTTCTTACCAATGGGCCTCATTGGAAAAAAGGAGACCTGTTTCTAAGTTTGCGCACGCCGTCTCTTGTTATGCTTTACCGGCCGTCGACTCACGAAATCATCTGGTCCCAGGCAGGCCCCTGGTTGTCGCAGCATGACGTGGACATCCTTGATGATCACCGGATCGCCGTGTTCAACAATAATGCCTATGATCGCGGACTTGGCGCACGTGTGGAAGGCATAAGCGAAACTTTGATCTATGATTTTGAGGATGGTTCAGTGGAAAGCCCCTTTCGTGCGGCATTGGAAGGTTTGGGGGCCGCGACAGTATCGGAAGGTTTGCAGGATTTCACACCGTCCGGGCACTTGATTTTCGAAGAAGCAAACCGTGGCCGCGTATTCGCACTCAATAGCACTGGTCAGATTGTCGCTACATTCGTCAACAGGGCACAAAACGGAGAGACTTATTCCCTGGGATGGTCACGTTACATATCTCAACCTCACGGTGAGAAAGCCCTGAAAGCCATATCCGACAGCGGGTGTTAGGGTCACGAGCCTATGCATCCCCATCGCAAATATTTCTAATTCAGGGCACTTATTGTAATGTTAACCGAGAATATTTGACCCTGTCACCACCGGGCACACTTGGTTTTTGCTAAATAGAAATCATGAGCATACTCGAAAAAGATAGCGTGTTCCTAATTAGGCGTGAGCGCCGAAACGTGGCCGTCTTCATTGCGCTGGCAATCACAATTGTATTGACGATTATCTTGCGGTTATGGGGAATTGAATCCCGCAGTCTTTCTCATCCGGAAATCTATGTTCCCGGTATCCCTCTTGTTCCCGGCATCTCCGAGCCCCCCCCACGGCTTGGGCTTACGGAAACGATCTGGTGGCACTTTCATGACGAGCCGCACCCCATGGGGTGGTATGTGGCCATGTTGGGCTGGACCAAAACGTTCGGAACCTCTCATCTCGCGCTACGGTTTCCGGGTGTCCTGTTTGCCTTGGGCTCCATCCCGCTGATTTTCCTGATCGCGCGAAGCGTATTCGGATCGACCGTGGCATGCCTGGCCGCGCTATTGCTGGCGCTCCATGGCTTTCACATCGCATGGAGCCAGATGGCCCGCATGTATGTTGCCGGGGCTTTCCTGTCACTCTTAGCAACCTGGCTTTTGATTACCCTTGTAAGGACACGCAGACCGAGACCTGGAATCGAGATTGCTTATGTTGCTTCGGTCATGGCCGGAATTCTGACGGTCGAGTTCTTCTGGCCATTGATCCTGCTTCACCTGTTCTGGACAATATTGGTTCTGCCCCGGCCCAATGTAGAGGTTGAATATCTTGCGCATCGGTGGCGGACCCCCAGGCTGTTCCAAATACAAGCCCTAGCCTTCATCCTGTCCGCGCCAGCACTGACGCATGCAGTTTACCGCGCGCGAAAAACTGCGGTACGCGATCCAAATCCCGAATTTCTGGTAGAATACTTCTCCTTCGGGTTTCTATATGCGAAGGATCACCGCATCATTCCGATGCTACAGATCGGACCAGCCTGGACCTGGATTATTCTTATCTTTGCCCTCGTGTTGCTGGCAGCCAGTCTGAGAGCGCCAAAGCGCGAAGCGCCGGTTGTAAGCTTGGAGCGAAACATTCCTTTTTGGATTTTGGGTTTTGCAGCTATCTGTTCAGCCTGTTTCATGCTGTGGCTTGCCTCAATCGCTCACCGCCGGACCGAATTGCTGACGGCAATGTCCGTTTTACCCTTTCTTGCGCTCCTTATTCCGACCATGGGCACGGCATGGCGCGCGCTAATCCCGAGACTGCCATCGAAAACCCTGCACTACCCTCAGGAACGAACCTTGCTCCTATGGCTTCTTGCAGTGGCTTCTCCGCTGATCATTTTTGTGGCGTCCTACAAGGTATATGTTCTGGCCGACCGGGCCTTTTTACTCTTCATACCCTACTATCTAATCCTCTGTGCAGCGGGAGCCGTCTGGATGTTCCGACGCCCGCCCCTCAGGCTGGTGTCGATAGGGATATGCGTCATCGTGTTTGTGTTCAGTATACCTTATGCCGCCCAAAAGCCCGGTGCTCCAAACGATTACCAGGGAATTGCACAAGCGATGCTGCCTGAAATGCGCCCTGATGACCTTGTCTTTATGCGGCAGGCACGCGACTGGACGGATACACCTCTGTTCTATTACATCAACGACGCTAATTTTATTGTATCGGAGCATGAGGCCGCCTTGCGTGCTCATCCAAGTGCTCGTGTCTGGTTGGTCACTTGGCCGGGCGAAGGAACCCCAACAGTATCCGATGCGCGGCGCGCAGCACTTCGAGGCTATAGGCAAACATTAATAATCGAAAAACGGCGGGCCAACGCAGAACTCTTTGAACCCAGAACAAAGACCCATTGATCTCAGCGATTACCAGTCGAAACCCAAGCCATGACCTGAGTGACATTCTATATCTTGGAACGTCCAATGACCAAAAGTCCGCAACAGATACATAGCTTCACGGAAGAGCAGTTGTTTTAGAATTTGAAAAGTTTTTAGCTTTTAATCAATATATTACCAACATAATAGACAAAATATAACCAAATTGTTTAGCGCTTTGCTTTTTTTGAAATTCTGTCAATTAGAGTTGATAAGTATCCCTTATCACGTTTGATTGATTTTGCCGGGAAATACGCGCAGAATGTGCCTCATGAAGCCTCTTGCGCCTTATCTTCCCAGCCCCTCCGCTGCCCTCCCCCAGGCCGATCAGGAGGCGCTCACCGATCTTTATGTGCGCGGTACGCCAGCCAATACGCTGCGCGCTTATGAGCGCGACCTGCTCTATATCACCGCGTGGAAGGCTTTGCGCTTTGGCACGACTCTGGACTGGCCCGAAAGCGAAGCCACCGCACTGGCCTTTATCCTCGATCATGCGCGCGACCTGACGGGCGTGCCGGTGGACGATCGCGCCCGCCAGACGGTCGAGGCACTGATCGCGCAGGGATTGCGCAAGTCGCCGGCCTGCCCGGCCCCCTCAACGCTGGACCGGCGCATCGCCTCCTGGCTGGCCTTTCACCGGATGAAAAACCTCACCAGCCCGTTTGATACCCCGCAGGTCAAGCAGGCCCGGGCCAAGGCGCGCCGCGCCGCCGCCCGGCCCCCTGCCCCGAAATCGCAACATCCGATCACCCGCGATGTGCTGGAGCAGCTGCTGGCCACCTGCCGGGGGTCGCGGCGCGATTGCCGCGACCGGGCGCTCCTGATGCTGGGCTGGGCCTCGGGCGGGCGGCGAAGGTCCGAGATCACCGGGTTGATGCGGGAAGATGTGTCCTTGAAAGAGTTCGAGACCAAGGGCCTGGTGTGGATCTCACTGCTGGAAACCAAGACCACCCAAAAGGGGGAAACCCCGCGGCTGGTGCTGAAAACCCGGGCGGCACAGGCGCTGGTGCATTGGATCGAGGTGGGTCAGATCAGGGATGGGCCGCTGTTCCGCCCCATCTCCAAGGCCGACCACGTGCTGAAACGCCGTCTGTCTCCAGACGCGATCTATCAGATCGTCAAGCATCGACTGAAACTGGCTGGGCTACCTGAGGACTTCGCCAGCCCTCACGGGCTGCGCTCGGGGTTTCTGACGCAAGCCGCATTGGACGGCGCCCCGATCCAGGCCGCCATGCGCCTGTCCCTGCACCGCTCCATGGCGCAGGCGCAGAAATACTACGATGACGTCGATATCGCCGAAAACCCGGCGACGGACCTGTTGGGATGAAAGAAGGGGCGGTTTCGCGCGCGAAACATTAGGTGCTGCGTGCGTGTAGCCAGGTTTTCAGTTCCATAAGAAATTCTTCAGACATCCCTCGACCGGACAGGATGACTTGTGAACCGTTTCGACTCTGTTTCAAATGAATGTCACCGAATGTCTCTTTCGAGACCGTCTCGGGAGCGGGCGATTTTGCATCCCTTGATGACAGGTTGTTTGCCGTGCGGGTCAGAACCGATATCTCAGTTTCCGATGTCTCGGGCGCGGCCCCTTGCAGGGCTTTGGCTATCAAAGCAGTCGCTTTCGACTCCTCTTTCACAAGCTTGGCAATCGATAATCCCAACCGCTCGGGAATGGCCGAAGCAAACTGCAGGTGATCGTCCAGCGCGTGATATATCGCGATGAAGGACCCTATCTTTGACCGTTTCGCCCGGCTGGCCGATGCAAACAGCCCGCGCAGGGCGGCGGCCTCATCCGGGTAAACGCCCTGCTCTGCCGCGCGCGCCACGATCCGGGCCCGCTCATAATAGCTCAGCCCGACGCGGATCTCATTTTCCTCGACCATGGCCACGTAAGCGTCTGATGCGCTCTGTGGTTGCCTGAGAAAGGCACGTACGGTTGCAAAGCGCGCCTCGCCCGTGTTCTGCGCCAAGGCCCGCAGCGCTGTCATCCGACGCCAGCCAGAGATCAGCCCATAACGCCCCTCCGGCAGTTCCACGACCTCAATCGGTGTTTGCTGCCCGCGCGCCTTCAGGCTTTCCTTCAATGCCTCCATATCCGCGTCATCAGCCGCCAGCCGGTCGCGCACCAGATAGGTTTCCTCAATGGAATCCAGCGGCAGGTCCTGCACCAGCCGACCTTCGGCACGGGCGGCACGCAATTCTCCGGACAGCTCCTCCAGTGCCGCCTGAGCCGCCGTGGCTCCAGCCACCTGCGCAACCGGAGGCGCAGCGCGGGGCGTATCCGCAGGGAACATGGGGTTCAACCCGGGGGCAGGGCGGGTGTCTTCCAGATAATCCGGCCGGGCAGGGGTCAACCGTTTGCGTTTTGCCATCACTTTCTCCTTTTCCAGCGCAGATCAGACCCTGTTTCGGGCACCACTGATGTGTTTCGCGCGCGAAACATGATCACCTTAGCGCCAGTTCCGGCGTTCCCGCCGCTTCGGCCTGCTGGGCCAGTTCCTCACCTCGCCAGACACCAATCAGCAGCTTCTTGAACGAGGCATAGGTGGCATCGAAGGTTTCCCGCCCGCGCACATAGGTCTCGCGATTGAAATCACGGTAATCGGCCTCGTAGATGCCGTTGACCTGTTCCCCGGCCTGCCCGATCAGCGCCGTGTAGCCCTGCCAATGTGGCGACAGAGTCCGACCCAGATAGGCCTGCATCAGCCCGGCCAGCTCCGCCTGCTGGCTGCCGTCATAGCGGGTGATGATCGTGCGCACGGCGTCCCACTGAAAGGCCATCTCGGGCCGTCCCAACGCGCGAGCCGCCATGTTCTCACCATCTTCGATGGACTGAAACGTGGAATGCAGCATGTCAAAGAAGCGCCCGGTGGAGTCGAACTCCAGGAACGAGGCCCCCATGGGCACCAGAAGGATATCCGAGGCGGCCAGCCCATTGATCGTCAGATAGCCAAGGGCAGGGGGGGTATCGATGAAGATGATGTCATACTCGTCCAGCACCCCATCCTCGTCCAGCGTATCGGTCAGCGCGTCCCACAGCTTCCAGCTGCGGCCCTGCATTCGCCAGACGGGGATCTGGAACTCGGCCCAGTACAGGTTCAGCTGCGCGCCGATCAAGTCGATATTCGGCCAATGCGTGGTCTGGATCAGATCGCTGCTGCGGACCTTCAGCGCTTCGGACAAGGTGTCGTCGATGGGGTGTGGTGCCTCACCCCGATCAAGCCGTCCCTGATTATCACGGCGCAGATGGGTGGCGTAATGACGGGCCAGCAGGGGGAACACCGTCTGCCATTCATCGGTTACCTTGCCGCCAAAGATCGACGTCATCGAACCCTGGCTGTCCAGATCAATGACCAGCACCTTGTAACCATCCAGGGCGGCAGACATGGCGAGATGCGCGCAGGTTGAGGTCTTGCCAACGCCGCCCTTGAAATTGGCGACCGAAACGATCTTGGCAGGTAGCCCATTGGGCCGGTAAGGGCGGTACTCTTTGGCTTTGGACCCCTCCGAGGCAAAATGTGCCCGCAGCCGCAGAACCTCATCCAGCGTGAACCACTTGGCCCCACCCTCGGTTTCGGATTGCCCCTGCGGCAAATCCGGGTTGCCCTTCAGCACACGGCGAAAATGGGCGGGTGCAACAGGGATCAGGTATTTGGTGATTTCCCAAGTTGAAAACAGGCGCAGCTTTTTCTGACCGTTCTCTTCTAGCCCCCGGTTTGCCAGATCGCTGCGACCCCGCGCACAGGCATCCGCGATTTGTGAAAAGTCACCCGTACCGGTTGGATTGCCAAGCTCAGCATAAGCCAGATCCGGATCGATATTGAAATACGGGGGAAGCCCCTCGGAGGTCGCTGCTCGCATTGAAAATCTGCCTATGTGCTATGTTTTGACCAATATACCACAAAAGGAAGCATGCGGAAGCATAATGAGCATAAAACCGGATTTTCTAAGCAATAATAAGGGGTAACTATCGATTGAAACGCTGGTTTTGAGTGTCAGGCAAAAAAATATCCAGTTAGAATCCTGTTATCTTATTAGTTACAGCGAAATCCTGATGTTTTTAAGTATAAGAAAAAAAATGGTTTTTTGCATTATCGAGCGCCCATAGTGAATCTGATCCCACGATCAGGCGACTCTGATCCCACGTTGCAGTGACTCTGATCCCACGTTCCGGCGGCTTTACGCGTCCTGTGGATAACTCTACGGTAGGCGTCAATAAAACCACGAACAAAGATTCGGGCAGGACATATGGGCAGGGCAGTATGAGCGGGTCAGGGGCGTTGTTGCCCGACCGGCACCCAACGGGTGATTTTTTTGTATGCGATATCTTCGATGCGCTGCCCAAGACAGATATGGGCTCGATGGAGCATCCGATGTTTTCGCTCTCGACCCGACCGGATCGCCGGATCCTCAATTACGAGCATAACGGGGTCGAGATCACGGTGACGCCCTCGGTGCGGGGGCTGGCGACGATCCACGACAAGGACATCCTGATCTTTTGCATCAGCCAGCTGATGGCAGCGATCAATGCGGGCCGGACGGTCAGCCGGGTGCTGCATCTGAAGGCGCATGATCTGCTGGTGGCCACCAACCGCGAAACCAGCGGCGATGGCTACAAGCGTCTGCGCGAAGCGTTCGAGCGGCTGGCAGGCACCCGGATCACCACCAACATTGTCACCGGCGAGAAGGAAACCACCACCGGGTTCGGCCTGATCGAAAGCTGGGAAATCGTCCGCCACACCCGGGCGGGCCGGATGGTCAGCGTCAGTGTGAAACTGTCGGACTGGTTGTTTCGCGCGGTGCTGGCGAAATCCGTTCTGACCCTCAGCCGCGACTACTTTCGCCTGCGCAAACCGCTTGAGCGGCGCATCTATGAGCTGGCCCGCAAGCATTGCGGTCGCCAGCCCGAGTGGCGGATCTCGGTCGAGGTGCTGCTGAAGAAATCGGGCTCGGCCTCGCCCCGGCGGGTGTTCCGCAAAATGATCCGCGACATGATCGCAGCCGATCACCTGCCCGATTACGAGATGATCGAAGAGCCCGGCGACCTGATCCGCTTTTCGCGCCGTGGCCAGGTGGTCGAGGGACCGGACAAACCGATCCTGCCGTCACAGGCACTGGAGGAAGCCCGGGCAATGGCACCGGGCCGCGATGTCTATGCGTTGGAGGCGGATTGGCTGGCCTATTGGACCGCATCCGGCCGCCCGCAGATCAGAAACCCGCAGCGGGCGTTTCTGGGCTATGTGGCCAAGAGGGTCGCCGGGCGGGATTAAGGTGCCCTGCCGCGTGTTTGCAGCTTTGACGAAAGATGTGTAGGGAAGCTGTAAATGATCAGCCTGAATAGGCGTGATCCTGTTTCTGTGCTTGAGGCCTGAACGAGCGGAGGGCGAAAATCACGATGATAGCAGAAAGGATGACTGCCCAGCCCGCCAGCATGTAGATCCCTAATACCATCAAGATGGACATGCCTGAGTACAACGCAAACCCACTGGCCCCCAGACCGACAAGGACAGCTATCCCGAGAATTCCCATCATGTTATCCGGTCCTCCGGCATTGGTCTTGGCCGCGTCAGTTTCCAGAGTGGCCGTGATTGCGCCACCGGTGTGAGTGCCCGGTATGATTCCGCGCTGGAATCATGGCAAAACTGTGAACCACCTTGGGTTAAAATTTGGTTATTTTTACCTGTTGGAGCTGTCGCTCCACTACTCGTGAGATACCGCGTATTCTTTTTGAGACATGAGTGATGTCTGAATCCACTGTTTCGTAAATGATTTATGTCGTCAACGCACTGTACACGAAACCATCAGGTACGGCATAAAACCGCGCGGCGCGTGAGGAATGGAGCTGATCTGTTGTGATGGGACAGGAAGAGGGTTTTTGTGACCGCAACCCGGGTTTTACCCCGTATGGCTGGTCGCCAGCTGTCTTTTACGACCCGGTTTCCGAAACGGTTGTTCGATCCAGCGCCAACTGGCCCATGCAACGAGCAGCGAAATAGCGATCATGACAATGCTGCTCTTAAGGCCAAGGTTGTACCCTTTGTCAGTGTAGTCCCGGAAAAATCCGAACAACACATAATGCCAAAGATAGAGAGAATATGAAATCACACCGATTCCGACAAACGGTCGGGTCGAGAGGATGGTTTTGACGATTGTTTCGTGCCCGCCGCTATAAATGATCAGGACAGCCCCCAAGCATGGAAGCAGCGCCCACGGACCAGGGAATGTGCCTTTTGACGGCGAGAGGATCAATGCGGCGACCACGATCAGGGCCAGCCCGACGAGAGCGAATATCTCCGCGCTCACCCGTTGAAGAGAGGGTAAACGGGCCGCCGAAAGCAGAACTCCCATCAACAACTCCCAGGCTCGGAGTTGGGGCATGAAAAACATGTAATCTTCATAATGAGCGGTGGTCACTGCAGCCCAAACGAAAGACGCAAGCGCAATAATGGAAAAGGTTAGGAACAGATTAATCGAATATCGCGCCGCCAAAATAGCAACGAGTGGAAAGACCAGATAAAACTGCTCCTCAATTCCCAACGACCAAGTGTGCAGCAAATGTGTGTCGCCGAACCATTCCCAGCCTGTGGCAAATAGAAAGTTGGAAACCGAAACTGCGGCGCTCAAGGCAACCCACAGCTCATTTTCGAAACTCTCTTGCGAATTAAGGAAAAATTTTGCGGCCACTGCTACAAACAATGTCGCGAATAAAGCTGGGATAATTCGGCGTATTCGTCTTTCATAGAATCGGGTCAGCCGGAAATCCCTGACTGCCAGTTCCTCAAAAATGACCCTGGAAATGAGGAATCCGGAAATGACAAAGAAGATATCGACTCCGATGAAGCCACCTGGAAAAATGTTCAGTCCGGTATGTTCAACGACTACAAGCCCTACTGCCACGGTTCGCAGGCCATCCACGTCTCTCCGCCGTTCCATGCAAGGTTACCTTTACTTCTGAGATATGGAGCACTAACCCAGAGAGCCAATTTTCCTAACGGTTAAAACATGGCTTCCGTATCAATACGACATTACTCTTCACCTTATCGCGCTGATGGTGTGGTTCTGCAAAACTCGCGACCAGCGCTAAAACCTTCATTGACAGGGGCGAATATCAACTGAATAGGCGTGTACAATCACATCTTGATCAAACGCCCGTCCGTCACCCTGATCCCTGTTTTTTCAAAAACATTGCGCGTATCAAAAACCAGTGCCGCCTCGCGCGCGACCAGACCGTAATCCGGGGCGCTGTGATCGGTGATCACGGCTACCGCCGCATAGCGCTTCAGGTTTTCCGCGGTCAGCGGCTGGGATGTGCGACCCGCAAGCTGCGGGTATTCGCCACCTTCGGGCAGGCGGGGGAAATACGGGTCGTGATAGTCCACTTCGGCCCCCAGCTTCTCCAACTCGTCCAGCAGCACCAGCGCCGGGCTGCGGCGGGTGTCTTCAACATCGCGCTTATAGGCGATGCCCATCAGCAGGATGCGCTGTCCGGTCAGGGGCTGCCCGGTCTCGGCGATGGCCGAGCCGTTACGCGCCGCCAGTTCAGCCGCCATCCGTGCCGCCAGCATGGATGGCACGGCGTCGTTGCTGGAGCGGGCCAGATTGATGATTGGCGTATCAGATCCTGCATCCGCAGCGCGCCAGGCCAGATAGGCCGGAGACACCGGGATGCAGGCCCCACCAATTCCGGGACCGGGATAGAAGGGCATGAAGCCAAACGGCTTGGTCGCCGCAGCCTCGATCACTTCCCAGACATCCACGTCCATTGCTTCAAGCGCGGTCTTCAACTCGTTGACCAGCGCGATATTGACGGTGCGAAAGCTGTTTTCGACCAGCTTCACCGCTTCGGCTGTGGCGGCCGAGCTGACCGGAACGGCGCTGGTGACGATAGCGCGGTAGAAATCCTCGACCAGTTGCCGCGACAGCGGATCGTCGGCGCCAACCACTTTCGGGATGCTGTGCGTGTCGAACTTGTCATTGCCGGGGTCTTCGCGCTCGGGCGAAAACGCCAGGAAGAAATCACTGCCCGCGCGCAGACCGCCCGCCTCAAGGATCGGCTGAACCAGTGTGGTAGTGGCTCCGGGCCAGACGCTGCTTTCCAGCACCACCATCTGACCGGGGCGCAGATGCTGCGCGATGGTTTCGGCGGCGGCGGCGACAAAGCGCATGTCCGGGTCTTGTGCATCGGTCAGCGGGGTCGGCACGCAGATCAGGATGATATCGGCCTCGGCCAGTGCCGCAGCGTCCTGCGTTGCGCGGAACCTGCCACTGTCTACCGCTTGTGCGATCCGGTCTGACGCCAGATACGATATGACCTGATCGCCCTGATTGATCCGTGCCACCCGGTCAGGGTTGAGATCAACGCCGGTGGTATCGAACCCCTCATCATAGGCAGTCAGCGCCAGCGGCAGCCCGACATAGCCCAGCCCAACCACAGCAACCCGCGCATCGCGCGCCGCGATAAGCTGCTTGAGGGAAAGATGGTGCGAGGTTTCGTAGTTCATAATCTATCCTGATCGTACAAAGTCAGACTGAAATCAATTCGCGGTGCAGCTGCCGGAAACCCAGGCTCCTCCACGGATAGGGCGGAACGGAGGCGAATCCAATATATTTGTCAGCCCGGTCCGAGACTGCAGTACCGTGTTTCCCAAAGCGCCTCAATTTTTGGTCATTTGCGGTATTGTTGAGGGTATTATTTATAAATCCAAGTCAGGAAAATTCTTGTCATTTCGGACGTAATGCTTGCCGAAACGACGCCTCGGCCAGTTCCGCGCCCTTGTCCCAACTGAACCGTGAAGCCTGTGCCAGCGCCTTTTGCGAAAGATCGGTCCGCAGGCCCGGTTCGGTCAGTAAACGGGTGGCCTGATCTGCCAGTGCCTGACTGGACAGGGGGTCGAAATACAGCCCGCCATCGCCCACCACCTCGGGCAGGCTGCCGCAATCCGAGGATAAAACGGGGGTACCGCAGGACATCGCCTCAAGCGCCGGCAGACCAAACCCCTCCCAGAGCGAGGGGAAGACCAGCGCATCGGCTGTGTTGAGAAGCAATGCAAGCTGCTCGTCGTCGATCTCACCGGTGAAGATGATGCTCTCGGACCGCGCCGCATCGGCAGCAGCGCTGGCCTTGAGGTCTTCGACATTGTCCCAGAACCGCGCGCCGGTGGTGCGCCCGACAATGGCCAGGCGTGCATTTGGCACACGCGCCAGGATTTCAGGCATCGCCTCGATCAGCCGCAACACATTCTTGTGCCGGTTGAAGCCACCCACATAGACCAACAAGGGCGCGTCGGGCGGGATATCGTATGTCTGACGCGTCTGTGCCAGAAGCTGTGCGTCGTGGATTTGCCGAAAGACCGGCTCAGCCCCTTCGGTGATAATGTCGGTGCGATCTGCGGGGATGCGCAGAATACGTTCCAGATCATTGGCGGATGCCTGCGAGATTGTCATGATCCGCGTTGCCTGTTTCTTGGCCAGCCAGCATTTCGCCTGCCACAGGCGGAAGTTCAGTTTCTTGGGGAAGATGAGATCGGGAAACCGTTCAGGAATGGTGTCATGAAAACACACGACCGAGGGCCGTCGGATCAGTTGCGGAAAATAGGAATAGACCGCCGGATAGAAGAACAGATCGCATTCCATACGCTGTGCGGATCGGGCCATGGTGATCAGATCGGCCCCACCGCGCGCCGAGGCCCCGGAGGACGCCTCTGACATCGACTTGTCCGACCCGGCAATCCGGATATCGACACCTTCGGGTACAGGCCGCGTCGGTTCCTGATCGAACAGCAACGTATAGCGAAAGCCCGATTGCCGGGCCGCCAGGGCAGGGATCAGATTGCGGGTGAAACGTCCAAAGCCACGTTCATTTTCCCAGGAACTGGCGTCTACACCAATATGCAGCATGTTTTTGCCTTGATAGCAGCCCCGAAATCCGGGCCATGCGGTTGCGTTTTAAATAATGGCATGGCGTTAGCCAAACCGGCCCCGCAAATAGTCTGCTGTCGCCGCCAGACCTTTTTCAAGCGAGTAGTCGGGCTGATAACCTAATCGCTCCTGTGCATGTACGATGCTGCACCTGCCCTTGGCAGCAAAAAGTTCCAGCAGGTGCCGGTCGGGATAGGCGGCACCATCGCCGGAGGACACGCGCCTTTTGATGGCACGCACCAGCGCTTCGAACCGTTCCCGCCCCAGCAGCGTACGGCCAAGCGCTCCGATCCGGGCCGCAACCGAGAGGGTCTCGGGACCCGCATCATGATCGGGTTCGGGGCCCAATCGGTCCGAGAGGGTTTGATACGGTTCCAGGCGGAGCTCGCCTTTGCCGATGATCCGCGAATAGCCGGATAAAAGGTCGGACCAAGCCACCGGTTCAGGCCCGGAGATGATAAAGCGTTCCTGCCCCAGATCCGCGAGAACTGCCGCCCTGAGAATGGCCTGTACCACATCGTCGACGAACACACCGTTACACAGGCCCAGGGGCTGCGGCAGGACTTGTGTTCCTGTGGCCAGGTTTTCCGTCAACTGATCCGTCCACAAGGCGCTGCCGGGCCCGTAAATCAAGGTGGGTTGAAGGATGGCGGCCGGGATGGGTCCAGCCATCAGCTGTTTCTCCATCTCGATCTTGGCCTGGCGGTACGGGCTGCCACCAGAGCGTTGCACCGGACTGGTTTCATCCAGATCCGCGTTGGGCCAGACATCATAAACCACGATGGAACTGGTATGGACGATCCTGCCGATGCCAGCATCCTGTGCCGCGCTGAACAGTGCGGCAAAATCTGACAGGTTCTTCTCGGAAGTGGCCCGCACGTCATAGGCCAGATGCACCAGTATGTCGTGGCCGCGCAGGGCGTCTGCAATCGCATCCCGATCACCAAGTGCTGCGGTGACGACAGTGACGCCCATTGCTTCAAGGCCTTTCGCGCCATGGCGGCTGCGCAACAGGGCTGTTATCCGCGCCCCGCTTTCCAGAAGGGCCGAAACCAGGCGCCCCCCGAGAAACCCTGTCGCGCCGGTGACAAAGACTGCCTGCCCCCGCAGTTTTTCTGATCCGGTGAAGTTCACTGTTGCCAATCCTTCTTCAATTCAAATCTAGGCATGAAATCGTTGCGCCTCAGAAGCCTAGCGCAGGGTGGTTGCGCATGCTACTCCGCTAACAGATGATCTGCTGTTATAGATGTCCGGGGTGTAACACCCCAAGGTTTTTGAGTGAGGAATTTTATGAGGATCGGTGTGATCGGCGCAGCCGGCAAGATCGGGCAGATGCGCGTGCAGACCATTATCGACAACCCTGACACCACGCTTGCCGCCGTTATGGATATGGACATGGACCGCGCCGAAGCCGTGGCCAGTGGTGCGCCAGCCTTTACCGATGCAGACAGGTTTTTTGATGCCGACATGGACGCGGTCATTATTTCGACTCCGGCACATGTGCGCGAACCTTTGTGCCTGACCGCGTTTGAGCGGGGGTTGCACGTGCTGGCGGAAAAGCCACTGGCCACCACGGCCGAGGCCAGCCGCAGGATCGTTTTAGCAGCCCGGGCGGCGGGCAGGGCTCTGGGCGGCGGATTCAACATGCGCTATTACCCAGCCTTCTCTTACGTGAAAGATATCATCGGATCGGGCCAGATCGGAGAGGTCGATCATGTGCGCATCTATGGTGGCCATGAGGGTCTGACGAAATTCGTGCATGACTGGGAATACAAATCCGAGATATCCGGGGGTGGCGCGCTGTGGGATGTGGGGATTCACATGACCGACATGGCCCGCCATATGCTGGGCGAAATCACCAGCGTTTATGGTGTCGCCACCGAAAAGGTCTGGAACGAGCCCGGCTCTGAGGACAACGCGATGGCGATCTTCAAAAACCCCGAGGGCATTCCGGCGATGTATCAGGCGACCTGGACAGACTGGAAAGGTTATAAAAGCCAGGTCGAGGTCTATGGCAGCAAAGGCATGGTGCGCGGCGCCTACGCGCCGATGGAAACGCTGCTGATCACCATGGATCGCCCGGGCGGCAGGCCCATCCGTCAGCATCGCCGCTATCCCGGGATCATGCTGCGGGAAAAACTGAAATCCTGGAAGACTACGGCGTTGCTGTCTTTTGCAGATGAGCTGCAGGAGTTCGTTGGCCTTTGTGCGGGTCGGACAGGTTTGCGCATTTCCGATGGTCACGCCGCCCTGCGGGCGATCGAGGTTGCCGATGCGGTGCGCGAAAGCAGTGCAACCGGCCAGCCTGTGACGCTCAAGGCGCTGGGGGACATGGCCGCATGACCTCTAACCGGTTTCCAGACGACGCTTGGCATCCCGACCGGGCATTGTCAGTATCTGCCGTGAAGAGGCAGGTTTTTTTCAGTTGCAGGAGCTTGCGGTGACAGATCATCCAACGCTTTCCATTGTCGTGACGATTGTCGATGGCGGCTCTTACCTGCGTGACTTCCTGCTGTCGGTTGCCGCATTCGAAGACCCGCCGCCGCTGGACATCATCGTGCCATATGACGCGAGCGTCTCAGACGCCGCTGATTACGCGGCGGAGTTCCCGGATGTAAATTTTTTGGACCTCGGGATCATCACGCCCGCCCGCCCGCTTACTTCTGAGGCAGGTCAGCATGAGCTGTTTGACCGCAGGCGCGCAGCCGGGCTGGCGGCTGCCACTGGTGACGTGATCGCGATCCTCGAAGATCGTGGTCATCCACACCCGGACTGGGCCCGCACCGTCATGCGCCTGCATGCGGAAACCGGAAAGAACGTCATTGGCGGCGCCATCGACTGTAAGGAACCGGTCTCGCTGCTGAACTGGGCGTTTTATGTGACCGACTTTGGCCGCTACGGCCTGCCGTTCGATAGCGGCCAGGCGGAATGGGTTTCAGACGTGAATGTGACCTACAGCCGGAAAGCGCTCGAGGCGACCCGCCATCTGTGGAAAGAACGCTTTCGCGAACCGGTCGTTCATTGGTTCCTGATCGAACAGGGCGAAGAGTTGTTGCTGTCCAATGAGCTGGTTGTCGACCATGTCCGTCCTCCGGCTCGGCTGCGCCAGTTGTTGCCCGAGCGCTTTCACTGGGGGCGTCTGTTTGGCCATATCCGGGCGATGCATATGAGTGGTCCGAAACGGCTGGTTTATATCCTGTCCAGCCCGCTGATCCCACCGGTGCTGTGGGTGCGCCACGGTCTGACACAGGCGGGCAAGGGGCGGCTTTTGCGATACTTAGCAGCACTGCCCTATATCATCATCCTGACCATCGCCTGGACCTGCGGCGAGGTCTGGGGCTACATCACGCGCAGGCCCTGAACGATGCAGGCACCCGGACCAGAATACGATGTCATCGTCATTGGCTCCGGCGCAGCCGGTGGATGGGTTGCGAAGGAAACAAGCGAGCGCGGTTGCCGGACATTGATGCTGGAGGCCGGGCGCGCGCTGGATCCTCAGGGTGATTTTCCCGACAGCGACCGTACGGGTGGATCCCGTGTCAGCATCCTCAGCCGTGTCATGGCGATCCTGCGGGGGCAGCATGTGCAGGCACGCTGCATGTCCTTCACACCTCTGACCGAACATCTGTTCGTCAATGACCGGCAGAACCCCTACACCACACCGTCCGGTGCCCAATTCAACTGGTTCCGCTCCCGTCAGGTGGGTGGGCGGCTGCATCTTTGGGGGCGTAACGCGCTGCGCCTTTCGGATCAGGAATTCAAGGCGGCCGAGCAGGATGGTTTTGGCGACAGCTGGCCAATTTCCTATGCCGATCTCGATCCCTGGTACGGTCGGGTTGAGCAGTTTCTGGGTGTTGCGGGGGAGGCGGCGCAGATTGAAAATCTGCCCGACGGTATCTACGACGCCCCTCACCCGCTGACCAAAGCGGAACGCCGGATCATGGTCGAGCTTGCGCAGAAATGGCCGGATCGGCCCGCCACCACTTGCCGGATCATCCGACATGTGCCCTCACGGACACCTCTGCCGCTGAGCGCGGCGCAGGCAACCGGGAATTTCGAACTGCGCAGCGGGGCGGTGGTTTCAAAGATAGAAACCGATGCACGGACGGGCCTGGCAACTGGCATCCGGTACATCGACGCGGTCAGTGGTCAGGAACACACCGTGACGGCGCGGGTGATAGCGGTTTGCGCCTCGACCATTGAATCCGTGCGGCTTCTACTGAATTCTCACGGGCCACGACATGAGCGGGGGCTGGGTAATTCATCGGGCAATCTGGGTCGCTACCTGTCGGATCATCTGATGGTTTTCCGGGCGGGCACCCTACCTGAAATCGAAGGTCTGGGGCCGGATCATGATCCTTATGATTTCGGCGCCCAGTCCGGCATTTATATACCCGGTTTCCGTAACCGTGGGGGCCAAGAGGATTGTGGGTTCCTGCGCAGCTATTCTTTGCTGGGGTCCGTTGGGCGGATCGAGCCCGGCTGGTTTTTCATGGCAATCGGAGAGGTTCTGCCGCGTGCTGAGAACCGGGTGGAGCTTGACCCAACCAAACGCGATATCTGGGGCATCCCCGCGCCAAAGGTCACGCTGCGCCATTCCGATAATGAACGTGCAATGGTGCAGGACATGAAAGACACGCTGAAGGACGTGTCACAGACTTTTGGTCTGCCCGATGACCTGCTGGGGCGTGAAAGCCTGATATCGAAACTGGCCTATAAAATGGCCGGGCCGCTGGTCTATACCCCCGACGGGGCCTTGCAGCCGGGGTCGTCGATCCACGAAACCGGAGGAGCATGTATGGGTGATGACCCAGCTCGACATGTGCTGAACAAAGATCTCGAAGTCTATGACTGTCCCAATGTCCATGTCACGGATTCGGCGTCGTTTCCGACCAATCCTTTCCAGAATCCGGGCCTGACCATCATGGCCTTGTCCGCCCGTGCGGGCGCGCGGATCGCCGAGAAAATAGCAACAGAACGGGAGCGCGATATATGACGGAGGAACAGGCGTCAGCCGCGTAACCGTCCCACCAGATCGTAATAGGTTTTTTCAAACTGATGATGCACCCAATCCGGGTCGAACCGATCTTCCCTGCTGCGTTTTAGGGCGTTTTTCGCAAGGGTTTTCCGGTGCCCTTCGTCTGACAGGACATCTGCAACAGCCGTGCAGATCGCAGCGACATCACCGATAGGCACCACTGCACCGACGCTGTTGTCGATCAGCTCGACCACGCCGGAACAGGCGGTGGCCACGGCGGGTGTTCCGGCCTGAAACGCTTCGGCGATGGTGAAAGGCAACGCCTCCCACCGAGAGGTCAGCAGGAATAGATCAGCCGCCCGAAGATGACGGATCGGTTTGTCTGTTCGGCCGATGAATTGCAGGTGCTTGCCAACACCTTTTTCCTGCGCCAGAGCATGCAGTTTTACCTCATCCGGCCCGTCGCCGGCGACGACAAAGCGATAGCCGGGGTGGGTCTGCTTCATCCGGGCGACACAATCGATCAGAATATCGATCCCCTTCTGCGGCTGCAGACGGGCCAGCGTTAGGATCACCCGCTCGCCATCCCCAAGCAGCTTGGCTCGCAATTCGGCGATATCCTCGGCGCTGTCCTCGGGCGGAGGCGAGACGCCCAAGCCGATCACCTTTAACTTTTCCTTTGGCACGTTGCCGATGGTCACCAGATCGTCAGCCGAGCGATGACTGGGCGTGATTACCAGATCGCATTTAGCGGCGATCTGGCCAAAGGTGGCAATTCGATTTGGTTCCGATCCGTGATAGGTGATGGCAACCGGAATGCGTCGCCCGGTGCGGGCCAGGCTGGCAACCAGTGCCGGTGCGGATTCATGGCAGTGGATCAGATCGACCGGATTGTCCGCCAGCCAGCGCCGCAAGCGCCAGGCCGCGACTGCTGTATGACGGAGCCGGTTGACGATGCTGCCGCCTTCGCCCGCGACATAGCGGGTGGGCAGGTCCAGAAATCCGGCGCCCCGATCCGGACCCGCCCAGATATCGGCGGTGCCCGCCAGCGTGATGCGATGGTTCCTTGCCTCCAGCCAGTCGCTCAGCCCGAGGATATGCCGGGTGATGCCGCCCATGCCAAACTGGGAACCCATTTCGACAACATGGAGGGGATTTGAAGAAGGGGCGGTCTGCATTTTTGTGTAGGTCTGAGCCAAATTTCTCAACAATCGGGCAATCATAACACGCGCACGGTATTTGCCCATGTCATGAAGGCGGATCACGGCAGCTTGCAATCATCTGAAGCAAGCCCGCAACACCGGGCGCGAACCGGGCAACTGCGTGGCTTGTGTCTTTCGATTGTGACGAGGATCGTGTTTGATACCGGAAAGTTATTGGTAATCTGGTACAATTCGCATGCAGTCTTTGCGCATTCTGATGTTCACCACATTTTACCCGCCATACTCCTTCGGCGGCGATGCCGTGGGTATTCAGCGCATGGCCCGGGCGCTGGTAGCGCGGGGGCATGACGTGACGGTGGTGCATGATGAGGACAGCTATCTGATCCTTGGCGGCAAACCACAGCCCGAGGGCGACCCGGACGGGGTCCGGCGGATCGGGTTGCGCAGTCGCAATGGCATGATGTCGAACCTGCTGACCCAGCAGCTTGGCCGCCCGGTTGTCCATGCCGCCCGCATCCGCGAGATACTGGCCGAGCGGAAACTGGATATCATCTGGCACAACAATACCTCTCTGATCGGTGGGCCCGGCCTGTTGCCAATGGGCGAGGGGCTGAAGATCTATGAGGCGCATGAGCACTGGCTGGTCTGCCCCACGCATGTGCTGTGGCGGCACGGGCGCGAGCTGTGCGATGACCGCCAGTGCCTGCGTTGCGTGCTGAACTACAAACGCCCGCCTCAGCTGTGGCGCTATACCGGTGCGCTGGACCGGGCGCTGGATCACATGGACCTGATCATCGCCAAAAGCGAATTCAGCCGGGCCAAACATCGCGAGTTCGGCCTACGGCAGGAGATGCAGGTGCTGCCCTATTTCCTGCCCGATCTGGACCAGGACGCCTTGCCGGAACCCGCCGCGCATGACCGTTCCTATTTCCTGTTTGTCGGACGGCTGGAAAAAATCAAAGGGTTGCAGGATGTGTTCCCGGCCTTTGATCGTTATCCGGATGCCGATCTGCTGATCCTTGGTGATGGCGATTACGCGGATGAGCTGAAGGCACAAGCCGCAGGCAATGACCGGATCAAATTCCTGGGCCGCAAGGCACCTGACGAGTTGAACGCCTATTACCGCGGCGCGCTGGGGCTGATCGTACCGTCGGTCTGTTACGAGACATTCGGCATCATCCTGATCGAAAGCTTCCGGCTGGGCACACCGGTGATTGCCCGGCGGCTGGGCCCGTTCCCCGAGATCGTCGAGCGGGCCGGGGGTGGGTCGCTGTTTGAAACCGAGGATGAGCTGATCGATGCGATGCGCGATCTGCAACACCAACCCGACCGGCGCGACGTGCAGGGGACCGCTGCGCGCAAGGCGTTTGTGGATATCTGGCACGAAACTCGGGTGCTTGAGGCGTATGGAGCGGCATTGGCCCGCGCGGCACACGGCAAAGGCAACCGCGCGTTGGGCGCGGCGTTGGAGGCCGGGGCGTTTGAGTTTGGAGCGATGAATCAAATGCCCACCGGGCTTGCGTGCACGCAGGAAGGATTTTCAAATGGCGTACGGTAGAACTTCGGGCAGATCAGAGGGGGATTCATTTGTGAGAGGAATGCTCCGATGGGTGCTGCGACTGTTCTGGGCCATCCTGTCTGGTGTGCTGGTGATCTTCGCGCTGCTGGCTGGCTTTCTTCTGCTGCTTGTGATTGCGAACACGGCGCTGCGAGATCTTGAGGTTACAATGCGGGCAACCACAGAACAGGAGCAATTGCCTGAACCCAATCTGTCAGGCTTGCAACGGGCGGCGCTTTTCGCAACGGCGCAGTTTCTTCCGTTGCATCAACCGGGATTTCAGATGGTCACGCCTGGCCGGATTTTCCGGGACTGCGTGGACTGCCCGGAAATGGTTGAGGTTCCCAAAGGGTATTTCCTGCTAGGTTCTCCGATTTTCGAAGAGGGGAGATATGCGCATCTGTTTAGTCACACACCTCTTCGGGCACAGTTGAAATTGGCAAATCGGGAAGGTCCGCGGCGTTTGGTACGCATTCCGCGCGCATTGGCATTTTCCCGTTACGAGATCACGTATGGGCAATGGCGCCAGGCGCAGGAAGATCCGGAATGGGCGGCGATAACGGGGCAAGATCCGTATTTGCCCGATTTGGACGCGGGCTATCGCGACGACCAGCCCATGACCCTGATCGATTGGAGTGACGCGAACGCCTATGCGGATTATCTGAGCGCCAAGACCGGGCAAACCTACCGCCTGCCAACAGACGCGGAATGGGAATATGCTGCCCGGGCTGGAACTGTGACGCGGTTCCCATGGGGGAACGACATCGGAAAAAACAACGCTAACTGTATCAACTGCTCGTCTCTTTGGCCGGATCGTAAGCCGGGGCCTGTTGGTTTGCATCCACCCAACGACTTCGGTCTTTATGATATGCATGGCAATGGCTTTGAATGGGTCGAGGATTGTTATGAAGCCTATCATGATTCTGTAACGATCGATGGCTCTGCATTTGTGCGGGAAGCTTGTGAGTTTCGAACCGTTCGAGGGGGTGGTCCGTCGTCACCGGCCTGGCAGAACCGGTCTGGATTTCGGGTTGGTCCGCACTATTACAATCGTGGTCATGGCCATGCCATTCGCCTTGTTCGAGAGTTGAGCTAGACGAATGGTATGGTGTCAGGGGGCCAGCATTCCGATCCGGTGGGCGTTGGCCATGACCGAGAAAGTGATGGTTGTGGCCGGGATGCTTGGCAGGCATGAGGCATCGACCAGATGTACCCGTGACAGCCCTTTCGGCCGCCCCAGAATATCCGACTGCCCCGCACCAGGCGTTTTAGTCATGGGAACCGAGCCGCCCACGTGAAAGCTGGATCCCACATCGCCGGGGCGACGGGCGAATCTCAGCGGCACAAGCCCTGCCAGCTTCAGGACCTGCCCCATGCGTGCCGTGGCGCGCGCCATGACCTGTTCGGTTTCGTCATTACCTTGCACGGTCGGGGTTAGCCGCCCGTCTGCGGCCATCGTCAGATTGATCCGGGCGGAATGGGCAGAATGTAAAAACGCCTGCGCCACGACCAGTCGTTGCGCCAGCAGCCTCCATAATGGGGCCGATCCGGGCAGTTTCGAGCCATAAGTATTGATCAGATCATGGGCATAGAACTCGTTCCAGGTATAGACCTGCGCGTGGACCAAATGCGGTGAGACCGCGGGGTTATCCAATTCAATGAAGATCTGCGGCAGGGTGTGATAGGGTCTTCGGTCCGGGCGCCGCGGCGCGCGCCAGCGGTGCAGGCTGGGCAGAAAGAAATGCTGACTGTCCTGCAGTTGCAAGCGGGCTGCGGAGTTCGGAGATGACGCCAGCATCAGACGCGCGGTTTCCAGAACCCCGGCGGCGACAAAGATACGGTCGGCTTGCAGGGTTTCGCCGTCCTCCAGCGTTACCGTGACATGACCCGGGCGTTCATCAAACTGGCGAACAAGACCGGTGCGATAGCGGAAATCCGGATTGTGACGCAGGACGTCAAGCGTTTGCCCGGACGCATAAATCAGACCCCAAGGACAGCCATGCAGGCACTGGCCGCAATATTGGCAACCGGGTTCAACGGCCAGCCGTGCAGCCCCGGCATGGGCCCCCAGTTTCGCAAGCCTCGCTGCTTGGCGATCCAGATGCGTCAGCATCCGTTCGGCTTGCGGCGATGGGGTCAGAGGGGCGCGATCCTGCATGGAAAGGGTGGGGAACAGAGTCTGCAATGCGTCCACCCGACCGCTGATGGGAAGGAATTCCGCAACCGCGCGGTAATGCGGTGACAGATCGTCAATTTCGATCGGCCAGTCGGCGATATCTTCGGCGCGGTTGGGCAAAACGGCCGAGCCCCAGAGATTGGACAGCCCACCTATGGCGTGTGAGGCGCGCAATCCGATCCGGTCAGGCGATACCAGCGTTTCCGCTCCTGGCACCATGGCAAAATCCGATCCGAACCGGCGCACCTGTCCGGGCGGCGTGTCGAACTGAGGAGTTTGCCAGGCTTTTACATCATCGGCGGACCAGCTTTCGGGATCGGCCGCGGCCAGCCTGTCACGGCGGGACTGTGCCGAGTCTTCCAGTCTGCGCCCTCCATCCAGCATCAAAACCTGTCGCCCCCGCGCCAATAGGGCCTTGGCCACGGACACCCCAGATGGCCCCGATCCGATGACCAGATCGGTCACGAGGTTGGGCCCGTCTGTGCCGGGGCAGGCGGCCTCATGCGGGAACCGGGCGCTTCATCTCGGCGACGATGTCATCGATGATCTGCTGCAGCGTTCGCATCGGGCGGAACCCGGTGGCACGCTGCAGTTTCGAAACATCGGGCAGGCGGCGCTGCATATCTTCGAAGCCTTCGGGATAGACCGTGTCGTAAGGAACACATTGAATTTCCGAGGCAGAGCCGGTCGTTCGGATGACCTGTTCGGCCAGCTCGCGGATCGTGACCTCCTGATCGGTGCCGACATTGAAGACGTCGCCGCGCGCCTCGGGCAGGGTCATCAGACGGCACATGGCCTCGACCACATCGGCGACATGGCCGAAACAGCGTGATTGTTCACCAGTGCCGTGGACCATCAGCGGCGCGCCTTCCAGTGCCGACTTGACGAAATTCGGTAGCACCATCCCATAGCGCCCGGTCTGACGCGGACCGGTGGTGTTGAAGAACCGCAGCACCGTGACCGGCAGGTCGGATTCACGCGCGTGGGCCAGTGCCAGAAACTCGTCCAGTGTCTTGGCGCAGGCATAGGACCAGCGCAAATTGCGGGTGGCGCCGATGGTCAGATCGCCTTCTTCCTGAAAGGGGAAATTGGTGCTTTTGCCATAAACCTCGGAGCTGGAGGCGATGAACGTATGCGTCTTGTTCACCAGCGCGGCATCCAGCACGTTCTCTGTCCCCGCCACATTGGTCAGGATCGACCGGCTGGGTTCGTCCATGATCAGCTTGACCCCGACGGCCGCCGCCAGGTGGAACACCACATCCGCCGGATCGACCAGTTCAGCGACCAGTCCCCGGTCAAGAATACTGCCTTTGACAAAAGTGAAGTCCGGGTGGTCCGCGACAGAAGCCAGATTGGACATCAGCCCGGTCGACAGATCGTCAAGGATCGTGACCCGATGCCCTTCACCGATCAGACGTTCCGTTAAATGGGAGCCTATAAACCCGGCGCCGCCGGTAATCAGAATATGCATTTGTTTGTACCAGTCACTGTGTAAGAACCAACTTTACCACGATTTTCCCTGCACCATCGCACGGATGCCGCGCATTGCCCTGCGGGCCGTCAGATAGGGCCCGCCGCGTCCGGCAAGATGCGCCTTCCAGCGGGCGATGTTGTTGAAATAGAACATCTCGAGCCGGGGCAGGTCATAGATATCATCCCCTGCTTTGGCCACGCCCAGACGGGTGCCGACCGAGGTGTCGTAATGCTGCGCGATCTGTCTGAGAACGCTAGAGTTCGACGCGCCATAAGGCGGTGCGAAATGCCGGGTGGGCTGGCCAAGCCGGGCGGCAATGTCCTGACCGGAACCGCTGACTTCCTCTTCCAGCATGAGCGCATCCAGCGTGGTGAGATCGGGATGAGTGACACTATGCGCGCCAAAACAGACCCCTTCAGCTGCCAGCGCCTCGACCCTGTCCCAGCCCATCAGCGGGCGGGCAGGGATATTGCCTCCGGCCCAGCTGTCGCTGCCGCCCATCAGCCCCGAGGGCAGATAGACGATCGGGCAGAAGCCGTGATCGCGCAGGATCGGCCAGGCGGTATCGGCGAAATCTTCAAACCCGTCATCGAAACTGATGATGACCACGCGGCGGGCAGGCGGGTTGGCCAGCGCGTCCGGTGTGACCACCGGCAAGCCGGACGCGGCCAGCGCCTGCATCTGTGCCGCAAAGATGTCGGGCGCGATCGAGGTTGGCCCCGGCGCATCCGAGATCGAATGATACATCAGGATATCGGCCTGCCAGGCGGACATGGGTCAGTCTTCCACCACATGGGTGGCAAAGACCTCGCGATATTTGTTCCATTTCGCGCGGTCGACATGGCCCTTCTCATCAATGCAATCCGCCGCGCCGTAAGCCATGGCAAAGGCGTGATGGGTATTATCGTGGGCGAACAAGCCCTGTCGTCCAAATACGAGCAATCCGTCCAAATCAGAGAGCCACTGATCCACCGTATCGAACCGCTCTTCATAGCCCATATCGTAAACCGGATAGGCGTGGCTTAGCCGCCGGGTTTCGCAGCGGCGCACCGGCACGGTGACGGGCAGGCCCAGCTGACCCAGCCATTTAGTGAATTCCTGCCCCAGTTCCTCGTCGGACATGGACCACCATTTCTCATCCGGGTCGCAGGGCAGTTCGGCGCACAGCACGGTGACACCTTTCGGCGCGCCACTGGCGTTATAGTTCTTGGGCTCTGACATCCGGCTGATCGGGATCGACAGTTCCGGGAAGTAATGTGCATCGAACTCGGTGAACTGGTCTGTCTCCAGCACCAGGTACAGCAGGATCATGCTGCGGAATCGGATCGCGCGAGCCGCCTCGACCACCTCGGGCGGCGGCGCGCCGATCAGGCGGGTCAGCCCGGTCAGCGGGATGGTCGACAGGATCAGATCGCCGGTCAGGCGCCGTTCACCCTCGCCCTCGCGGATCGTCAGGCCGGTGATGTGGTTGCCGTCCCGCTCGATAGCAGTGATTTCGGTGTTGAACAGGAAAGTTGCCCCGTTGCTTTCCGCGCTGTTCCGCATCGCGTCCGAGATTTGCCCGAACCCCTTGCGCGGATAAAAGAACCGCCCGGCGGTTTCACTGCGCAGCCCCGGCAGCAGGCGCAGCATCTTCATCAGGATCTTGCCGACCGATCCGCTGCCGACCCGGCGCTCGGCCAGTTTCACGGCCAGCTTGTCCGGGTTCAGCCCCCACAGTTTGCGTACATAGGGGAAATAGAAATTGTCCGAAATCGTCGGCCCCAGCCCGTCATACAGCACGGTCGAGAATGTCTCGGGCCCGGTGCTTTTATTGCGGAACGGCTTCAGCACCATGTCCCCGATCAGTGACAGGGCAAAAGGCTTGGGCAGGCGCATCAGCGCGTCAGTCAGTTTCAGCGGGAAGTGGATCCATTTCCCACCCAGCCGGATGCGCCCGTGGCGCGGGCGCAGCAGCAGATCGTCCCCCAGCAGGGCTTTCACATCGGCCAGAACCTCGGGCTCTGCCGCCGGGTGAAACCGGTGCGAGCCATAATCGCAGATCACGCCCTCAATCGGGAAGGAAGCTGAATTGCCGCCCGCGATAGCGGCGCGTTCGATTACCGTTACGCGGGCCTGCCCGGTTAACGCATGGGCCGCGGCCAGCCCGGCCGGTCCGGCACCCAGTATGATGATCTCGGGCCTGTCGTTGCTGTCGGGTCGGGAAACATCCGTCACTTGCACTTTTCCTTTTGGGAATTTGCCGGGGTGCTGAACCGCATCCCGGACAGGGTCAGAACCAGCGCGCCAAGCCCGCCTGCCGTAAACAACACAACCTGCCAGACCAGCCCGGCGGCCACGACCGCAGGCGCGCTGGCGCCAAATGGGGTCAGAAACCCGGCCAGCGTGGCCTCGCGCAGGCCGAGCCCGTTCAGCGAGACCGGCAGAACCGCAATGATCTTGGCCAGCGGCCAGGCGAAAACCCACGGCCCGGCTGCCACATCGACACCCGCTGCGATGGCCAGCCACCAGGCCAGCAGGACCAGCACCAGCTGGGTCAGAACCGATGCGACAAAGGCAATGGCCAGCGTGCCGGGTTTGCGGCCCATCCCGGCCAGCGCATCGGCCAGGCGATGGGCAAACCCTTTGCCGGGCAGGGACGGGATATAGCGCCAGGGCAGAGGCAGCAGGCGCGGCATCGCGACCATCCCCGCCAGTGCGGCCAGCAGGATCAGGGCAACCGGCCAGATCATATGCCCGCCGGCAGCGCTTTCCCATGTCAGCACCAGACCCAGACAGGACAGGGTCAGCAGCGCGACCATGTCGATCAGCCGGTCAACGGTCGCGCCCGCGACGACCTGCGCACCGTCTTTCATCGCGGCCTGCGCCAGACCGGCCCGCACTGTATCACCTCCAATTGCGCCGGGCAGGCACAGATTGGCGGCCAGCCCGGCAAAATGGGCCCGGATGGCCAGCAGGGGAGGAAGCCCTCGGTTCAGCAGCAGCCACCATTTCAGCGCGGCCCCCACATGGGCCAGCAGGAACAGGGCCAGCACGCATAGAAAGACCCAGATCGGGATCGACTTCAGTGCCGTCACGATGGCCTCAGCGGGAAGCAACCAGAACAGGATCGCCAGCACCACGACCGACCCGGCCACCCGGATCAGCCAACGCCGTTGACTTGGGTCGGAAAGCAGCCTGCCGCTCATGTCACGGTCTGAGGTGCAGCCGCGAGATCATGTCGGCGATCAGCCCCAGTGACCAGATCATGATCGCTGCCAGGAATGAGAACACTGCAGTTTCGCTGAGGTTCCAGTAGAACATGTCGATAATGAACTTCACCGTGCCCAGCGTGAAAAATGCCAGACCTAAAGGGATAAACACCCGTAGCGGGTTGAACAAAGTGCTGATGCGCAGGATCAGGATGATGAAGTTCAGGAAGTCAATCGGACGGATTTTCGATTTGCCCACCCGTTTGCCGTATTCGATGGGCGTATAGATCATCCTTTTACCATTCGAGGTCATGCACAGCGTGATCGTGGTGGTGAACGAAAAGTTCTGCGGCAGCAGCGGCAGGAATGGGATCAGCTCGGATTTGCGGAACACGCGCAGGCCCGAGTTCAGATCGTTGATCTTGCGCTCGGCCAGAAATGAAGCGAAGGCGAACAGGAATTTCTTGGCCGGCCGCCGCAGCAGCGGCACGTTTTTCATCGCAGCACCCCGATCGCCCACCACCATGTCCTGATCGCGGCACATGGCCAGCATGCTTGGCAGATAGCGCGCAGGGTATGTGCTGTCGGCGTCCAGAATGGCCACATATTCATGCTGCGCCATCCGAACGCCGCGCTTGAGGCTGGCGCCATAGCCGGAATTGACATCGTTGAAGGTGACGGTGGCACCGCTCGCCTCGGCCTCGGCGCGGGTATTGTCCTGGCTTGCGTCATCCACCACGATAATTTCGTAAGGGATATTCAGCGGCTCGAGATGGGCGCGCACGTCTTCGACGGTGTGACGCACGGCATTTTCCTCGTTATAGGCGGGGATGACCACGCTCAGGCTCATGCCGGCGGTTTCCGATGCGATCAGCTCTTCAGATGTGGTGCTGCTCGTCACCATCGGCTCTGCGACTTTGTTCATGAAAATGAAAACCTTTTATTCACTTAATAGTCCCAGCCCCAGCCCCCGCTGCAAGATTTGCGTGGCGCATGGAACGTAACGGGCATAATTCCCTGTATTGCGTATAGTATTCGAACACGTACAGACTGAACATAGACAATAAATTTGACCAAATTCGACCGTTAAGGCGTCAAGTTTGTAATTACGTATATTGCACGCAGCAGGTGCAAGTGTTTGAGGCATGTGTCGCCTGGAACATGGCGGGGTGCGGGCAGCAGGAAGGAAACGGATGTCAGGGCGGCAGAGTTTCAGCAGCGGAGTTGCCTGGATGTCGGCGGGTATCTGGGTCGAACAGGCGTTCAACTTCATCATTTTTGCCATTCTTGCCCGTATTTTAGGGGTCGAAGCCTTTGGCCTGCTGGCGATGGTTGCGGCCTTTGTGCTGTTTTCCGAATTTCTGGTCCGCGAAACGATTTCCGACATTCTGCTGACCCGTGATGCGCTGTCACCAGAGCGGCTGAATTCGGTTTTCTGGTTGCTGGCGCTGCTCGGAGGTGTGTTGACAATTGCGCTTTATCTGGGCGCAGGGCTGGCCTCAAAATTCTACAATGAGCCGATTGCGGGCGAATTGTTGATAGGATTGTCCCCAACAGTTCTGATGATTTCGCTGACGGCAGTGCCTGTGGCGATCCTGCGCCGGGAAATGAAGTTCCGTGTTCTGGCCATCCGCGCAGCACTTGGCGCGGCGGTCGGAGGGGTTGTGGGAATTGGCATGGCGCTGACCGGGTACGGGGTCTGGAGCCTGGTCGGTCAGCGGCTGGCGATGACAGCGACCAATATCGTGATGGCCTGGGGCGCAGTGTCCTGGCGTCCGGCTTTTCACGCGTCGCGGGATCACATGCGCAGGATTTTGCATTTCAGCCACCGGATTCTGGGCCTGCGCGCGGCGGAACTGGCGGCGGTGCAATCCCCCGCGGTGATCATCGGCGCGATGCTGGGGCCGGTGCAGGCGGGGTATTACGCAATTGCCTGGCGGGTGATCGAGACGGCCTCGTTCCTGATTATCACACCGCTGCGCACCGTGGCGCAGCCTGCCTTTGGTGCGGCAGCAGGCGATGGTGGTCAGGCGACGGATTTGCTGATCGACGTCATGCGCCTGACCGGGTTTCTGGCCTTTCCGGCCTTTGCCGGGCTGGCCGTTCTGGCGGAGCCGGCGCTGGTTCTGCTGTTCGGTCAGAAATGGGCACCCGCCGCTCCGGTCCTGAGCCTGATGTCGGTGTTCGGCATGTATCTGTGTGCCGAAAAGGTGCAGCAGACCTTCTGTCTGGCCGCAGGTCAGGCCGGACGTCTCGCGATCCTGTCCTGGGTCGAGGTGGCGCTGGCGGCGGCAGTGATCGCGGTGCTGGCCCCCTATGGGCTACCGGTTGTCACAGCTGGTTTCGTGGCGGTCTTTCTGCTGATCTGGCCGCTCAAATTCGCCAATCTGGGCCATATTGCAAAGCTGCCCGGCTCAGCTTTGATGCGGCAGCATCTCGCACCGTTTCTGCTATCTGCAGGAATGGCTCTCGCAGTGTTTGGGATCACACGGCAACTGGATGGGATGTCTCAGATTTTGCGTCTTCTGATCGGCACTGCGACCGGAATTGTTGTTTATTGTCTGTTGGCTGTTCTGTTTTTGCGCGACAGGTTGCGTCTGCTGATCGCAATGGTGCGTATGAAAGAGGAAACAGATCCCGAGATTGACCCGCAAGAGGTCAGTGGATAGCACATACTAATGCGCTACCCATCCTGGTTGATGAGCGAAACAGGCAGCTACCAAATCGGTGCGCCGAGGCGGAAATTGACGGTCTTTTCCGTGCCGTTGGATTTTTTGAGGTGAGCGGTGATGTTATTCTCCGTCTCCGAAGGGAGCAGCTCAAAACTGGCGATGGCTCTGTCACCGTTCTGTGTGAATTTGACTGCCTGCACCTCATCGCCATTAATCGTGATCGCTGCAGCCTGAACATCAGGCTCACCGATCCGAAGTTGGATATCAAGGGCGGTGTCGCGCCGGAGTGGGGCGTCCATAATCAACCGGGCAACCGACGGTGGGGTGTCAATTGCAAAAGCTCTGGTTCTGTCGTGGGAATTGGGGCCAAAACGGTAATACGCGGTAAACAGAATACCCGCCAATAACAGAAGATAGCCCCACCGGGTCCATCCCATACCACGCCAGATGCGCCTAAGTGGGCCATTTTGCGTGGCATCAGGGGCAATTCTGGCCGCGAAAATCAGGGCGCCTGTAAGGGCAAGGCCGGTGGCAATCAGGCCGAGAATAATCCATAGCGCCATCGAGAACGCGCCGCCCCAGGTGCCGAAATGCAGCATATCCATCAAGGGCTTCCAATAGGTGAACCCTCCAATATCATCCGGCGTAAATGCCCCCAAAACGTCAAGCGTGACAGGATCTATGAACACGCTGCCTGGTCCGAAAAAGCCTGAATGGCCATCCAGGTTTCCGAAAAAGTTTATACTATCGGTCTTCTTGTCCGGCAGGAATACAAGAAACGGATCAAACCCAGGCAGTGCTTCCCGGGCCCGGGCTTCCGCCTGGTCGATAAGGGTCGCGTCAAGATTGGCGGGCAGAGCAACATCGCGGGGAACGGGGGGTTTGGGGTGTGGTCTGGTGCCATCGAGTCCCAGACTGCCCAGCAGGAAATAGAAGCTGGTAACGGCGGTCAGAAACAGCAGCGGCGCGGCCCAGAGGGCCGTCAGTCGATGCGTGCTGCCTGCCCATGATCGGAAGCCGACTGCGCGGCCAGGCCAGCGGAAAAACCCTTTCCAGAAGCGCCGATAGGTAATGAGGCCGCTGACAAGCTGAAACAAAAGCACGACCGACATGGCGCAGACCAGCATGAATACGATCCGCTGTTCGGTCAGGAACGTGTCATGAAGATCACGCAGGATGTTGCGAAAGCCCAATGGTCGTGTTTGCGCGACAACCGCGCCAGTGGTGGGGTCGGTCCAAAAGCTGACTTTCTCTCCCCAGCCTGTGTGGGCTGCCGTACGGTCCACGAACCAAGGGGCTGGTCGCTTATGGATGATAAAGATGCGACTTTCAGGGTGAGTCTCTTTGATACTGCCGTAAATTGCGCCAAAGCTGGCGGTGCGTTCTTCCTTGGTGGCGGTGGTCCAGATTGCCGTACGACCAACCGATTCAAGTTCGAAACCGGCAACAAGCAATGTGCCGGTCAGAAACATGAATGCGAAGAAAAGCGACAGATGCAGCCCCAGCCAGGTGTGGAGTTTGAAAAGTGAATTGCGGATTTTGCGGTTCATCTGAATGTTTATCTGTCTACAATATCTGGGAACACTAAGCCGAGTAACCGTGCTGGAAACAATGGCAAGATACTCTTGCCGCAGAAGAGGGGCGAATTGGGCTTTTGATGTTGCGATGAGCACACGTTATTTCATGGTATTCCCGCAGGTTAGATGTTGTGCGAATCCCGAACTTCGCGGGATGATATAATTATACCCGGGTATTGTTGGGGTAAGCGGTGCTGTTTGATGTTAAATAGAGCTATGAAAACAATTTCCATTGTCTCGCCATGCTTCAATGAAGAAGACAACGTGGCGAATTGTTACGAAACCGTAAAGTCGATTTTCGACACGGAACTGCCGGGCTACAGGCGCGAGCATATTTTCATCGACAATGCCTCCACGGACCGGACCGTGGATATCCTGCGCGAGATCGCCGCAAAGGATCCGGACGTGAAAGTGGTGGTCAATGCCCGCAATTTCGGGGTGTTCCGGTCAACTTTTAACGGGTTGCGCTATGCCACTGGTGACGGGGTTGTTGTCATGCTGCCTGTTGACCTGCAAGACCCGCCCGAGCTGATCCCGGAGTTCGTCGAGCTGTGGGAAAGCGGCTATGACGTGGTGGCCGGCGCCCGCAGTACCCGAGAGGAGGGGTTCGTGATGCGTAATGCGCGCGGTCTTTTCTATCGGATCGTCAATGGCCTGTCGGACGTCTGGCTGGAACCATCGGTCGGAGAGTTTCAGCTGATTGACCGCAAAGTGCTTGAGGCAGTGCTGGCCCACAATGACCACTACCCTTATATCCGTGGCATCATTGCCAGCTGCGGCTTCCGCCGGATCATCAAACCTTATGTCTGGCAGGCGCGGAAAAGCGGCTTGACCAAGCACAGCTTGATGGCGCTGACCGATCAGGCGCTGAATGCTATTTTTTCTTTCACGCGTGCCCCGATGCGGTTCTGCACGATTAGCGGACTGGTGATTGCGGCCGGCTGTATTCTGTTTTCGCTCATTTCCGCGGTTCTGTTTTTCTTTAATCCCGATCAGGCGCCGCGCGGGACGACAACCATCATCGTATCCCTGTTTTTCCTGTCAGGTATCCAGATGCTGTTTATTGGAATGTTGGGGGAATACATCACCTCGATCCACAATCAGGTACGCGGGGGCCCCATCGTGACCGAGCAGGAACGCATCAACATTGAAGGTCCTGCGCGGGACCCGGCACTGACTAGAGACGAGCGTCTGGCATGATTGCCGGTTTGAGCCGCGGCAAATGGTGCGGCCTTGCGCTTGTGATGGCGCTCTGCGCCAGCCCTGCCTGGGCTGTTGACGCACCGGTTACCAATGCAACTCTGCCCGAGCTGCGCATATGGTTTGGGTGCATGGTGGTGGCCTCGGTGTTTTTTCTGGGCTTCTTCTGGCTGCGTGGTCAGGTTCTGTTTGGCATTCTGAGTGCAATAGCTCTCTTGGGCGGCGCAGCTCGGCTGTGGCTGACGCAACCGCTTTGGTTTCCACGCCTTGAGATCTCTGCAGACCCGCCTGAGAACCTGATCATGCTGGCGATACTGGCGATGCAGGCGGCGGTGATCGGCGTTGTTCTCATACGGCCCTCAGGGCGCGCAGCCATCGGCGGTCTTTTCGCTAAGGCGGGGATATTTCGCCTATTTCTGCTGATGGTTCTGGTCGCGATTTTCAGCCTGTCGGGAACTCCTTATATCGCCTATGGCTATCATGTTGCCTATGGCTTGCAGATCGGTGTTGGCGGTGTGTTGTCACTGGTTCAACTGGCCACGCTATTGGCCATGTTTGTTGTGGTTGGGCCAGACCACATGCCGCGAATCCCGGTGGCTGGTTTGGCGGTGTTTGCGACTTTGGTCAGCGCCATACTGGCCTGGGCGGCGTTCGATCAGGTGCCCCATGTCGAGGATGAACTGGCCTATCTTTTTCAGGCACGGACCTTTGCGGCTGGCACGCTCTGGGCTCCGGCCCCGCCCGAAGCGGCACACCCCGCGCTGGAATATTATCTTCTCGAAATACATGAGGGCAAATGGATCAGTGTTCCGGCACAGGGCTGGGCAATGGTTTTAAGCCTTGGGGTGCTGGTCGGGGCGCCATGGGTGATCAATCCGATCCTGACCGGGATATCGGTTTGGCTGGCCCATGACATTGTCCGCCGGTCTATCAGCCGGGAACGCGCGGATATGGTCGCGTTGCTTATGGCAACCTCACCCTGGGTGCTGGCTGTTGGGGCCACGCTGATGAACCACGCGCTTATGCTGGTGACGATCTTACTGGCCTGGTGGTGTTTGATCCGGGCCGGAGAGGGGTCTGCCCGCCGGGCGGTATTCCTGGCATTTGCCGCCGGGTTGGCCTTGGGATGGGGATTTGTCACCCGACCGTTGGACGGGTTGATCGTGGGTGGTCTGACAGGCCTGTGGGTGCTTCGCCGACTGCCTGCCGGGATCGGGCAAGTGCTTGCCTGTGGTGTCGGCGGCATCCTGTCCGGGTCTGTCGTTTTTCTGGTCAATCAAGCGATCACGGGCGATCCATTATTGACCGCACAAGCCGACTATCTCAGCCGTCTGTGGCCGGACACGCAAAACGCATTTGGATTTGGTGAGAATGTGGGCCCGCCCGCCCAAAGCTGGGGGGCGCTGGATATCTGGATCGGGCACAGCCCCGCCGAAGCCGTGTTGAACCTGGTCAACGCGATTGCGTCGCTCAACCTTGAGCTTCTGGGTTGGACATTCGGGTCGCTGGTTCCGCTCTGGATCGTCTTTATCTGGCGCAAAAAGCTGACCGGGTTTGACCGTGCGATGCTGGTGATCTTTGCTGCCCTCGTGGCTGTTCTGTTCTTCTATTGGTTTACAGGTACCTTCTACCTCGGACCGCGCTATTGGCACACGGCATTGCTGCCTATCCTGGTTTTGTCCGCGGCTGGGATCGAGGCGATCAATGACCGGTTGCCCGAGCAGTATCGCGGCCGCCTGCATTGTGTTGTTCTGCTGCTCTGCGCCATTTCGGTTGTCAGTTTCATATCCTGGCGCGGTGTTTCGAAATATGACGGATATGGCGGGTATAGCGGTGACATCAGGCGACAGGTTGAAGCCGCTGATCTGGGCAATGCGTTGATTTTTGTCTCGACAAAAGGAGACATCGGGTCTGCGCTTTATCTCAACGATCCGTTCCTGCCGCCGGATAAGCCAATTTTCCTCAACGATCTGGGACCGGATCAGAACGCCGCCATTATCGCTGCCTTCCCCGGACGCGAGGTTATTTACCTGAGCGACGCAGACTGACACGCCCTGGGTCAGTCGGGTTTTCTCGAGCGCAATTACTCAGCAGCGTGCTGGTTTTCGGCGGCCACAAAGTTGCGTCTGAAATCATTGGCAAACATCGTGCGCGTGAACCGGCCCAACCCCGAGGCATGCTCGCCAAAGGTGTCAATCCGGGACAGCAGGGTCGTTTTCACACGCGGATTGACCTGCGTCTGGAACTCACGCGGGGTGTCAAACTGATAATCACGCAAGGAGCCTTCGTACCCCGAATTCCGCCAGGCCTCGACATCGAATGACGAACTCCAGACCGGTTCGTGCTCCAGACTCTGTGAAAAGGGAGCATGCAGCATCACGGCGCTGTAATAGTTGATGATCGTATCAAGCATGGCATGTGCTTCGTGATCACCTTCATCCAGCAGATCCGAAATGGCCCGTTTCAGGAAAACAAGCGCTTCGTCCAGTACAATGAACCGGCCAATCATCGAGTATTTGCTGAGCAGATTGCCCCCTAGTTCACCGCTGATCAGGTCATCGTAATTGTCCTGCGCCCAGGCCACGCAGTCGGCGCGGGTTTCAAACAGCTCAGCCTGGTTCTCTTCCAGATAACCAGCCAATGCATTGCGGAACGGCTCCGGTGCCTGATCCAGAATCTCTTGCATATGTTTGATGATCTGGAACGGTCGGATGTCCAGAGAACGCGCCAGCCGGAAGGCTTCTTCGAAATTGTCTTCATAATAGAAGATCGTCAGCAGCAGATGGAAAACACGGGTGTCCAGGTAATCCTGGAACGAGAAATTCTCGGACTGGACCACCATTTCCTCGGTCTCGACCACGGTTGGACCGTTATATTTGCCCAGGCATCGGGCAACGACCCGGTGCAGGGTTTTGAACCCAAATTCTTTGCGGCTGTCAGGATTGGCCAGTGGCGCGCCATGCAGCAGCATCAATTGGTGTGCCGCCACCCGGCTGACACCGGTTTCGATCAGCTTGTCGACCGCATCCATAAAGGATTCCTTGGTCTCACCCGGCATGCACAGGATCAGCTCGCCATAGGATTGCATGCCCTTTGAATGAAGCTCCTGCTGTACCTCGGCATAGGTATCCAGGCTGATGTTGTCGCGTTTGATGTTCTTCAGAACTACCGGATTCAGGGACTGAACCGATGAGGTCATTGGCAACCGGCCCTTGGCCTTGCGCATCACCTTGATGATCCGGTCGCCGCGGTTTTTTCCGGTGGTTGTCCGGATGTATTTGGGCCAGTCGTATTTATCCATCAGATGGCCCAGATAGTCGGCCACTTCTTCGTCCTGCACATACATGCCGAAATTATCGTCAGCAAAACACAAGGGGCTGGCATGGTTGATGCGGGCCACGATGTAGTCCAGATCGGCCTTGGTACGCTCGAACGAATGGCGGAAAACTTTCGAGTTCGATTTGACCGCCGAGTTGCAGAATGCGCAGGTGAACGGACAACCGCGGGCCAGCTGCATCAGTGCAAACAGGCCGGTATCAAAGAACTTGTCCATCAGCCCGGCAAGATAAGGTGACGGGATTTCGTCCAGATCGCGGATGCGGGGCGGCTCGCTCCCGCGCAGGATCTCTCCGGTTTTCGGGTGCACGTAAAGCGCGCCATCGACGGCCTCTTCCCACATGCCTTCGCGGCGGGCGCCAACATCGATGAACCGTTGCAGCGTGCTGAGGAATGCGCGCTCGCCCTCATAGGTGGGGCCGCGCACATGCATGTCGATCTGTGGCATGGTCCGGATCCAGCTGTCCTGTTCTTCTTCGGTCAACGGAAAGTTGGGGCCCCCCATCAAGGTCAGAACATTGGGGTCGATCGCTTTCACGTAGTCGGCAAAGGACAGGGCCAGATGATGGTTCCAGGAATAGCTTGAGAAACCGATGATGTCGGGTACCGCCGCATCAATGGCTGCCTTCAATTCCTGAGGGTCGCGGAAGATTGCAACTTCCAACGGTGTCGGGCTTTTGGCATAGGTTTTGGCAAAAGTAGCAAGATTGCCGACACCCAGCGGATAGGTGTCCGACGTAGCGGTAACGAGGTTATGGCCGAGATCGGCAAGGTAAAGACGCATTAGTTAACTATCCTCGCGGTACAGTTCTTATGTCAAATTTTAGGCTCCATGGTCGGTTTGGACTTCGATGGCCAATGTGCCGGAATGTTATTTTTAATCATCTTCAAACACTCTGCTGCCAGGGGAAGTGACCCGTCAACACCCTGGAGATCATGATGAAGGCCAGAATGGCCGTGGGCAAAACAAGTACTCCCTGCGCGAGGATCGGTTGCAGACCGGCGGACAGCAAACCCTCAAGCGAAAGGGCGTTAAACGCGTAGACGAACAGATAGGACAGCACGTAATAGGGCAAACGCCCAAAACCCTTGGTGTCGAAGACAAGCCGGGCGTGGGTCATGAAGTTCCATAAAACTCCGCCGGAAAACGAAATCGCCAATGCGGCTTGGGGTGGCAGGCCTGACAGGCTGAGGCCGGTAAACAGCGCATAGCCAAACGCCGTATTCAGTACCCCGACCAAAGCGAAGCGCATGAATGATTTCTTTCGGGGAATAAGCAGCTTTTTCATACGCGGGCCCCTTCTGTACAAAGAATGTCCGCCACCCCTGAGACGATGTCATGTTGCGGGGTAAATCCGACTTCGTTCCGCAGCCGGGTCACATCCGCTGCCAGCCGGTCGGGATCATTTGCCGCGCGGGGGATAGCCCCCAGCCGGATCAGGTCAGGGTGATGCATCTGGTTTGCGACCTCTTCAATCAACTGCCGGACCGGGACGGCGGTGCCGCTTGCTATATTGATCGCACCGGTGACATTGGTTTCCAGCAAAAGCGCCAGCGCGCGCGCCAGATCATCGACATGCAGGAAATCCCGTTCCTGTCGTCCATCGGTGCAATCTACGGGCTCACCTATCTTCAGATTTGAAATCAGATCGCCAAACAACCGGCCCGGCGGTTCATCCGGTCCGTAGACAAAGAAAATACGGGCCCAGGCCAGAGACAAGTCAAGCGCATCCTGGCCTGCGCACAGCGCCAGACCGGTCGCAGCCTTTGCGGCCCCGTACAAGGTGCGGGGCCGCAAAGGCGTTGCTTCGGTCAGCTCCGGCACCGACCAGTCATATTCGGCACAGCTTCCGGCGCAGACCACACGCCGCCCGCCTGTACGCGCAAACTCCCGCACCAAGTGCAGCGTGGCGGCCATCCAGTCCAGATTGGCCGGGGAAGCCCAGCGGTCGCGTGGTCCGTCATGCCAAGCCAGATGAACCAGATGGCTGGCGCGAGCTGTTTCAAGGGCTGCTGTGGTGGCGCTGGGGTCCAGCAGATCACAGGGAATGTCGCTTGCCGGGTTGCGGCCCAGCGTCACCACCTCATGGCCCGCCTGTGTCAGAGCCGGAACCGTCGCGCGTCCGATCAATCCGGTTGCGCCGGTCAGCAGAATCCGTGCCATCAGCTGATCCTGACTTCCGGCACGGCGGTCACGAACCGCACCTTCAGGTCGGACAGTTGCCCGATGACCTCATCCCGGATGTTCCAGGGCAGGATCAGCACGTAATCCGGCGGCGCCTCGCGCAGGGCTTCGACCCCATGCACGGGGATATGGCTGCCAGGCAGCAGCGTGTTCTGCTTGGCCGGGTTGCGGTCGACGCAGTAAGAGATCAGATCGGGGCCGATCCCGGCATAGTTCAGCAGCGTATTGCCCTTGGCAGCGGCACCGTAGGCGGCAACCGTGTCGCCCCGCGCCTTTGTTTCACGCAGGAAGGCAAGCAACCCATCGCGCAGCGCTTCGACCTGAGTGGTGAAATTCATGTAACCTTCAGGCCGGTCGAACTGCGCCGCAATCTCGTCCGCGCGGACCTTGGCCAAGCCGGGCCCTTCGGGGTGGCTGGCTCCTTCAAGACAGGTATAAACCCGCAGCGATCCGCCATGGGTCGGCAGCTCTTCGACGTCGAAGACGCGCAAACCCGCCCTGGCAAAGATTGTCTCGACCGCCAGCAGCGACAGATAAGAATAATGTTCGTGATAGATCGTGTCGAACTGCACGCTTTTGATCAGGTTCAGAAGGTGCGGGAATTCAACTGTATAGACCGCGTCCCCCGTCAGCAGGGTGGCGATGCCGGCAACGAAATCGTTGATGTCAGGCACATGCGCCAGCACATTGGCCGAGGCGATCAGGGCCGGGGGTTTCTCGACCGCAGCAACCTTTCGGGCCAGCGCCTCGCCGAAATAATCGACCAGCGTGCGCACACCTCTTTCCTGTGCCGCCGCCGCCACATTGCCTGAAGGTTCGATCCCCAGAACCGGGATGCCTTTTTCAACGAAATACTGCAGCAGATACCCGTCATTCGAGGCGATCTCGATCACCAGATCGTCCGGTCCGAGATCGAACCGATTGACCATTTTTTCCACGTAATCCCGGCAATGGGCCAGCCAGCTGTCCGAGAAGCTGGAGAAATAGGCATAATCGGTCGAAAATATCTCTTCCGCCGGTACGACATCATCCACCTGAACCAACCAGCATTCGGTGCAGACGCGGGCGTGCAATGGATAGACCGGGTCCGGTTTGTCCGCTTTCGCGGGGTCGACATAGGAATTGGCCAGAGGGGACAGTCCGAGATCGACAAGCGTCATCTCAAGGTCCGCGCCGCAATGGCGGCAGGTGGGATGGGTCGTGCCGGTCATACCTGTCTCATGCTCAGTGTTTCGAATTCGGCAATCTGGGCGTGGCACAGCTCGGTTGCCGGAGTGCCGCGGGCCCAGCCCGCATACCAGTCTGCCGTCAGCCTGACGGTGTCGTCAAAACTCAGGACCGGGCGCCAGCCAAACAGTGCACGCGCCTGCGATACATCCAGCCGAAGCATCTTGGCCTCATGCGGCGTATCCGCCGGGGTGTCGATATCGATCCGGCCCTGCCCAAGCGCCTTGATGACCGCCTGGGCTACATCCAGAACCGGGCGTTCATCGTTACGTTCGGGGCCAAAATTCCAGCCCGCTGCGAAGGCGGCGTCCTGTTCGAGCTTCTGGGCCAGCATCATGTACCCCCTGAGAGGTTCCAGAACATGTTGCCAGGGACGGATTGCGCCGGGATAGCGTAATATGACGCGTCCTTCATCGCTCAGACAGCCGCGCACGATATCGGGAACCAAACGGTCTTCGGCCCAGTCACCACCACCAATGACATTGCCCGCGCGTGCGCTGGCAATCCGGGCCGGATGTGGATCGGCAGCATCCGGTGAATAATAGCTGCGCCGCATTGCTGCGACCGCTATTTCGGTCGCACCCTTCGATGCGGAATACGGATCATGCCCGCCCATCGGGTCGGTTTCGCGATAGCCCCAGACCTGTTCGACATTCTCGTAGGCCTTGTCAGAGGTTGCCACCACCACCGCGCGCAGGCTCGGGGCTGCACGCAGTGCGTCCAAAAGCTGAACTGTGCCCAGAACATTGGTGGCGAAGGTCTCAACCGGAGTGCGATAGGAGCGCCGGACCAGGGATTGCGCCGCCAGATGAAAGACGAATTCAGGGTCGGTTTCCGCGATGATCCGGTCCAGGGCCGCACGATCATTCAGGTCGCCAGTGACCGACCTTATTTTGCGCTGATCCAGCAATGCCCAGAGATTGGGTTTCGTTTCGGGGGCAAGGGCGTATCCGGCGACTTCTGCACCAGCCTCGGCCAGCCAGGCAGCCAGCCAGGCGCCTTTGAAGCCGGTATGCCCGGTTACAAGCACCCTGCGTCCGGAAAACGCGCTCGCACTCATTCCCAGATTTTCCACGGCGCATTGCCTGTGGCCCAGTGTTCTTCCAGTTCCTGGCGTTCGCGAATAGTGTCCATGGGCTGCCAGAAGCCTTTATGTTCAAAGGCCATCAGCTCGCCATCGCGCGTCAGGTTCATCAGGGGGCTGCGTTCCCAGGCGGTATCGTCGCCGTCAATGTAATCGCCCACTTTGGGGGACAGCACGAAAAATCCGCCATTGATCAGCCCACCATCCCCGACGGGTTTTTCAGAGAAATTCAGGACCTGATTGCTCTGCAGCTCGAGCTGGCCGAAGCGGCGGGGCGGAGGAACTGCCGTGACGGTTGCGAGCTTGCCATGCGCCCGGTGAAAATTGATCCCGGCCCGAATGTCGATATCACCAACACCGTCGCCATAGGTCAGGCAGAACGCTTCTTCATCCTTGAGCAGATGCATGACCCGGCGAAGTCGCCCGCCGGTCTGGCTGTCGTCTCCGGTGTCGATCAGTGTCACGCGCCACGGTTCTGACTTGCTGTTAGCAATTTCAAGACCGCCACTGGCCAGGTCGATCGTGACGTCCGAGTTGTGCAGAAAGAAATTCGCGAAGAATTCCTTGATGACATAACCTTTGTACCCCAGGCAGACGATGAAATCAGTGACGCCATGGGCCGCATAGATTTTCATGATATGCCAGATGATCGGCTTACCACCGATCTCGACCATGGGTTTTGGAATCTTGACGGTTTCTTCGCTGAGCCGCGTGCCTAAGCCGCCGGCCAGAATAACGCACTTCATAAAATTGCTCCCTCGTTAACAACGAGACTGGCTACCAATACACTCGTCTTAACCCGGATCTGGGCATCCGGGTTATTGCAAACATTCGCACGCATTAGGACGGCAGCGCCGCCACCCTGTCAAGATTCACAAAGCCACGAGTCGTGAGGCACTGAATTTCCCGTTGCTCTGGCGCTCAACCTTACACAATGGGGGGAAAGAGACGATATTGTTGACGCGCCCTTTCAGCCGGGCAATCCAGTGAAGAACATCACAGAGATAGCGCTCAAAAGAGCTCATATTCAGGGCTGCACACGTTGTATCAGAATTGCGCGGACCAAATGCACATTTCACACCTGCGGGAAATTTTGACAAAGCTATACCGGTCGGAAAACATCGTTGCGATTCAAATTATTGGAAAAAGCGCATGCGGTTTAGGGCTGTATAGGAGACAGAGGTTTTCACCAATTTTGAACCGGTTTTCGACACAGGCGATCTGGTTCGCATCTGCCCCCTCTCTCTGTGGGATGGACAGCGGGTGCGGTTCGTCTAATCAGGGTGCCGATTTTCTGTACGGAAGGCCGGGCTTCAAAACTCAGGCCCTCTGTTTAAGGGGCTGACAGGATTTTGTTGTGAATCCCGGATAACCTCTTGTAGCCTTAGGTAAGTGTTTTGGTATGGGTGTTAGTCATTTGAAAAAAGATATTGTTCCCGTTGTAGTCATCGGTGGCGGCCCAGCCGGGCTGACAGCCGCCTATGAACTGCAAAAACTGAGCGGCACACATGTTCTCCGGGTCTTTGAAGCTTCGGATATGGTGGGCGGCATTTCCCGAACTGAAACGCATAAAGGGTATCGCTTTGATATAGGCGGGCACCGGTTTTTCACCAAGGTGCGTGAGGTCGAGGACATGTGGCATGAGGTGATGGGGGATGATTTCATCACTGTGCAACGCCTGAGCCGCATCTTCTACCGCAACAAGTTTTATGATTATCCGCTGCGGATCTTCAACGCTTTGGGCAATATCGGCCCTTACGAGACCTACAAGATCATCGGTAGCTTCATCAAATGGAAGCTGCGGCCCAAACCGCAGGAAGACACCTTTGAAGAATGGGTGATCAACCGCTTTGGCGGACGGCTCTACATGCATTTCTTCCACAGCTACACCAAGAAAGTCTGGGGTATTCCACCGTCAGAAATCCGGGCCGACTGGGCCGCGCAGCGGATCAAGAACCTATCCCTGCCCAAGGCGGTCTGGAACGCGATTTCGGGTGCAAATGATACGGCCAGCCTGATCGAGGAATTTCAGTATCCCCGCCTGGGCCCTGGCATGATGTGGGAAAAGACCCGCGATCTGATCCAGGAAAAGGGCGGTTCGGTCGAAACCCGTTCCGAAGTGGTGCAGGTGAACCGCGATGGCAACCGCGTCACGTCGATTGATGTGCGTCATTGGGACGAAAGCGGTGATAAAACAACCGAACGGGTCGAGGGTGAGGAATTCATCAATTCGATGGCCGTGCGCGATCTGATCCATGCCTTTGATCCACCGCCACCACCCGAGGTGGTCGAGGCTGCCGATCGCCTGAAGTATCGAGATTTCCTGATCGTGACCCTGATCCTGGATCACGCCGATCCGTTCCCGGACAACTGGATTTACATCCACAGCCCCAAGGTGAAGGTTGGCCGCATTCAGAATTTCCGCGCCTGGTCTAAGGAAATGTTGCCCGACCAGAATACTGCCTCGATCGGGATGGAATATTTCTGCCAGAAGGGTGACGGGCTTTGGTCCTCCTCCGACGAGGATCTCAAACATCTTGCCAGTGAGGAGCTTGAAAAGCTTGGTCTGGCCAAAGCCAGTGATGTCATCGATTGTGCGGTCATCCGGCAACCCAAGGCCTATCCGGTCTATGACAGCGAATACAAAGAGGCCCTGGACACGGTCAGCGACTGGCTGAAAACGCTGGAAAATTTCCAGACCGTGGGTCGCAATGGTTTGCATCGCTATAACAATCAGGATCATTCGATGCTGTCGGCGATGTATGCCGCCCGCAATATCATGGGCGAAAACTACGACGTCTGGGACGTGAATGTGGAACGCTCTTACCATGAAGAGTTTGAAGCCAACCCCAAGAAAACGGCTGCTCCAAAAAAAAACTTTCGTAAAAGCACGGCGCTCTGATCCTTAGCCAGGGACCGCGGTGCTTGTGGGTTTGTTTCTGATTGACGGGTTGGGATGATATGTGTCCGGCCAGATGATGATGTAATCGCGTAATCTGGCGACTTCCCGGCCTTCGTCCTGATGGTCCAGTCCGCATCGTAGCCAAACTTCGGCCAGCAAAAGCCGCAACCGAAGGTCCGGGGCCGTTTCGGTGATTACGTCGTGCATTTGGGTCTGGGTCAGGCCGATCAGGTCCCGCAGATGGGCGTTCCTGAAGTATTCAGGACGAACTTCCAACCGCTGAAACACCGTCGTCTGTGTCGCGTTCTTGATACGGGGGCTCAGGTTGCGCGGGACATAGCGATTGGCGACTTCTTCAACGACCCATTTGTTGCGAACAAACGGATGAGCGTTCCCGAAGGCAAAGGGTGAAAGCCGGTGTTTATGCCGGGTCGGAAGATTGACGGAAAACCGGGCTATTCGGGTATCCAAAAACGGAAGCCGCACTTCGATACCTGCGGCCATGCCCATCGTGTCATTGAGATGCAAAAGCTCTGACAGGGGATGGCGCATGCGATCCAACGTCCATTGTCTGCCGTGATCCCTGGGGTTTTGTGGCGATGCGTTGTGATGGCAAGAGATCTCCTGCGGCCCCCTCGGTTTTGCATAGTCATGCACCGGCTTTTTTGCGCTCTTCGTAGTCAGGATGGACCCTATGCCCGACATTGCTTGCACCCGGCGCATCAGCCGTCTGTATCCATCGTTCAAACGCTTTCGCCCAAACCGGGGATTTCCGAGGAACAATTCGTCTGCGCCTGCACCAGAAATCAGACCATTCATTCCGGAATTAGTTGCAAGCCGGGCTGCCATCATCAGTGGCGTGCAATTTGCAGGTTCTGAGGGGGGGCGTTCATAGTGCCGAATGACTCGGGGAAGCATGTCAATAAAATCGCACTCATCGACATCGGTAACGTGCAACTCCAGTTTAAGACTTCTGGCCAGGTTGCGAGCCGCATCAACTTCACTGCGTTCACCTTTCACATTGGCATGGAACAACGGCAGGTTTTGATGTTGTGCTGCTGCTATGGCAGCAATCAGTGACGAATCCACGCCGCCTGAACAAAAAGCCCCAATAGGCGCTTCGGCGAACAAATGCGCGGCCAAGGATTTGTGCATCAGATCCGCAAACTCATCGACAATTTCGGGCGTGGGCAAGCCGTCAAGCCGGGTCATCTCATCGGGGTCGAAGAAATCGTTCAATCGGAAGAAAGATGAAATCTTGATCTTGTCCGGCCCGTCAAACTGCAGGCAAGTCCCTGGGATCAGGCTCCGGATGCCGTTATAGAAGGTCTGGCCCGGATCTGGTTCTCCGGAATTCAACAGATAGGCTGTTACCGAATTGATGTCCGGCTGTAATGTCATCCACGGCTCGAACGCCTTTATTTCCGAAGCAAACAGAAAGGCGCGGCCTTCTTTGGTCGGGCTCTGCGCCCAATAAAGCGGCTTCATTCCGAAGCGATCCCTTGCCAGCAGAACCTGCCGCGTGCTTCGATCAACAAAAGCAAGTCCGAACATGCCTTCGAACCGGATCAGTGCGTTCGAACCCCATTGGATCAGACTGTGTAAAACAACCTCGGTATCGGAAGTTGTCCGGAAGGAAATTCCCAGTGCTTCCAACTCAGACCGCAAGGACCTGAAGTTGTAGACTTCACCAGTGTAGGCAAGGGTGTAACGGCCCGTTGGGTCCGTGAAAGGCTGATCCGACCGTATATCGGTATCGACAAGAGACAGGCGTTGGTGCGCCAACCCAAGACCGGGTTCTGTCAGAACATGGCTGGCATCCGGGCCGCGATAGCGTATGGAAAACGCGCTTTTGCGCAGCCGCAGGTTGTCAGGGGTTTGTGCTGCATCATCTGGGAAGATACCAAACAGGCCACACATTCGGAACTCCGGTATTACAGTAGGTTAGCGAGGCAAAACCCGCCATATCAGATTCTGATCGCTTTCGACGGCGGGTCAGATGCACTATAGAAAAAGCGGAATGAATGGCACATGTCAGCCTTTGTCATGCCCTGTTCATGTTCGCTGCGCGTGTCAGCTATGAGGGTCTGATGAAAATACTTGTTGCCGAAGACGACGATACGCTGCGCAATAATCTTGGTTGCCTGATGCGAGCGCGTGGCGATGTCGTAAGGCTGACTGATAACGGCAATGACGCACTGTTTCTGGGGGAGACCGAAGATTGGGATGTCATCGTTCTTGATCTGGGGTTGCCGGGACTGGACGGGCTTTCGGTTCTGCACGAATGGCGCAGTCGCAATATGGCGACCCCGGTTCTGATCCTGTCGGCACGTGACAGTTGGAATGACATCGTATCCGGGCTACGCAGCGGGGCTGACGACTATCTGGCAAAACCCTTTCACTCCGAAGAACTCATGGCACGGCTCGAAGCCTTGGTGCGGCGCGCAAGCGGACGCGGTGCGCCCTCGATTGAAGTCGGGGACCTGTCAGTTCTGCCCGATGAAAAGACAGCCTATTTCAAGGGTCGGACTATTTCTCTGACCGCGTTTGAATTTCGCGCTCTGGAGCATCTTGCCCGGCATGCGGGTTCGGTCGTCAGCCGAGCAGACCTGATTGAGCATATCTATTCCGAGGAAATAGACTTGAATTCAAACGTCATCGACGTTTTGATCTCGCGCTTGCGCCGCAAGATGGCGGCCTCTTTAGTGGAAACCGTGCGCAGGCAAGGTTATCGGATTCCCACAGATGATCGGTGACTGGGCCACGATTCCACGCCGCGTATCGATTGCGTCAATCGCGATATGTTGTGCCGTACTTGGACTTGGCGCGGCTATTTTCATTCAGCTCTATCGCGTCCAGGAAATCCGCGAACTGGAATTGCTTCTTGCCCAGGATCTGTTGATCGAATCCAGCCGGATCACTTTGAACGGGACTGACATAGAGCTGTCCGAAGGAGTCGGGCGCGGGATTTATGACCTAGAAGATGTAAACTGGGTTTGGCAGCTCATCGAAGATCAAGTGAGTGGCCCCCCCAAAATTCTGTTTCAATCTCCGTCACTTGGCCCGGTCACCGCGAACAGCGTGGTTCTTGCCGTACCATCCTCCGGCGAGAGCGATTTCATAAGCCCGAACGGAGGCATTGTGCGCGGTATATCGGCCCCCTTTCCGGGAGCCGCGCCCGAAGAAAGACTGAGTTTCCGGATTGCAGCGCCCATGCGGCATGTCAGCGAAGGAATCCGCAGTGCGACTCAGCTGGTTGCACTGGTTTTCTTCGGCATCGCCCTGACGGTTTCGGTTTCGGTTTATTTTACCGTAAATCGGGGTCTCAGACCGCTCAAACGGCTCAGCGAATCAGTCAAAGCCATGCGCCAGCACGATACAATCATTGATGGGCAAAACTGGCCGCCAGACTTGATCCCAGTGGTTGATGAGTTGCGAGAGCTGCATCGTCGCAACAACACAAATCTTGGAAAAACTCGCAGGAAGAATGCCGAATTGGCGCATGGGTTGAAAACGCCGCTGGCCGCTCTGATCCGCGTTGCCGAAGCGCTGGATGATGACAGGCGCGATCAGATTATTGGCCTTGTCGATCGGATGACGCGGGTCATCAAGCGCAACCTAAGCCGCGCCCGGACCGAACGTCCTTATGGCAAATCTTCAGCCGTTCGTACCAGCGCCGAAGACGTAATGTATGCGCTTGGTGTTATTTTCAGAGACCGAATGCCCGAGGTGGAAATCACCGTAGATGCCGGAATGATATTTTTCGGCGAGATGGCGGACATTCAGGAGATTTTTGGCAACCTGATGGAAAACGCGTGTTTCTGGGCTGAAAGCCACGTGCGTATTTCAGCGGTCGCAGAGGGCAAGGATATGATTACGCTTTGCATCGAAGACGATGGCCCGGGTATGGAGCAAAGCCGGCAGATGTCCGACGTGTCCACCGGTGAAGACAGAGGTGAACGCGGGTTAGGCCTGTTGATTGTCCGGGATATAGCCGAGCTTTATGGAGGAATGGTCCATATCGGGACATCCGCTCTGGGTGGGGCGAAAGTGTCGGTCATACTGCCTGGATGGATCGAAACGCCGAAATAGATATCTATACGGCTATTTGTTTCCCTGAAATCACCAATGTGGGTATGCTTGCAGTATTGATATCACATTGCGCATGCAATCCATCCGTTGGGCATAAAACACGCAACCAGATGAGAGTTACATGTTATCAGTAGATTGGTTGATTGAAGACATATGCTTTCAGCTGACATCCAGTATGCCTTTCATTGGGTAATCGTCGACTGCTGTATTTGATGAGATTGTATAAGACGTGATGGTATTGCGCCTTCTTATTTCCCTCATTGTGTTGGCTGGCATTGTACTGGCCGGTCAGGGCGTTGCAGCAACACTTGCTGCTGATGCGGTGCGGCTGGATGAGGTATTGCCCTATTTCGCAGCCAGCGGCGTTCTGTTTTCCTATGTCTGGGTTCCTCTGGTCGCGCTGTCTGCTTCGGCGCTTTTTGTGGCACCGGGGTTGCTGCTGGCTTTGGGAATAGCTGCGCAGGGGGACCGGTTTGAGCACTGGCTGCTCAAGGGGTTTACATTGTCCTTGTTCGGTGTGCCTGCGCTCGCCGCAATGGTACAGGCCGTCAGCGGTGTTCCCATGGCCGGGACGGCCTTCATTCTGCTGCTTGTCTTGCTTTGCCTGCCCGGCATCGGCCTGATCGCAGCCCGACCCAACCCCGAGATCTTGCGGGGCAGGGGTTGGGATATAGCCGGCATGATTGCCTTGCCGCTGGCTGTTCTGGTCTTGCTGGCTCCGAAATTCTACTGGGAGTCGCTGAATGACGACGGGGCGCACAGCTTTCTGAACGCGATGTTGTTCATGACCCGTGGCCTGCCGTTCTGGCCACCGGACGCAGGGGGAGTCGGGGGATATCCGACTCCGAAAATGATGACGGAAACCTTCCTGCAAAGCGGGTTCATGCGGTTTTTCGGGCCCTATGAAGTCTCTATCCGTCTTGCATATTTGCCAGGGGTTTCGATCCTTCTTGGGGTGATTTTGTCCTTTGTACGCGATCCCGAAGGACCTACTGACCCACGAACCGTTTTCGGGCTTGGGGCTGCCCTGCTGCTGTTTTCCTTCGTGATGGCATTCAATCCATCCTACAATCCGTATTTCGCCGACATTGCGCTGCCCATGGCGCGTGAGCCGATGATTCTGCTGGGGGTGCTGGGCTATATCCTGTTCTTCAGCGAACGCAGGTTCGCCGGGATGGCGTTGGTGTCCACTCTGGCCTTGCTAACCGCACCGAATGGCACCCTTCTTATCGGGTTTTTTCTGATTTCCCACTTCCTTCTGACCCGGCCACTGCCATTCGGGCAGGTGATTGTTGGAGGGATGATCGCCCTTGGTGTCCTGGTTCTGGCATCACTGTTTGAGATGATGCTGACATGGTGGGGGCTGATGGACGTGTCCGATGAGTTTGGGGCTGGCAGTATTCTGCGCCGCCTGCGCTTCGTGACGATCTTCGACACCGGACGGTTCCTGTTCTGGCTGCTCCCTTGCGGGATTCTGCCCGGTCTGGCACTGCTGGCCTGGCCCTGGCAGGATAAGCTGTCCAGAACACTGACGCTGACGGTCATTGCCTACGTTCTGTTTTTCTATGTTCAGGCCTATCGCATCCTGCCCCATCATTTTGCACCCGCCGCAGTCATACCACTGATTGTCTTCTGGCGTTTGCGGCCGGTTCAGGTTGCTCCGGTCTCTGCACTGGCTTGTGCTCTGACAGGGCTTGCGGTCAGCGCCTGGATCAGTTGGCCAGAAACCCTGCGCCCGTTTACCCAGACCCGGGATCTTGGCTATCGTATCTCTATCGAAACCGATGAGAGCCCGTTCCCTGACCTGAACGAGATACGTGTTGTTCCGGCACTGATTGCCGGGGCATTCCCGCCCATCTGGACACAGGCCGAGTTGGAAAAGCGCTATATGGCTGGCCAGTTGTCGGTCTATGTTCATGCCAGAATGCCTGCGCCGGACACTACGACCGCAGATTATTTCATACGCGCGGCAACAGCAGCTCTGGTGGATGGAGAAACTGTAATTGGCGAAGCTTTGGAGGGTTGGGTTTTGGTGGCGCGCGATCAGACAGTTTACGAAAATGACCTCGGGAACACCGATATTCCGGTCAGTATTGCACGTGCCTATCGCGTACCACTTGATACCATCTTCGGACAGGGCACGCGTGAGACACCCTACCCGGTTTGGGACATCGCGAAAGTAGCGGGTCTAAGATAGCCACCGATTGAGAAATATAAGATTTGTCCCGAAGAAAAACGGGCAGTTAAATGGAGAACTCTATGAAGCAAAATCTTGCAAAACTGGTTGAATCATACCCGGTCCTCCAGAAGCCTGCCTATTTCGCCTATATCGGCGTGGTCAGCGCCCGGAATGTCAGCCGCCGGTTCGCCATGAACAATCTCGGCTACCTGCCCAAACGTGTTTCTGACAGGGGCCAGGACATGTGGGTGATCAACGAAGTTTATAATGGCAAGCGCAATGGTTTTTTTGTCGAGCTTGGTGCCGCCGATGGATTCTCAGACTCAAACACGTTCGCTCTGGAAAAGCATTATGGCTGGACCGGTTTGCTGATCGAACCCAACCCGGTCAATTACCATCGGATTACAAACTGGCATCACCGCACGGCCACCCCGGTTCCGCTGGCGGTTGATCCCGAACCGGGAAAGCTGGAGTTCATGATTGACGGTCAGCGCAGCAGCCTGCTGGTGGATGAGGCCGATAACATGACCGAGCGACGCGCTTCGAAACTGGCCCGGTTCCGGGAAAAGGGCAAGGTTGTAACGGTTGAGGCCGTACCTCTGGATGAGGTGTTCGATCGCTATAACGCGCCCAAGGATATCGATTACTTCAGTCTGGATGTCGAAGGGTCGGAAACGCGGATTCTGCGCAACTTCCCGTTCGACAAATACCGTTTCCTGGCCATGACAATCGAACGCCCGACGCCGGAGCTCAACGAGTTGCTGTTCGCCAATGGCTATCATTTCGTGCGCAATTCGCTTTACGACACGTTCTATGTGCATGAAAGCAACCCGCGCTTCGATCAGGTTGAGAAGTTACCGTTCGAACAACTCCCCGCGAAGCAGTTCTGAACCTGCCTCTGGCACACACGCATGTCGCGCGAACAGTCAGTTCCGCGTGACATGGAGTTTCTGCTTCTGCCCCAGCACGTGATATTCGAACAGGCACCAGACATAGATGGTGGCCGAGTAGACATAATAGACCTGGTGATAGAGCAGGCATTTGAATGCGAACCACGGTCCGCCATGCCCGGACATGGCGCGCACCAGATCGAAATTGGCGACAAAGGCGGCTGCAAGCAGCAATAAGGGTAGGGGCCATGCCCCCGGCCAGAATGGCAGGGCCAATATCGACAATAGCAACAGCCCGGCGATTGCCGCCCGTGCCCGCTCGGCCATCGAGGTGTTCAGGTCATCCGTCAGCCCCTCGCGCGAGATCATCAGCCGGGCCCAGGGCAGGGCGCGACAGAAGATATCCGTGCTCAGGCTGTTGCGGATGGTCCAGACTTTCAGATGCTTGCCCTGCAAAAGCGGCTCGACCAGGATGCGGCGACCGGTGCCCGCGATCCGATAGCCCAGTTCGATATCCTCGATCGAGGGGACCTCATAGGTTTTCACGTCGAACCCGCCAACCTCAAGAAACACGTCGCGCCGAATTGCGCCGCACCCAGCCCAGAAGGTGCACGCCTCGCGCCGGGCGCGCTGATGGTGATAGCGGTGCAGAAGGTTCTTGTAACGCGAGAACCACGATTGCCCATCCGGCGCGTCGTCATAGGATCCAAACACCGCCCCAACATTATCCTCGGACATGGCACGGCGGATATGCTCTGGGCCATCGGGCCATGCGATGACGTCGGAATCGACGAACCACAGGATGTCACCGGTGGCGTGTTCGGCGGCCAGGTTGCGCGCAGCCCCCGGCCCGCCATTGACCGGCGTGGTCAGAACCGTGGCCCCCATTTCGCGGGCAAGGGCCGCAGTGCCGTCCGGGGACTGGTCATCGACGACCAGAACCTGCTGCACCTGGCCGGTGTTCAGCATTTCAATCAGGGGTGTCAGGACACGGGGCAGCAGATGCTCGGCCTTGTAGGCGGGCATGACGACGCTGATGGAAAGGGTTTGATCTGAAGTCACGAGGTTTCTCCGGCCGCGCCTTGCGACACTGACGAACGCTGAACAAGAAAAAGAAAGGCAGCCGTGAAAGGCAACAACCACATCACACGGGCACCATATCGGTCTGCGGGTTGCGAGACCCCGCCACAGACCAGCGCATTCACTGCAATCCCGATCAGAATGAACAGTGCGAACAGTTTCAGCGGGGGGGCAACTCGTCCAGGCCATAGCAACAACCCGATCACAATGATTGCCGAGATCAGATAGATTGTCGCGTGGATGGAATTGACCGGACCCAGCCAAGGCTGATCGCGTGTCAGGACAATTTTGTCCAGAACCGCCAGCTGCGCCTCCGGCAGTCCCGAAAGCGATTTTGCGTTTCGGATGACAGCCTCGTTCGGGATGGTCATCTCGATGCTGTTCATTCCCAGCTGGGTGAACGTATTTTTGCCAAGTGCGTATATCGTCCCGAACGGCCGGGCGGCCAGAACCTGCAGGAAAAAGGCCCGCTGTTCGGCTGCTACGGCCCGCTGATCCTCAATCGGCATCAGCCGGAAAGACCCCAGCTTTTCGGATTGTTCGAAAATGATATGAGTAGCGGTCAATCGGTAAGGGTCATCGGACCAGGACAATGCCTCGTGCAGGGCGCAGGTTGCCAGATCGGTGCGCGGACAGACATCATCCAGATAGTCCAGGCCGGGGCCGTCAACGATCAGACGTGCCGTGATATAGGGTGTATAGATTACCTCTTTCCGCGCAACGGTTTCTGTTGCGAACTCAAATGCTTTGCGCTCGGCAATGGCCAGCGCAACAAGGCATATGACAAACCCTGCCGCAAGCCATCGCCCATATCCAAGACGCAGTAAGGCAGCCAGCACGACAAAGGGCACCATCAGTACGGCAATCCCCAGATGCGAGGGGTGCAGGACCACCGCGAACGCTGCCAAGGCCAGCGCGCCCAGCCATTCTATCAAGTTCATGTAACGACCTGCGGCAACAACCGCCGCAATCAGGATCAGCATCACCGATGTGAAAATATCCGGCATGACATAGGCGATATAGAAGGGCAGCGCGGTCACTGCCCCCGCTAATAAAGGAATGGTTACCAGTTGAAGCGTGCTACGCCCGGTTTGTGCGCTGCGCTGCAACAGGCGCATCGTCAGCCAGATTGCGAACAACAATGCGGCCAGATGAACCCCCGCAACGGCCCCCAGCGCATCGCCCCGCCAGAAAGTCGCAACCAGCAGCGCATAAGCCATCGAGCGTGATCCGCCGGTGACCTCATCCTCTTCACCGTTTTGTTCAGCCTGGCTGCCACTTGCCCCATTTTGAGCACCGGCCGGTTTTGGTGCAGGCAGGATAAGTGAGAGCGCTATATTGCCCTGTCGAAAATAGCTCCCGGTGTCAAAGTAATAGAGCGGGCCGCGATTGATAATCAAAACCGCCAGGCAAATGACCACCGTAGCTGCAAACAGCAGAGCCCCTCTGAACCTTCGGGGTGATCCTCCCGATGCAGTTTGCGCGGCCATCACTGTCCTACAGCTCCTTCATCGCCATCGCAGCAGGCTGAAACAGGCAGTTGTTGCCTTCAGCCACTTCCCGGATGCATCTCTCGACCAAAGCGCCCAATTTCATGGCGCTGGTTACACCCCCGGACGAATTCATCAGCGGTTCCCGCAATTTCTGCCGTCTCAGGCACAGCATCAATTCGCACTATCTCCCTGCTCACAGGCAGGCACTTCAAACAAACGGGCAAATTGCAAAAAAAAATCCGATCGAAAATAAGCGCCTGTACTCAGTACAATAACAACTCAACGCTACACGAAACTTCCGGTGCGTCGAAGGAGAAATATGACAAGCTTCGGGTTTCATATCTTTTTCCAGGTAGGGGGCACCTACAGACGCCATGCACTAACTTTCTTGCAGACAGTGGTTCGTTTTGGACGGGATTGTTTCCCGTCCGGAATGCAGTGCGATCAGGCCTGATCTCAGGCGCAAATTTTATTTTTGCAAGACGATTGCTGCGGTGATGCAGGCAGGACAGCGGCCAAACCTTATGATGTACGTGTCAGCAGATCCGCTCATCAGCCTCTAACAGCGCGCGCGCCATGAACATGAACAGAGCATGACGGCCTCAGCCACGCCACGTTCATCTACCGTTTTTATATTCTCCGGACCCCACGTCGTCAGTAATCAGTTCCCAGTTTTCAAAAATGAAATACAGACCCGAAGTAGATGGATTACGTGCGCTCGCGGTAGTGCCAGTTGTGTTTTTTCACGCTGGCTTTTCACTCTTCAAAGGCGGTTTTGTCGGCGTCGACGTCTTTTTCGTAATTTCGGGTTATCTGATTACCTCAATCCTTCTCAAGGAACTCGAAGCTGGTACGTTTTCTCTTCTGAAATTCTATGAACGCCGTGCCCGACGCATTCTACCCGCTCTGGCAGTTATGGTCGCCGCCTGCATACCGGTGGCGATTTTCCTGATGACACCGACGGAAGCAAAGAATTTTGCGCAAAGCGTCGCCGCCGTCGGCCTTTTTGCTTCGAACGTATTGTTTTGGGTCGAGAGCGGTTATTTCGATCTAGACTCGGAAGAGAAACCGCTTCTTCACACTTGGAGTCTCGCGGTAGAAGAGCAGTTTTATATCGTATTCCCGCTGCTTTTGCTGCTGTTATGGACCTATAGAAGAAAACTGCTTGTTCCCATCTTGGTGCTCTTGGCCCTGCTCAGCCTTGTGCTGTGCGAATGGGGTTCGCGAAATGCACCAAGCGCCACATTCTTTCTTGCGCCGACGCGTGCGTGGGAGCTGTTGGCCGGATCGTTCTGCGCCATGATCCTGCGAAGGGGCACCACCTCCCATGATTTGCTGGCCGCATTGGGTGTCGTGATGATCGGGGTCTCCATTTTTGCCTTTGGTGAGACGACCCCATTCCCATCGGTCTATGCCCTGCTTCCGGTCGGTGGCACAGTCTTTGTAATCCTGTTTGCCGGACCGACAACAGCAACGGGAAAACTGTTGGCCAAGCCCGTCTTCGTCGGTCTCGGGCTTATCAGCTACAGCGCTTATCTTTGGCATCAACCGCTCTTTGCCTTCGCCCGTCTCTGGACGCCATGGGCCCCATCGCCAACCGTTCTCGTCTGCCTGATCATTCTGACATTCGTGATCGCGTATCTAAGCTGGCGCTTTGTTGAAACGCCGTTCCGCCGCACTTCGGGGCCGCATTCCATTGCCCGGCGGCCGGTTTTCATCCTGGCAGTCACGGTCTCATTGTTGTTTGTGGCATTCGGCGGCTGGGGACAGATGACGAAAGGCTGGCGCAACGCCTATCTGGCGCGCATGTCTGAAGCGGAAAAACGCATGCTTACCCTGACCGAGCATGCGTATAATGAACAACTCGCCAATGCGCTGTCGCGCTTTGATAATGGCGACTGCGTCTTTGATATCCGCACGATTGATGAGGCCGTACGTCAGCGTGTCGTCGACTGCGCAAAGAAGTATGGCCCCGGTGTTCTCGTTCTGGGCGACAGCCACGCGATTGACCTTTACGGTGCGGTTATAACCACATCTCGGGCCAATGAGCCCTTCATGGTAGGCGTTGTCTCAGGTGGTTGTCGCCCGCATACGCTTTTGCCTTATTGCGCCTACATAGAACTTGCCGAATTCATTGAATCTCACCCAGATGTTTTTGAATTCGCAGTCTATGAACAGGCGGGGTTTTATCTGTTGCACGGGGCCGGGTTTGATTTAGGTGGAAGGCGTATGTTCGAAAGGTTGTCGCCAAATGAACCCGTACCCCGTTTCGAGCCCCACATGGGTTATGTTCAGGCCGTAAAGGAGTATCTGGAACGCATCGCATCCCATATTCCGACAGTCTGGCTATCCCCCCGGATCGAGCCACATATTCAACCGACCTTTATCCGGAAGGCGGGATGTGAATACCCTTATATGCTTCGCCCCGGAACGGAAGAGGTCTTTTTGAAACTCGAAACTACGATCGCCGAAACTCTTTCAGCATCGCCGGTGGAATTCATGTCACAACACAGCTTGCTCAAACTGTCTTTCCCGGAAGACTTCTTATCCTGTGATGTTCTTTTCTGGTCGGATGGTGACCACTTCAGCAACGCAGGTGAAGAACGATTTGGAAAAAGGATGCAGGTTATTCAGAACGCACGCGCTGTGCTTGGGCTGGAGCGGAAGTGAAGCTCTTGGCGCCTGACGTTCCGTGTGCCCATGATTCTCTTAACAATTACACCACCCATGTTCACAAAAGAGAAACAAACCAATCTATGCGACTACATTATGCTCTCATGATCACCTGGATGCCGCAAAAAAAACATAATTTCTCAAAAAGACCTTAGCAATCAAACAGAAATGATTTATCAATCTTTAACAGTAGGTGCCGTGCTAGGGGTATGCATGGACTCTGTTAGGTGGAAATAAAAGGTGGGTCCTTTAATGTTTAGAAATTTGAAAATGATGCTTGTGGGGCTTGTAGCCGCTGTCTTTATGAGCAGTTCGGCCAGCGCTCTGACACAAGTAGCTGCCGGCGGCAGTTATGACATCACATCCGATAACCTGTTTTTTGGCGCGGTTGACACAGCTGCGGGCGGCCCGGGTGTCTACTCTGTCAATTTCACTTCGCCGGTTGATCCTCTGTCCGCATCTGCGCAAGCAACCATCGGCATTCGTCTGCTGACCAACGCTTTCCCGCTGGGCCTGACCGTAAGCTGGGTCGATGCAAACAACCCCTCCAATGTATTGGCCTCGACATCTGTCCTAGGCGGTGTGACGACGACACTGAGCACAATCTTCAGCAGCTTGTCTCCAAACACCCTGAGCCAGAACCTCGTGTTTAGCTGGGCTTCTTCTGCACCAAACGTGTCCTTTGACTTTGATGTGGCTGCAGTTCCGCTGCCGGCCGGTGGTCTTCTGCTTCTGACTGCACTTGGTGGTCTGGTCCTGACCCGTCGCCGCAAGGCTGCCTAAGCAAAACACACAAATCTGACCTACATGATCAGGGGCCGCTTTGCGGTCCCTTTTCAATTGGCTTGATCAGATATTACCGCCCGATGCCTGGCGCAGCATCCAGACCATCCTCTGACATCTGAGCCGGAACAAGGTGATGATTGCGCGCAAGACCTCACCGGTTGAGGCCAATTTGTTACTGGATACAACTTTCGGGGTGTGTACGACTGCGCTTGCTGGCATGGCCAATGCACGAATAGCCCACCGCAAACGCGATGCAGCATTTGTTCCGTTCAGCTGATACCCCTCTTGCGTCGTTCGCCGCCATTTGGCCTTCAGGGCCGGCCAGTCCTGCCGGGATGGATGGCTGACGCAAAACTCGTCCCGGTAAATCAGACTATAGCCCCGGGCAACGGCGCGCATGGTCCATTCCCGATCCTCGGATACGCCATTGATGAACCCGCCAATCTTGTCGAATACATCCCGTCGAGTCAGAAGGTTGCCTGCCCCGGAACATCCCTGAACTTCGATATACCGACGGAAATTAAAGGCAAATACAGCCTCAAATGCCTCAGCCCCGCTGCGGGGTGACGGGGTTTCATCAAACACATCAACCCGGCCTCCGATCAAATCTGCCAAATCTGCAATCTGGCGTCCGACCGTCAGCCAATCTGGCGCAGGAACACAATCCGCATCGATAAAAAACAAACGTGGTGCCGTTGTTTCCGCTACGCCACGATTGCGCGCATGGGCTGCTCCCTTTTGCGGCTCCACCAAAAAACGCACCTCGGGGAAGGCCTGCCGGATACCATCCAGCGAAATCGGAGAGTTGTTGTCTACAACAACGACTTCGGTGCCCTCAAGATCATTTTCTCTGAGTGCGCGCAGGCATCGTTCCAGCCTTGGAAGGTCGTTATAATGAGGGATGATTACCGCATTGACCGGGGCTTCTTCAGTACGTGCCGTACTCATTCCCGAAGGCCCCACTGATATACCGGCATTTGTTCAAAACAATTCCCATGACATTCGTGAGTTCCGCCAATTGCCGTTCAGCGATGTCGATATGATCAATGCTTGTTTCTTCAGCTGCTGCCAAAAGCAAAGCGCAGTCGACATTCCTAAGAAAACCGTGGCTGTCATCGCTGGCCATCAGCGGTGGCGTGTCAAACAGAATGACATCCGGCTTGTATTCCGCTTCGAGCCGTTCCAGGAATTCGATTGTCCGGCGGCTTTGCAGAATTTCTGCAGGGTTGCGTGTTGAAGAGAAGTTCAACCCGAAAATCACGTTGTTACCGTGGCGCAGTGCGTGTTCGTGAAACGGCACTTTTCCCTGGATGACATCGGCCATACTGTAATTTCCGGTTTGCTTCAGTATCTCTGCCAATCCCCTGCGCCGCATGTCGAAGTCGATCACGATCGTGCGCAAATCCTCCTGTCTGCTCAGGCTGAATGCCAGATTTGCAGCTGCCGTGCTTTTACCGCACCCGCTATAGGGAGAAGTAAGCGCTACCCTCCGCCAGCCTTTGGACAGGGTCTGCTGCAACATCTTGGTCCGCAACATGTCATAAGGCGTTGCATCAGCGCCACCGTGAAAAGACATCAGACGCTTGCGGGAGATGAGCCCAGAGTCGATCTTGATCTCAGGTACATTCAGCCAGATGTCCTCATCGGCGCTTTCCTGAGGAATATGCTGCTGTTCTTCAGTTACTGGCTGCAGTGGTTGAAGCTGTTGACGGCTGTCGCGTGCCCTGCGGGCCTTCTGAATCGCCTGCTGAAGACGGTCCATTACACCCTCCTTGATTCAATCAGAACAGAAATCACTAGAACACCCCAAGCTTGTCGATCATTTTTTCAGCGAACAGATCCAGCGGTAGATAATAGGTATGCACAGCCCAAACGCTTGCAGGCACACCAACCATAATCACCAGAATCGCTACAACCCAGATAAGGCGCTGCTTCATCACTTCACCCCGAGATCGTACATATGGGATGGTCGCGATGGGCCAAACGTCCAGCTTCTTGATCAAATCCTCGGGTCGGCGCGGGGCCCGGTTCAACACCTCAAGCAAAAAGATCAAAGCCAAACCCAAGGCGATACCAGTCCCTATTCCCCCGCCTGCAATTACCAGACGGTTCGGCTTGGTCGGTGCGCTAGGAACAGAGGGGTGTTCAATCACCGAAATCCGCTGACCCTGAGATGTAACTTCGATCCGCTCACCGGTCGAAGCCGAGGCCAAACGAGAGACGGCTGTATTATATTGTGCCTGGATATTACTTTGGTCGCGCTGCAATTCTGCCAGAGTAATCGAGTTTGCAGGAGTCAGTTCAATTGACTGGGTTACCTTTTCAAGACTGTCCTCAGTGACGGTACGCTGATCTTCAAGTGCGGCAATTTGTGAATCCAACTGAGCCAGCTGCAGATCAAGTGACGAGTTACCCGTTTGCGTGTTCGTCGTAGCTGCGCTTGTACTCTGTTCAACCGCGACAACTTCCTCCAAACGATTGATCCGGGCACGTAGAATCTTAATTTGCGGGCTGTTTTCGGAATAGATTCCCAACTGGTTATCGAGCTGGTTGCGCAATTGGGTTAGTTGTTGCTGGGCCTGCGTCTGTGGCTGCTGTCCAACAGTCGTGATCTGACCTGTCGTGCTGTAGATTTCCAGCAGCTTCTCTCGCTGCTTCTGCAGGGTAAAAATCTGCTGATCGGTTTGCTGAAGACTGGCTTGCAATGTTCCTTGCCGCGCCATGCGAAACTGCAGGCTGGTCGGCAGGGCACCAGCGTTCTCACTCTGAAACTCAAGAACCCTCGCGTCGGCCCTGTCGAGTTCGGCACCAAGGCGCTCGACTTCCTGCTCAAAGAACGCAAGGGTGTCAGATGCTCGTTCTTTACGATACTCGACATCAAGCTTTTGAATTTCCGTTAGATATTCGTTCAACACGCCGGCCACGATTGGCCCGCTTCTGCCGTCGAACGTAATAGACATCAGGTTTGCCTGATTACGACCGGAAGAGATTCGAACCCGTGTATTTGAACGCAGCTCATGAAGTATCTCATCCGGAGTGGCCTCGTCCTGGTTCGGCAACACCTTATACTTGCGCGAAATATCAAGAAGAACCGGCCGCGTGAGCAAACGTTGTTCAACAATCTGGAGCTGCTCGGACGGAGATGTCGTAACCGTACTGGCCGCCAAATTTCCCGGAATCTGCGGCGATTCAACAATCAGACGTATTGCGGAAGAATAGGTTGGCGGCAAAGTCATTGCCACGGTGACCGAAATCGCGGAGACAATCGTCGCCACAATGAGGAAATACGGAAACCGCCTCAGGAAAATGGAGAAATAGTAGCGTGCAGGACCCATCTTAGACCGTCAGCTCCTTCTCAAGTGAGTTTCCGCCAAAGAATACGCCATCATCGACCACCTGATTGACAATGGCCTCGTCGACCTTATCCGCTTCATTTGTCCAGGCATAAAGCAGGGCGAAGTCGCAGAACTGATTGACCAGGCGCGGCACACCGCGGGTCTGCTGAAAAATCACCTTGCAGGCGTCTTCTGTAAACTCGCCGCCGGACCCGCCAGCCGTTTTCATTCTGTGCCTGATATAGGCTTCGACGGACGACTCATCCATCCGTTCCAGATGAAAACTTGCGGCCACGCGCTGCGTCAGCTGGCGCATCTTGGGGTCCAGAACCATGTCGCGCAACTCAGGTTGGCCAACCAGAACAAGCTGGATCAGTTCGTCCGTGTTCGAGTTGATATTGGTCAGCATACGGATTTCTTCCAGACCTTCGACTGTCAGGTTCTGCGCTTCGTCAAAGATCAGGACCACCCGCCGCCCTTCTGCATATTCCGCGACCAGAAAATCCTGCAGATCCCGGAACAGCTGAACATAGGGGGCGTCGTTGTTAATTGGCAGGCCCAACGCATGCAGAACCCATTGCAGCAGCTCTCCGCGGCCACCTTGCGCATTCGAGATCAGCCCAACGGTGATCGACTCTTCCATTTCACTCAGAAGATGCTGCACCAGGGTTGTTTTCCCAGCCCCGATCTCGCCTGTCAGCACTGTAATGGGTGCACAGCTCATAATACCGAATTGCAAGACAGAATAACCGCGCTTGTGCAGCGGTGACCAGTACATGAATCCGGGGTCCGGAAGCAGTGTGAAGGGCCGCCGATCGAGCCCGAAATAGTCTAGATAAAACCCGTCACTGGACGCCATTGCACCTCGGCTGCCTTCCGCCTTGTCAAACCTCGTACCGGCCCCCTGGAGATTATCCAAACTTAAACTCTGAACCACCAGAAATCCCTTACATAAAGAACACGTCACATAAACAAAAAGTACTTGGGTACTACTTTGCCACAAAATCAAGATAGCAGGCACCACTAAACTGCACACGCGATGAATTGACCTGTCGCCCCCTTCAATCAGAAACATTTCTCGCAATTGTTTCCATCTACGCCTTTGAAAAAAGCCCGTCGATGACGCCTTGGCAATCCGGCAGGAATACGAGTCAAAAATGCCTCTGGAGGTCAAAATCAGCTCCAAAAGCATAAAATTTTACCCATTGTACCCAAAGGGGAAACGGAAACCCTTGAACTTTCAACAGACCAGTTGAGCAGAGTTTCACGATACCGTTAGAAAACTCTCGTGCTAAGTCGTTCTGAGGTGTCCTTGCCAGTATTAATGTTTTGCAAGCCAAGCTGAATTTGTTAACACTTGATTACGGGAAAGTGGCCTCGCGAGTGAGCAAGCGCAGGGTCAAAGTGATATAAAAATGTAAGATTTTAAGTATATGTAGTTGAGGTCGAGCGTGTTCTGTTCCTGGGTTTGGTAAGTGGTTCGTGAGTATTTGTGTGTTTTGGGGGTTTAAATAGTGACAAGTCATTCAAAAGAAGTGGCCAACGCTGGCGCGGGCTACTCTAGCATCTCTGTTATGCCGACCTCAGTTCAGTACCCGGGGTTCTACAGAGGTGTGGGAAAACGCATCTTTGATATCGCGTTTACACTGTTTGCAGCGCCGTTCGTCGTTCCGATGGTTGTGCTTCTAGCCGTATTTCTGGCCAGTCAGGGCGTAACACCGTTTTACCGGCAGGAGCGGGTTGGAAAAGACGGCAAGGTTTTCAAGCTGCTCAAACTGCGCACCATGGTGCACGACGCTGAAGCCGTGCTGAAAGAACATCTGGCAGCCGACCCCGAAGCCCGGGAAGAGTGGAACCGCAACCAGAAGCTTCGCAACGATCCACGCATCATTAAATTCGGCACATTCCTGCGTAAATCCTCAATGGATGAACTGCCGCAGTTCTGGAACGTTTTTGTGGGTGAAATGTCCCTGGTCGGACCTCGCCCGATGATGGTGAACCAACAGGAACTGTATCCCGGCAAATTCTACAACGCGATGCGCCCTGGCATTTCCGGGTTTTGGCAAGTGTCCAAGCGCAACCAGTCTTCATTTGCCGAACGCGCTTATCACGACACAAACTACTGGAAAAGCATGTCGTTCGGCACAGATGTGTCAATCCTGATCCGGACTATCTCTGTCGTCCTGCGCGGCACCGGGTGTTAAACCCGGAACGCGTGGCCGGGTAAAACTGTCGGCTGCGTGCGATTTCGTAACTTTTGCGGGAGTGCAGCATTGAGCAGAGCCGGAACCTCTATCAATAAATTTCTGGCCAGCGCCTTCTTGGCCGTAGCCCTGCTATTGAGCGCGTGCGACTCGGCCGAGGAACGCGCGGAGGCGCATTTCCAGGCCGGACTGGCTCATCTGGAAGCCGGTGACGTCGAGCGCGCATTGGTCGAATTCAAAAACGTCTTCAAACTCAACGGTCAGCACAAAGAGGCGCGACTGACCTTCGCCCGGCTGGAGCGCGAGCGGGGCAATATCCGTGGTGCCTACAGCCAGTATCTGAGACTGGTAGAGCAATATCCGGACAACCTCGAAGGACAGCGCAGCCTTGCCGAGATGGCACTGGAAATTGGCAACTGGGATGATGTCAGACGTTACGGCGGCGCTGCCGCAGCACTGGCCCCGAACGATATCGAAATCAAATCCATCAACAACACGCTGACTTATACCGACGCGGTCAGAAATGGCGATGCCGCAGGCGTGGATTTCACTGTCCACACCGCCCTCAAGATGATCGAGAAACACCCCGATCTGATGACTGCGCGGCAGATCGTGATTGACCATCTGGTCCGCAACCAGGACTGGACCGGCGTCTTGAACGAGACCAGTGCGGGACTTGATATCAATCCAAAGGAGGAAAACCTTTACGGGATTCGCCTCCGCGCGCTGCGGGAACTGGACAAGCCCACTGAAATCGAAACGCTGCTCAGACAAATGGCATTTGTGTTCCCTGACGATGAAGGCGTCGAACAGTTACTCGTCCAGCATTCTATCGACCAGGGCAATCTGGATGCCGCAGAACAGATGCTGCGCTCAGAGGTGGACCCAAAAGACACAGATTACATGCCAGCCCAGCGTCTGGTCGCGTTTTTGAACGAAAATCGCAGTATATCGGCCGCGATTACCGAATTGGATACGATCATCACGCATAACGGACCCAATACCGCACGCTTCAAAACGATACGCGCCGCATTGAAATTCCGTTCTGGCGACAAACAGACCGCAATTGCCGAGATGCACGCATTGCTTGAAGGCGCGCAACGCACCATTCAGACAAGGGAAAACGAGGTGGAATTTGCAAGAATGCTATTCCAAACTGACGACCCCGGCGCAGCAAGAACCTTGATTGAAAACGTGCTTTCAGAAGATCCCACCCAAGTTGAGGCGCTCAAGTTCAAGGCATCATGGTTGATTGAAGAAGACAATATCGGTGATGCCATTGTTCAATTGCGCGAAGCACTTCGCCAAGATCCCCGCGACCCGCAATTGATGACCCTTATGGCGCAGGCTCATGAACGCAATGGGGACAGGGAGCTGATGGGGGAAATGCTGGCCCTGGCGACGGAAGTATCGCGAAATGCGCCGGAGGAAACACTGCGCTACGCTCAGTTCTTAATAGAAGAAAATGACCCGGAAATTGCCGAGCGCATCCTGATCGCATCTCTACAGCAGACACCCGAAGAACCCGATCTTCTGTTCCTTTTGGGTGAAGTTTATCTGGGTATGAAAGACTGGGCGCGGCTGGAGGTTGTCCTGCGCTCTGTCAAGGACCTGAACACCCCCGAGGCACGGCGCCTCGCAAATGAACTCAAAGCCCACATGCTTGCAGCCCAGGCGCGCACGGAGGAACTGACTGCCTTCCTGAACGAGTTAACAGATGATCCCGAATTTGGCCTGCCAGCCGATATCGCACTTATCCGCTCGTTGCTGGCACAGGGGCAGGCCACTGCCGCCTTTGCTCGCCTTGACGAACTGCTCGCAGAAGATCCGGATTCTCTGCCGGTGCGATTGGTCAAGGCCCACGCCTTGACGGGCGAAGGCAAACGCGGCGAGGCTGAGCAGCTCTATCGCGCGATCCTCGAGGACTATCCGGATACAACGCGGGCCTGGTTATCACTGCACGCACTGATCGTTGAACGCAACGAGGTTGAACTGGCCAAAAGCATTCTGACAGATGCCCTGACCAGATTGCCCGAGAACCCCGAGCTTCTCATGTTGCAGGCGGCAGATCACGAACGCTCCGGAGAGCTGGATCAGGCGATCTCGGTCTATGAAAAACTTTACCCGCTCAGCAACCGATCCTTGGTTGTGGCCAACAATCTGGCCAGCCTGTTGACAACCCACCGCAGCGATGACGAAAGCCTGCAACGCGCCAGCGTTTTGGCAAGGCGACTCCGCGGCACCCGCGTGCCTGTCTTTCAGGAAACCTATGGCTGGGTTTCTTACAGAATGGGCAATTATGACGAGGCCGTCAGCTACCTTGAACTCGCAGCGCGCGCATTCCCCGATCACCCCACAGTTCTATATCATCTGGGCAAAGCCTATGCCGCTGTCGACCGTCGAGAGGACGCCCTGCGCGCGTATCGTGCAGCACGGGCGACGGGAGTTCCCCTGAACATTTCACCTTCGCTGGAAGAAGAGATCGAACAGGTCAGTTCCGCGGGCAAGCTGGGGCAATAGTGCCTCCAAAGCGAAATCCGCTGCAAATCTGCCGCATCTCGCATCCGTATGAAATGCTACAGATTGTTTCGTTACCAATGAGTTGGCATAAAGGGGAAAAATATGAGAGATTTGAACATGCGGACAGTAATCGCTTCATTGATTGCGTTTGTCATGACTATGGTCGTGGCAAGCGGGGCTTGGGCGCAATCCTATCAGATCCAGCCGGGTGATGCTCTTCAGATCGAGGTGTTGGAAGACCCCTCCCTGAACCGAACCGTTCTGGTTTTGCCAGACGGCTCCATCACCTTTCCCCTTGCCGGATCAATTCGGGCAGGAGGACTATCAACTAATGGATTAAGTTCATCCCTGGCATCGGCGCTGGCACCAAATTTCAATGCACCGCCGACCGTATTTACATCGATTGCAAGGGTCGCACCTCCTGCGTTTCCCGGATCTCTCACTCCAACCGGACCGACAATTGATGTCTTTATCATGGGTGAAGTCAACGCACCCGGAAAATATCTTGCAACCGAGGGAACAACTATTCTTCAGGTTTTGGCCCAGGCTGGCGGCCTGACCAATTTCGCGGCTCGCAAGCGCATCGAATTGCGCCGGGCTGACAGTAAAGCAGGCGCGGTAAACAAATATAAATATAACTACGATGGCTCGGGCAGTGGCATCAAAGGCAATACAGTTCTTAAGACCGGAGACGTTGTTGTGGTGCCCGCACGCCGTTTGTTCGAATAGGGGCTTATACAGGTGGGAAAATCCAAAAATAAACTATCCACCACGCTGGGGGGCGGGATAGCTTTATTCTTTTTGCTGACGCCTGCGGTTGGACAGCAAAACCTGACGCAACAAACAACTGTACAGCAAACATCTGCGCCCTCGACGGCCGCACAACGCGCGCCCAGTCTACAGTTGATCGCTCAACAAGCTCAACGAAACCCTGCGCGCAGGGTTGGCCTGCCGCCCGCCGCCCAGCAAACCAGCGGTACCGGAACCGGGTTAAGCATAACGTTGGATTACCTGTCATCACTCCGGCATGATGACAACCTCCGACTAACGGACCCTTCCCTTGGATCGACCACTTGGTGGGAAAACACACTGGCCTTGGGCCTCGTCAATCAGACACCGGGATCCACTCTGACATTCGACCTGTCGGGGCTGTATCGGATCGCCAACGAGCCGATCATTGGAACAGAATCCAGCTTTTCGGACCCGTTCACGCAGCTGACATATCAACGAGACAACGCTAACAGCCAGTTTCGTTTTCTTGCCGAATACCGTGAGAGAGATTTGGCCTTCAACCGGTCACTGACCGACATAAATCTGGATGGTGTTATCGACGCCTCTGATGTCATCGGCACCGTGGGCGACCAGGTCAATACACGTGGAAACCTGGACTGGCAAACTGGTTTGAATGATCCTTTGGGGTTCCAGTTTAACTACAGCCATCGTGAACGCAGCTACACGAACACAATTAACCCGAACCTGTTCGACAATAGATCGGATGACTATGCAGCAACCGCAATACTTAGAATCTCTCCGATTCTACAGGGAAACGTGCGCGTTAGTTACATAGACTTCAATGCAGATGATGCCGTGGGCACCGACCGGAAGACAACGACAGTGTCAACTGGTGCAACATATGACGTGTCCCCTGTTACCACTGTCAGTGCGAATATTGGCTACACTCAGGTCGATAACACTCTACGCACGACCAATACCAATAACGTTACGGAAAATTTTGTCTGGGACTTTTCCTGGAACAAAACTCTGTCGAACGGCACAGCCAATATTTTTCTCGACCAGACATTCGGCGTTAATGGTACAAGATCCAACGCCACCTTTGGTCGAAGCTTTCAATGGGCTGGCGGGTTGTTCAGCTTCAATGCCGGATTTACCAGAGGGCCCTTTGACGAAGTCACACCAATTGGCCAGATCGACTATAGCTATCAACTGGCCAGCTCTCAAATCTCCGCGAAAATCCAGCGCCGGGTCGGTACCAGTACACAAAGCAACGAAACCCGCGAAACCGTGGCTTTTCTAGCCTATGATTACTTTATCAACCCGGTATCCGGTCTGTCTTTCAGCGTCAATTTCATCGATCAGGAAAGCGAAGGCCCGGGTCCGTCCAACCCACGTCAGCGCGGTACTTTCGATGCGTCCTACACCCGCGCAGTCACAAAGGACTGGGCGATGAACATCGGTTATCAATACGAGATGGATGACCAGAACGGATTTAAGGCGACCTCTAACTCGGTCTTTCTGACGCTTGGGCGGAGGTTCACTCTCAAACCTTAAAAAGGTAGCGCTGAACAATCCAATCCCTTCTTGCCGATTGTATCCATGTGGGATCATAAACACAGGGGCCGAGGGGGTTACAATTTCTAGGCGCCTCATATTATGCATGATGGTTTGTGATGCATCGTCTCGATTCGAACGACAGCCGCCGCAAAATGCTTGAGACGGCCCGAACTGCCCTGCCTGCCATCAACGCTGCGGGGCTGTTCTGGTTTGCCCTGTTGCTGCTGGGGTCGCTTCCCGTTTTCTGGATCGGCATTGTCTCGCTGGGCGCGGCGTGGAGCACGCCGGAATACAGTCACGGACCGCTGATCCCTATCATCTCGCTGTACCTGTTCCTGCGTGAACTACGCGACATGCCGGTGCCCAATCCCATCGTGCGCGACCGCTGGCCTGGCGTGGCCGTGATTGCCGGGGCCCTGGCCATCGCCATTCTGGGAAATCTGGCCCGAATTCCGGATATCGTCACCTATGCGATGATCATCTGGACCGGTGGCGTCATGGTGACCGTCTTCGGCTGGCAACGCGGGAAATACCACCAATTGCCCGTAATCCATCTGATCTTCATGCTGCCCCTGCCCCAGTTCGTCTACTGGAAGCTCACGATCTTCCTGCAATGGATATCGTCCGAGCTGGGCGTCTGGTTCGTGCAGCTCGCCGGTGTTTCGGTCTTTATCGAAGGCAATGTCATCGATCTGGGGGTCTACAAGCTGCAGGTGGCCGAGGCTTGCTCGGGCCTGCGCTACCTGTTCCCGATCCTCAGCTTTTCATACCTCTTTGCCCTGCTCTACCGCGGCCCGATCTGGCACAAGGTGGTTCTGCTGGTCTCGGCCGCGCCGCTGACCGTTCTGATGAATTCCATCCGCATCGGCGTGATCGGCATTCTGGTCAATCAGCATGGCATCGAGCAGGCCGAAGGGTTCATGCATTTCTTCGAAGGCTGGATCATCTTCCTGCTCTGCGTCGCCATTCTGTTTCTTATGGCGCTCGGCTTGCAGCGTCTGGCCCCCGATCCGAAACCGTTCACCGACGCAATCGATCTGGATACCGAAGGGTTGGGTACCGTCGCATTGCGTATCTTTGCCATCCGCACCTCGGTCGCGCTGGCCCTCGCGGCGCTTTTGACGCTTGCGGTCTCGGCCGCGTGGACACTGCGCCCCGCCTCCGAGGTGACGCCCATCGAGCGGGATCCCTTTGTCCTCTATCCGCGCCAATTGGGCGACTGGTCCGGGTCGACCACCAGCCTTGATCCCAATGTTGAACGAACTCTGGGCGCCAGCGATTACCTCCATGCCACTTATATCGACAGCGGATCGGGTGATTTCGTGAACATGTTCGTGGCCTTCTACGACAAGCAGACCGATGGTGACGGCATCCATTCGCCCGAGGTCTGCCTGCCGGTCGGCGGCTGGGAAATCTTCAGTCTGGAACCCTATGAAATCAATCCGGGCAACACCCCTTACGGCAGCTTTACCGTCAACCGCGCAGTCATCCAGAAAGAGCTGTCAAAGCAGCTTGTCTACTACTGGTTCGAACAGCGCGGCAAACGTATGGTCAACGATTTCCGCGCCAAGATGAGCGTCATTCAGGACGGGTTCACCATGGGCCGGACCGACGGCGCATTGGTTCGATTTGTCACCCCCATCCTGCCCGGCGAAACCGAGGCGGATGCGGATGCCAGACTGCAGCGTTTCATGGAACCCAGTCTGAACCGCCTGCCGCGTTTTGTGCCGTTTTGATCTAAGGTAAAAGTCCGGCTTGGTTTCCTTCGATTCCAATCGAAAAATACTCCGGCGTGTTCAAAGACAGATGAATAAAAGAAATCCCGAGGCACTGCCTCAATCCTTCCACGACCGAATTACTTTGTAACACAACCACCTTATCCTGTCATAATCACCAAGCTCGACTGGAAAGGATCAATTGCCGAAGGCCTGAACTAGACAAATGCACATAAGCGAAAGAGCTGCCAACGAGCGACTATAGGGTCCTACCCCTTCCAGATCCGCTTATACGCCGCGATCAGCGCGGGGACCTGATGGGGCCAGGCCATCTCGGCTTCGACCCGGGCGCGGCCATAGCGGCCCATGGCGGCGCGGCGGCCGTCATCTGCCAGCAGCTCGGTGATCTTGTCGGCCATATCCACCGGATCGTTGGCCTTGGCGTAAAGCGAGGCCTCCTGTGCCGAGAACCGCCCTTCGGTCACGTCGAACTGAACGATGGGTTTCTCGAACGCCATGTATTCAAGGATCTTGTTCATGGTGGATTTGTCATTCATCTCGTTCACCCGGTCCGGGTTCACGCAGACATCGGCGGTCGACAGGATCTCGAACAGATCCTGATCCGGCGCGCGGCCGGTGAAGGTGACGTAATCCGACAGGCCCATATCAGAGGACTGTTCCCGCAGCTTGTCCAGGCTGGGACCGCCGCCCACAAGGCAGAACTGGATGTCGTCGCGCCCCTGAACCTGCACAAGATGCGCCACGGATTCCAGCAGAAGGTCAATGCCTTCCTGATCGCCCATGACGCCGACATAGCCCACCATGTATGTCCGCCCGTTGCGCCACGCGGGGTTTGGCGGCAGGTGCTGCAACCGGCTCAGATCGGGGCCCGAGCGAACCACAAAGACATCCTCGGGCGCCATGCCGCCGCGCTCGATGGCGATCTTGCGATAGCTTTCATTGGTGGCAATCGACACCCGTGCCGAGGCGAAGGTCAGCCGCTCGAACGTCTTCATCAGCTTCCAGAAGAAGCCGCGTTTGTCGAACTTGGCCTCGTAAAGCTCGGGGTTGATGTCGTGGTGATCGAACAGATAGCGCACGCCAAACAGCTTGAAGGGCAGCGCCACCAGAAAGATCAGATCGGGCGGGTTGCAACCATGGATGACGTGAAACCCACGGGTGAACTTGATCTTCAGTGACAGCCAGCTTTCCCAGAACAGCGCCGCGCCATATTCCAGCAAATATCCCAACGCGCCACTGGCATCCAACGGCAGCGGGTGGCGGTAGACCTTGATGCCTTCATCTTCCCAGACACGTTCCTCATGGCCCTTGCCGGTGGGGCAGATGACCGAGACCAGCGCGCCTGCAGCAGCCAGCGTGCGCGCCTCCATCCAGACGCGGCGGTCAAAGGGCACGGGCAGGTTTTCCACCACGATCAGAACCTTCAGCCCTTTCAGCGGCTGGCTCTGGCGCAGCTCGTCGAACGAGATCGGCTGAACAGCGGATACAGGGCTAGTCATATTCATAGGTTCTTATCACCTCTGCATCGCCAAGGTTCAGCTCGTTCACGATCCGGTTCGATCCGACCACCAAATCCCATGGCCCGGCCTCGGCCGTGGCGCGATCCACCAACAGGCGGCCCACATTGGGCAGATGGGTAAAGGCATAACCCAGGTTCTGCCCCCGCAGATCGGCAGGCTTGATGGCCGGATCATAGACCGACAGTTGATACCCCGCCTGCAGCAGCCGCCGGGCGATGTCGACATTGGGGCTTTCGCGCAGATCATCGGTTCCGGCCTTGAAAGCCAGTCCCGCCATCAGCACCCGACCGCCTTCGGGCAGCCGCGCCATGATGTCCTGCGCCTGATAGGTTTTATGCGCCTGATTGGTCTGCAACAGGCTGTCGATCAGATGGGTATGGGCCCCCACCTCGCCAGCGATATGCTGCAGCGCGCGCACATCCTTGGGCAGGCACGAGCCCCCGAACGCGCCGCCCGGACGGGTGTAATAAGCCGAGATGTTCAGCTTGGTATCCGAGACGAAAATCTCGTGCATGGTTTTGGCCGACACGCCCATGCTGTGACAGATACGGCCAATCTCATTGGCGAAGGCCACCTTGGTGGCGTGCCAGGTGTTGTCGACGAATTTGGTGATCTCGGCCTCTTCAAAAGCGGTGTAGAACACCGGCGCGTCCAGCCCCTCGTGCATTTCGTCCATCACCGCCGAGCGATTGCCATCGGCTGTACCAACAACGATCTTGGGCGGGTTGAAGAAGTCATCTACCGCCGACGCCTCGCGCAGGAATTCGGGGTTATAGACAATCTCGACCGCCTGACCCGTCCGCTCGCCCAGATAGCTTTGGAAGATCGGCTCGATCAGCTGCCGCACGGTGCCCGGCCGGAAGGTTGACCGATACGCCACCGTCAGAGGCCGCGCCCGATCCGGCGATACGGTCTCGGCAATCTGACGCGTCACCTCGGCCACGAAGCTCATGTTATGCGAGCCGTCAGTGGAACTGGGCGTGCCCACACAGACAATGGCCAGATCCACATCCCCGAGGTCCGGCATCTCGACCACGGCCCGGATCAGGTTTTTCCCAAGCGCCTCGGTCAGCAACCCGGCCACCTTCGGCTCCTTGATCGGGGGCTGACCTGCGTTGATTTCAGACACCTTGTCGGCATTCACATCAATACCGATCACCTCGTGCCCTTCACGGGTCAGACAGCACGCTGCCGTGAACCCCACATACCCCAAACCAAAAATCGCAATCTTCATATTTTCATACCGTCTTGAAAACTGGTGTCGTCACTCAATTGTTTCTAAATCGAATACAAGGCTTCACATACCCGATGTCCTTGCTCAAATTGATTTCAAATTGTGGGATTAATCGCAAATTTTCCTTGAAATGTGGCAACGCTTTCTGACACTGAGCGTAGATCATGCGACCTTGTCACTAGATGAATAACAACCTTCAAACTGATTACCAACGACTGGCCTGGATTGCCACAAAAGTTACCGGTGACATGCCCAGATCTGCCTTGGGAGAAGGCAAAACCAGAAACACTGAGGCGTTAAATTGTTTTTTGTTCTAAATGTAGAAAGATGGTGCGATTGACGCATTCTCCTAAAGTAGGCTTGCCTTCCAGCATGCTGACTCGCAGATCTGCCCTTGCAGTGGGCGCTGCGACTCTCTTGGCGTCCGGCCTCTTCAGACAGGCTTTGGGTTTTGCAACGCTTGCCATCACTGCCCGCCTTCTCAGGCCCGAAGACTTTGGTATCATTGCCTATTTCATAATTGCGACCGCACTGCTTGAGATGCTGCAGCGCCAGGTCAGCATCGTGTTGATCCGAATGGATGATATAACCCACGAGCATCTCGACACAGTCTTCACCATGCAAATTCTACTTGGATTGATAGCTGGCGCGTTGGTCTGGCTGTCAAAACCCCTTGTAGCTTTGCTCGGCATTCCTGAACTTGTCGAGATTTTGCCTGCAGTTGCAGCGATTTCGGTTTTGCTCGCCCTGCGCAGCCCACGTTTTCTTCTGTATGAACGCGGCCTGAGGTTTTCGCTGGCCGCAGCAGAGGAAACGTTCAATCGTATCGCTTATGCCAGTGTCGCCATCTATCTGTCATGGCTGTGGCAGGATTTCTGGGCGATTATTGTGGCCCTGTTTGTCGGTGCTGCGACCCGAAACATTTGGACATTCGCAACTGCTCCGATGTTTCCCAGGCTTTCGGTATCTCGCTGGCGGGAAAGCCTGTCTTTTTCCTCCTGGTCCATGGGCGCGCAACTGTCCCAGTTTTTGGCCAATAACATGCCCCAGATTGTTATTGGCGCAACTCTTGGCCTTGCAGATGCAGGGATTTTCCGGGCCGGTAGCCGCATCACCACGATTGTGACGACACAGTTATTTGCCCCGTTGCAACGCGTGATCTACCCGGGTCTGGCAGATGTCTCACGGTCAACCGGTCAAAACCAGAAAGCATTTATGCGCATCAACGAGATGCTGCTGGCTTTCGTTCTGCCGATCAGCATCGGAACTGCGCTGATTTCGGAAGACATGATCCTTGTCGGCATGGGATACAAATGGATCGCCGCTGCTCAGGTCATCTGGGTCCTGGCGCCACTCAAAGCCTTGGAAACACTCCAGGCGAATGTTCGGGCCGCCAGCTATATCGAAGGGTCAACACGTATTCTGTTCATCCGGAACGCAACCTTGCTGGCTTTGGTCTGTTTTTTCATGTGGGTCGGTACCAAGTTTGACTTTCGTGGCGCGCTGGCGGCAGCTGGCCTGTCCAGCTTTACCGCGCTCATTATCACCCTGATCATTGCCAGAAGGTTCGGCAGGGGTGGCCTGTTTGAACCGCTGACCGTCGCCTGGCGCAGCATCCTGTCCTGCGCCGTCATGATCGCCTTGGTGATCTTTGCTGATATGCTTCTGCACGCCGGGGCACATGTCCCGCGCCTCATGGTGATCGTTCTGGTCAAAGTCTGCGTTGGCGTAGTCACCTACACATTGACCCACATCCTGCTGTGGATCATGGCGGGTCGGCCCGAAGGGTTTGAAACACTGGCCTTTTCACTTCTGTCCCGTCTGCGCGGTCACCTCCGGCGCGAGCGCGCCTGAACCTGGGATGCCTTTACAACGCCGCTTGCAATTGGGCGGTGATATAGTCCAGATGCGCCGCCCCGAGGTACTGGTGCAAAGGCAGAGACAGTGCCTTGTTCTTCAGCGCCATTGCCTCTTCCTGACCGCTCCAGTCCAGGTTGCGGTTGAACCCCGCCCACCACGGCGTCGCACCTATTCCCTTACTTTGCAAAGTCTGAACAACCCGGTCCCTGTCAGCCACCATCACCGGCATGTTGAGGAGACAGGTCTCCGGTGCAAGCTCGGGCAGCAGCAGATGAACACCCGGACTTCCTTCAAGCAGATCCCTGTATCGCTGCCAGTTCGCCCGCCGGGCTGATATCGCCTGAGAGACGGAAAATGACTTCAAGGGTCGGGAGGCAAAAACGCTCATCCCTGCGTTCAAAAGGGCCGGGTCAAAATAGTAGTGCCCCGGAATATCCTCCAACTTATCGTTCTCAAGGGGGGCATTCTCAGCCGCAGGCTTGCCCTTTAGCGCCTGTACCATTCCCTTTGCGCGCGTTGAACCAAGCGTGGCGGTCAGACCAGTACGCACCAGTGTTTTCGCGACAACCTTGCGCGGTGCAGGACGGTTGAACGGATTACCGGTTTGCAAATCCGGCGCATTGATCACCAGCGCACCACCGCCCAGAACCGGAACAAATTTATAAAAACAAAACACCGACACGTCACCGGTACGACCTTCAGCGGGTGATACCCCGCTCAGAAGACTTAGCGCGCAATCCTCAATCATCCGCAATCCATGCCGGTCGCACAGCTCGCGCAGCTCTGCCAAAGCCGGCTGAATAACCCCGAAATAGTGGATGACATAGAGCGCTTTGGTCTGTGGAGAGATCAGCGGCTCGATCCGAGCAGGATCAGCAATCAGATCCTGCGCCACCGGAAACAGCCGGACCGACAAACCCGCATGGATCAACGGATCAACTTCCGATCCACAATTGTAGGCCGGTGCCAGAACCTCATCCCCGGGCTGCAATTCCAACAAGTCGCAGGCCGCCCGGATCGCAACACGGGTGTTATAGCTTGGAAACGCCCGACGCCCCTTGAACAGAGACATATAACCCCCCTCCGGGTCCGACCGGAAAAGGTTGGATAAGCGCATCGGGGGATCGCCACAATACAAGGTGTTCCGGGTGGGTTTAGTGGTCATGTCAGCCTGTAAAGTTCAATAGCTTCGCCAAACCCGGCGGCGCATGATCCGGTTTTCGTCACACTGCCCCACAGGGGAAAAGCCCATTTTCAGAATATTCTTGCGAGACGGCAGATTGTAATCTCTGCAATTGGTGAAAATCCCCTCGACCCCATCCGAGGCCCGGTCCGCCGCAATCATCCGCCATAGCCGTTCCTGCAAGTTTCGACCTCGATAATCCGGCAGGACATAGACATGCCAAAACAGCTCCTCCCTCTCGTCCAGGGGGACAAAGAAATCACGGCTGTGCGTCGCATCGCGCACCCAGGCAAGGGCCTGCACATTGCCATCCTCCTCCAGCAGCCAAAGCCGCCATCCAAGTGCCAGCCAGTCCACAGTACCCCAGTCATGCGCAGCCAGTGGATCGGTCATCCAAGCCAGATCCGGCTGATCCAGTTCGTCCGCAGACAAAACCTCGCGCAAGCGTCCACCCCCGCTCAGAGCGGGCTGCGACATGCTGCTGTTCTGAGTATCGAGCCTGAACACCAGATGGCGTTTGCGTACAAAACTGTCGAGAAAGGCCAGCCAGACCTGTTTGATCAGCATCCCCGGCCCCAGCCGCGCCGCGCCCTGGATCAGTTGTATCTTGCCTTTCTTCGCTAACTTCATCTTCAGCACCGCCGACCGTTCTCACATCTAGGCTTCATCCCATGATCGCCCGTTTGACCTTTTTCAAATGCCCCCGCAGCAGATCACGGGCATTTCCGGTTAGAAACACATGTCGGTTCACAATTTTCTGCCGCTCGGAAATCCGTCGGATACTGCGCGGACCGAATTCCGACTTGTACTTGTGGATGTTGAACTTCTTGTCACCCGCAACCGGAGCGCGATACCCTTCTACATCCAGGATGCTGCATCCTTTTTTCTGCGCCCAGCACATCGCCTCAAGCCACAATGCTGGTGCGATACGCAGATTACCGGCAGCCCTGAGATGTTCCGGCTCGGTTGTGAAGTGACGCCCATGCACGACGTCTTTGCTGCGATAGACCAACAGGCCAGCCAGAAACGCATCCTCCTGCCAGGCCATGATCACGGTTCCAATATCATCGGGGCGCAGCACGTCTTCGAATGTCGTCTCATATGTAGCGATGTCTAATTCTTCCAATCCGCGCGTGGCGCGCAGGCGGTTCATGCTGCTTAGAAAGATGCCGAACTCTTCGCTTGTTTCTGCATTACGGAAGGTAACGCCCTGCCGTTCAGCGCGGCGGACTTCGCGCCGGGCGCTTTTGGAGAAACTTTTCATGATCTCCTCGCGGGTCCCGGATATGTCCACCCACCCGGTTTCGCGGAACTCATCCTCTTCGGAAACCCGCCAACCGTCCCCGGCCAGAACGCCATCCATTATTATCGCGTCCTGTTCTGTCCAGAATGGGGTGACATTCAGACTGCCCACGCTGGCCAGTTCAGGATGTTCGCAAAGGGCCTTCAGAAACGCAGCCATGTTGTGGGCGTCGTCGCATACCGGGCCGCTCAGACAATAAGCTTTGGACCAGGCCCTGGGCAAAAAAGGGTGCGGCTCAAGCGAAAGCAGGCCAACAGCCACCAGAGCGCCGCTGCTGCGGTGGGCGCGGGCATACAGAACCTTTCGGCCCGAGGCTTGCTCGGAACGGGCAAAAACCAGAGATTGCCGCGGGTGCTGGTGTTTTGCCCCTTTCAGGAATCTATCCCAGTCCGCGCGTTGTTCCGTGTTCAGGGATTCACTACAGTCGACCACGATATCGTCTTGGGTTCGAAGGTCCGGCGCTGTCAAACTATTACCTCAATATACTGGTCTATACGCTTTGACTTTTACGACCGCTATAAAACAACAATTGTCTTCAGAGGATTGTGGTCAGTGTATTCATAGAATGAAACAATGACTAAGTAATTTGAAATGTGAATGGTTAACGAGAATAGAGTATCATGATTTCATCACCAAACAGCACGTCTACTGCCTGCGCTGTTTCAATCGTGATCGTGAACTGGAACACCCGGGATATTCTTCGGGATTGCCTGATGTCCATCGCACGCGAAACAATGATGCCGCATGAGGTCATTGTCGTCGATAATGCATCAAACGATGGCTCGGCCGAACTCGTGCGAACAGAATTCCCTCGGGTGCGGCTGATCGCGAATAAGACCAACCGGGGCTTTGCTGCCGCCAACAATCAAGGACTGGAAATCGCGCAAGGGGACACCTTGTTGTTGCTCAACCCCGACACAATCATTCTGGACGGCGCGATCGACACAATGGTCCACTGGCTTGGGCAGCATCCCGATGTGGGATGCCTCGGTTGCCAGGTGCTGGAGGATGAGAACACCATTCAGCGCACCTGCTTTGCCGATCCCGGGCCTGCCAACCTTGCGCTGATCGAATTCGGACTGCATCGCCTGTCGCCGCAAAACCGGCTTCTGGGCCATGCCGAATATGGAGACTGGGACCGAAACTCTGAACGACCGGTTGATGTGGTTTCGGGCATGTTCATGCTGGTACCCCGTCACGTGTTCGAAGCGGTTGGCCTGTTGGATGAAGCATTCTTTGTCTATTCCGAAGAGGCCGATTGGTGCCGCCGCATTCGCGACGCCGGATGGTCTTGCGTATTTTCCCCCGCAGCGCAAATTCTGCATCTGGACGGGGGCGGCAAAAGCACGGTCCAGATCCGGTCACGCATGTTCGTGCAAATGCAAAAAAGCAAAATGATCTATTTACGTAAGCACTACGGTCTTTGGGGGGCGTTCTGTGGGCGGGCCATCTTTGTCGGATCCTCTATATTGCGCTTCCTGATGTCTGCCACCGGACAACATGACGAAGCTGCCGCGCGGCGACGGCTTGCGCGTGCATCCTTGCGGTATCATCTGATCAGACAGGAGCCGGTCGAGTGACTGAAGCTTCAAACCAGCTGTCATTCCAGTGGGTTGATGGGGTGAAACCTCTGAGCGACATGGTGGAAGAATGGATCGCCCTTGCCGATCGGGTGGGCGCGGATATCTATGCCAACCCGGTCTGGGTGCTGACATGGTGGATGCACTTTGGGCAGGGGCGAACACTGCGCGCATTGGTGGTGCGCAATGCGAGCGGGCATCTCGTGGCCCTGATCCCTTTCATGATTCACGCAGTCTGGCTGGGACCGATCAGGATACGTATCGCAAAACTCGCTGCAACGGACCCAAACACCGTGGTTTTTCGCCTCGCAGCCGAGGAATGGGCCGTGACACCCAGCCTGACGGAGGCACTGGCTGACCTTCTCGGTCGGAAGCGTGCCGATCTGATCAGCTTCACCCCCGCGTCCGAGCGCGGACAGGTTCTGCACGCTGCGCGTGATGCGGTGGCCCACTACGCGTCTTCTCACCCCCCATTGGTGTTGCAGGATCGTGCTGCAGGCACACACACCGTCTTTGAGCTTCCCGGCAGCTTTGATGGCTATCTGAGCCAATTGTCCAAGAAGCGGCGCAATCAGTATCGACGGGATCTAAAACGCCTGCAAAGTGACCATGGGCTGACAACGCAAGTGACCCATCCCGACGCGGTGCAATTCCAGGACTTTGTCAGGTTTCACAACCAACAATGGCAAAAGGCTGGAAAAGGCGGCCATTTCACCGACTGGGCCGGGAGTGAGGCCTTTTACAGTGAGCTTGCCAAAGAGACCCTAACCGGCGGAAAAACATGGTTTGTCGAACAGCACGGCCACAGTTCAGCTCTGGCAACCCAGTTCTGCCTAGTTTCCGGTCAGGTCTGCCACTGGCGCCTGCCCGCCAGATCAACCGACCCCGAGCTTGAACGTTTGAGTCTGGGAAAGATCGGCCTGATTCAGATGATCGAAGAACTGATTGAGGGCGGCATCACACGGATTGAGGCCGGGATTGGCGATTACGGCTACAAGCTGATCTACGGCGGTGAAGCAATTCCCACCCACCGCCTGATCATCTCGCGGCAATCGGGCTTTGCCGCGATACGTCTCAAACTCTACCTGGGTTGGGCGCGCCTGCTGCATCTGGCCTATTACAGGCTCTGGTTCGGTCGCCTGACTCCACGCCTGAGATCGATCCTTCCACTGAGGCATAAACCTTTATGGGCCGCTTGGGTCAGGACGAGGATATAAATCCGACATGACCTCTGAGCCCCTATCTCTTCATATCCTGTCTGCATCCGATTGGCTGGACTGCAGCGCCACTTTTCAGGATCTGACTTATGAACAGAGCCTGACCTATGCGCAGGCAGCCGCACGGCGGATCGGGGCAGAACCGCAATTCGTCCGGGTGGAAACCCCGTCTGGACAGATCGTCGCCGCCGCGTGCCTGCGCATCAAGCGCCTGCCCGCGCTTGGGCGCGGAATCGCATGGATTGCAGCGGGACCATTGCTCCTGCATCGGGATCACCCCGATCCCTCGCCCGAAACCGTGCAGGCGGTGCTCGCGGCACTGCGCGCGCATGCGACAGCAACAGGACATGTCCTGCGCCTGCGTTTTCCGGTGATTGCCCGCTATGACGTGCCCTCCCTCGACGAACTGGCCGCCAGCCAGGGTTTTGTCCACTCAGAGCGGTCCCCATCTTACAGAACTGTCGTAGTAGACTGTGATCAGGACGAAGACACGCTGATGCGCGCGCTGCACGGCAAGTGGCGCAATCCACTGCGCAATGCGCTCAAGGCTGGGCTGGAGTTGGATATCATTCCGATTGCAGAGGCTCGCAGCCGGTTTCACGCGCTATATCAAGACGTACAGGCCACCAAGGGGTTTCGCCCGGATATTCCCCCCGAATTTTACTATGGGCTTACAGGGCCCGATTTTGACCATGAGGTTCTGTTCGCTCGGAAGGACGGTGCTGACATCGCCGGCATGACCATTGGCAGAGCCGGCATCAACGCCGTCTACCTTTTCGGCGCCACAGCTGAAGCCGGGCGACGGCTGAATGCCGGACACTGCCTGATGTGGCATTCCATTCTACGCTGCAAAGAACTGGGCATGAAATTCTACGATCTGGGCGGTATAGACCCTGATTCAAACCCAACGGTCACACGGTTCAAGCACCGCACCGGGGGGGCAGACCTACAGGCGGCAGGCCCTTACGAGTTCCAACCCAAAGGGCTAACTGCGCCTGCGATCCGCGCCGCGGAAACGCTGCATTCGCTTTTGAAGAGGCGGCGAAAATGACCAACCTGACAAGCGTCAACTTTCACGGTATCGGAGATCCCGGGCGCTCGCTGGAGCCCGGCGAAGCGCCATATTGGCTGTCGCGGGAGCAATTCGAATACGTCCTTGACCAGGTTGCCGCCATGCCTGACCCGGCGGCTGGTGTAATCACCTTTGATGATGGCAACCTGTCTGATCATGATATTGCGCTGCCCGCCCTGATTGACCGGGGTCTTCATGCACGTTTCTTTGTTCTGACCGGGCGCCTCGGGCAAACGGGATCGCTGCACAAGAAGCACCTGCATAACCTGCAGAGCGCAGGTATGTTGATCGGCAGCCATGGAATTGACCATGTCAGCTGGCCGACACTGAACGATGCGATGCTCAGGCAGGAATTGGAGACATCCCGGGCACAGCTTGAGGATATCTGCGGCCGGTCGATAACTGAGGCCGGGATTCCATTCGGACGTTATGATGCGCGGGTATTACGGGCCTTGCGTGCATCAGGTTATACGACAGCGTGGTCAAGTGACGGTGGTCAATGGCGGCAAGGTGCATTCCTGCGCCCCCGCACCTCGCTGCGTGGTGATATGTCGCCCGATGAAATGCAGGCCGTTCTGTCAGGTCACATGCCCGCCCTGCGCCGCCTGCGCCGCGCCGTCGGAATGACCCGGCGTCGCTGGACGGTGACCGGTTAAACACATTCCAACGTATAACCTTGTTACTCGGCAGGTTCCGGGTCAGGTCCTTTGGGAAAGCGCGTATAGCGGATTTCCCGTCGGGCGGATGTTCCCTGCACCTGTTCGCCCTCACCTTCGGGTGTTTCCCGGGCATCAATCAACCACATGCCGCTGCCAAGAAGGAACATGAACAGGCAATAGGTGGCATCCCACAAATGCACGGTGAATGCAGACACACTGAGACTTAGGAACGAAATCAGAAATCCGGTTCGAACCCGTGCATAGAGGCCAGTCAAAGGGGCACGGATGATTTGATAACTTGCGATAATGACGGCCAGACCCAGAAATATAAGGGCCGGAATCCCGTATCTCAGGGCGATGAGCAGCCAGAAATTATCAACGCTTGGCTTCATCCATTTGGGGCGAGTCCATTCACCCAGACCAATCCCAAAAATCGGGTTGCGGAAAATATCGTCAATGGCGTGGTTGAAGATGTGAATTCTGTTCCAGGCTGACCCGGCCGAGAATGTAAGCTCTGTCGCAATGATCTGAAACGCATTCCGGTTCGACGCCAGTTCGAGGATGGTATAGATAATGCCGAATATGATGGCGAAAATCACCCATCGGCTTTTGATTTTCTTCAGAATCTCATCCCAGGCGATCAGGAAAGCCTGCAACATAACCCCCATGAAGGCACCAGAAGACAAAGAGCTGAAAACAGCCGTACTAACAATAATCGAACGTTGGGTTTGCTTGAAGAATGCGCCTTCCGGGCTGAGCACATACCAGGACAGCGCAAGAACGGGTGAACAGAAAACGCCAAACAAAATCGGATGAGGCATTGAGGCCTGCGCCCGCTCCAGCCCCAATCTCGGCTCCTGATTCACGTCTGCATAGACCTGAAACACCCCGCCAAATATGTTAAGCAGGATCGGTTTCCCCGTGATATTTTCGTACAGTGCGAAGGGGACCAACACCAGAACGATGGCAAAAAGCCACCACACCGCCGTTCGAAATGTCACGTAGTCCCGGATCAGGACGCGCGCAAACAGATATGGAACGACTGTTTCCACAACCAGAATACCTGCGAATTGCCAACGTCCTATCCCGTGGTTGGCAAACAGGGCCAACGCCGCCCACATCGCCGCAAGCAAAACCAGAATGTCAGGCGACCGCACCGGGCCTGCCGCACCCTTGGCCCACTGAATAAGCACCGGAATTGTGGCGGCCAGAAAATACAAACGATACGCGCTCAGCCTCAGGCCGATGAAGAAGAAAAAGAACGGCATGACGAAAGACAGAATCAAAAGCGCGATTATGAGCCCGTGACGGGACTTTTCGGCCGCGCCGGCAGCGGTCTGGTGACCGGACTGCATAACAAGTGACATGAACCGTGCCTTTCTGGAGAACACCTGATCGGTGCGATACTACCAACAATGCTTAACGTGTACGCCAGGGAAGTATAATCCGCATCATCCAAGGGTCCATCACCGCTTTAGGAAAAACAATACCCTGTATTTCGCGCGACTGTTTCGCAAGCATGGCGGTGAATACACAGCAGAAAATAGATGCAGGCCAATCGCGATAGTTTTCTGGCGCGGCTCTAGAATGGTCGTTAAAACACCGACATGGGTTACGATAGGAGCGTTGGATTTGGCCGGGAACCCTTGGTTATTTTTATTTGTATCTTTGGTTAAGGGTAAACAGCTTCGCAGTTTTGCCCGCAGATTGACCCGCAAAGCCGGCAAGACACAACCCGACGGGTTCGATAATGCTGTGCCGCGGATCATCCCCAAGAACATCTGGATGTTCTGGGATAAAGGAATTGATGAAGCCCCCGAAATCGTGCGGATGTGTATTGCATCCTGGCAAGACAAAAACCCGGACTGGACCCTCCGCATTCTCGATAAGGACACGGTCGCAGAGTTTGTCGATATGCCAAATCTCTCGCCAGAAATATCGATACAATCTTATTCCAACATTCTGCGGTTCAAGCTTTTGAAAGAACACGGCGGTGTTTGGGCGGATGCGACCGCGTTCTGTATCAAACCATTGAATGACTGGCTGCCGATTGTCGGACAGCGAGGGTTCTTTGCCTATTTCTGGACCCCGGAAACCCGATGGTTCACATGGCCCGGATATACGCGTGAAGTGGCAACGTGGTTTTTGGCCTCCGAACCGCAAAATGTTATAATGGCGGACTGGTATGACTACAGTGTTCAGTATTGGAAAAATCGCCAGAAACCGCATCTGTATTTCTGGTGTCAGACATTATTTGAACTGCTGATTTACATGCGCCGCCCGTTCCGGCGCGCCCTGCGTGAAGTCCCTAAATTCGGATGTGTCGGACCGCATCTGGTACATGAATGCCTCTTGCGGCAACGCGATCATGCCCGGGTAGCCCGCATTCTGGACGATGGCGCGGCACCCGTACAAAAGTTACGCTGGCAATGGAACGCTCAGCATCTTGAAATTGCGAAGAAATTGCTGCGCGTCTCGGAAACCGAAGTTCCCAAACGCCCCAAGGTCGGCTGACCCGCAAGGTTTGGCTGCATCATTCTATCCGGATCAACATATCCGGGTAATTTCGGGCGATCCTTTGTAAATCCTGCTCGTATTTCTGGCGCAACGCGCTGACCGTTTCACTTTGATATGGCCGAAACGGAGTGCCAGCGGCGGAATTCGGTCCGTCGTTATAGAAAATCTTCTTAACTCGCATGCGGCGTTCTTCAACCGACAGTGAGCGATCCAAAGCCTCTGCTTGGTGGATCGCCTCTTGCGATGGCGATGTGGTTCTTGTCGGAGGTGGGATCTGTGGGAATTCACCCACGTTCCGGCCTGCAAAAGCTGTCAGAACCTTCTGCCAGTGTGCGCTGTAGTCTTCCTGTCGCCAGACCCGCAATGCTGCACCGGGAAAGGCCGCCATAAGACGCTCGATCAGATCGAACCAACTGGGCGGCGTCTTCAGAACGTCCGCGCCGATCCGGGATCGCCAATACGGATCCGGCGCAAAGGATTTCATCATCTGAGCATAGGCTGAGGGCAACAGCCTGTCATAAGAGCGCACCCCCAGAAAGAGCGTAACAGGAGCCGTTTTTTGCATCTCGGTGACAATATGCGCCCCGCGAAAGGACGGGTAAAAGACAGGCGACAATAAACCGTCGGAATAGCCCAGCAGATCTTCGTCCGAAACAAGAACCGTCTCTGCTCCGCCGCGCAGCGCCTGAGTCTGGCGCATAAACTGATTGGCCAATGGTCTTGACCAGAACCTTCTTCGCCAATGACCCGGGTTTGAATAGCGGCGCTGTAACGGACCAAAAGCTTCCCGGGGGATATAATCCACACCCCGCCGCGCCATCTGGTCCCGATGTGCAAGCAGCGTATCCTGAACATGTGTTGTCGCGGTCTTATGCGCACCCAGATGTATGCGCCATTCCTTTACCGGTTGCACCTGCCCGCTCCGTTCCTTGCCTGCCGGATCACGCTGCAACACCTGCCAGAACATCCCGGTGCAGGGCAATATCCTCGGCATAATAGTCACGAATAAAGTCCTGAAAAACAGGTTCGCTCAAGACCGGATGCGGTTGCGTGCCCCCGGATTTCATCAGAACGCGACGGGCGGAGACACGCAATGCTTCGTGCACCGGACTAGGCAGAACGCGACGGGCCAGCGCACTCCCCCCATACATGACCCGTTTCAGCTGCGGGTGGCGGAACACCGTGGTCTTGTTGGCATGCCCGATTTCCAGCGAAGCGAGGCCGATCTGCCGGGTCAAAGCCTGAACAAAAAGATCAAGATGTTCGACCGGGTAGAGATTGCGCACCAACCGTTCGCCGTTGATCTGGACAAAATCAGACTGTCGGGAAAAATGCACATATTCCGGAGAAATCACCGCAGGATCAGAACGAAGATATGCCACTACCTTCTCGGTCTCTGCGCGGATTTCATCATCGCTGAGCTGCGCAAATTCCTTGCCCAGATACATTTTGGCGCGTTGCGACATGGCGGATTGAAAGCGCTGATACGGGTCACGCAACAGTGCATAGCTTTCGTATTCCTTCAGCTTCCCGAACGCCTCAGGATCAAGGTCACGCAGCAGCGACAGTGGAAGATGGCGATAGTCTATTTCACCCAGTTCAGGATGTCGCTCGACCAGTTTCAGAAACCGGCTGTCTGCATCGTGGAATGACAAAACAGCATTGCGAACAGAAGTTCCCGCACATTTCGGCACGTGAATGAACACAAAACGATGGCTGTCAGACAAAATCATAACTCGAAACTTTCAACACGATCGGCCTGAAACAGCCGCAATTCTCCAGGGCAGGGAATGGCTGTCCTGAAATACAGTTGGCCAGGTGCGATCTTGCACCCAGCCAGCGTAATTTTTCAACCATATATGCGCCGACATTTCGCCGATGCATATCGTGTCAGGCAATCGAAAAATCGTCCTGCACAACCTGCGTGTCTACAAAAACGACCTCGTCGTCGATTGCAAACGCGCTGATTTCACCATCGATATAACGATTTCTCGCAAAACCTAGATCCCAACCCCATTCCTTGCCGCCGTGCGCATCGACAAAATCGAAATCGGTATTGGTTTCATCAAGCACCACATTCCCATCGACGAGAACCTGTAGACGGTCTGCATTCTGGTCGACCAAAAAGGTGATCGTATGGGCTTCGGTATCATTCAGGCCCAGATTTTCCACATGGAAACCCTCGGTGAATTTACCGTCATTGTTTGCGGCATGTGCAATCAGGCCATCACCTGTCAACGTCAGCCCCACATGGCCCTTGTTCCAGACCAAACGCTGGGTGCTGCCGTCTGCTTCGGCTCTGGTAAACTCAACCGTGAAAGCAATCTGCTCTGAATCTTCAAACTCGGTCAGACGTCCCAATTTCACAAGATCCCGGTCTCCGTCAAACTGGATCACCGGACCCGATGCAGTATCCACAACCGCCGCATCACCGATAAGCTCGGCCTGACCGTTATCTGGCAGGTTCGCGATATCCAGAACAAAGTCGTCAAAGACCATTTGGCTGGATGGGACAGAAGGCGATGTCGATCCAGACGTACCGCCGGTATCCGTACCAGATGTACCACCGGTATCCGTGCCAGACGTACCGCC
>NZ_JBQFZG010000015.1:0-84500 GCF_056542125.1 Ruegeria sp. AF1
AAGTAGCCGAACAGGCAATAGACCACTAAAGTGTCGCGGGATGGAGCAGCCCGGTAGCTCGTCAGGCTCATAACCTGAAGGTCGTAGGTTCAAATCCTACTCCCGCAACCACTTCGGTCGAACAGAGTCTCGAACAAGCCGCCTCAGGGCGGCTTTGTTCGTTCTGGGCCAGACCAATCATCGCTGAAAGTGTCCCTTCCAGTTCGATCTGAACGCCCTCGTTGGTGTGCTCGACCGTGACACGTTCGATAAGGCCCCGGATGATCTCCAAAGCCCCGGTGCGGATCGAAGGATCCAATAGCGCCTGCGCAAGATCGGCGACCTTGGAGCGATAGAGTTCCGACAGGTTAGGGTGAAGGCGCACAGGGGGCGGTGCGGGTTCGGAGAGTTTTGCGTCCAGATCTGCGATCTGCGCTTCGAGATCTTCAAGCCTGGCCTGAAGACCTGAGGTGCGAATGCCTTCTGCAATCGCGTCATAAAACCCATTCAGTTTGCGCGCAGCTTTGTCCCGCTCGGATTGCAGACGGGTCCGGGCTACCTCCGCTGTGCCTGCTTCTGCGTTGGCGGCTTCGCTGAAGGACTTGATAAAAGCGGCCACTGCGTCGGGCTGCATCAGACGCTGACGAAGCAAATCCAGAACGGCGTCTTCCAGGACATTGCGGCGAATGGATTGCTTATGGGAACAAGTACCGAGTTTGCGAGCGGCAGAGCAGGCGAGGTAGTCGCGCCCGACAGTGGCGAGTGGCCCTCCGCAGGTTCCGCAGAATGCAAGTCCTGTCAGAAGGTGCTTCTTGCGACGCTTCTCCCAAAACTTGGTTTCCTTGATGGCTTTGACGCGGGGATCAGCCTCGATCTCGCCTTGCCGCTGCTTGACCGCCTCCCAAAGTTCATCCCCGACGATCCGCAGTTCGGGGACTTCCGTGATGATCCATTTGGACGGATCGTTGAGACGGGAAACACGTCTGCCGGTCTCCGGGTCCTTGATGTAGCGCAGCCGGTTCCAAACAAGGCGGCCGATGTAGAGCTCATTGTTGAGAAGGCCCGTCCCACGCACTCTGTGCCCTCGAATGGCCGTGTCACGCCATAACTTGCCACGGGGACCGGGAATACCTTCGGCGTTCAGGCGGCGCCCGATGGATTTGGGAGAATGCCCTTCGGAGAACTCTTGAAGCACCCGCCGGACAATCTCAGCTTCTGCTGCATTGATCATTCGTTCTCCCGTGACGGGTTGGCCGTCGGCCCCAAGACGCCGGACGACGTCGTAACCGTAGCTGTTGCCGCCGCCGGAACGGCCAAGCTCGACCCGTCCGCGCAGACCACGTCGAGTTTTGTCGGCCAGATCTTTGAGGAACAGTTGGTTCATGGTCCCCTTGAGACCCACATGCAACTCACTGATCTCGCCTTCGGTCAGAGTCATGATGCCGACCCCTGCAAAGCTCAGGCGTTTGAAAATCGCAGCGATGTCTGCCTGGTCCCGGCTCAACCGATCCAGCGCCTCTGCCAAGATCAGATCAACCCGTCCTTCCTGAGTTGCATTGAAGAGTGCTTGCAGCCCGGGACGCAACATGGACGCACCAGAGACCGCCCGATCAGAATAGGCGTCGACAACAGTCCAGCCTTCCCGCTCTGCACGTTCCCGGCACAAACGCATCTGGTCATCGATGGATGCGTCTCTCTGCATCTGGCTGGAGAAGCGGGCATAGATTGCAACTCGGGTCATCGTCTGGCCTTTCTCTTTAGGTCGATCAAAGCCGCGTAGTCGCGGCCCGCTTCAATGGTTTGGGCGTGGATGTAGTGGTGCTCGGCGGTTCCGAAGCTCGTATGCGCAAGAATTGGTCGAATTAGCTTGGCGTGTTCCGGAGAAGAGCGGGCCAAGGTTGTCGCGGCAGCATCCCGGAAGAAATGCGGTGGGATGCGGCGACCCGTCAGCTTCAGGGTCTGCTCCGCGATCCGGGGGCTCAGCGCATCTTGCTTTAATGGTGCGCCTGTCCTGCCGACCCACAAGACATCGTGTTGTTGTTGGCCACGCTCCATTAAAAAGGGACGGGCTTCGTTGACATAGCGACGCAAGAGCGGCTCAACGCTCTGGGGAACATCAGCCTCCCATGGCTGCCCTGATTTGGTCAGATCCCCCGGGAGCGCGACGGTCATGGTGTCTGCTGTGACATGCAAGGATATGCCAATTTGAAGGCCTGCGAAGGCGCGTCGCCGCATCGGCATCAAAGCCAGCATGGCTATCATGGTGCCATCCCGCAGGCACATCATACGGCGCAGCGGTGTTGGCGCCGCTTCTGCATGACCCGTCGCCAGAATCAGACCTACACGGAATAGAACCTCGCTGGACAACACACGCCCAAGTTTGCGATCCCGATCACCTCGACCCGCGGCGCGCTTCAATCCCGCTTTCAACTTCCGCTGAGCGGACCAGTCCTGCGTAGGGTCAGCCGCGGAGAGGATACGCAAAACGCCGTCAATGAACATCAACTGGGTCATTGGCCGGGTGTGTGAGAGGTCCCGAAGCCAAGCGGACATGCGCGGCAGAGTCGCGCGTCGAGCCGGAGGCAGTGTGATCGCCTTCGCATCGCATGTAATCAGCCATTGCAGCCATCGGGCATAGCGCAACTCCAAAGTCTTCAACGAGGTCGCGCGTAGATGTGAGAGCGCGCCGCAATCGTCAAGCGGTCCACCTCCCGCCTGAAGGTTGAGCCACATCTCCCGGTCTTGCGCGGGCCATTCGTCGAGCGGCAGAACAAGGCTCATCATCGACGCCCTTTCTTAGATTCTATCAGGTCGGCAAAGGCACGTGTTGCCGACCGTGCCTCAAGACCGGAATACATGTTGATGGTGTGGCTGACCTCCGAATGCCCGAGCAACCGGCGCGCAACCTCGTAGCCGCCGGGATTAGCGTCGAGCCAGTTCATCACCGCGAAATGTCGAAACAGGTGGGCGTTCATCTCCAACCCCGTCTCTTTCCGGATCCGTTTGGAGATGCGCGCAGCCAGAACGCCGGGATCAACCGAATGCTGACCATCCCTGCGGGGAAACAGCCAAGGCGTTCCAGCGGGGCAGAGTTCCGGACAGCGAGATTTGAGATGAACGTCGATCATGCGCAATACATCACGCGGGATCTCGAACTCGACAGGTCGCTCATTTTTTGTCTCGCCGTCTTCCAGAACCAGGTAGGCTCGGCCATCACCGGGACGGTGCAGGTGGCGTTCCAGGTGGATGTCAGCCAGGTTCTTCACGCGAACCGGGCAGACCAGCAAGATGGCGATGGCGAGCGCATCTTCGCGTGCCAGAGCCCAGCCATACGGCTTGGACGTGCCGCGTGGTCGCGCGAAAATCCGTTCAGGCAGGAGCAGCAGGCGCTGCTGATGCCGGTCCTCCTGCAACACCCGCAGCCGGCTTCGGTTTTTTTGGGTCATGCCAATCTGAGGCTTGACGGCCAGGCGCGCGGCAAGCCCGGCCAATGCATCGCGGGCGTCATCGGGTGCATTGAGTATCCGGGCCAGGTTGCGGAGCAACGCGGCTATCTCACTGATCATCTTTGTGGCCTGGTTGTTGGTGCGCGATAACATCTGGCGCAAACCCCGTTCAGCCATCACCGGATTGATCAGGACGTCCAATCCGCCAATCTCCGCGATCGGGATACCAGAGTGAACGAGTTCGGAGGCAAACCGAACCAACTGTCTTTGGTATTGGGACAGGGTCGCGGATCGGAGTGCTCTGTTCTGACCGTCATCTGCCAAGGGGTCTGGATTGGACAGACGATGCATCAGCTTTGCAAGAGCAGTTTGGAATGGCGCCGGAAAATCAGTCGCTGGAAAGGTGATGACCTTCCGACGCGTTTCCAGAGGCAGGATGGCCTTGGGCCATGCAGAAATACGTCGGACCGCCAGGTTCCAGCCGTTGACCGCAGCCCGATATGCGACATCCGGTGATTTGCTGATCTCATTATGCGCAAGGGCTTCTCGATAGGCCGCGGCATGGTCTGAACATACGTTGGCAGGCTCAACGCCCTGCCGGTTTAGAAAGTGCACGAAGCGGCAGAGCGCGGGTTGCAATGTCTTGTCACCGGACGCCAGTACATTCGCCCAGAGCGCTTTCCAGGCAGGACGCAGATCTTCGATCCGGTTGAAGCGCCGTTCCACCAGCCCGAAGTGAGAGAGCGCAGCCCGCGCATCACTGACCGCGTTTTGCCAACTCTTTGGTGTGAGACCGAGTGTGGCTGGGGCGATTTTGGCCAAACGAGGTTGCAACCAGCGGCTATCGCAGGGCACATCCTCTGGCGGCAGCCCAAGGGCTTTGGCCACACGGCGCAGGCCGGAGATCAAGTCGCGGCGGCGCGCGTCAGAAAGAGAGGTGTCGGAGTGCAGCTGTTCGATAAGGTCGGCAAACATCGGTGTGTCGGCTTTGACGAAGGCCAATGTCAATGGAACGGGTCTCTGCTTAGTCATCGGGTTTGCGTTCCTTTGGACATGTCAGGTCTCGGGTGGACGGGTGTGGACAGGGGGTCCGATTCGGGAAAAGCGTAGCACAGAAAGTTAGAAACTTACGGGGATGCCCTCTTCCCGAAATGCGCTTAACACATTGACATTAATAGACATTAATGGTCGCGATTACCTACCAGCACTGTGCCTGCCGGTAGGCGGCATGAGCTGCCGGATCAATGCGGATGAGGCGTCCGCCAGGGCCCACCCGAATAACCTCAAGCAGGCCAGCCGCAATCGCACGGCGCACCGTCTTCTCCGAGCAATTGTCCAGTTCAGCGACGTCTTTCACCGACAGAAGTTTGCGGATTTGTTTATTCTTTGCTTTGATCTGTGGCATCCTGATGCGCCTCCTTTTGGTCAGAGGCGTTCCGGCCCAGTTCCCGTACTGTCTGGGCAGCCAACAATCGGACCAACTGGTCAATCGCTGTCTCAACCTGCCGGTGCGCGTGGTTGTCTGAAGGGGGTATGGCAGGAACGCGTGTCATGACATGACCATGACAACGCAGGCTTGCTCATTCTAAGTGTATTGATTGCTTGTTTCCGGCGGGGCCCAACGCTCTTTCTCTTCGCGCTCAAGCCTGTCGCGAAAATCGTCAATATCCACGCGGATCGTCTCACCGCTCAGGATTTGCCCCGGCTCGGTGATCATCTTCACGACGGACTGGATGAAGGTAATCAGTGGCCCTTGCCGTTGTCCTCCCGGGCGGCCGTCTGAGTATGTCGTGTAGGTCAGGGGGCGACCGGCATCTTTCCAGATATAGCAGCAGCTCTCGACGATGTACTGACGGCGTTTGTCGCGTGAGAACCGCTTGTCACGCGGCGACATCTCCGCAGCCGCACCGGGTGTCTCGAAGATGTGTCGAATGTCATCGTTGATGTCCTGAGTAAACGTTGTCGCAGTCTCAAGTTTGTCGAGCATTTGGGGAAGAAGTTCTGCATCATTCGGTGTCGACGCGAAATAGGTCGAAAGCGTGCCCAATGCGTTCCGGAGCTCTTGTGCAGTAATTGTGCCCCGTTTGGCTTCCCGCAGGAGTGTCTTGAGGTGCTTTTGACCTCGTTCAATCGCTTGCGAGCGCCGGACCTCGGTCAGGTTGATTGCGATGTCTTCATCGTTGTTGAGGCAATTCCCAAGAAGCACAGAGAGCTCGCGTACGAGCTTAGTTGGCAGGTCAAACCGTTCAGCCAAGCTCTCGATCATGTCATCAGAGAGAGCACCGCGTTCGCCATAACTGCCGAGCTTCCATGACATCGAGCATTTGATCCCATCCATGTGCGGATAAATGGAGTAGTCACCCTCGGTATCTGCAACGTCATGGTTGCCACTCTGACCGCTGTTCGAATTGGCGCTCATTATATTCTCCGTTTGGAACACTTCAGGGTCAGGCGACTCGTTCAACAGCGGTTGCGCACAACGTCAACGCTGTTTGCTGAGAAAGCGTGCTGATTAAGACGAGTCGACTTTGTCAAAAATTACATACAAATATGAGAACGGAAAGCGAACAATTTGGCTTCGGATTCAGTATCGAACCGCTGGCCCGAACCGCCTGCGCTATTTGGGGGCTGCGGCGCTTCGGGCCAGCTACTAATTGTGGAGAGGGTGACCGTGTGAAACCCAACGAGTAAAAAAACCAGATCAATACACTTAGTTAGCACGAACACAAAATCGGACGTTCCGGGCCGGGATGGGTCTTCCCCGTCTCCGTTGCGCCCGGTTTATTCTTGCTGCTTCCCCTGGTGAACGATCAAAAAAAGCGGTGACCACGGTACGTTCACCAACCGGCCTCCAAAGGTGAACTATGGTTCGGGGACTACCCCAACCCGCACCGATGCGGCTCCTTCTGGCCCGGTGCAGAAACGCGACAACGGAACCCACCGGCCGATGGTTGTCATTCGACACCAGACGGATCGGGGACCGCCGAGACCGTGCGCGGTCAGAGCGGGGCAGGTGAGAAGCCTGTGGGGAAGCGGCTGGCCACCGACAAAAGGCATCGCGTGGATACGAACCTGAAAGCGAAGGGCCTTCTCCCGCATGACGGGGGGAAGGAGCGGGGGCCGGGTATTGTCTGATGGCAAGTCGGGATGTTTGTGGGCTGTGACCAGCCTTTGATGCGCGGCGCAGAGAACGGCAACTCCGAGCCCACTTTGACCGATGCTGCTCTATGCCCCAATGACAGCAATGCGCAGAAAGCGGCCTTTGCAAAGTCTAACGAACGGCCCAAAGCGTGGTAGGCCTGTTGCGTTGAGAACCGCTGAAATCAACCCAAAGCGGACGACGAAAAGATGGCCAATCGGCAAAGGTTTTTTGCGTTTTCCTAACAGCGGCTACTCAATTGCCTTGCGAAATGTCTCGGTCAGCCGTTTGTTCAATCCGTGATGAGGTTCGGCTGAAGAACCGTAGTGCAACTCCGCCAAGGCAGCGATGTCATTGAAAATGACTACGGAGCCGCCCTCTTCATTCGCATAAACCAATAGTTTTTGGCAAAAGGCATCCAAACCAATTGTCGGAAAGTCCGCCATAGCCACACCACCGGGCGCTGGTCCGCCGAACAGTAAGAGAACAGCATCCGGCAGCTCCGTCCCCAGTTGGGACGCTTCGGCCGCAAAATCGATTTCTCCAAACCAGACAGTATCGTCCTGCCCCATCACGGCTGTCCTGAGACGTTCGACTGCCTCTGGTACGCTGAGCTGAGATCGCAGCTCGATGATCCCGTAGTCGGCAAACAACCCGTTGGTCGGCGCTGGTGTTGCTTCCAAGTCGTTTAGAACTTCGAGCATCTTACTCTGAAACGCACGCAACGAAGAAGCGTCCGTGAGTCCATGCCGGACTTTGAGAAATTGCGAGTCTGTGTAAGAGATCTGTGGGCCACCATCCTGAGCGAAGGAAAGTACGCGAAAAGGAAGGTCCAGTCCTGCTCGCACGTTCCCTTTCAGAATGGGCGTGTTTATCTCTGGAACAGAGAAAATGAGTACGCGAGATGCTGGCATTTCTACGCCTTCGGCTTTGGCCAGGCGCGCGTGATCTATCGATGCGATTGGAGTAGCTCCCGCTTCGGCAACGGCAGTCTCAATCCCTAAGAAGTTTTCGTCCACCGCAGTCTGGGCAGATGAAGATTGTGCAAAAGCGGATGTCGAAACTGATAGAGTTGCAATCATCGAGAAAACAAAGCCAAACCTCACCATTTTACTACTTCCTATTTCACCGTACTTTTTTAAGAGAAACCGCCGCCAGAGCTGCAAAAGCTATCTCGGCTGCAAGATAAAAGAGAAGTATCCCGTTCGGAACTCCATCGATAAGGATGCTTAGTATGCGCCCAACGGCCAGTCCTGACATAAACAAAAAAAGAACCCACAGCGCGGGGCGTTGTAATTCTGGTTTTGAAGCGGCTGCCAACCAAAACAAAGCGTTTGCCAGATAAAGACCCATAATCGCTCGGAACACGTGGGTTTGGTTCGTCCCTTCCACTGGAAATCCCAGCAAAACTGGGATCGAACGGCCGGGCATCAGACCGTATGACAACGCAATTGGCACGAGGCCGACGGCCGCAAGCAGAAGGACTAATCTAGCACTCATGGAGGACTCCTTCTCGTAGAGGTTTCGCTTTTTGCGAAATTCCTAGTCGGTTATTTTGGGCATCCGATGATCCGAGCCGGATGCCCACGCTGCGGTGGGAAAGGCGTATTGGTTGACTCGCTTCCTCTACTGAGAGATGCCGCCTTCGGTTGATGTTTGTTCTTCAACATGGTCTTGATTGGCGACCGGCTTCCCGCGCGGAGGGAACTCCTCGAAAGTAGCGAGATGTGCCTGCACTAACCGGGCGGCTGGGCCGAATGCCCACATTTTCTCACCCATCCAGCGGACGTACATACCGCTTTCCTCCGCAGCTTTTTCGTAGGGATCGCGGCGGAGGTTGAAAAGCAAGGGGGCGACCAGTTCTTCCTTCGGGCCTGACCAGCCGTGGTTTTGAACGACAAAGTGCGCTTTCCAATCGTTGTAGCGTACTGCTTGGAGGTCCGTACCCTGATAGTAAATCAGCTCGCGGCGATTGCTCTCTTCATCCTCACCCGTCAGGTAAGATAGTTGATTGTAGCCATCGAGATGCACTTTATAGCCTTCATATCCCTCTAGGAGCTTTTCTCTTAGATCTGTCGGACCTCCAGCCGCAGCTACAAATGTTGGCATCCAGTCCATTCCGCTGAAGATGCCATTCAAGACTTGACCTTCTGGAATTTTGCCCGGCCAGCGAATAATCGCAGGAACTCTAAAGCCACCTTCCCAAGTAGTACCCTTTTCCCCATGAAACGGTGTCGTACCACCATCAGGCCACGTCAGTGTTTCCGGGCCATTGTCGGCGGTGAACATCACTATGGTATTATCGGCAACTCCTAGATCCTCAAGGTGGCTGAGAACGTTACCAACGTTGTTGTCCAACTCCTTCATGACAACATCCTGAAGTCCGCGCCCATTGCCCAACATAGCTTCGTATTCGGGGCTGAGGTGGGTCCAGACGTGTGCACGGGCTGGAGCCATCCAGACAAAAAACGGAGTGTCCGACTCTACTGCACGAGAAATGAAGTCCTTCGTGTAAGATGTCACTTCGTCATCCAAAGTCTTTTGGCGCTCAGGAGGCGCAGGCCCGTCATCAATAATGCGCTGCTTCCCGACTTTTCCAAATCGCGGGTCGACTGTTTCGTCTACTTCCTCTGTTGCAAATGAATGAATGATGTTGCGAGGCGCAAATTGCGCGTTGAATTCTGGGTCGTCTGGCCAATCCGGATCAGACGTATATTCCATAGCATTCAAGTGATACAGCCAGCCCCAATACTCGTCGAAACCTTTTGTAGTCGGTAGGAACTCATTGAGATCGCCTAGGTGGTTTTTTCCGAACTGCCCCGTCGTATACCCCAACTTTTTCAGGAACATCGGAAGCGTTGGGTCATCTGGGTTTAAACCTATCGGATCTCCCGGCAGTCCAACCGTGTGCATACCAGTCCGTATTGGCAATTGTCCGGTCATGAAAGCTGATCGACCGGCAGTACAACTTGGCTCGGCATAATAATCTGTGAGACGAGCACCCTCAGAGGAGAGGCGATCCAAGTTCGGCGTCTCGATGCTTTTGACACCTCCGTGGTAAACGCCGACGCTCGCCCAACCCACGTCATCTGCCATGATGACAAGAATGTTGGGCGGGGTATGTTCGTCGGCCCAAGCTCCAGTGAAAGCAAAGCAGACGGCACCCGTTACTGAGATAAGTTTTTTCATTAAGACCTCCCGACTTGGTACTTCTTACCAACCATAGGAAAAACATCGGCTTAGAGGAACGGTCTGATTTGTTAACTTTTTGGGCTCAGCACCTTGGTGCAAGAAATTTCTTCGACCAAAAAGCCCGCCAAGCCGGAATTGCAAAGTCCTGGGTTGAATGTCCGGTTTGGGCTGCCACCGGTCATTAATGTGAAAAGTAACGAAAGGCGACAACAAGCCCAATGCGGGCTTTGCCAACCTTTCAAATCAGCATCATCCCCGACCATTTCAGTTCGAGTTTCAATCCCTAGCGGGCAAGGCAACCTCGCCTTCCCAGTCAGAAATACGGTGCGGTAGCGCCAGGAGTTTTGACGCCACACGTGTTTTGGTCGTTCCACTTCCAGTCATCCCCGAATATTTGCCGGTGGAGGAAACAATCCGCCAGTTGTTGACGCCGAAGGCAACAACCTCCCATCTCATGGTGAACGTGTCCTCTTCTTCACCATAAACACAGACGCCACCGCCGCTGACACCGCTGGGTCCGCCGAAACCCGAGCCCACGCACCGGACAAAACCAGGATCGATTGGTCCCTCGTCAACGGTATAAGTCCCATAGTTGTCCTCTTTCCAGAACACGTCCTCGCCCGCGGAAATTTGCTCTTGGTTGACGACATAGAAGTTCGTTGCCGACACTTTCTCTGCAGCAGTCAGACAATGAGGCGCAAAGAGAACTGCGGGGATAAGCATTGAACGCAACATGTTGTTTCCTTCGACAGTGGGGCAAAACCAGCATGATAGAGACTACGAAATTTATTGCTAGGAAAGGAACGCATAGCCGGACCTGAAAAGTCAGCTTCGTCCCGCATCTCAGAGATTGCAAAGCTTAGTGATGAAGGTCCGCTTTGGGCTGATTGTGGTCCTTTAGAGCAAGAATGCGGATGGCTGCAAAGTCCGCACAGCAGACCTTGAGCGTTCTTCGCCAAATGTCCGCTATGCGGGACAATCGGACCGATGTACGAGCGGCAAGCCTGATCGTCCAGATCACCATCAGACGGTCAGCCCATCGCTGCAGCGCAGCTTGGTTTCACAAAAGCGGTCGTTCGAGCATCGCCGTAAGGGCCAGATCGGAAGCGGTCGTTCGCCGCGCGGCAGCTTGATGTCTCACAAGCGGACCTTGCCGACGTACAGCTTTCCGGCTTGAACGACTGGTATCTGCAGTTCGCGACTGTGGCTCGCGTCTCTGAAGGCGCGACTGGAGGCTGCTGCGGGTGCAAAAGAGAAAGCCGGACGAAAGAAGAAGCGGTCGTTCAAGCATCCAATTTCTGACCGAAAGACTCGGATGACCGGGTCGAGCCCAAAGCGGGCGTTCCTTTAATTCAATACCCTCCTTATTATCGCCCCCCAAAAAAGCACGCGCAGTTATCCGCCAGTATATACCCGCCTCACCCGATCGGTGTCGCGCCAGTTTCCATCCGATACAACTGTCCGTCCGATAGCAGCATCACCACCATCACTGACTCCTTGTCGCCGCTGGGAAATTCAATGAACTGGTGCGTGACGAGAATATCGTCGTTCTCATAGACGACGCGATAGTTCCGGCGTACCGGCCTTGGTCCGTCAGCGGACCAAATGTTTACCATTTCGGCCTTGTGCAGGTCTTTTCCAAGCTGATGGCGGACAAATGCGAAGTCGTCGTGAATCATGGCTTCAAATGCTTGCCTATCGCGAGCGTCAAAGGCGGCTTTCCATCTGGCGGAGAATTTCATGCACATCCTTTCGGCCGTAACCTCATCACCTTGCAACAGATATTGATGCTCCTTTTGGTGTTCCAACCATGATCTGCATCAAAACAGTGCTGGCACTCAGCGAGGGAGTATAGCTTTGCTGCGCACTTCGCGCCGGATGAAATCGATCAGCAGCCTCGTGCGCAAGGGTACAGCCGCGCTGGTAGAAAATACGATGTGCAGCGGGATGTTTGGCGGTTCCCACTCTGGCAGAACGCGCTCAAGCTGTCCGCTTGCCAGTTCTTTCGCCATCACCCACTCCGGCATCATTACGATCCCGGCACCGTTTCTCGCATATTCAACAAGCGTGTCGCCCTGATCGGCTGCAAACCCGCCTGCCACCACTACGTCTCGCTCCTTGCGCCCTTTAGTTAGACGCCATGTTTGTGTCGCGCGCATACGTGAGAATACGAGACATTTATGATTGGCCAAATCTTCGGGCTGATCCAGCCGTCCCGCTTGTTCCAGATACGAAGGCGCAGCTGCCAGGATCAGAGGGTTGGAGGATAGGCGTGATGCAACGAGTGCTGAGTCCTCCATGTGTCGTGCGCGAAAAGCAACATCAATACCCTCACCTATGATGTCGATGTGATCCTCGGTCAGAAACGAGGCGACGCGTATTTCGGGATATTCCCGACAAAACGCGACCAGAAGCGGGGTGATCACCAGGCGCGACAGAACAGGTGACATGGAAAGGCGCACTGTGCCAGCGGGTGTTCCTGCATCGGTTCGAATGCGGGAATCCGCCGCGTCAACGTCTTCAAGGATTTGGAGGCAGCTCTCGAAATAGGTCTCCCCCAAAGCAGTTAGAGTGATGCCGCGCTGGTTGCGCCGCAGCAGTTGTGTGCCGAGATGTTTCTCCAACGCTGCGACCCTTTTGCTGATGGTGCCCTGCGCCATACCTTCCAGCCTTGCAGCTTCTTGGAAGCTCTTAGTCTGGGCGACTCGCACAAAGGCGCTCATTGCAAAAAGCTGATCCAATTATAAAATTCCTTTTTAGAATTTTAGTTATTCTAATTGAGATATTGATTTAATTGCATGCGTTATGCAACTCCGGTGGCAGCAATACAGCCAGTCAACTGAAATCAGGATCCAAGCGCAGACCTGCCGGAACCCCTTTGGCAGGTGCCGGGAGAGCTTTGTTTTCGGCCTTTCCGGACAACAAAATAGAAAGGAACCGGAGTGACAAAACTATCTGAACGACTCTCGGATTTGTCGATTCTGATCGGTGACGTCGAGGCGCGAGCAGAAGCCTTTTTCGCCGAAACCGGTGACAGGCGCGAGCAGCGTATCAAGGCGCTCAAAGACACTCTTCGAAGGCATCGAAGCCAAATGGAGTCGCGCATTCAATCGACTGAAAGCGAGATCGCAGTGGCCTGGCAAGACCTAGCCGAACGTCTAACAAAGCGCTCCGAAATGGCGCGCGCGCAGTTGGTTTCAATCAAAACACGGGCCGATGCCCATCTCGCAGATCGTTGCACCGCGCAACTTGAGCAAAACGCAGCTCTGGCATTGGACTTCGCGTTGGTTGCGATGGAAGATGCCGAGCTCTCCGCCCTTGAAGCAGTAGATGCGCGTCTTTTGGCAGACGAACTTGCACGTTTGTCGGACCTGACAAAACAACGCTCCGATTGACCCGAACTCACCGACATGCTCAGTTCTAGGAGGCAATACGATGAATCTTCCCCACAAACTTGGGCTTACTACGGCCGTGTTCTTCGCCGGGGTCCAATCTACCCTTGCTATTGAACCCGATGGTCCGCACATGGCTCATTCTGAACGTAACGCTGCCGCTTGGGCTGCCGAAGACGAAGCCATTGACGCCAAGCTGGCTGAGCTGGAAGCTAAGTTCGGCAAGAAGCCCAACATCATATACATTCTAACCGACGATGTCGGCTGGGGCGAACTGGGTTGGCAAGGTGGTGGTAAGCACCGCGGAACACCCTCGGATGCTCTTGACCAGATGGCCTTTGAAGGAATGCGCTTCTGGTCGGGCTATGCTGAGCCCTCATGCACGCCCACACGGATTGCGATCAACACCGGTCGACACCCTGTGCGCACAGGCCTTTTGAGCGTGCTTTGGCCTGGCTCGGTGGAGGGGCTTTCTCCTGAAGAAGTCACCACTGCCGAGATTCTTTCGGAGGTAGGTTACAACACTGCCATGTGGGGCAAATGGCACCTCGGTGACCTGCCTGAACACGCGCCTGAGAATCAAGGTTATGACTATGCCTACTATGGCCTCTTCAACGGTGCTCCGGACTACTGGCAAGCCTCATACGAGGACCCGAACGGAACTTTCCCTTTTGCTGACTTCCCCGGCTACGATCAGTACGAGGAACTCACAGGGATCGACCTGTCCATCGGTGGCTATGTCGGTCGCAAGGGTGAGGGACGAACTCCTATCGAAGGCGTTGCAGGTGACCTTTCCCCCGAGCGTCAAGAAGCCTTTGAAAACGAGTCCATCGCTCAGATCACCCAATTCGTAAAAGATCACGCCAACGACGAGAATCCCTTTTACATCTACTGGGCTTCCTACGCGCAGCAGATTGCGCCAAGCCAAGAGTTTGCAGACGTCGATCACGTGGACAAGAACAATCGCCAAGCGTCGTTCATGGCGATGCATAACCAGCATGTCGATCAGCTTTTGACGACGCTGAAGGCTGAGGGCATTGCCGAGAATACATTGGTTGTCTGGACCAGCGACAACGGGCCAATGTACGCCTTCTGGCCAACCGCCGGTTACACGCTTCTGCGTGGTGCCAAAGGGGACGTACTAGAAGGTGGTGTGCGCGTGCCAGTAATGGCCTGGTGGCCGGGTATGATCGAGCCAGGTCAGCATCCGACGGATATTGTGCACGTGACCGATTGGTTTACCACGGCTGCGCGTATCGGTGGTGCGATGGACCTGATACCCGACGACCGGATCACCGACGGTGTGGATCAGACTTCACTTCTTCTGAACGGTGAAGGCCACGGACGTCGCCAGTTCATGGCTCACTACAGCGCCGACACGCTTGGAGCCTTCCGCTTCGAAGATCACAAGATCCACATCACCGAGGGGCATGGCGGTCTGCCTGGCATGGATTTCTACAATGTCATGCGCGATCCCGGCGAGAAGTATGGGGCGCTCTACCCAGGTCTATGGGTGGTGCAGCCAATGCAGCAGATCCTGCAACAGCACATGGGTCGTGTAGAGCAGTTCCCGCACCGCGCCCCAATGACCCCAGAAGAGGCCCGCCTCAGCGCCGAAGGTCATTGAAACAGGTTGGCGGGTCATCCCTGAGATGGCCCGCTTCGCTTCCATTCTTAGGACAAGACAATGAAAACCACTTTGCTCAATACTGCCATCACCATTGCGCTTCTAAGCGTTGGTACGGCCGCCCAATCCGAGGCAATTCCCCTCAGCGGCCAGAGTGAAACAGAATGGCGTCACACCCTTTCGATCTACGCGTTTCTACCGGTTAAAACAAAGGGAGACTCAACGGTTGCAGGAACAACCGTTCCACTCGATCTCGATTTTGGCGATGCACTGGAACTCCTTGATTTCGCCGCAGCCGGTAGATTCGAAGCCTGGCGCGCCGATTGGGGTTTCATAATTGACGCCAACTATGTTTCGCTTGAAGCCGATGGCAGCTTGCCCACACCTGGAAGCGCCTCGTTCAGCGCTGATATTCGTCAAGAATGGCTGGGTTTATATGCAGCGTACAAGGCCGTTGACGCAATCAGGGGGAATGGGCAGCGCTACGCCATCGATCTACAGGCTGGCGCGCGCTACAACTCGTTGCGTCAGGAGATTACAGTAACATCTCCGGCACCAATCCCTGTGTTGGGCGGCGATGAAGGCTGGTGGGAACCGGTAATCGGTGCACGCGGCACTTGGGTGCTTAACGAGCGGTGGACTGCAATTGCATCCTTGGAGCTTGGCGGCTTTGGCGCAGGCGGCAACGACCTGCAAATCGGAGCCAATGTTGGTGTAGATTGGCGTCCGTGGGAGACAACTTCGCTGTTCTTTGGGTGGCGATATTTCAGCATGGACTACAGCGACACGCTGTCCACGGGGGCGTTCGAATATGACGTCGATCAGCACGGGCCGGTTCTTGGAGTCAAATTCAGGTTCTGATTTGGGTCTATACAGCCAGTTTTGTGATTTTGATTGGTAGATCTGACGCTCTTAGAGATTATCAAAATTCCGCCAAAGACAAAGTATTTGTATGGCGGCTTCGTCCCGCGACTCGGTCGTTCGGTGCGAGAGGCGTTCTCAGTTCCTGACAAAATTTCTCAGATGACCGGGTCGAGCCCGAAGCGGTCTCTCGGTGTCGGGGATCTCGGGCGTGGACCCGAGACCACTGCGGCAGACAGTTTCCGCGTGATTCACTGGCGCGTGCCGCAAAACCACTTAAACAATGGCTTTCCGCCACTCGTTTGGGTAGCTTCGGGTTCGAATAGGACGGGACATGGCGCGACGGCTGGCAGCAATATTGATAGCAGACGTGGTCGGCTATTCTCGTTTGATGAGCGAGGATGAAGAAGGCACTCTGGCGGCCTTGCAAGCGTATTGGAGTGAAGAATTCAACCCCGTTATCGCGGACCGTCGAGGCCGGATCGTAAAGATGATGGGTGACGGAGCGCTTGTCGAGTTTTCCAGTGTGGTCGATGCCGTCGATGCGGCACTGAAGATACAGCGTCGGATTGTCGAAGCCAAAAGTAGGATCAGATTGCGCATTGGTATCAATTTGGGTGACATCATCGGCGATGGTGATGACATCTTCGGTGACGGCGTGAACATTGCCGCCCGCTTGGAAGCGTTGGCTGAGCCCGATGGAATATGCATCTCCTCACTTGTTCATGACAGTGTCGGGAAACGGGTGGCAGACGGTTTCGTCGACGCGGGTGAGCACGATATAAAGGGGATTGAGCAACCGATCAGGGTCTTCCGTTGGCCTGCAAAAGGGCCGGTTCAGGCAAAGCAGGAAAAACCGTCTATCGCGATCCTTCCATTCGAAAACATGTCGAACGACCGGGAGGACGAATATTTTTCCGAGGGCGTCGCTGACGACATCGCCACCGATCTATCCAAGATTTCGGGGCTTGTCGTCATCGCTCGCAACGCGACCCGAGATTACAAGAAACGGCCTCACTCCGCTGGGGAAGCAGCCCGAGAGCTTGGGGTCCGGTACGTACTCGAGGGAAGTTTGCGCCGGGGCGGCGGCCGAGTTCGCGTCAACGCGACGCTGATCGATACGGAGAACTCCAACCAGCTGTGGGCCGACCGGTTCGATGGAGAACTGGCGGAAATCTTCGACTTTCAGGACCGTATCACCGAGAGCATTGTCTCGACGTTGGCGGTGACGCTTACTCGAGCGGAACAAGAACGGGCATTTCGAAAAGAAGTCAAAAGCCTTCAGGCGTACGATTATGTCCTGCAAGGCAACGCGTTTCATGCGCTTACGACCAAGGCTGACAATGCAAGAGCGCGCGAACTCTACGAGCGTGCAATCGAGCTCGACGCAGCATACGCTCCGGCATACGCGGGGCTCGCCTGGGCTTTGGTGCATGATGCATTTCGGTGGAGCCCAGATCCTGAAGCGACACTTGAGCTTGCTCTGAAGCATGCCAAGCAAGCCGTTAAGTTGGATACCGGGTTAGCCAAAGCCCATATGGTTCTTGGCGACGTCTATTGTTGGACGAGGCGAAACTCGTTGTCCGTGGTAGAGGGACAAAAAGCGGTAGAGTTGGAGCCCAGCAATGCTGATGCACATTTCGCGCTCGGGTACTACCTGCTTGCGTCCGGTGCCTCGGAAGACGCGGTCAAAGAGGCGCGGCTTGCCTTACAGTATAATCCGGTATTCGCCATGGGTTTCTACTACGAAGTGTTGGGGACGGCGCTCTATCTCACCCAGAGTTACGATGACGCTATCGCAGCACTTGAACAGGGACTGGCACGATATCCGGACCATGATGGTTTGCACCAGATACTGGCGGCAGCCTATGCAAAGCTGGATAACCTGGATGCTGCTCGAGTGCATGCCGAAGAGTATCTGAGGCTGCGGCCAGACGAGTCGCTGTCGAAGATTTCTGAAAGGCTTCCCTACAAAAACAAAGATGATCTAGAGCACCTGATTGAAGGCTTGCGTCGAGCTGGTGTGCCCGAATAACTTGGCTGGCCGGTTTGTTGTCTCAATGACTGCTTCGTCCGCGACTCAGTCATTCGCCTAGCCCATCGCGCTGCGCAGCGCGCCAACGGCCGGTTCGGTGAAGCTGCATTGCAGCGACGCGGCGACCGAGGAGAGATCGCAATCGGCTGCCTCTTTCACAAGCGATGTCCGCAAAGCGCGCATCGCGTCGGTTTCTGCGCGATTCAGCATAGTCTGCACCGGGCTCCGAGCAGCCGTTCGCCGCTCTTTGCATGAGTGACCGCTTCGCGGACGATGCTGCCGTTCGCTGCGTGGCGGCGCCAATCGTCTCGGTGGTTGTCAGCTTTGCGGACGAAGCTGGCATCGCCGACACTAGACGCATCATTCCTTTCCAGGCTGTGCCGTTGGCTGATGCCCTCGATGATTTTACTATGTCGGCGCGGAACAGCGGAGTAAGCTGCCGATCTTTATTGGGCATGAAAAGAGGTCGGTATGGAATATCGGATAGCTTCGGTTACCGAAGTAGACGACAAACCCGCATTCGAAGAACTTCTGACCGAGTATTACGCCGTCGTCTTTCATAAACTGGCCTTGGCAGGCGGGTCTGCGAGAAAAGAACCAAAAGATATGGCATCATCCGTTCTGGCAAATATTCAGACGTTCTTGCCGCCAACCGGCCGCCTCGTTCTGGCATATGGTGAACAAAACCGCCTTGTGGGGTGTGGCACGCTGCAACAGGCCCGACCAGATGCCGGAGAGCTAAAGCGTCTTTTTGTTCGACCGGAAGCAAGTGGAAACCGCCTTGGCCGAGCTTTGGTCGATGCACGGATGGAGGCCGCTCGGGAGATGGGTTGGCGCACCCTTTTGGTGAATACTGTAAAAGGCAATCAAGATATGCTCCGCATCTATGAGCGCATCGGCTTTAGATTCATCGAAAGATACCCGGAGTGTTCCGATCCCATCGAGCTAACTGACTACTTTGATTATATGCAATTCGACTTTTATTAAGTTCTGCTCTGCCCGCTTCGGGCTCTGAGCGGCCGCTACGGTCAATCATGAGAGACGTCCGGTATGAGATGGCGGACGACTGCGGCCGTCCGCCAAGGCCTCAGATGTCGATCTTCTCGGCGATGCTGAGCGCGTCATCGAGTTCGACGCCGAGGTATCGCACCGTGCTGTCCACCTTGGTGTGACCCAGCAGGAGCTGGACGGCGCGGAGATTGCCGGTCTTCCTGTAGATCAGTGCGGCCTTGGTCCGTCGCAGCGAATGCGTGCCGTAGCCGCTTGGATCCAGTCCGATTGCACACACCCAGTCATGAACAAGGCGCGCATACTGCCTTGTCGAGATGTGCGGTGAGCCGTGGAACCTGCTTGGGAACAGGTTGACCTGTCCAAGCATTTGGGACGATGTGACCCATGCGAGCACGCTTCTGCGTGTATTCTCGGACACCTCGAACTGAACTGGACGCCCGGTCTTGCTCTGGATGACCGACACGCGGTCCCGGACGTTTCCACCAGCGACGAGGTCCACGACCTTGAGTCGAACCAAGTCACACCCGCGGAGCTTGCTGTCTATGGCGAGATTGAACAATGCCAAGTCGCGCAGGTTATCCGCGAGCTCTAGCCGAGCGCGAATGGCCCAAACCTGCCTTGGCAGGAGCGGGCGTTTCTGGCCGATCAGCCGCCCCTTGTTCCACGGCGGACGTGATGGTCGGATTGCCGGTAGCTGTTTACTGGACATGATGGAGTCTCCGTCCAGCCCTCCCACACCAGGCATCGGCACCGTGCCAACGCGCGGATTTTACCTTAAGAGGACGAGTGTCCGCTTCGCGAACATCTGTTTCTTCAAGCCTAGCTGCGGTGCGTTGGTCTGCTCGGAGCCCAGAACAGTCGCTCCATAAGACATCAATCGGAGCCTGCAGCCGATGCGGTAAGAAGAGAATTAGAGGGCTGGAGCGGTTCCAGTTTTCTTTTCCAGTGACCGCAGTACAACAATCATGTAAGCGGAAAGACCGGCCGCGAAAAAACACCAAATCGATGTAAAAGCGTGGGACGCGAAGAAAAAGCCGACCAAGACTGAGATCAGGATAAGAAGTCCAAAAACTCTGATTTTAGGGTGAGAAGACAACAGCAGCGGGACACAGATGATCACGGCATATATCACCCGCGCCACCATTTTGCTCGTTTCATTAGTGAACATCTCCGGATTCAAATAACGGATCGAATTGTGAATGAGGTCAATCTGCAGAATGCTTGGATTCAACATGATAGGCAGGTACAAGAGCGACCCTCCAGCAATGCCCAAAACTGTAAAGGCGATGAAGAGGCGTTGCCGAAAACGGTACGGCTCGCAAGCAGCAGCTGAAAATGGCACCCAAGTTGGCCAAAACCAGTACGCAAAGAACAGAAAAACCATCGCCGCTGAGACACTTTCATAACCTTGGTGCTTTTCAATTCCTAGCCACACAAAACCTTCCGCAACCTGCTGCATTCCAAAGAAAAGTGGATAAGTCGCTAGCGGTAAGATACGTACACCGACCCGCCAAGCAAGCGGAATTGTGATCGCGCTACTTGCGATCAAGACGCCGCCTACAGCAAAACTGGCATTTGCAGAAAAACACATACTCTTACAACTTTAGCACGCTTTGTCTTGCACGTCTCGTAGCAGCAAATTGGCTCGACAAATCACCCTAAACTGTCCCATTGGCGCTGACGTCAGACATCTTCGTCGCAAGTATCACCTCGGTTCAATGCGGACCTGGAAACGGGTTTCTTGATTGTCACTTTTTCCGTCCAAAGCGACCATTATTTCAAACAGACAGGGAATGCGTAGAGATGGCTTTTTAGATTAATAATTCCGTTAACGTTCGGTATAGGCCAAATCCTGCTCCCGCAACCAAAAAATACCTCAATAAACACAATATGCTAGCGTCCAACAGGGCGATTTCCGCGTGGGGCATCCTCGCCCGGTGCTACAACGGTGCTACGCCAGAGAGCAAAGATTAGCTATCAAAGCGCACCCATTCTGACGCTTCCTCAAGCCGACTCTTACCCCATCATGAAAACCAACCCGCCTCCACCGTCAGTGCTGTCGGCACCGACATGCGGTCCCTCGTTGCTCAAAGCCAAAATAGGAGTGTTGGATCAGGTTGAGTTTCGGGAATTGTAATTCTTAGCTTCTTCGGTCCGGACATTCGGCCGGAAATTCATCAGACCTAAGCCCGATGTAGCGAAGCCGGGACTGGGATATTCTGCCTCCAATGCAGGAAAACGCCTCGAACAGGATTGGAGACGATAATGAATACCCGGAAAAGAACTGGTCAGCTTCTGAGCTCAGCAGCGCTGGCGTCGCTGATTGTGATGACACCCTATGTGCCGACATTTGACGCAGACGGTCATCTGCGGTTGGAACCTGCTTACGCGTTTGCAAAAAGCGGGAAGGGGAGTGACGGCAACGGCGGGGATGATAATCATGACAGCAATTCCGGGTCGGGCAGCGGCGGAGATAGCGACGACAATTCCGGATCGGGTAAAGGTGGTCACGACGACGATGATGACGATGATGACGATGACGATGGCTCGTCACGCTCGGGTCGGGGCGGGGATAAGAAGGACCGGTCTCAGTCTGGGGGGCAGTCATCGGGATCGGCTGGAATAACAAAGGTCGAGACAAGCGCGAGCGGCATCGAAGTACGCTATGCTGACGGCACCAAAGAAGAGATCGAAAACGGTCGGTACGAAAGAAAAAACGCGCAGAACCGAACCATCGAGGAACGACCGGCCACAGGTGCCGACGTTTCGCGCCTTCGGTCACTGGCAAACGGTATCTCAATCGATAGTGTGCGCTCGCCAGGGCAGAGCGGCGGTGCTGGAAGTAACCCGGCAAAAATCGAAATTCAGGGCAACAATATCGAAGTTAGTTACGCAAACGGCTGGAAAGAAGAGATCGAGGGCGGACGTTACGAACTGAAAGACCCGTTCAACCGAACCGTTGTTGAAAGAACCGCAACCGCGGCGGATCGCAGCAGACTTCAGGCGATTGCCAACTGAACAACGAACTTTGACGAATGTGCGGGGCGGTTTCTTTTCTTGAGAGACCGCCCCGGTCTTTGAGCGCCTGACCCTAGTCTTTCTTGTTCCAGGCCTCATGCGCGATGAGAGCGGCCTCCACCCGGTTCCGCGCATGGAGCTTGGACAGGATCGCCGTCATGTAATGCTTGACGGTTTTCTCTTGAATCCCCAACTCATCGGCTATTTCCCGATTGCTCAGCCCTTTGGCGACGCGCCGAAGAATCTCCTCCTCGCGATGGGTAAGATCATCGATGGCGTCAGTTTCTTTCTGCGGCCCACTTCCGCGATTGATCTGAAGTAGCATGCGCGAAGCCAGACCCGGCGAGACGAACCCTTCGCCCGAGGCGATACTGCGCAGTGAATCTGTCAATTCGCGCGCTGTCACGCCCTTGACGATATAGCCAATGGCACCCGCCTCCAAAGCGTCTGCGACGTCACTGCTGTTTTCAGAGACCGTCAATATCGCGATGAAAGGCGGGTTCGCCATTTCAGCAATTCGACGGGTCGCGCTAATGCCGCCACCGGGCATCGACAGGTCGAGGATGGCGATGTCTGGTTGATGGGTTCGGACAAGGGAAACGGCCTCATCCGCATTTGATCCGGCGGCGAGAACCTTGAAACCGTCAGCCTCTTCTAATGTGCGGTGCAAACCGTCCCGGAAAATCGGGTGATCATCTGCGATAACGACGGATGTTGTCATGATGCACTCATCTTTCTGGGAAACAATGTCATAGCAACGGTGGTGCCCTTGCCCGGGGTTGATGTCACCACGAACCGGCCACCGATGCTTTCGACCCGGTCACGCAAACCGACAAGGCCCTGGCCCCCGTCGTCTCGCAGCACAGTCTCGCCTGACGGATCGAACCCGGGGCCGTCGTCGCTGACCTGAACGGTGATGCGATCATCATGTACGTCGCAGGTGACAATGCATCGGGACGTGGGCGCATATCTTGCGGCATTGGAAATCGTTTCCTGCAGGAACCGGAAAACGCACAACTTGCCCGAGATCGACAAGTCGGGCGACGGATTGCCCTGAAAGGAAATACCGGGGCGAAAAGGGCTGTGTTCCGCGTGGTCCTCGACAGCTCTTTTCACGACATCAACGAGCGCCAGGTTTTCGATGTCTGGCGCGAACAACCCCCGTGACAGGGCGCGAATTTCTGCCAAAGACTTCTGCAACGACTGTTGAATTTCTTCGGCCTCGGTGGGCATCTCCGGCCTGTCGCCGAATGCGGCCTCCAATCGAAGGGCAGCGAGCGATAGGTATTGGGCAGGACCGTCATGCAGTTCCGCGCCGAGTTTCCTGAGGAACCTGTCCGTTTGCGCAGCATATCTTTCTGATGCATCAATGACGCGCGACCGCAGCATGGCATTCTGCGCGGCCATCTTTTCACTTTCGGCAAGGCGGTCGTTCAGAAGGCGCCCCTGCCGTCGAATGGTATTGTCGCCGATTGCGACAATGGAAAACAGAACAATCGTGCTTGCCGCAAAAGCCGAGCCAACGATCAACCAGCTTGTTCTTCGGGCTCTGGCCATGTCCAGTTCCAACTGATCGGCTTTTTCATAGAACTCGGCGACCGCGATGATTTTCCCCGACCAGATTTCGCGAATAGGGCTGTAGACTTCCAGCAATGGAATGCCAAGCGCAGCCTCTGCCGCGCTTTCTTCGTCGTCCAGCTCTTCAAATGAGCCCGAGATTTCTCCAGCCCATGCGCGTTTCAGGTCATCTGTCGGCTCGAACCGACGACCGATGATGGCGGAATCCGATGCGTATGCAATCTCGCCATCCTGTTTCCAGAACTTGTACGAGGCAATGCGTTCGCGCATCGGCTGGGTCATGAAAATCTCGTCCAGCGCCCGGCTGGCCTGTTCGGACAGTCGATCTCCATGCGCCAGCTCCTGGCTGAGAGGAGACAGAATGCTTTCCATGTACAGTGCGGCCGAGTTGGCGGAGTTCTGTACAACCGCGTTTTCGATCCGGTTCGACACCCAGTGACCAACAAACACCGTAGCAGTCCCCATTACGACTATGCTGGCCGCGAGAAAAACGCGCGACAAAGACCAGTTGCCAATTGTCAGGTCAGAAATTTTGGGTCTCATTTCGCAATCGACTATGAACGACAATTGCTTGACGCGCTACAGACCATGGTCTGATGCGCTTCTCCAATGTTCGAAACCTGATGCGCGGGCCGGGACTTGGCCTTTTTGGGTGCACCCCGGCAGGTTCCCGCGTCCCGATCCCAGTCCCGGTTCAACGGGTTTTCAAACACTCCGACAGGGTTTGCGCCATGTTACGAATGACTTGCGGGTACAGAGACGGCCCCGGTTCCAGTGCCGAGCCCAGTGGATCGATCACACCGGATTGCGCCGATGTTCCATCCAACACGGTCTCGACGATGCCCGGATTGAACTGTGGTTCAGATAATACGCAGTTGATGCCTTCAGCGCGAATGCGACCTTGAATGGCGGCAATACGCGCGGGGCTTGGGTCGGACGCATCGCTCAGGGAAATCGCGCCTGATGCCGGGAAACCAAACGCGACCTCGAAATACTGATAAGCATCATGAAACACGATGAAGCTGCCGCCGCGAACCGGCTCAAGCAACCCCGCCACTTCTGCGGAAAGCGCGGTCATTTCTTCGCGCGCCGCTTCGGCGTTTGCCAAATACGCAGCGGCATTGTCGGGATCCGCTGACGACAATTGATCTGCGATCAGGTTCAGCCAGGCTTTGGCATTCGTTGGCGACAGCCAGGCATGTGGGTCATGAGAATCATGATCGTTATGATCATCATGGCCTTCGTGATCGTCATGGTCGTCATGGTCTTCGTGACCCGCATCGTCCGCGTGATCATGCGCCTCAAACAATGTGTCTTCCCGGAACTCAAGAAGCTCCGTGCCCTTTGCGTCCAATAGGGCAGTGGCAGTCGCGCCTTGGGCAAGGGTTTCTATCGCGCTTTCCAACCATGGCGTCAGGTCTTCTCCTACCCAGAACACCAGATCGGCGTTTTGCAACGCGGCTGCCTCGGACGGGCGCAGATTGTATTCATGCGGCGAGGCACCCGGTGCGACGATCAGGGCAGGTGTTCCCACACCCTCCATTACACGGGCCACCAGCGAATGAACCGGGGCAATGTCCGCGGCAACGTTTGGCGCATCTGCGCGGGCCGGTCCACCCAGCAATGCAACTGTGATCGACAATGGAAGAAGAAGCGTTCTGGACATAGAGCTCTCTGTGTGATTTTATAACATTTCAAGTGGCAATACATGATATGAAATAACATGACAAGTGATGTGCACCCAGTACCTGGCAAAGACACCGCCCCGGTCGGGTTTCAGGAACATGACCACCAGAGCTGTGTCGCAACGGCCCTGGCATCTGCCGAAGCCCGGTGCAAAGAGGAAGGGCTGCGTCTGACGCCGGTTCGCCGCAAGGTTCTTGAGATGTTGTTGCAGGAACATCGCGCCCTTGGCGCCTACGCAATCCTTGATAGGTTGCGCGACGAAGGATTCGGGTCCCAGCCTCCGGTCGCTTATCGGGCGTTGGAGTTTCTTGTACAGAACGGCTTTGTCCACAAGATCGAGCGGCTGAACGCGTTTGTCGCCTGCTCTCATCCCGGCGCGGCGCATTCACCTGCTTTCATGATCTGCCGAAAATGTGATGCCGTAGCCGAGGCGCAGTCCGCCCCCTCCAAAGGTGTTCTTGGCGCTGCCGCGCGCGCGGCAGGTTTCGAGATCGAGCGAACGGTTGCAGAGGCTGAAGGTCTCTGCCCTGACTGCACCGAAAAGGCATAAAGATGGCCCTAATCACTGTCGAGAAAATCAGCGTCCGCTATGGCGCGCATACCGTGCTGCATCATGTGGATATGGTCGTTGAACCGGGTGAAATCGTGACCATCGTTGGCCCGAACGGATCAGGCAAGACCAGCCTGCTGCGGGCCATTATCGGTGCGACACGGCCTTCCGCCGGTCACGTGTCACTGAAGCCCGGATTGAAAATCGGATATGTGCCGCAGAAGCTGCATGTCGATCCGACTTTGCCAATTTCCGTCGAAAGGTTCATGCGTCTGACCGATCCTGTGTCGCGCAGGCAATGTGTCGAGGCGCTTGAATCCGCGGGTGTGCCGGATCTGTTGAAACGCCAGATGTCGCAGCTGTCCGGCGGACAGTTCCAGCGGGTGCTGTTGGCCAGAGCCTTGATCAACCACCCGGACATCTTGTTGCTGGACGAAGCGACACAGGGGTTGGACCAACGGGGATCGGCTAGCTTTTACCAGCAGATCGAGGCAGTCCGACGCGAGTCCGGATGCGCCATTCTGATGATCAGCCACGAACTGCACGTGGTCATGAGCGCGTCGGACCGGGTGATATGCCTCAATGGGCATGTCTGTTGCGAAGGATCGCCGGCCGTGGTCGCCTCGGCACCAGAGTATCGGGCCTTGTTCGGAACCGGAACAGGCGGTGCGCTTGCCCTTTATCGTCATGAACATGATCACCATCATGATCATGATCATGATCATGATGCGAACCCACAGGAAGCGGCGGAATAATGCTGGATGATTTCATGATGCGGGCAACGCTCGCCGGTATTGGCGTGGCGTTTGCGGCGGCCCCCCTTGGATGTTTTGTCGTGTGGCGTCGCATGGCGTATTTCGGCGACGCGACCGCGCATGCCGCAATTCTGGGCGTGGCCCTGTCCCTGACGTTTCAGATGTCGATCTTCACGGGCGCGCTGGCTATCGCTTTGGTCATGGCGCTGACCGTTTCGCTTTTGGCCGGTCGCGGTTATGCGATGGACACGCTGCTGGGGGTGCTGGCGCATTCTGCGCTGGCCTTCGGGCTGGTTGCAGTTTCATTCCTGTCCGGTGTCCGGATTGACCTGATGGCGTATCTGTTTGGGGATATTCTGGCGGTCTCCCGTTCTGATCTGGTCGTGATCTGGGGCGGTGCGGCGCTTGTCGTGGCTCTGATTGTCTGGCGTTGGTCGCAACTTCTGACCGCGACACTGAACGAAGAACTGGCCTATGCCAGCGGCTTCGATCCAAGGCGAGAACAACTGATCCTGACCCTGTCACTTGCTGTGACCGTAGCGGTGGCAATCAAGGTTGTGGGCGTGTTGCTGATCGCCGCGATGCTGATTATTCCGGCGGCAGCTGCGCGAAACCTGGCACGGTCACCAGAATCCATGGCCCTGATTGCTGCGGGAATAGGTGCGCTTTCGGCCATCACAGGGCTAAGGGCTGCGTATGTATTCGACACTCCGGCAGGGCCCTCGATTGTCTGCGTTGCCGCGATCGTTTTTGCGTGTCTCAGCCTGATCGGGTGGCGAACGCAGGGCAGAGTCTAAAGTTTCTGTGGCTCGTCGCGGCCGTAGCATCCCGGTCATCCGGTAATGTGACCGAAACGAAAACGCCACAAAAAAGGCCCGCAATCCTGCGGGCCTTTATGCATTTCTATCCGCGCCGTTTATTGCGGGATATCGCCTTCCAGCCCTTCGACATAGAAGTTCATACCGGCCAGAGTACCGTCGTCGGCCACTTCGCCCTCGGCCAGCCAGTCGCTGCCGTCCTGCTTTTTCAGCGGTCCGGTAAAGGCATGATAGCTGCCATCGGCCAGCGCGGCTTTCAGGGCCAGTGCCTCTTCCTTGATGTCCGCGGGAACTGCATCCGAAATCTCACCGATTTCTACCATGCCCGGCCCGATTCCGTCCCAGGTGTTGGACGAGGCCCAGGTGCCGTCCATCACGGCTCGCGTGCGCGCAATGTAATAGGGTCCCCAGTTGTCGATGATCGAGGAAACACGCGGTTTGGGGGCGTATTCGCTCATATCCGAAGCCTGACCGAAGGTGATCACGTTGCCCGCCTCTTGTGCGGCGGCCTGCGGTGCGGTCGAGTCAGTGTGCTGCAGGATCACGTCGGCGCCCTGTTCGATCAGAACCGATGCAGCGTCAGCCTCTTTCGCCGGGTCGAACCATGTATAGGCCCAGACGATCTTGAACTGTACATCCGGGTTCGCTTTCTTGGCGTGGATATAGGCCGAGTTGATACCGCGGATCACCTCGGGGATCGGGTAGGACCCGATATAGCCGATGATGTTCGATTCGGTCATTCTACCCGCGATATGCCCCTGAACCGCGCGGCCTTCGTAGAAACGCGCTGAATAGACCGAGACGTTGTCGGCGGTCTTGTAGCCGGTCGCGTGCTCGAACTTCACGTTCGGGAATTTCTTGGCCACATTGATGGTTGGATCCATATAGCCGAACGAGGTGGTAAAGATCAGATCCGCGCCTTCCAGCGCCATCTGGGTCATCACGCGCTCGGCGTCGGGGCCTTCGGGTACTGATTCAACGAATACAGTCTCGACCTTGTCGCCGAACTCTTCTTCGATCGCCAAACGGCCTTTGTTGTGTTCATAGGTCCAGCCGCCGTCGCCGACAGGGCCGACATAAACAAAACCGACCTTGGTTTTGTCTTGTGCCACTGCACCGGTCGCAAGACCAAGCGCTATCGCGGCAGTTGTCAGAAGCGATTTTAATTTCATGTAGTTACTCCCCAAGTTGGTTCAGTTGGCCCCTAGTGTGAGGCATGGAAGGTCCGGCCCAGTGAGGCAGGTGCGCTGCTCTTGTCGGCCGAAAGGATCACAAGCACAAGGATCGTGATAAGATAGGGTGACATTGCCAGATACTCGACGGGAATGGCAACGCCCGCTGCCTGCAAATTAAGCTGCAAGACGGTGATGCCGCCGAACAAATATGCACCCAGCAGGACCCGCCACGGTTTCCAGCTGGCAAACACCACCAGCGCCAGTGCGATCCAGCCGACACCTGCGGTCATGCCCTCGGTCCATTGCGGCACACGTATCAGACTGATGTAAGCTCCACCCAGACCCGCGCAGGCCCCGCCAAACAGGATCGCCATGATACGGATTTTGATGACCTTGTAGCCAAGCGCATGGGCGGCATCGTGGTTTTCACCAACCGCCCGCAGGATCAACCCGACGCGGGTGTACTTCAGGACGGCCCAGACCACAGCGGTCAGCGCAATGCCCAGATACAGGATGGGATCGTGCCGAAACAGGATCGGGCCGATGACCGGAATATCGCTGATCAAGGGGATGTGTATATCGCCCATGCTGGGTGGTTTGACGCCCACATAGCTTTGCCCCATCAGGGCGCTGAACCCCAGGCCAAACAGGGTCAGCGCAAGGCCGCTGGCAACCTGGTTGGCCAACGCAAACTGTGTCAGCAAGACGAACAGCAGCGACAGCACGGCCCCGCCAATGGCGGCAGCAACAAAGCCCAGCCAGGGCGATCCGGTTTCGACCGAGATCGCAAAACCGCTGATCGCGCCAACGATCATCATGCCCTCGACACCAAGGTTCAGAACGCCTGCCTTTTCCACGACAAGCTCTCCGATCGCGGCCAGCAGAAGGGGGGTTGCGGCCACCATAAGCGAAGCAACCAGAAGAACGGGATTGATTTGACCAAGATCCATGATCACGCCACCTCGCTACGAGCCGCACGGATGCGGAAGTTTGTCAGAAGATCGAAGGCCAGCAGGAAAAACAGCAGCATTCCCTGAAACACCTGAATGGCTGCGGCAGGCAGGCCCAGCTGCGATTGTGCGATTTCACCGCCAATATAGGTCAGCGCCATCAGGCCCCCGGCCAAAAGAATACCCACCGGATGCAGTCGGCCCAGAAAGGCGACGATGATCGCTGTAAAGCCATAACCCACATTGAAATCGATGCTGATCTGACCGGACGGGCCGGACACCTCGAACATCCCGGCCAACCCGGCCAAAGCGCCCGAAATTCCAAGGCAGAACAGGATCAGGCGCGCTGGATTCACACCTGCAAACTTTGCGGCGCGGGGGGCCTCACCCGTCAGACGGATATGGAACCCCAGCATGTGACGGTTCAGCAAAACATAGGCAAAGATCACCGCGATGAAGGCCGCGACAACACCCCAATGCATCCCGGAACCGGCAATCAGCTCGGCATTGTGCGCGCTTTCATAGGATTGCAGGTTGCGCGAGCCGGGAAAGCCGAACCCTTCGGGGTTCTTGAGCAAACCCAGCGAGACCGAGGCCAGCATCTGTTCGGCCACGTAGACCAGCATCAGCGACACGAGGATTTCGTTGGTGCCGAAACGCACTTTCAGCAAAGCCGGGATCGTTGCCCACAGCCACCCGCCAAATGCGCCTGCGGCCACCATGATCGGGAAGATGTACCAGGCGTCGAGCGGATAGAAGGCCAGACCTGCGCCCGCACCGAATATGGCGCCCATGATGTATTGCCCTTCGGCCCCGATATTCCAGATACCGGCCCGAAATCCCAGCGACAATCCGATAGCGATCAACACAAGCGGGGCGCCCTTGACCAGCAATTGAGGGCGGTAATAGAATGCGAACTCGCCAAAAAGCGGCTCCCAGAAGATGGTACCGATGGCTTCGACCGGGTTTTTCCCCAATATGGCAAACAGCAACCCGCCAAACACCATTGTCGCCAGCACCGCCACAAGGGGGGTCGCATAAGACCAGGCCCTGGACGGCTGTGGCCGTTTCTCCAATACAATCATCTGCTCATCCCCCCAGATGTTTCATCTTTTTGCAAATACTCTTGCCGAAGGCGGCTCAGCAGATCACACATGTGCCACCTCCATGCCATGGGCACCGCCCATCATGAGGCCAATCTCATCCACGGTCAGGCCGGTGGTCGGGCGCGGTGCGCTCAGCCGACCTTCGTTTAAGGCCGCAAAACTGTCCGAGATTTCCATCAGCTCATCCAGATCCTGCGAGATGCAAACCACCGCTGTGCCTTTCGCCGCAAGATCGAGTATGGCTTGCCGAATCGACGCGGCCGCCGCGGCATCCACCCCCCAGGTTGGCTGGTTTACCACCAACACATCAGGGTTTTGCAGCACTTCGCGTCCAATCACGAATTTCTGCAGATTGCCGCCGGACAAGGACCGCGCTGCGTTTTCGGGCCCGGGCGTACGTACGTCGAAGGCTTCGATGATCTTTTCGGCAAAACTCCGGGTTTCGGACCATTTCAAGAAGCCGTTTTTCTCAAGCCCTTCCCGCACAGATCCGGTCAGCAAAGCGTTTTCGGTCAGGCTCATGTCGGGCGCCGCCGCGTGGCCGAGCCGTTCCTCGGGCGCGGTCAGAACGCCCAGCTTGCGGCGCGCTGTCGGGCCGAGCTTGCCGATTGCCTGACCGTTGAACTTGATCGCATCCGCCGATGTCAGGATTTCCCCGGACAGCACGCCCAGCAATTCATCCTGCCCGTTTCCGGCAACACCGCCGACGCCCAGAACCTCGCCCTTGCGGACCGTCATGTGCACATTGCGCAATGCGGTGCCGAATTCCGAAGGCGAGGGGACTGACAGCCCGCTGACATCCAGCGCGACCTCGCCCAGTTCCCGGCCCGAGCGTTCAGGCGTCTGCAACGTCGACCCGACCATCATCTCGGCCATGTCGCGCGCCGAGGTTTCAGCGGGAACACATTCGCCCACGTTCTTGCCCAGACGCAGGATCGTGGCATGGTCGCACAGCGTTCGGATCTCCTCCAGTTTATGCGAGATATAAAGGATCGAGGTTCCCTCGGAGCGTAGCTTGTTCAGCGTCTCAAACAGGATATTGACCTCTTGCGGGGTCAGAACCGAGGTCGGTTCGTCCATGATCAGCAGTTTGGGGTCCTGCAGCAGGCAGCGAATGATCTCGACCCGCTGGCGTTCGCCTGCGGACAGATCGCCAACCGTGCGGAACGGGTCCAGCGGCAGACCATAGGTTTCCGAGACTTCGCGAATGCGCGATGCCAGATCCCCCATCGGGGGCGGATTCTCCATCCCCAGCGCGATATTCTCGGCCACGTTCAGCGCGTCAAACAGCGAAAAATGCTGGAACACCATCGCGATCCCATCGGCACGGGCCGCGCGCGGTTCGGGCGGCGCAAACGGATTGCCGCGCAGCTTCATGGTGCCGCTGTCCGGCTTCACAAGCCCATAGATCATTTTCACCAGCGTGGATTTCCCCGCGCCGTTTTCACCCAGCAGCGCGTGCACTTCGCCTTCACCGATGTCAAAGGACACCTGATCATTGGCCACAACACCGGGGTAGGCTTTGGTCAGCCCTTGCAAGCTCAAAAGTGGAATGGTCACGCGCTCAGGTCCTTCTTCAACTCGTTTTGCAGGGCCGGGCGCAGCAATTGTGCGGCGACGCCCACGGCGATCATATGTGGATGCTTCCCCATCGACGGGTCACCGATCGGGCAGGTGATCCGGCTTATCCGTTCAGGCGGATGCCCAAGAGCGGCCAGACGCGACCGGAATCGCGCCCATTTCGTAGCCGAGCCGATCAGCCCCGCAAAGCCAAAATCGTGCAAAAGCAGTCTGTTGCACAGTTCAAAGTCAAGGCTATGCGAGTATGTCAGCACAAGATGTTCGGCGTCGGATGGGGCATGGCGGATCAGCTCGGCCGGTTTTGTGGCCGGAACAATTGTCACGCCCGCTGGCACAGTGGCCGGAAAGCGCTGACGGCTGGTGTCCACCCAGGTGATCGCAAGATCGGGAAGCGGGGACAGCACATCCACCAGCGCCCGGCCGACATGGCCCGCGCCCCAGATCCACAGATTGCGTGTCGGCTTGTGAACAGGTTCAACCATCCAGCCATCGATCAGCTGCGGTTCTGGCGCAATCCCCTGTCCGCGCGCCGTCGCCAGCATTCGCTTGACCGACAGGGGCATCTCGTCACCCGTGGCCGGGCGCGCGATGACCGTATCGTCCAGATCATTGACAGTGTTTGCGTCGTAGACCTCGCTCAGCAACGACACGGCACCGCCGCAGCATTGCCCCAACTCGGGTCCAAGTGCATGATGCGTCAGGCGGGTTTGCGTGGTTTGCAACCGTGCGGCATTTGCCGCCTGGTATTCCAGTGTTCCGCCACCAATTGTGCCGCTTTGCCCGCCGCCCCAGACCAGCATGGCGGCACCAACTTCGCGTGGAGACGACCCTTTGATCCCGGCGATGACCACCCGAACCACTTTGCCGTGGGTTTTGACCGCCTCCCTCAAAGCCTCTAGGTCAAATCCCATCAGATATCTCCCTTCATCCTCTGGACGCCGCGCCAGACCTCTTCGGCGGTGGCGGGCGCGTTGAGTGCCGGATAGGTGTCCCCGCAGGCTGCCACCGCATTCGAAAGCGCCAGCCAGGCCGATATTCCCAGCATGAACGGGGGTTCCCCCACGGCTTTCGAGCGATAGATGGTGTCCTCTCGGTTCTCGCCATCCCAAAGTGCGACGTTGAAAATGTCGGGCCGGTCGGAACAGGCCGGGATCTTGTAGGTCGAGGGCGCATGTGTGCGCAGGTTGCCCTTGCCGTCCCAGACCAGTTCCTCGGTCGTCAGCCAGCCCGCGCCCTGCACGTAACCGCCTTCGACCTGTCCGACATCCAGCGCCGGGTTCAGCGAAGCGCCCGCGTCATGCAGGATATCTGTGCGCAGAATGCGGTTCTCGCCCGTCAACGTGTCCACAGCGACCTCGGTGACCGAAGCGCCATAGGCGAAGTAGTAAAACGGGCGACCGCGTCCCGCGATCCTGTCCCATTCGATCTTGGGCGTTTTATAAAAGCCGGTGGCCGACAGGCTTATGCGACCCTGATAGGCCAGTGCGGCAGCTTCGGCAAACGTGTACCGTTCTTCACCAACCGAAACGTGGCCATCCGTGAAAGTGACCGCGGAGGGGTCGGCCTGATGCCGTTCAGCCAGATAATCGGCCATCCGGTCGCGGATCGTATCGCAAGCCGCTTTCACCGCCATGCCGTTCAGATCGCTGCCCGAAGACGCTGCCGTGGCTGACGTATTCGGCACTTTGGCCGTATCGGTGGCGGTGATCTTGACCATCTCAAGCGGGATGCCGAAACGCGACGCGGCCACTTGCGCGACCTTCTGGAACAGGCCCTGACCCATCTCGGTGCCGCCATGATTCAGGTGGACCGAACCATCCTGATACACATGCACCAGCGCACCGGCTTGGTTCAGATGGGTCAGCGTGAAGGAAATTCCGAACTTGACCGGAGAAAAGGCGATGCCCTTCTTGATCACGCTGTTTTCGGCGTTCCATTTCTCGATGGCCGCTTTGCGCGCGGCATAGTTGCTGGACTTCATCAGCGCTTCGGTCATGCCATGCAGTTCGAAATCGCTGACCTCCATTCCGTAGGGCGTCGTGTTGCCGCCAGCGGGCAGGGGGCGGACCGGGGCCGTCCCTGTTTCCACCGCGCCACGGCTGGTCAGGTCTTCGTGCGGGTCGGGATGACCCAGCGGTTTCTCGTGGGGTTGGACTTCGGCAACCTTATGCGCGGGCTCGTAATAGTTGCGGCGGCGCAATTCCACCGGGTCCAACCCAAGTTCATGCGCGGCGTGGTCCATCACACGTTCGATGGCAACCATCCCCTGCGGGCCACCAAACCCACGATAGGCGGTGGCTGACTGCGTGTTGGTCTTCAACCGATGGCTTTCAATCCGGGCATTGGGCAGCAGGTAGGCATTGTCCGAATGCAGCATCGCACGGTCGGCGACGGGCAGGGACAGGTCCTGTGCCCAGCCGCAGATCGCGTATTGCAGAAAGGACACGCCCTGAATGTGACCCTGTTCGTCAAATCCCGCGCGATAGGAAATCCGGAAGGCGTGGCGTTTGCCGGTGATGATCATGTCATCATCGCGGTCATAGCGCATCTTGCAGGCTTTGCCGGTTGCCCGCGCCGCCACTGCGCAGGCGACGGCCAGCGCATTCCCCTGGCTTTCCTTGCCACCGAATCCGCCACCCATGCGCCGGGTTTCGACGCGGATCGCATGCATGGGCAGGCCCAGAGCGTCCGCCACCTTGTGCTGTATCTCGGTCGGGTGCTGGGTCGAGCTGTGGACCAGCATGTCGCCGCCTTCATTCGGCACGGCAAGGGCTGCCTGACCTTCCAGATAGAAATGCTCCTGACCGCCGATCTCGAATGTTCCGTCGATGACGTGGGCTGCGCTTTCAATCGCGGCGTCCGCGTCGCCCTTGGCATAGATACGGGGCCCGTCTTCAAATCGGCTGTCTGCTGCCAGAGCTTCTTCCACCGTCAGGATCGGTGTTTCCTCTGCATAGTCGATCTTGCCCAACCGAACCGCCTTGCGGGCGGCCAGATGGCTGGTGGCAACCACAAGGAAAACAGGCTGGCCGATATAGTGAACCGTCCCGTCGGACAGCAACGGTTCATCGTGGATCGAGGGCGAAACATCGTTGGCAAAGGGCAGGTCCTGTGCCGTCATGACCTTGACGACCCCGGCTGCTGCTTTCACGGCAGACAGGTCCATCGCGGTAATCGTGCCCTTGGCGATCGGGCTCAGGCCAAAGGCCAGATGCAATGTGCCCTTTGGCGTCGGGATGTCGTCCACATATCGGGCGGAACCGGATACGTGCAGCGGTGCCGCGTCGTGGGAAAGGGGTTTGGTTACGCTCATGCCGATACCTCCAGCACGTTGGTCACTTGGCCCTGATCCTCAAGGAAGTACCGTTCCAGCATCGCTTTGGCGGTCTCAAGCCTGTACGTGGCCGAGGCGCGCATATCGGTAAGCGGTGAATAATCGTCGTCAAAAGCGGGCAGAGCGGCGTCAATCGTCTCGCGCGTCCATGGCTTGCCGATCAACGCGGCCTCGACATGGTTTGCCCGTTTCGGAATGCCAGCCATACCGCCAAACGCGATGCGCGCAGCCGCCACCCGTCCGTCTGAAATGGTAATGTTGAAACATCCGCACACGGCCGAGATATCCTGATCGAACCGTTTGCTCAGCTTGTAGCATTTCAATCGGTCCGCCTGACGCGGGAAGCTGACGGCTTCGACAAACTCACCCGGCGCGCGGTCCTGTTTCCCGTAATCGATGAAGAAGTCTTCCAGCAGGACTGACCGGCGTTCATCACCTTTGCGCAGGTGCAGCGTCGCACCCAATGCGATGAGCGCGGGCGGGTTGTCTCCGATTGGTGAGCCATTGGCGATGTTGCCACCCACAGTGGCCGCGTGACGGACCTGAACACTGGCATAGCGCCGGATCATTTCGGCATACGATGGGTGAATGTCCGCCAAGGCTTCGCCCATGCGGTTCATATCGACCATGGCACCGAAACGAAATTCTACGTCGGTGATCGTGATCTCTTTCAAATCGTCACAGCGGTTCAGGAAGATCACCGGATCAAGATCGCGCAGTTGCTTGGTCACCCAAAGCCCAACATCAGTTGCGCCCGCGACCAAAGTGGCATTTGGGTTCTCGGCATACACAGCAGCCAGCGCGTCGGACGAGCCCGGCAGCATGGGTGAGGCGGCGGGCGTTGCGACAGGCTTGTCCTTGACCCAGACAGGCACGGGATGCTTCTCGGCCGCTTCGGCTGCGCGAATAATGGGTGCATAACCCGTGCAACGGCACAGATTACCGGCAAGCTGTGTGTCGTGATCCGTCGCGCCATTGGTGTGACCGGCCACCATAGACATGACAAAACCGGGTGTGCAAAAGCCGCATTGCGACCCGTGCAAGTCAACCATGGCCTGCTGAACCGGATGGACCTCACCATCGGGGCTGCAGGCGCCTTCGACGGTTCGAACCGCCTTGCCATGCAACTGCGGCAGGAACAGGATGCACGAGTTCAGGGCCTTTGCGCCACCCGCATCCGTCACCATGACAGTGCAGGCACCGCAATCGCCTTCGTTGCAGCCTTCTTTGGTGCCGGTCAGGCCACGATCTTCACGCAGCCAATCCAGCAGAGTGGCTGTCGGATTGATATCCGTCAGCTCCACTGTCTCTCCATTCAGAAGAAACGTGATGTCCATTCGAGAAACCCGTCGCCTTACCCGGTTGCGCCCTGGTGGTGCCCTCCTTCGATGCGACGTAGAAAGAGTGGCGGGCGGATAGCTTGCAAATGGATGTTAGAAACAGCATGCGTGATCTGGCAAGAAAAACTGCCTGTATGATGCATCATTACAGCCAAGTGGCGTGGATTTGCGCACCCTGTGTAAATATCAGTTGCTTGAAACTAAAGCGTTTTTTTGTCAGTGAAGATGTCGCTTTCCGAAGCACCTTCTGGAAAATCCGAATAATCGAAAATGATTATTTTGCCAAACAATGGCGCAGGTTCCGGCTTTTGCATGCCTCGCGGCTAGGGTAGCGTGCCGTTCATGAGCAGAAACCCCCGATTCATTCACCTACGTGTTCACACCGAATACTCCCTTCTGGAAGGCGCTGTGCGGCTGAAAAAACTGCCCGCCCTGTGCGAGAAGATGGAGATGCCTGCCGTCGCGGTGACTGACACGAGTTCCATGTTTTCGGCGCTGGAATTTTCGGTGACAGCCAGCCAGGCCGGTGTCCAGCCGATCATGGGCTGTCAGGTTGATCTGACTTACGTTCAATCGCAACCGGGGGAAAAGCCAAAAACGCCCGCGCCGCTTGTTCTGCTGGCACAGTCCGAGGCGGGGTACGAGAACCTGATGAAGCTGAGCACGTGCCTTTACGTGGACAAGAGCGGGCAGTTGCCGCAGGTCACGCTGGACGAGCTTGCGGGCCGCTCCGACGGGCTGATCTGCCTGTCCGGAGGGCCCGATGGGCCGGTGGGCCGCCTGTTGCAGCAGGGGCAACGCCCGGCGGCCGAGGCGCTGGTGGATCGGCTGGCCGCGATCTTTCCGGATCGTCTGTATATCGAACTCCAGCGTCATCCGGGCGAGGACGGCCAACCAGAGGCCGAACGCCAGACCGAGCGCGGCCATATCGAGATGGCCTATGCCAAGAACCTGCCGCTGGTTGCCACCAATGACGTTTATTTTCCGACCTCGGATATGTACGAGGCCCATGATGCGCTGATCTGTATCGCCGAAGGGGCCTATGTCGACCAGCAGGAAGGTCGCCGCCGCCTGACCGCGCAGCATTATTTCAAGTCGCAGCAGGAAATGGTGACGCTGTTTGCCGATCTGCCCGAGGCCATCGAGAACACTGTCGAGATTGCCAAACGCTGCGCTTTCATGGCCTATCGGCGTGATCCGATCCTGCCGAAATTCGCCGATGACGAGGTCGCTGAACTACGCCGCATTGCCAACGAGGGCTTGCAGAAACGTCTGGCCGTGATCCCCCATGCGGTGACGCCCGAGGAATATCAGGAACGGCTGGATTTCGAGCTTGGCATCATCGAAGGAATGGGGTTCCCTGGCTACTTCCTGATCGTTGCCGACTTTATCCAATGGGCCAAGGATCACGATATTCCGGTTGGGCCGGGGCGGGGGTCGGGTGCGGGCTCGCTGGTGGCTTATGCGCTGACAATTACCGATCTCGATCCGCTGCGTTACAGCCTGCTGTTTGAACGGTTCCTGAATCCCGAACGGGTTTCGATGCCCGACTTCGATATCGACTTCTGTATGGATCGCCGCGAAGAGGTGATCCGTTACGTGCAGCAGAAATACGGGCGCGACAAGGTGGGGCAGATCATCACTTTTGGTGCCTTGCTGTCAAAGGCCGCCGTGCGCGACATCGGGCGGGTGCTGCAAATGCCGTACGGGCAGGTGGACCGTCTGTCCAAGATGATCCCGGTTGAAGGGGTAAAACCGGTTTCCATCGAAAAAGCCCTGAAGGATGAGCCGCGTCTGCGGGAGGAAGCTCGTAACGAAGAGGTGGTGGATCGTTTGCTGACGTATGGACAGCAGGTCGAAGGGCTGCTGCGCAACGCCTCGACCCACGCGGCTGGGGTTGTGATTGGCGACCGGCCTCTGGACGCGCTGGTGCCGATCTATCAGGACCCGCGATCCGACATGCCTGCAACCCAGTTCAACATGAAATGGGTGGAACAGGCCGGGCTGGTAAAGTTCGACTTTCTGGGTCTGAAAACCCTGACCGTGATCCAGAACGCGATGGACTTGATCTTCAAGTCCGGGCGGAAGTTGCACATCGCCGCCGATGGCACCGAGCTTTATGAACCTGCCGAGGGGGCCGAGAACCAGATCAACGCCATCCCACTGGATGACGAGGCGACGTATAAGCTCTATTCAGCGGCCAAGACGGTCGCGGTGTTCCAGGTTGAATCTTCGGGCATGATGGACGCGCTCAAGCGCATGAAACCCACCTGTATCGAGGATATCGTGGCCCTCGTCGCGCTCTATCGTCCCGGCCCGATGGAGAACATCCCGACCTATTGCGAGGTCAAGAACGGGCTGCGCGAAATCACATCCGTTCACCCGCTGATCGACCACATTCTTGAGGAAACTCAAGGTATTATCGTCTATCAGGAACAGGTGATGCAGATCGCGCAAGTCATGGCGGGGTACAGCCTGGGCGGTGCAGACCTGCTGCGCCGCGCGATGGGTAAGAAGATCAAAGAGGCGATGGATGCCGAACGCCCCAAGTTCGAAAAAGGCGCGGCAGAAAACGGGGTGGATGCCAAGAAAGCCAGCGAAGTCTTCGACCTTCTCGAGAAATTCGCCAATTACGGCTTCAACAAATCCCACGCCGCCGCCTATGCGGTGGTCAGCTATCAAACCGGCTGGTTGAAGGCGAACCATCCGGTCGAGTTCATGGCGGGCGTCATGAATTGTGATATCCATCTGACCGACAAGCTGGCGATCTATTTCGAAGAGGTCCGAAAAGGGCTGGAACTGCCGTATGTCCCACCTTGTGTGAACCGATCTCAGGCCACGTTCGATGTTGATAACGGACATCTGGTCTATGCGCTGGGCGCGCTCAAGAATGTGGGTGTCGAGGCGATGAATCTGATCGTTGCGGGTCGCGCGGACAAGCCGTTTGTCAACCTGTTCGATTTCGCCCGCCGCATTGATCTGAAGAAAGTGGGCAAACGCCCGCTTGAGATGCTGGCCCGCGCCGGGGCCTTTGATGAGCTGGACCGGAACCGCCGCCGTGTGTTTGAAAGCCTAGATGCGTTGGTGCAATATTCGGCCGCTATCCAAGAACAGAAGAATTCGAACCAGGTGTCACTGTTTGGCGAGGCCGGAGATGACCTGCCCGAACCGCGCCTGTCACCGACCCCCGACTGGTTGCCCGCGGAACGTTTGAGCGAAGAGTTCAAGGCGATTGGTTTCTACCTCTCTGGTCATCCGCTGGATGACTATATGCCTACACTTAAACGCAAAGACGTATTGACATTGGAGCAAGTGACAGAACGCTTGCGGCAAGAGCGTTTGAAAATTGTGAAGATGGCCGGTGTAGTTGCAGGGCGGCAAGAGCGTAAGTCGGCTAAAGGTAACCGTTTTGCGTTCGTTCAACTTTCCGATCCAACCGGGGCATATGAAGTCACTTTATTCTCGGAGACACTTGAGAACTCTCGCCAGTATCTAGAGAGCGGATCGCAAGTAGTGTTGACTGCAAAGGCAGAGATGGAAGCCGACCAGCTTAAACTGCTAGTTAATTCCGTGGGTCCGGTGGATTCTGTAGTGGCCGAAGCCGGGGCGACGGGACTGCGCATATTTGTCGACGAAGCGCGGGCAGTGTCGACGATTGCAACGGTTCTTGAAGAAGCCGCAACCGCTGCCAAGGGTGCGGCCCGCGGCCCGATCCAGCTGCTGTTGCTGGACCCCGGCCTGCCCGGCGACGTCGAAATCGACCTTGGGCGTGTGTTTCCGATCAACCCGCAGATCAAGGGCGCGATCAAATCGCTGGAAGGTGTTATGACCGTCGAAGAGATCTGACACCGCTTTGTTGCCAGACAGTTAGCGCATCGCTAGGCTGACCTTGCAAATATGTCTTCTACTCATGCCACGGGAGGGCGTTGTTATGACGATTGCAGGTCTCAATCTCAGAACGATTGTATTGGGGGCGGCGGCATCGCTGGCTTTGGTTTCGGCGACAGCCACGCTTGCGGACGACAAAAAGAAAGAGAACACGATCAAAGGTGCTGTGATTGGGGCCGGGGTTGGGGCCTTGATCGGCGACGGCAAAGGCGCCGCCGCAGGGGCAATTGTTGGTGCGCTAATCGGCGCGAACTCGAAATAAGCGGGGGCGGGATGATGCGTTTGAACGCGATGAAAGTGATCACCACCACAGCGCTGCTTACAGGGCCCGGTTTTGCCCTTGCGGACGAGGAAGCCGAACAGATGGTACAAGCGGCGCTGCCGCTTATGTACCACACCTGCGCGTCGGTCATCGAAGAGGCTGATGGGAATGAAGAATACATTGTGGACGTGGTCGGCAAGATGACGGCGTTGTCACTTTATAACCGTCAGGTCGACCTCGAAGCTCATGCCAGTTCGGACGAGGAAAAGGCCGCGCTGCGCGAAACATTTGTGGCGGCTCTGAAAGAGGGTTGCGCCGGGGATGAAAACGCCCTGCTGGGTGGCGTCGTCGACAACGCGGTGAAATCAACGCTGGGGCTGTAAGCCTTCAGTAATGTGGCGGGCGTTCGTCACCAAGGACAACGCCGCCTGACCCTTCCTGTGCGCGTTCAGCCTCGCGGTGCAGCAGCATCTCGACACGGCGGGTCAGCCTGTCAATCTCGGCCTGTTGCCTGGTGACAACCGCGTTCAGATCGTCAACCGTGCGGGTCAGATGGGCAATCTGTTCTTCCAGATGCTGCATGGGATGCTCCTGTCTTTCAGGCTGCACATAGCGACCCTGTGACGCCTTGGCCAGAGAAAGCGCGCCTTGCCCAGATGCGGGCCATGGGATAGACCGCGCGCGGAACAGGTACACTCCCAAGGACGCCCCACATGGCCAAGCCCAAGAAACAGCCCCGCCCCAAGGCCGAAACGCCGAAAGGGTTCCGTGACTATTTCGGCGAGGAAGTCACGCAGCGCACCGAGATGCTGCGGACGATTGCGGGCGTGTATCATCGGTACGGGTTTGACGCGCTGGAAAGCAGCGCGGTGGAAACCGTCGAGGCGCTGGGCAAGTTCCTGCCCGACGTGGATCGCCCGAACGAAGGCGTCTTTGCATGGCAGGAGTTTGACGAGGGCGGAAATGGCGACTGGATGGCCCTGCGCTATGACCTGACCGCACCACTGGCCCGTGTCTATGCCCAGCACCGCAACGACCTGCCGACGCCTTACCGCCGCTATGCAATGGGTCCGGTCTGGCGCAACGAAAAGCCGGGGCCGGGGCGGTACCGTCAGTTCTATCAATGCGATGCGGATACGGTCGGAACCGCCTCGATGGCTGCTGACGCCGAGATCTGTGCAATGCTGGCTGACACGCTGGAAGAGGTTGGCATCCCGCGCGGCGACTACCTGATCCGGGTGAACAACCGGAAGGTTTTGAACGGTGTGTTGGAGGCGATGGGTCTTGGCGATGATCAAGCAGCACGAGACAATGTCCTTCGCACGATCGACAAGTTCGATAAGGTGGGTGAACAGGGTGTACGCGAGTTGCTGACCAAGGGTCGTCTGGACGCGTCGGGCGCGTTTATCGACGGCGTTGGCCTCAGCGATGACCAGGCAGACCCGGTTATCGCTTTCTTGACCTCCAAGGCCGTCGATACGGCCGGTACGCTGGCCAACCTCCGCATTGCTGTTGGTGACAGCGAGATCGGGGCGGATGGGATTACTGAACTGGAACAGATCGCTGAACTTCTCTCCGCTGGCGGCTACGGCCCTGACCGCATTGTCATTGACCCCTCCGTCGTACGTGGCCTCGGCTATTACACCGGTCCGGTCTACGAGGCCGAGCTGACGTTCGAAATCTTCGACGAAAAGGGTCGCAAGCGGCAATTCGGCTCGGTTGCGGGCGGTGGGCGCTATGACGATCTGGTCAAGCGGTTCACCGGGCAGGAAGTGCCCGCGACTGGCGTGTCCATTGGCGTCGATCGGCTGCTGGCGGCGCTGCGCGAAAAGGGCCGGATCAGCGCCCAGTCCAAAGGCCCCGTGGTCGTCACCGTCATGGATCGCGATAGGATGGCCGATTATCAGGCGATGGTGGCCGAGCTGCGCAACGCGGGCATCCGGGCCGAGGTGTATCTGGGCAATCCCAAGAACTTTGGCAATCAGTTGAAATACGCGGACAAGCGCAACTCTCCGGTTGCGGTGATCGAAGGCGGGGACGAGAAGGCAAAAGGCATCGTGCAGATCAAGGACCTGATCCTAGGGGCCAAAATCGCCGAAAGCGCCACGCTGGAGGAATGGAAAGAACGCCCCAGCCAGTTCGAAGTATCGCGCGCTGATCTGGTCGCGAAAGTGCGTGAAATTCTGGACAGTCAGGACTGACCCATGCCCAACCGTTCCCAGATACAGGCCCGTGCCGCGATGATGCGTGTCCGGTTCGAGGCTGCGGGCGCGCAGGTGGTGGATACGCCCCTGTTGCAACCCGCTGAAATGTTGCTGGACCTCTATGGTGAAGATATCCGCGCCCGTGCCTACGTGACCTCGGACGCGCTGCGGGGCGAGCAGATGCTGCGCCCGGATTTCACCCTGCCTGTTGTTCAGATGCACATGCGGGACGGGGCCGAGCCTGCGCGCTATACCTATTCAGGTGAGGTGTTCCGCCGTCAGGAACACGACCCGGACCGCTCGAACGAGTATATTCAGGTGGGGTACGAGGTTTTTGACCGCGATGATCCCGCTGGTGCCGATGCCGAAGTGTTTTCGCTGATGGCGCTGCAACTGCGCGGGCTGCCCCTGCGCGCAGCCACCGGGGATATCGGTATCCTGACCGCGGCTGTCGAAGGGCTTCGGACCACAGACCGCCGCAAGGCCGCGCTGATGCGGCACCTGTGGCGGCCGCGCCGGTTCCGTGCGCTGCTGGACCGGTTTGCAGGGCGTAAACCGGGGCCAGAAGGCCGTGATGCGCTTTTGGACGCGGACGACCCGATGGCGGTTGATGTTCCGATGATCGGCAAGCGTCGCGCGCCCGAGATTGCCGACAGGATCAAAGCCCTGCGCGAAGATCGCGCTGCGCCGCCGATCTCTGACAATGAGCTGGCCGGGTTGGAAACGCTGCTGAATGTGCGTGAAACCATGCCCTTCGCGCTGGAACAGCTGCGGGATGTGGCAGTGGATCTGCCGCAGATCACCCCGGCGCTGGACCGGTTAGAGGCGCGGATCGCCGCCCTGCAAGCGCGTGGTGTCGATGTCGCCCGACTGGATTTCGAAGCGTCTTATGGCCGGACATCGATGGAATATTATGACGGGTTTGTCTTTGGGTTCTACGCCGAAGGCCGTCCCGACCTGCCGCCCGTCGCCACCGGTGGGCGCTATGATGCGCTGACGCGCCGTTTGGGGGATGGGGCCGAAATCCCCGCGATCGGCGGCGTGATCCGCCCGGACCTGATGCTTGAAATCGAGGAGGCCGCGCTGTGAGTTTGAAACTGGGCGTGCCCTCGAAAGGCCGGTTGATGGAAAAGACCGTATCATGGTTCGAAAAACATGGCATCATGCTGTCCCGCAACGGCTCAGACCGGGAATATGCGGGTAGGGTTGACGGGATTGACGGCGTCTCGCTGGTTCTGTTGTCGGCGGGTGAGATTCCGCGCGAACTTGCGTCGGGCCGTATTCATCTGGGCGTCACCGGCATCGATCTGGTGCATGAGAAGCTGCCGCGCTGGGAACAGCAGGTCGAAGAGATTGCGCAGCTGGGCTTTGGCAAAGCCGATCTGATCATTGCCGCACCCGCCTGCTGGGTCGATGTGGACACGCTGGACGATCTCGATGCGGCAGCAGCAGCATTTCGCAACACCCATGGCCACCGGTTGCGGATCGCCACCAAATATCACCGACTGGTGCGTGAGTTCCTGACCGACGCGGGCGTGGCCGACTACACTCTGGTCGACAGCCAGGGGGCGACCGAAGGTACGGTCATGAACGAAACAGCCGAGGCAATTGCCGATATCACCTCCTCAGGTGAAACCCTGCGGGCGAACCACCTCAAGGTCCTGTCGGATGGCCTGATCCTGCAATCGCAAGCCACATTGTGGCGCAGCCGGGTTGCAGAGGTAGACGCGGCGGACAAGGCGGTTCTGACGGAATTGCTGGATCGGTTGCAGTAATTACAACACACCGATATCCGCAAGGGCACGGTTCAGATCATCGGGCAGGGCGTCGTCCTGCGCGCGCCCTTTCGGCAGGTCGGCTGGTGTATCTTCGGGTTTCAGATACCGCCAACCCTGAAACGGGCGTTTCAAGGCGTTCTGGGTCCGATGTACGTTAGGGTCGAGCACGATGGCGCAGCGGCGGATACCGTCTTCGCCGATCACCTCATCCAGGCGCAGAATGCGCTGACGGCACTGTACGACACCCTTGATGACCCAATAGATTGATCCGCCATTCAGAATCTCGGCATCACGTTTGGGCCACATGCGGGTTACGTGGCGCGGATATCCGTCCTCATAAAGCGACATTCGGCTGTCCTGCCAAGCGATCAGAGAGTCCACGCTTTCCGAACCAACCGAAAGCTTGATGAGGTTCACGTACTTATCCACAGCTTTCCCACAGAGTCGTCCCTTTGCTATCTATCCATTGTAGCTCAGGATTGGCTTTCATCAAGGTGTAGTGGGTGTTAGTCTGGATACCTCTTTCAGCACAGGGAATCACCAATGAGCCGCTTTGCCGCCCCCATCGCCGAGCAGATCTGGGACATGAAATACCGCTTTAAACAGGCGGATGGCACGCCCATCGATCAGACGGTTGAAGACAGCTGGCGACGCATCGCCCGTGACCTCGCGCGGGTCGAGGACAACCCAGATCATTGGGAAGACAGGTTCTACGAGGCACTGGAAGATTTCAAATATCTGCCCGCCGGGCGCATCACTGCTGGCGCAGGTACCGCGCGGCAGGTGACGCTGTTCAACTGTTTCGTCATGGGAACCATCCCCGACAGCATGGGTGGTATCTTTGACATGCTGAAAGAGGCCGCGCTGACCATGCAGCAGGGGGGCGGGATCGGCTATGATTTCTCGACCATCCGCCCGCGCGGCGCGGATGTGAAGGGCGTGGCGGCAGATGCTTCGGGCCCGCTCAGCTTTATGGATGTGTGGGACGCAATGTGCCGCACGATCATGTCCGCGGGCTCGCGCCGGGGGGCGATGATGGCCACCATGCGCTGTGACCATCCCGATATCGAACAGTTCATCACCGCCAAATCTGACCCGGCCCGCCTACGCATGTTCAATATGTCGGTGCTGGTGACCGATCCCTTCATGGAGGCGGTCAAGGACGACGGCCCGTGGGAGTTGCAGTTCGACGGCAAGATCTATCACACCGTTCAGGCGCGTGATCTGTGGAACAAGATCATGCAGGCCACGTATGATTATGCCGAACCGGGCGTGATCTTCATCGACCGCATCAATCAGGCCAACAACCTGAGCTATGTTGAAACCATCGCCGCGACGAACCCCTGTGGCGAGCAGCCTCTGCCGCCTTACGGGGCTTGCCTGCTTGGCTCGATCAATCTGGCGCGGCTGGTTGCCGAACCGTTCGGGGATGCCGCGCATCTGGATGAACCGGCATTGCAGGAACTGGTCGCGACAGCCGTGCGCATGATGGATAACGTCGTGGACGCCTCGAAATTCCCGCTGGCCGAGCAAGAGGCGGAAGCGCAGGACAAGCGCCGCATCGGGCTGGGCGTGACGGGTCTTGCGGATGCGTTGCTGATGCTGGGCCTGCGCTATGGGTCCGACGAGGCGGCGCGCCAGACGGAACGCTGGTTGCACGCAATCGCCCGCGCCGCATATCTGGCCTCGGTCGATCTGGCTAAGGAGAAAGGCGCGTTCCCCCTGTTCGACGCTGAGAAATATTTGGCCAGCGGCACGATGCAGCAAATGGATGACGACGTCCGCGATGCGATCCGCGAACATGGTATCCGCAACGCTCTGCTGACCTCGATTGCGCCCACGGGCACGATTTCGCTTTATGCCGGGAATGTGTCGTCGGGGATTGAACCGGTCTTTGCCTATGCCTACACCCGCAAGGTTCTGCAAAAAGACGGCTCGCGAACCGAGGAAGAGGTTGTGGATTACGCCGTTCAGATGTGGCGCGACAAGTTCGGCGACGCAGCGCTGCCCGACTATTTCGTCAATGCCCAGACCCTGACACCCCTTGATCATGTCAAGATGCAGGCGGCGGCGCAGAAATGGATCGACAGCTCGATTTCCAAGACCATCAACTGCCCCGAGGATATCAGCTTTGACGCCTTCAAGGATGTCTACATGCAGGCCTGGGATCAGGGCTGCAAAGGGTGCACGACGTACCGGCCCAACGATGTGACGGGGTCGGTTCTGACCGTTTCGGAAAGCGACGACAAGGTGCCGGGGGAAAGCGCGAATGCGCCTCATGAAATTGAAAGCGGCGACGTCATCTACATGTCCGAACCGCTTGATCGCCCGCAATCGCTGGAGGGGTCGACCTACAAGCTGAAATGGCCCGATAGCGAGCACGCGATTTATCTGACCATCAACGACATCATCATCTCGGGCCGCCGCCGCCCGTTCGAAGTGTTCATCAACTCCAAGAACATGGAGCATTACGCCTGGACACTGGCGCTGACGCGGATGATCTCGGCCGTGTTCCGCCGGGGTGGGGACGTGTCCTTTGTGGTCGAGGAGCTGAAAGCCGTTTTCGACCCGCGCGGCGGGGCGTGGGTCAAAGGCAAGTATATCCCATCGATCCTGGCCGCGATCGGGGGCGTGATCGAACAGCACATGGTTGCCATCGGCTTTCTGGAAGGCGAGGGGATGGGGTTGAAATCCGACCCCCAGGCGCAAGTGGTGAACCTGGACGCGCCACGCGGCAAAGCCTGTCCGTCCTGTGGTCAGTATGACATGGTCATGATCGAAGGCTGCATGACCTGCCGCAGCTGCGGTCATTCCAAATGCGGGTAGATATGAGGCGCGACACGAAAGTCTGAACCGCCAGGCAATACGAACCCATTTCGGCGGTTTTGGCGCCCATAAACAAGGTCATTAGCGCCCACAACTCGCAAATCTAAGGATTTATAGGGAAACAAGGCGCCGGATCGTTGATCAACGGCGCCTTGTTTTTTGCGTGATTGGGAGTGTACGCAGAAGTCTTACGAGAATTGATGGCAACAAGCTTCAGAAAGCGATGACTACTGCGACTGCCGTCAATGTCCGAGTTGTGCAGGAAGCCGACCTTGCAAAGTTTGGTGGCCATCTCTGCTGTGCTGCTTCGTCAAATCAGACATATGAAAGCCGTTGCGTTAATGCTGGGTATCAGTGACAGATTGTAGCACGTTTATGCGAGTTTGGTTTCAGCAAAGAATACGATGAGCAGAGCAATTCCGACAAAACTGATACAAAGTTTGAGGGATGAGTTAGCATCCGCGATATCAGATTATAAGGCCTATGAAGTGCCGGGTGTCTGCGCACGATTGGGTTTGGCCGAAGGAAGCGAAGAAGAAGCGTTTCAGAGTAAGTACAAGTATGCGTCCAGCAGGTTGGCAGCAGTTGAGGTCGAACCACTCGTAAAAATGGCTCGTTCGCTTCTTCAAGAGATCGACGCTTTCAACCTCCTTGAGTTGGTAGATAAGATCGCGGATCTGGAACGGCCCGAGATTACTAGCATCACGCGCCGAAGATTAGTCAAACTGCTGACCGTGGGCCCACTGGTGAGTGAAGTTGATGATTTTACGTTTGTGGCGGCTGTCTTTCCACTGGAAAACATGTCCGCACCCCATCGAAATGATAATCGCACACTCGAAGAATACTTAATCCAACACACAATTCGAAACGATGATCTGACTCAACAGGAGTACTTGGAAGCTCTTGGGCTGCTGACTTGCTCCACCCGTTTGTTGTTTAGCTTTATCGAACAGCTCACCTCTGCCGAATATCAAAGTGAGGAACGCCAGAGGATACTATCTGGGAAGGTCGACGATTTGCTGCGCCATGATGGGTACACGCTGTCTGAAGCCGGAAGAATCTCAGGATCACCGATTTTCGAGGTAAACCCGCTGCCAGAAGGAAATCCGGCTGATATTGAGATCACGGCGACCTTGAGCACCTTTAACCCGGATCAAATTGGCGAAAGATGGCAAAGTGCACTCGACAGCAGGTCAAAAGACGCTGAACGCGCAATCACATTGGCCCGAACTCTATTGGAAGACGTTTGCAAGTGGATCTTGCACGAGGCAGGTGAAAGCTGGGAAGAAAAAGATGATCTTCCAGTTCTATACAAAAAACTCTCCAAGACGCTAAGGTTGGCCCCTGATGATTACACGGAACAAGTATTCAAACAGATTTTGAGTGGGTCACAATCGGTTGTGACGGCACTCGGTGCGCTCAGAAATAAGCTGGGAGATGCTCATAGTATTGGACCGAAGCGCATCAAACCAGCGGCTAGACACGCAGAGTTGGCCGTCAACTTGTCAGGTACTATGGCCACGTTTCTTGTTTCCACTTGGAACGCCAGGCAAGCAGAAAAGTAGAAACACAGATACTGGTTGGCAGGTTTGGCAATATGTTTAATCACCAAGATTTCCCCAGAAATCCCATCCAGCCTGAACGCTCGATTCTGCACTCACTCGGCTTCGAGCCAGTTTAGTCGATATCAATCTTGCGGCTCGGTATCAGTATGATAGCGTCCGTTATGGACGATTCAGCGGATTCTTGCGCAACCATTCTGAGCGTTTCTGTTGTATCAAAATTAGTTGTTTCGCGGACGTAGTTTGCTTGGGTGAAGCCACCCTGATGGCAGTTCGATACGCCCAATTGCGAGTTAGGTAAGAGGGCACCTCTTTGCTAAAATCATTGACAGATATTTTCAAGTCGGACGAGTTTCTACCGACTTCAGCAGTCTTTCCGGACATCGATAAAGATCGGTTGGCGAAGGACTTGGATCTGAGGTCTGAGGGAGCGTCCAGGGGTTCAGCAAATCAACCCGAGACGACTGCGAAGACGCTTGATCATGTAGAACTCAAAGCGATAGCGCGTGTGGAGGATCTTCGGCGCCGGGGACTTGAGAACTACGAGACCAACCGCCGAGTTTACGCTGAACGTTTGAACAAGGCGGTATCGGCCCGAATGCTTGTGGAAACAGAAGCAAGTGACTCAAAAGCAAAATTTGCTGAGGAAGTGACAAAATGGAAATCCATGATGGTCACCCCGCGAGAGCGGGTTCAAGAGACGTTCCGGTGGCGCAACAAGTTTAGAGAGATCAACCAGCTGGAAAGGCCTGCGAAGAACGCCTCCAGTTGGGTCGCTTTGGTCGGATTGTCGCTTGTTTTGATCATTTTGGAATCTGGTGGAAACGCTTATCTTTTCGCCCAAAAGAACACCTTGGGACTTTTGGGGGGGCTACTCGCGGCTCTTCTCGTTTCAGTGGGTAACGTATCCCTAAGCGTCCTTTTTGGGATGGGCACCAGATACATAAACTGTAAAGGTATCGCCAATCTCATTAAAAAATTCTTCGGCCTGGTTTTCTTCCTGTCATGGGTATTGTTTGCCCTGACTTACAACGCAGGTGTGGCGCATTTCAGAGATGCTGTAGAACGCATTGGTGATTGGCGCCAAGCGGGTGCCACAGCCATTGAGACCATGATCGAAAACCCCGTTGGTCTGTATACCATGGAATCTTATGTTCTGTTTATTTTAGGCTTGTTCATTTCGATCATGTCCTTCCTAAAAGGTTACAACCACTCAGACCCATACCCTGGTTATTCAAAAGTCGCACAGGATGTGATCGATGCAAGGGATGACTACGTCGAAAATCTTGAGGAATCTATTGAAACGCTGGCGGAGCATCGAGACGATGCTGTGAACGGCTTACGTGCGGCCAATGATGAGGTTCGCAGAAACATAAATGATTCAATTGATGCGCTTTATGGTCAAAAAGCTTTGCAATCAAATCTAAAGCCGTTCTTGGAACAGTGCGACATAGCCGCCAACTATCTCTTGTCGGTGTATCGGGACGCGAACAGAGCCGCGCGGAGTGAAGAGCCGCCTGAGTACTTCAACAAAGAATATGTCTTTGAGAAGTTCGAAACCGCTCAAGAAGACTTAACACGACGTCAGGAGGCGGAAGAGCAAGCCAAGGAAGTCTCAGAAATGGTGACGAAGTCGATCCATGAAATATTCGAAGTTTTTCATAAAGCCGTGAAATCACACTACGAAATAGATGAGCTAGAAGGCACATTTATCGACCGGGCTGAAAGAACTTCGTCTCGGAGTCTCACCCACGAAGGTGACCCGCCTCTCAAGGTGGTTACTGAAGAGAGGCATGTATCGTCATAATGGCAAGAAAACGAAGTTACTCCAAACGCCGCCGAACTAGCCGCAGAAAGGGTGCCAAGGCGAACAACCTTATTTGGGGAATAGTTATTGTCGCGTGTATTGGATTGGTGGCCGGTATAGGCTTTATTTCCCAAAAGCTCATCGCAAAAGCGACAGTTGACGAGGTAACGCTGTGCCATGCTGAAGGCGTCCATAATGTAGTCTCAATTCTTCTGGATTTGACAGATCCATTGAGCGAAACCCAGCAAGCTCGACTAAAGACGATTATCGCCCGAGAGGTGAGTGAAGCATCCGTTGATACAATGATTGCCTTAGGCGTCGTGAGCGAAGCGAGCGGCAACTGGGGTGCGAAATTCGCAAAGTGCAAGCCCGCGACTGGTGTTGATGCCAATGGTCTTTACGAGAACCCGACAATAATCGCAGAACGGTATGAGCGCGAGTTCACTGTTCCTATTCAGGTCACGTTGGAGTCAATGATGTCTGGTGAGAAAGAGAATCAATCTCCAATAATGGAAGCGCTTCAGTCCCTTGTCTCCGAAACTCCTTACTTTTCAGACACAGGTGGCAACCGAAAGATAATCGTTGTGTCGGACATGCTCCAACACAGTGATAATTTGAGCTTCTACCGGAACCAAGGATGGGACTATTTTGTGCAACAAAATGGCCCGCAAAGGCTGGCTGGAAACCTCTCAGGTGTCGCCATTCAAATCCTGCGCGTACCAAGACTGGCTGCTAGCACACCTTCAAATGATATCGTTGAAGATTTTTGGGTGAGGTATTTCGACAAACAAGGCAGTCGCCCGCCTAGTGTTACTTCCTTGGGGGACCTTTGAAATGGTGTTGAGAACTTCCAAGCTTCATGATGTGGCGCCACGTGAAAACCTGGACCGAATTGCGTTCATGTTGGCCTTCGTTCTTGGGATATTCGGAGGCGTTTTTCTAAAAGTCATAGGAGCTCACCCGTTCGTTGCGGCGGGATATTCAGCTGCGGTCTTGGCAGCATATGCGTTTGTCGCTTGGGCCGGCGGCCGCCTCAAAATCGAGCCCGAAGCCATTGGTGACAACTGCTATTACCTTGGATTTCTGTTTACCTTGGCTAGTTTGGCGTTCACTCTTTATCAGATGGCTGATCCCGCAACCAATCAGGGCAAGCCAATAGCCATTCCAGAAGTTATTTCTGGATTTGGCGTAGCATTGTCGTCAACGATTGTTGGCGTTTTTTTGCGGGTTCTTCTTATGCAGATGCGTCCAGATTTTGTCGCTAAGGATCGCGCAGTTCGTGCCGATCTCAATCGGGCGTACGCCGAATTTCGCAAAGATCTCTCCGGTACGATGTCGCAGATGAAAGCATTTTCTACCGAGTCCATTCAAATGGCGACGGAACGAGACAATCGACTTCGAGATGCAACTGAAGACTTTGTGAAAGATCATCAGGAGGCGTTGCAACAATCAGCTGACACATTGGCTCAAAACATCGAGAAGTCCTTCTTAGAGGCGTCCAAGAGAGCAATAGACGACATTGCCGCGTCAATTCGAGAAACCAATCAAGAAAACCAGGCTGCACTCATTGACCTGGTGTCTGAAATTCAGAGCCTCAAAAACCGTTTGAATGAGCAAGAAATCCAGTCCTTCGAGGAAATCCAAAACCGCCGGAAGCGATTAAATGCCGAACTAGAGACTGCCGAAAAGCGGCTTAAAGCTCATGATGAAGCGATGTTGGCAAACATCAAAATCACACGCCGTACCGCAGACGCGATGGAAAAGAGGATTGTGCCTGCTTTAGACCGTTTCAAGGAAAGGTTGGACGAGTTGCCTAAGGACGCAGTTTTTGAGCAAGGCGAGTCCAGGCAAACCGCCTCGACGGAAGATCTTGAGGCGGTTGTGGAAGAGTCATTTACTGTCACGCCAGTAAGGCCCCGGTTTTGGGGCACGAAGAGGTCTGATACTTAGTGTCCAGTGTTCAACAGTCGGATCGCAACTACCGTCGCGGTGCCATCATGGGGCTCACGATGGCAGAAGCCTTTATTTTGATTGCCTTTGCGCTTCTTCTCTTGTTTGCCTTCTGGCAATGGGAGGAAGAAAAGAAGAACACCCCAGATGTGAATGCATTCAGGCAACTGACAGAGGTGCAAAGGCAAACTGTACTGGCCTCTATCAATGATGGGTCAATTGATGCATTCGTAGCGCTTAAGGAAAACGGCATGGATTTTTCCACGCCATCTAGCATTGAAAATCCTCAAGAAAAGTGGCGGTTCATCGACGAAGACGATTTGCGGCGCCTGACAGATGCCGCGGCAAGCCTGCCTGAAGATATCCAAAGGGATCTTGCAGATCTTGTCGAAGCGGGGCAGGCAAAAAAGCTGTTGCAGGAAATGGCCGTCCTTGATGACCTGATTAAGGCTGGTCAGACATTGGAGGGGATATCAGGGAAGATCAGGGACGCTGAAGCCCAAGAAGCGGCACTTGTCGGAGCATTGAAATCAGAGCTTGGCAGTGTTGTTGCCAACATTGGCGGCCATATAGATGATACAGGTGCAATAATCCTTCCCGACAGGGTGCTCTTTGACCAGGGGAAAGCAAATATTACCCCAAGCTTGGGTAAGTTTCTAGCAGACGCTTGCCAGCCTTGGCTGTCTACTCTCCGCAATTCAGGTGTCGATATCGCGGAAGTAAAGATTGAAGGCCATGCCTCGTCAGAATGGCGGAGTAATTCATCGCCGCGGGAAGCCTTTCTGGGAAACTTGGACCTTAGTCAACGAAGGTCACAAGCTGTCCTACGTACCTGCTTGGACTTCGTAAGAGACGCCGAACTTCTGGAATGGTCCAGGAAACACCTGATTGCAGTTGGCTACTCGTCAGTTCGCCCAATACTTCGTGAGGATGGACAAGAAGATCAAGCGTCTTCGCGCAGAGTGGTATTCAGTGCTACACCAAATAGGCAGTCCTTGATTGAAGAGATCGAGACGGAAGCAAAAACTGCACGTTACGACCGGTCGCTGTTTGGTGGTTGGTCCGACGACGATGGTGACTGTCAAAACACTCGACAAGAAATTCTGCAAGAGATGTCGACAGGGGCCGTAACTTTATCGCAGAACGATTGTACAGTTATTCGAGGAAAGTGGGTCGATCCTTATACTGGCAATGCTCAGACTATCGCGCAGAATGTAGAAGTTGACCACTTAGTTCCTCTGAAGTGGGCGTGGGATCGAGGGGCTCACTCATGGCGTGATGAAAAAAGATCCGACTTCGCCAATGATCCGGCCAACTTGTTTGTAGTGTCGAGCTACGTCAATCAAGACAAAGGAGCCAATGGGCCGCTTGATTGGCTTCCACCACTAGGCGGGTTTCATTGTGAATACGTAACTAGGTTCGTTCGTGTGACGCAAAAGTACAATCTTGAGATTTCTGAACGTGAGCAAAATGAAATTGAAGCGCTGCGAGCGAGTTTGTGTGAGTAGGTGGCATTAATGACGACTGGTACAACGCTCTCGGCGGCAGGAGAGCCGGATAACGGCATCAGGAATAGTTATTTCGCGGTCTGAGTACGGAAGGTCAGGGGAGGTATTGTGGTAATTCTTGATGCACCCCAGGAGCTATTGGATGACTTTAAGAATCATGAAATGTCCGAAGGGACTTGGACGCAGATTTCGTTTTGATTGTTCCAATCCCGAGTCCTCTGCATTGTAGTTCCAAACCCACCGCTCCCTTAGGAGATTGATTGCAGAAATAGAAGGCAAAACCCTGTAACCGCCCAATTCCGAACACTTTTAGCTTACAGATAAGTCGGCAATAAACACCTCATGGAGCTCCTAATTTTGAAGACCCTATTTATCTCAGCCGCGGCACTGGCAATGAGTGCAATGGCAGCACATGCAGAAATTTGTTTTTTGGAGATAGATGGAACGATTGAGATGCAAGGGCCATGTGTTTTTGACCCTATGGGTGATGGCGACTTCTTTGCGGCTGATGAAGACGACCGCTCGGCCTTTGTATATTTCTACTTAGAAGATACGGGGATTGGCATCGCTGCGTGGAGTGACCGAGACAGCAGAGCCAATTCGATGCTGGGTACTCTGTATCGTGATGGTGCATGCTGGCAAAACTCAGAAGTGACTCTGTGCGCTTGGGACTCATAATCCTCAATGAAGAAAATTGAGTATCTCAACCTGCCAATTATTGTCGACTTCGTTGAGTGGTTGGCAAGTTCATCTGAGACGATCCGCTGTGACCTTCGCGTGCGCCATTCCCCCAAGGTTCCAGGTGGTATCCAAGCTGACTGTGTTGGATTGCAAGACATACTTCGCCACTACACTTGGAAAGCGTCATGGAACAATGAAAACCAAGCGTTCAAGTCTTCTGATTGGCAATCCACACAGCGGTCACTTCATGCAATGTCGGCGCTTCTCAAGGCTTCGGTTGCTTCCGATGATCAACAAAGGGTCTTGCGTGCCTGCCTCAGCATTTTGGATTGGGGAGGAGATCGAAACCCCAGAAACGGTGCAGGTCCCAAACTCAAAGCACTGGCGAACGAAAGCGATCTCGTCCGGTATCTGAAGTCTTCAAAACAGGTGTTTGATTTGGACAGTTGCGATCTCGATCAACTGGGCGCCCTAAAGTACGCCGGGTCAATGTGGACAAAGATATACGCTCTTCATTCGAGCGACGGGTTGCCCATCTATGATTCCAGAGTAGGTGCAGCCATAGCAGCGCTCGTTGAAGTGTTTAGGTGCCAATCCCGGCAATCCTGGAAGCAGGTTCCCGAGGTATTGAGGTTCGGGATTGAGAGATACAAAAACAGAAGTGTTGAGCGGCTGAACCCAGAGGGCATCCGTCCCGCATATTTTCGCAGAACGTCCAAAAATTTTGCAAAAGAGTGGTCTTCGGCAACAGTGCGGCTGGCGTGGCTCATGCAAGCGGTGCTGGAAAATCAGCCGTCCCTGTACGCCTCCGAAGGAACACACCTGAACAGAATGCACGCGTTTGAAGCTACGTTGTTCATGATTGGATACGACCTTCAATCGCTTAGGGGGAACTTGTCGTAGGCGAGCGCCAAACCCGCTTTTCACGTTTGAAAACACAAGAAATCAGGAGCCTGAAAAACTTCAATGTGTTCTTAATTCGGCGAAATTTTTCGCCGCACGACTGCAAAGGAATAGAGAATTGCCGAGCTTTTTTATCAAGCCAGTATTTTGGAATACCTCAGGGTATGAAAGGCCATCAGGGGCACAAGCCACGTCCGGGTTTCCAAAAGAACATGGCTTCGGGCATGAAGAATGGAACAACTCGGAGAGAATGGTATTTTCCGAAGACGGTGTGCAATACCGTGCGTTTCATACTGAACAGTTTCGAAACGCTAAACCCGAACCCTCTGCGTCATTCGTCTTTCTCATTGCCTCCCATCATGGCGTCCAAGATTTGGTTGGCATCGCGGGAAACGCCACCTGCTTGATTGATGAAAAAACTCGACGCAAAAAATTGGCTAAGAAACTGAATCTTGACAACCTATGGCTTCAGGCTTGGGACGTTGACGTTGTCAGGAAACGCTTTTCGAACGATCAGGCTGCCTTTCGCAAGTGTTGGGAACCGGATGTCAAATGGATCCCAAACTGGATTTGCCCAACGGATATGTTCCTCTGGCTTGAAACACCGATCACCCTGAATGCCATGGACATTGTTAAGAAAAAACGCTTCATCACCATGTACAGTAGCTACCAAGGAATTGAAGCTGAGCAGGCTCTAGCGATCCTGGAATGCATACCTGAGCGAGATCGATCCTCGACTTGGCATCGGCTATATTCCACAATCCGTCGCTGCGATCCGTTGGCGCAAAGCAAAGACCTGAAGGAAATCAGGAAAAGGAAGAAAATCCCCAAGACGACCCGCGAAGCACTGGCGCAGGCCCGCATCGGACAGGGCGGGTTCCGCAGCGGCCTAGAAGAACGATGGGGTGCCAAATGCGCTGTCACCGGAAGCGGGGTTCGAGAGATTCTTCGCGCATCTCATATCAAGAGTTGGAAGTTGAGCAGCGATGAGGAGCGTCTGGACGTGAGCAACGGCCTGCTACTTTCGGCACATATCGATGCTCTTTTTGACAAGGGTCTTATCAGCTTCGACGGTGGCGGAGATATGCTGATTTCAAACCGCGTACCAGAAAGCGAGCGCGCGCTATTGGGCATCCCGGCGCCGTTGCAGGGTGAACTCACCAATACAGAACGCGAATACCTGTCATTTCACCGGAGAGCGTATGGTTTTGAAACCTGAGAACATCAGTTGATAGCTACAAAACATACGCATTTTGGGGATGAGACACTGGCATCAAGTCACTTCTCTTGATCTGGCTTTGGTTATGGCTCGCCGAGCAACGGGTGAACAGTTGCAGTCGAGGAAAGTCCAGAGTCAGTGCGCTTGACTGCAACTCATAGATGGAAGGATGAGCATTGAAAAAACAAGACTGGCTTGAAGCCAACAGGCCCGACGTTTGGCGTGACGTCATAAAAGCAACCCATGCCCCGCTTTTTGACGCGGAGTATCTTTTTGAGATGGGTGACATCTACCGGCGCGAATTTGCAGGTGAGAGCTTTGATGAGGATGGTGTCACAATCCCCGTCGTCCCATTAAGTGCCTGCCGTTTTTCCCAGGCCCCCGATATCTGCGCCGTCCGATCCGGTTTCGACCTTCCCTTGTTGGTCACGCCGAAGGAAAACTGGAATCGCAGGGTGGTTGCGTTTGTTTCCCAAGACCCGCTTCGGAAGGGAGATCATTGGCCCAGTGGATTATCGATGTCCACTCCGTAGGGTTTTTCCGCGCACAAAGTCGACAGTCGCGGCGGGAAAATCGTATGGCCGGTCGTCGAGTGGCTTTGCCGCAAGGGATACGGTGTCTACTTTACCGATGTCTGGAAGCTCTATGTCGAACCGGGCATTAGAGTTGCGCGGGATGCAATCACAAAAAAATTGGAACAAGATGTATTCTTGGGAGAAGTTGCCGAACTCGATCTCAAACTGGTAGTTGCTTTTGGCAATGCGGCATTTTTTGCTTTATCCAACGCCGGGATCCCTCTAATCGACCGCCACCCGCATCCGACTGCCTACGGCGCTTTGAAAAGGCACTACAATACGCCTGACGAGAAGTTCTCGACTATCCAGAACGCGATCATTGAGCAGATTGCCAACAAGCTTCGCTGAATTGGCGCGTTCGCTTAACCAGTCCACCCATTCTGCAATAGAGCTGTCCCCAGCCGCTTGTTTTCTGAATGCCTCTTTCAGGAGTTTGATAGCTTCTTCAAAGATCTGCTTCTCTAGGGAATCCTTTTCCGCTCCGAGCATCATTGCCTTTTTTCGTTCGCTTTTGGTCGCCTCGGGGGATATGGATTTTTCTAGCTGAGATTGATTGTCGTAGTATCGTGCCAACAGGTCCACCTCTGACCACTATACGGAGCACATACGATGACTGACAACAAGTTGGACTGGGATGAGATGACCGAGGCGATGGAAATCATGGCCAAGGCAGTCGGCGCTCATGTATCAGTTAAAAACAAGTTTGGTCGCCTACGGGTTGAATTCCCAGTACTCCCTGACAGCGAGGAGCATGCTAAAGCACTGTATACGTTTGCAGAATTGGTCGAGGCAGCGTCCTGAGCGGCCAATATTGTAGTCGAAAACTTGGGGGGGAGAAGTGATAAGATGTCTGACCAAAAAAACAAGAAATTCCAAATAGGTTTAACGGATGGAGCGGTCGGGTCACCTCCTGATTTCATTTCTGATCAAGATAGCACTAGTGATGAGTTCAAGGCATACAGCTCGGACATGAGTCCTGAGGAGGTCCATAGCTGGGCTCAGAAAGCTCAGCTCAGAATTGATCTGTTGGAAGGTGCGCTGCGTGATGCGCGAGACAATTTCGAGGATGTGGACCGGTCGTCAAATAATCAAGGTGCAGTCAGATCAGCTGCTGGCCGAGGTATCGATGAAACATACCGAGTCCTCAGCAATAGCGTTTGAAGTGAAGGCTCAAGGGTCGTTGTGGCGTTTCCTGCTATATCAGTTTCATGAGTTCGTCCCTGAACGCTTCAGCCGATGTGCGCCACCCGAGGCATTTTCTAGGCGTGTCGTTTTAGCGCTCTCAAATCGACTTCATATATCGGTTTGAGAGCGCGGCCACAGGCGTATCCCGCGGCAGATAACGGCGCGCCCGTTTGTTGAGGTTCTCAACAGATCCTTTTTGCCAGGGTGCTTACCGCGAAGTAGATAGATTTGAAGTAAGCGTTGCGTGACGGTCACCTTCCAGTCCTGTGCCTGATCTGAGATTCCGCCTTGGAGTGATTTCTTGAGGTGAGTTTCTCCATGGAGAGTACAAGAGAGTTTCTCATCGGGCTTGGCGTTATCTTCTCAGCTGATGGGAGGCGGCGGTGGCCGGATGATGTGAAGGCGCGGATTGTGGCGGAGACGCTGCTGCCGGCCGCGACAGTGAATGATGTTACTGCCAAATATGACTTGAAGCCGAACCATGTCTCGTCGTGGCGGCGGATGGCCAAAGATGGTGATCTTGTTCTTCCGGTTTTGGAGGAGGAAGCTGCGTTTGCGCCGCTGGTGGTTTTTGAGGATCCACCTTCGCCACCGGTCCCGGATGTCGCGCCTTCTTTGCAGCCCATCGAGATCGCGGCTGGAGACATCTTGGTAAAATTGGATGGGGCCACTCCGGCGATGCGGGTTGCTGAAATTGTCCGGGCGCTTGGGGTTGGGTCATGATCTTCCCCTCGAACCGGGTGCGGATCCTGGTGGCGACCAATCCGGTGGATTTCCGGAAAGGTCATGACGGGCTGTCAGCGCTGGTGCAATCGGTTCTGCGCAAAGACGCCTTCACAGGGACGGTCTTTGTGTTCCGTTCCAAACGCGCTGACAGGCTCAAGCTGCTTTACTGGGATGGGACGGGCCTCGTGATGGCGTACAAGCGGCTGGAAGATACCAGTTTTACCTGGCCCGCCATTCGGGACGGCGCGATGACGCTGAATCATGCCCAATTTGAGGCGCTTTTTGCGGGGCTGGACTGGCGCAAGGTGAAGGCTTTGGAAAGCCGTCCTCCGGCTGCGGCTGAATGAATCAGGGGCTCAATTGAGCCGCGTCAAACCTGGGCTTTCGTGCTATGCGGCGGCCACGTCCGACGCTGCCAATGACCTTGATTTGAGCCTGCTGCCGCCCGAGTTCCGGGCGCTGTTTGAGGCGCAGGCTGCGCAGGTCGCAGAGCTTAAGGAGATCAATAAAAGGCTTGAGCATCTGGTCGCGGAACTGAACCATGCGGTGCATGGCAAGAAGTCCGAGAAGCTGGATGAGGACAACCGGCAGCTCTTGTTCGAACATCTCGAAGTTGCTGTCGCCGAGGTTCAGGAACGCAAGGACACCCAGGTCACGGGTGAAGACACCCCAAAACGCAATCCCGTGGTGCGACGGAACCTGGGTAACCTGCCCGAGCATCTGGAACGCATCGAGCAGATTGTCGAACCCGACAGCTTGATTTGCCCCTGCGGGTGCGGGGAGATGCACATGATTGGCGAGGACCGATCCGAGCGTCTGGATATCGTGCCCGCCAAACTGCGCGTGATTGTCACCGTGCGCCCAAAATACGCCTGCCGTCATTGCACCGATGGAGTGATCCAGGCCCCGGTGCCAGCACGCCTGATCGAAAGGGCGCTGCCGACAGAGGGCACCATCGCGCATGTGCTGGTGTCAAAATATGCGGATCACTGCCCGCTGCACAGGCAATCCCAGATCCTGGCTCGTGCGGGCATCGACCTTCACCGGTCCACTTTGGCTGATTGGGTCGGCAAAGCAGCCTTCCACCTGGGACCGGTGGTGGACCGGTTGGGAGAACACCTGAAGACATCCACGAAGCTCTTCATGGACGAAACGACAGCCCCAGTGCTCGACCCCGGTCGCAAGAAGGCCAAAACCGGATACCTCTGGGCACTGGCGCGCGATGACCGGAATTGGGGCGGCGATGACCCGCCGGGCGTCGTGTTCTTCTATGCCCCCGACCGACGAGGCGAGAATGCGGAAAAGTTCCTCACCGGCTTCGATGGCATCCTCCAGATCGACGGCTACCCCGGATACAATCGCCTGACCCGCGCCACGCGCAAGGGCGGCGCACCCATCGTCGTGGCTCATTGTTGGGCGCACGCGCGCCGCAAGCTCAAGGAAATCCATGACCGCGACAAGTCCGAGATCGCAGCAGAGGGCCTGCGCCAGATCGCCCAGATCTACGCTATCGAGAGGGATATCCGAGGCACATCCCCCGGCCAGCGTCTCTCGGCCCGCAAGGCCCGATCCGCGCCTCTGGTCGCCGCCTTCGGCGAGTGGCTGCAAACTCAACGCACCCGCGTCTCGGCCAAGTCCCGACTTGGAGAAAAGCTCGCCTATATCGCCAACCACTGGGAGGGGTTGCAAACCTTCCTCAACGACGGACGCGTCGAGATCGGCAGCAACCAGGTCGAAAATCTGATCCGCCCGATTGCCCTAAATCGCAAAAATGCACTATTTGCAGGTCACGACGAGGGCGGCAAAGCCTGGGGCCGGATCGCCTCGTTGATCGAAACCGCAAAAATCAACAACGTCGAACCCTACGCCTATCTCAGGGCCACTCTCGAAGCCATCGCAGCAGGACACCCAAAGAACCAGATCGACGACCTGCTCCCCTGGAACTTCAAGCAGTCAAGCTAAGAACCCGACGGCCTTCAGCCACCGCTTACGATTTGAAGCCGTCGTGCAGCCGAAATAGCGGCCTCTGATGCGGCGTTCAACGTGGTTCAGATCGTTAGTGGCGGGATCGTGGATCGGCTGGCCGTTCGGCTCAATGTCATTTGCTGTGCCTACCATTTTGGCGGTATCTGAAGCGTGGTGCTATCGCACTCAATCCCCTCTGTTATTGAATAACAATTTGGACAGGCACTAAGGTTCGGACTTGGGTGTTGGTCTATCGATAACTACGAATTCTATTCCGGCTCTCAGAAAAGGTAGAAAGGTGTGTCAATGAAGCGGGTTGTCTTGGTACTGGCTGTTTTGGTGCTGGCGGGATGCGTGTCAACCGCGGTTCCGCCATCGGCACCCATCCCAAATCCCGGTCGCGCGAGTGCACAGGTCAGTTCACAGCAAGCACAAGTGAGATTTCAGCAGGTCGCCTCTCGAATTGAACCCGTCGCAGAAAGAGAATGTCGCCGCCAAACTCGGGGAGTGAATTGTGACTTTTCGATCCGAATAGATCCAAACAAAAAAGCACCCTCAAACGCGTATCAGAGTTTAAGCAAGTCTGGACGCCCCGTTATCACAATGACCCAAGCGCTGACACGAGATGTAAACAATACCGATGAACTTGCATTTGTTATGGCGCATGAAGCCGCGCACCATATTCAAGGTCATTTGGCGCAACGAGCTCAAAACGCAGCCGCTGGTGCGGTTATTTTGGCGGGTCTGGCAACAATAGCCGGGACTGGACCGAATGACATTGCCGCAGCACAAGACCTTGGAGCCTTTGTTGGTGGACGCAGCTATTCGAAGGACTTCGAGCTGGAAGCTGATCGGCTAGGCACGGTGATAGCCTACAAAGCGGGCTATGATCCACTCAAAGGTGCGCTCTACTTCGCACGAGTTCCTGATCCTGGTGATCGTTTTCTAGGGACACATCCTCCCAACGCTCAAAGATATTACGCAGTGCAAGATACTATGGCCCAGATCGGTCGTTGACCGTGGACAAGACGATCAGGGGTTCCGATCAATCGGACGGCCAACAACCCAATCTCAGCGCTGTTCGCTGAGGTGTCCGTCAGATCAAGTCTGAAGTTTTACATCTAATTGGACCTCAACCGTCATAAATATTTTGGATATGTTGCTGCGGTGCAGCGCGTCAAAGCAGCCGTTAACAGATCCCAACTTTGAAGTTGTCAGGTTGAAACCAAAGCTTCCCAATTTCTGTATCATCACTATCGGGTGCGGGATTTACCGTGCGAACCTTGAATGTGGTTGGGATGTTCACCGCATTCCCGAAAATCAATGCATGCTGCTTTGGCAACGACGGGAGACGCTTCATCACGTTTTCCGAGATAAATGGAGTCATCTGCCTGATGTGCGCCAGGTCATCTGGGTTCTGTATGCGGTGCACTACAAAGTTACTGCACTGCGACAGGACGGTTCGCGAAAGCTCACTTGGCCGTTGTGATGCCGCCAGAAGGAAAACGCCGTACTTACGGCCTTCCTTGGCGATCCTCTCAAAGATGCGGCTTGCATCAATAGCATACCGGGTGGGTTTTTGTGCGATGTACCGATGCGCCTCTTCCAAAACCATGTGCACGGGATACCGATTGCGCGGTGTGGCTCGCTTCAGCTTTTCGAACACCATTCGCGCGATGACAGCAGCCGCGATTTCAACAACCTCGTCGGCGGCGTCATTTAAATCAATTATAGTGATCTGCGCGGACTTGGCGACTGCTTCACCGACCCTTGAAAGGCCAATCAACCACTCAATGAACGTGTTCGGTGCCGCTTCTTCTGACGTCAGTCCTTTTGGATCGTATCGCAGAAAGGAGAACTCTTCGCGCTCAGCAACCCATTTGAATCGCGTGATCATCTGCGAGCAGTGGTCTCGAATTTGCCGGTTCCCGTGTGCCTCTTGATAGAGAAGAGCCAAATCCAAACATTCCGCCAACACATCAAAGCGGAACGGTTTGTTCTCGTATTTCGGAAATACGACGTCATCTTGGATAAATGATTCTAGGTGGTCGATGAATCTGCGTTCCCAATCACCCTGCTCCGGGAAGTTTCCAAACTTTGGATTCCAATTGTACTCACTCAACACGGATGCATTCAGATCATCGGTTCCAAAAGTGTTCAGAACCATCCAAGCCTTTTGGCGCTTAGAGACCGGGGAGTCACCGCCGGTGCCATGGAGGCATTCCTTCACACTCATCGCGTTGATATGGTTTCTGGTTTTCAGGCTTTCTTCGCCGTCCTCTGCAAGTATGGAAGAAAACGCAAGTGCCATCCGAAGAACAGGTTGCTGAGTGCGTTCGCTGGCCCGCAACAACAATTCCCATTCTTCAACCGACATGAACCAGTGAGGCAGTCGAAACTGGCACACAGTTTCGCCTTCAGAAATTTGCTCCAAACCTTCAGCAAGATCACCGGTATTGGCTCGTAGGTACAGGCGTTGAATTTTCTCGGGCAGCTTGGAGAATGCTGGACGGTACTCTCCGTTAACATCAAACAGAACAAAGGACGCACCACGAGCCGCGAATTCTTCAGGTCGCTCAAAAAGTGACTGTAGAATACTGGCTACGGTGCAGGATTTGCCGCTCCCCGTGTTGCCGAGAACTGCGCTATGGCCTCCAAAAAACTCGCCAACCTTTACCTTTACCGGATAGCCTTTGAACACAACGGAAGTTCCAACCTCCAAGACAACAGGAATTGTTCCTTGGTACTCGTTGCCTTCTCTGTCTTTCAGTGAAACAGCTCTGGATGTGTCTTCGACATAAAAAACCTTGTCCAAGTCTTCATCTCGGGCGTAGAGCGCGTCAGCGTAAAGAGGCGGAAAAACTGATACCCCAAACTCAAATTTGCGCGTCTCCCCTCCGCGGATCATTCCCAATGGCGCCAGATCGAGGAATTTCGCAGAGGCGGCCTTGTCCATTTCGCGCCCTTTGTCGTCCGGTCGGTTTGATTGGGGGTCTTTTTCCCAAAGCCCTGTTACCTCACAAACAACATATTCAGCCTGTACCGGAACGAGAATAAATGAACCAAGTCGGGCAACGTAATGCACATCGTCAAAGCCAACGACGGTAAAGTTGTCGTTTCCCCGGTGCAGTTCCACCACCAAACGGTCGGCGGAAACGCTGGTCACCTTGCCAACTACGCGTCCTTTGTCATCATCCGGCATCCGCTTCGCCTCCATCCTTTTTGCCAGCCAGAACGCCAAACGCTTTCAACGCTTTTTCAACAGCATGATCTGTCCGGTTACCGGGACCGGCGGGCAAGAAGTGCTCGACGATGGTCTTGAAGTAGTGAGCTTTCATTCCACCTTCTGGCCCTTCGCCCCAGATGAACCAAATGCGAGGGTCTTCCAGATTGCCCAAGGTTTTTGTGACCTCGTTCAAATCCGGGTCGCCGAAGATAACTAGGCGGAAACCTGGTATCGTCAGGGCTTGGAAAACAAGGTTGTTGACGTGTTCGTCACCGAAGCCGTACCCAGCTACGATCAAAACGCTTTGATCCTGAACAACTTGTTTCTGGAACTCTCTAAACAGATCGGAGTACGGCGCTCCAAACGAAGTGTTTTGCTTTGCCGGAGTGGGGTAAATCATAACCCGATGGTCCGCATCCGTTGCCGGAACATCTTGTAGAGCACGGATAGGAAAGAGGCCTTCCCCATCCTCCACCCAATTGATCGAACCATGAAGTTTGCAGAGATAAACGAAGCTATCGACTGCCGCCCAGCGTTTTGAAGTAATGTCCAGTTGTTCAGCGAGGGCATAACGGAATGTTGCCGGGTTAAGCCTTTGCTCCACAGAACCACTGAACCCATTGCAATATGGGATGCTTAGTCGATCCATTGCCCGTTCGCTAAACAGGTCATAGTTTGTTGTGAACACCCAAGGGCGTGGCAGCGTGCGGTCACGCAATACCAACCTTTGATAGAACTTCTGGTACAGGGCGAAGACAGGGTTTGAGTTTTCAGCTAGTTTTGGCTTGGAGCAGGCTTCCGTCACGTAGGTGATCACCTTACCAATGACACTCTCCAAATGCGTTTTGGCTGCTTTAATCGCTGATGAGTTCGATGTGTCGGCGAAAACCTTTGTAGCAAGCAGGACTTCCAAAAGCCGTTCGAGGTTTTTAGAGAACGCTTCGTCTTTAAGGTCAATGCCAAGAACGTTCGTTAGGGCTTCAATCTCTTCATTGGTAACGGATGCCTTAGCTTCGCCCCCGAAAAGGCCTTTGAAGCCAGCAGCAAGCGGAGCCATCGTTGGGATACCTTTTTCCTCGGCAGGCACCAAGTCCTCAAGTACCTCGTCTTTCTCCATCAGTGAAGAGCAGCCAGCACCGAACAGAAAAGAGAGGTTTCGCGCACCTAGCGCATCTGAAACCTGTTCTTGTACGATTGCCGAGCAGCTCGCCCAACTGGGTTTATCTTGTACGTCTTTGAGGGTATCAACTGCGCCCTTAATGAAATTCAATGACGGTGTTTCCTGGTCCGGTAATATCTGGTCCATCAATGCTTCACTTATGCCTTCCTGCCAAAACCTAAATGCCCTTACTCATTATCGAAGTAGTTTGCGTAGCAACTTGAGTCAGCCTTCGAAGTCCTCCGCATCTTCGGCAATAGCATCTATTGATACATCTTCAGCGGTCGGTTTTTCCTGCTTGATCCTTGGCGCAGCTTTTTTCCAAACAGAGAGGTTCGCGCCCACTTCGCCGTAAAACAGAGGAACGACTTCTTCCAAGTCAGATATGAAGTTGGCCTGTTGTGTGAACCGCCCTCCGAGGCGCTTGGATAAGAAAACGTGGAAGCCGTGCGTTACCAGATGGTCCTTGCCTTCTTGGCAGATATCAATGTCTTCCCGGAGTTCTGAGACCAAGTGCTGCGTCGGCTCGCTGGCACCAGGCCAAAGCAAGCGAATATACAGTCCATCCATGTTGTCGACCTTGATCTGCCGAAGAAGCCAATTCAGCCTGGCTTTTGTCGATTTCTTATCTTCAGGTGCTCGGATGGTCATACCGACGTCGACGCACCGCCGCTTCAGGTCTGCGGTGACTTCGATAGGGGCGGCCGTGTCAGGGACGTCCAATGTACATTGCAGTTGGTGCTGTTCGCGAAGCATCAGAAGTTCATCCTTTTTCCGCTGTGCCGGATCATTGATGTGCTTGCGCGACAGTTTCTCACTGACAGATGTCTCAACCAATCGGCTCAGGATTAGCGACAGATCACGTGTTTCCTGATGCCAAGCGTCGATTACAATCTGCGCCTCTGGCGACCGTGCTGGAATGACGCCACCAGACGACACCAGTTTGTTGAGATCCCCCCACTCTTTGGGCATCCGGTGGAAGCCCTGAACACCGGCACTCTCATGATTGAGGAAGCGCCTAAGCTCATTCAGCAACAGTAGTTGGTCCTTGTCCTCGACCTGCTCATTGCTGATCAGCAACTCCGCAGTCGTGACCACATGCATCCAAGACCAGTGATACACGGGGATCTTGGACCTGCTTTTCCTGACTTCCTCAACAGGGTGCGCCGTCGGCGTAGTCGCGAATTGATTGGATATCGTGATGACGCAATCGCCGCCGTTCTCTTTGGCAAGAGCACGGTATCTTTCAATTTGCTCAGCATCGAGGGTGTTGTTCCCAACTTTGGTTTCAACAAGAGCCTGCCACTCGCGCGCGCCAACCTTCAGGACAATCAATCCGTCGGGCCGATCCTTGATTGACTTGGATTGGTTCTTAAATACGACCTCAGTGAACGCATGAACCTGGGCACGTTTTCCGCGCTTTTGGCCTATTGATGCCAGTAACGCCGCTCCCAATTCTTCAATCTGAACCATGCAAGCCAACACGATGGACGTTGTGCGACCTTCTTTTGACGTGGTTGAGAGAACGGGGAACAAACGGGCGGCTTCGCCTTGAGCCAGGTAATCTGGCAATTTCTCAGTCATCTACATGCCTACAACTTGAAATTGAATATCATGTCTCAAATAGACAGTCGGCGCAGCTTTCCGTCAAGTTTTCAATGAAGTATCGTCCTCAAAACGTTGAGGTAAACAGCTTCTCGCGTCGTTGAGTGACTACAGTTGCAAAGGAGTGCGCATTTCTATGAAGTTCCATTCTGATTGGAAATACACGCAATGGCAGTCAGTTGAACGAGTTGTCAACAATGACTTAACGCGTGTCGTCGCGCTGGTGCCAATCATTGGGTATTTGATCCTGTTCAACGACCAAATTGCGGAAATAGCTTCATTTCGAATGATAGCGGGAGTTGAACCGGGTGCAGCAACACCTTTTTACCTAACTGGCTTGGCCAAGATGAGGCTGGTGTTCTTCGGTAGTTTGGTTTTGTTGTTCTCAAATCTAATCTTTAAGGTATTTCGCCCACCTGTTTTGGAGCTTGCCAAGGGCGGTATCGAGTTTGCCGCCAGAGTAGACGAACGCTTTAGTGTCCATGAGCTTGCAGAAATGGAAACACAAGTATTTTCCAATCATTGGAAACCGAGATTGCCCTTGTTCTGGAAAGTGCACGACCGGTTTAGGAGCAAGAAACCGGTGGTTTCAGGTTATCGACCAGATGTGCGTAGCAGAATGTTCAACGCAGAAGGCGACTACATCAGCTACCTTGCGAGAGAGTGGTGGACCGGCGAGATGCACACGTTCCGTTTGGCGCGCTTCGTGTCACTAAGTCTGGGCATCACCGGAATCCTCCTACTGGCAATTCCAACGCTGGACATCACGCAAGCCGTGGTCGGAGACGTTTTTCTGAAACTTTGGTGAGTTGGTTGGCAGCTGCACCTAATTTCACCTCAAGAACGAAAGACTGCTATGGGCTGTGAGCAGATAATCAATCTCGTCATAGCAAAAGGTCCGCTTCATGTGGACACTTGGTAAAACTGAGTGATCTGGCTTCGCTACTGTCTGAGGCTGCCTAGTGTTCGCCCGCGCCATCCGAAAAGAAGACCACTGAAATGCGCTGTCCAATTGCGGGTTCGTGATCGCGTGAAACCTGTTCAGCTTCCTCGATGACCCGGACCATCTTTTCATGGATCTCAACGGACGCCTGATGATCGCTTTCGAGCTTTTCCAGGATAACCTGAAGCGCGATGTACCCCTTGGGAAGATCCTCATAGGCGAAGCTGTCACGCACTTCGTGTTTCGCTTGTTCCCAGAAGGGATCAAGCTCACGGCTCCACGCCTCGCACACCATTTCCACGGCAGGCAGTGACAGGTGGCCAAACCATTCTTGATCACTGAGTCCGACACCACTCTTGCGTCCCATGAACTCGGCGCAGGCTTTCATGAGGCTCTCAACGCGCGCCGGGCGCAAGTCCCACTCGGTCAGCTTGCCGATCTGCTCCGAAATCGTCTCTAGCGCTTCGGAGAGATCTTCCAGAGACATGTGGGCGTGTTCCATGCCCAGGCTTCTGGTCCGCTCGTATGCAGTCTCCAGAGATTGGACGCAGGCCAGCTGGTCGCGTTCCAATATCAGGCCTGGCGCAGTATCCTTTAGAAGCAGCAGGCGAGGCGGAAAGAAGCTATTGCTCTTGTTTAGCCCCTTCAGGTGCAGTGCAGTGAATTTCTCACGGGCCGATAGGAGCGCCAACTCGGCGCCCCAGGTGCCCTGGATTTTGGCCTTGTCGATGAGTTTGTAGCGGTCTTCGGGGATTGTTTGCTTGGTGCGTTCCAGCACGTCGTGAAAGTTATTGTCGCGAAGCCTCCGTGGGGATCGCAGATATTCAACAACACTCTCGAGGATCAGTTCTGCGTCTTCGGTGCTTTCTTCTAAGACGGCGTCGATCAGCTCTTCCCCAGCCAAAGTTCTATAGTTCTCTATGCGCTGGGCGATTTTTTCGTCAGATGCAAACTGACCTACTGGCACATCAATAAGGTGGTAATTGACGACCCCGAACTCACTATCGATCCTGTCGATCCGACCCAGACCTTGGATGAGCTCTTTCAGGTTCGAGGTCAGGCCAAGCAAAACCAGCGTGTCTGACGACTGAAGGTTGATACCTTCAGCCATCTTGTAAGTCAAAAAAACCGAGGCAGATCCTTTTGGTTCGTTCTTTCCTCCAGGTCGGAAGTAAGACTCAACGGACTTGCCCTGTGTGATACGCTTGAAGCTGTCGGGGCCACCTCCAAAGATCGCCTTCACGGCGCGATCTTCACCCTTGGTTTGGTTTCCCACGACATAGTTGGTGTGGTGGCCTTTGCGCGACAGTGCTTCTGCAAAAATCTCTAGTGTGTCCGTCCGTTCTGCGAGAAAGACGACCCTGCTTTTTTCATTTTGTATTCTCAGGCACGCCTCATACCGCTTCTCATCAAGCTCCTTGAGAACACTGAGACCCAGTTTTTGGTTAAGAGCGTCGCATTTCTTTGTGGGTTCAGGCGCTTCTATTCCCAGTGCGGCGAACATGTCGGACTGGTCGCGGCGGGATGTCTTTTTCTTCGATTTTCGACCACGCTCGAAGTCGCGAAGCGATTTGCCAATAGCTCCATGTGACATCTCCCAATGGGCCTGGGCGGCGCTCACGCGCAGAATGTTCAAAAGGTTGCGGATGTAGAGTTGGTCCTGCGTGCTTTGTTGCGTGCTGACGTGTCCGAAGCGGCTTTTCTCGACAGCGGTCACCCGACCGCCTGGCGCAAGTTCTTTGCAGAGGGCCACAATCTCATCCAGGCGCGTTTGCTGAGGCTTTGTCACCTTCAATTTCTTCGGGCGCCCGTGGTTTTCTAGTCTTGGGTAACTGTGTTTCCTGGGATCTTCGTCCTCGCCAATGCATCGCCTTTGTCTGCGTGTCAAAAACGGCGAAACAAGTTGAGCGAGTTCGGTGCGAGCCTCTCGCGTGAGCGTCGTTTCAGGTTCTGACAGAACGGCCAGTTGTGCATCCTGGTTGAAGATATCCTTGGGAACGTGGGTTTCGCGCTCGAACAACTCACCCATGGCCTGAATGAAGGTTGGGGTCATGAAAATGGATGCCCGCTTCTCCTGCATATGGGTCAACCAGTCGACATCCCGGTTCCCGAGCAGTGTTGCCGACAGACAGACATTCCAGCTTGGCGGGGCAAGTTCGATGGCTGAGGCCATTTGAGATGCTTGTTCAAAGCCCGGTGTAACTGTGTGGCTTTCATCGATTATCAGAATGCCAAACTGATCGAGCCTGAGCCCAGATTTTTCTTCATCGCCAGCACCGCGGAGGTGTTGTTTGGCAAGTTTGCTATTTGCGACAGGTTGGAGCGAGTTTGTCGAGTATTTGCGCCAACTGGGAATAACTTTGGGCGGGGCAATTACAGCTGCATTTTTTCGCGCAACGCCATGGACCGGGGAGCGAGGCACGACTTCTGAGAATGTTTCTGACAATGCTTCAGCCAGGTGACAGCCGATCTCTGTCTTTCCCGAACCAGTCGGCGCTTCCACGAAGGCGATGCCGTGGTCGTAGACGATGGAACACGCCTCATAGGTCAGCTCCTGTTGATACCCAAACAGCGTATGGCTCGTGATCTCTTTTCGGGCGCCAGTGAGCCAGGGTTCAAACCCCTTTTGCTCCGAGATAGTTCGCGCCATCGCGTCTTCAGCGGTCACCGGTTTGATAAGCTTTTCGAGTATCTCCAGCGCTTCGGTATTCCAATCGACAGACACATCCCAAGCCTGCTCAGCGGCTTCTGTGCGTTCGACCTGAAGTTCATGAGTGCCCGCATCCAGGTCATCGGCATACTCGATGTTTCTGTAGAGCCCTGAGTAGGAAAAGTTTGCGGATCCGGCGACGGCACCTTTTGGTGAGCTGACGATTTTTGAATGTAGCCGCCGATCCCCAGATATCCCCAACTTGCGTTTGGCGAGCTCCGGATCGAAGACCCGCAAATCTATTTTCCCGGTTTTGATGGCGTGTTTTGCCAGCACCGCGATAAGATCGTGATCCTCTTCAACTTGAAGCCCGGAGCGCTCCAGCCAGTAGAGTTTCATTTCTTCGGTGACCGGTTTGGGGTTGGTTAGACGTTTGGTGTTCGCCGTATCGATCCCGAACGATATTCGGATCCGGATGTCGCTGTCACTTTCCGGATCCCTCAGCTCGGGCAATTCCTTCATCAAAATCGACAGTGAAGACAAGAAATCCTGATACCCGGTGACAATCAGACAATCCCCAGAGGTGATATGGGGTCGATAAAGATTGATGACCGGCCGGTCGATATTGGTGCCGACCTTCGCAACCGGTTCGGCATCAAGCTCGCTTGCGGGCTTTTGATTTGCTTCGGTGAGTTGCTTTGGCTTGGAGCGCAGCCAATCTGGGAGTGAAAACAAGGAACAAGTCTTAGTTTAAGGACGTTTAGTCTAATAGTGATACTGCGCGCACCGTCCTTCAAGACATCATCGGCAGAAACATTCGATTTCCGAAAACTGTCGGAAACTCGCACCGTTTTTTCGTGGGCGATGACCAGATTCTCGAACACAAAATGAGCCGCCAGCCTGCTAGGCAGGCTTACCGGTGACTGAGAGTATTTTGAGTTAGGGGCCTGGTGGCATACCAGGCCCTCTCTAATCAAGTCCCGGCGCTAGAGACTTCGAAGTAGGAATTCACCACACGCAACAGATGCTCAAAGTCACCCTGAACGGCGTCCTCCAGAAAAGTCTGAATTCTGGCTTGCTCGACTCCGGCGCTTTCGGCAGCGGTCTGACAGCGCGCCAGCACTTCAAAGGCGTTGGCGTTTGTCCTGGGCAGGTCGATGGTTGCAAGTTTTTTCATGTCAAATCCTCATTTAAAATACCGGGCAACCATCGCAGGTCGAACTTAATCTCAGGTATAAGAATCGCTGACTTTGGCCTCATCCAACGAACTTCTCCAGATTTGACATAAGCCGCGATAATAGGCTCAGCGGCAAATGATCCCTATTAAAAGCGGCCATACGCTCAGTATGCAGCAAATGACGGTATTGAGCCCACACAGACCGATGCTGCGCGAAGCCCCAATGACATCAATGCGCAGTTAGTGAGATTGTCCAGGTCACGTTTCACCGTGCCGGCAGTCTTGCTAGGTCAGTCCAGAACAGACGCTCGACGAGAGATCACGGTGCTGCACAGCGGTCGGTCGTTCCGGCCATTCGTGAACCGATCAGTATTCTTTACACGAACTATACCGGCAGTCGCCCCAAGCAGGCTATTTCTGTCATTGCCAAAAGGCACCGCGTCAAACTGCCGGAAAATTCTCCGACCTACGGAAAAAATGGTACACTTTCTGAGAACGCGCATTTGCCGACAGGGGTATTATAAAATGGCACATGAAAAACAATTAGAAGATCTGAAGGCAGGTTGGGCAGCGCTTGCGGCTGGGGAAATGGACAAGCTTGCGAGTTTCTATGCTGAGGATATGATATTCGTCTTGCCCGGCCAGAATGATGTATTGGAGGGCCGGATTGCTTTTAGATCGGCTCTTGACGGGATTGGTCAAGCGCTGCCTCCGGGCTTCGACATAACTGACCTGCGTTTTTGCCCGGGTGACAATGAGATCATGAACGTTGTAGAGTTTAGGTCTGACAAACTGCCAAACGGCTCGCAATGCGCGGTGTTATTCAAGTTCAATTCTGATGACCTGATCACCGAAGAACGCTGGTTTGTCGATACCGAGCAATGGAAATCTGCGTTCTGACAGAACGGTTAGATCTCAGACGCATTTTTTATCCGTAGTGCGGTGTGGTTTAGGCTCTGCTCCAGAGTTGGCCAGCCTAGCGGAACACAAATTTGAATTCCAAGTTCAATGAGCTGAAGCGCCTTTTCAGGTTGCTTCGCTTGTAGCTCCATTTCGGCAACAATTCCAATTGCTTCCGAGTGGAGCCCATCCATTTCCAAATTGGCTGCGTTGACATGAATTTCCAGCAGGATTTTTCGCGCTGCCGACAAGTGCTTTGTTGTGGCAATGTATTTCAGAAGCTCCAATCTTGAAATACAGGCGCCACGAAGGTTTCCGCAGCCCTCAAAATGGCTAATGCCGGTCTCAAGCCATTTGATCCCTTCATCAGTTCGCCCTGTCTGGATCAACGCGGAGCCATACGCGGCGTCTCCGGCATAAGCAAAGTAGAATGCGCCGATCTGCTCACTGCGCCACGGCGCCTTAGCAAGGCGCTCCAGGCCTTGTTCTGGTTCACCCAGCGCCACGTGCGTCATTCCTAAAGCAAGCTCGGACATAAGCCGGTCAAAACCGCTCGCAGCACTTTCCATCCCGGTGCGCGCAAATTGGAACGCTTCAATCTTGTTCCCAGCCATCGCATGGCTGACTGCAAGGAGACAGGCACCCCAGCACTCAGCTGGCGGATAGCTGTCGTGATCGCCCATCTCAAACAATGATTGAGCGATTTCTACCGCGACACTTACTTTTCCGATCTGTATCGCGTGGCACCACCGTCCATAATAAGCCAACGTTTTTAGATAGCGATCTCCAAGTTGTTCGCCAGCCGCTTGCACAACGTCTGCCTGAGACACCAACTTGGAGTACCACTCGCCTTCTGCAACGATACAGTCCAACCACAGGGTCAGCCCAAGCGAATAACCGACGCAACTTTCATCTCCAAGTTGGCGGCCAATGTGCAGAGCAGAATCAAACGATTTAGCCGCGTCCTTGAAACGTCCGGCATGTAGATAGCCTTCACCAATCCACGTTAGTGATCGCGAAACTTCTTCAATTTCACCAAGAGTTTGTATGCGCGGCAAGTGGCTTTTTGCCAGCTTGGTCATCGCTGCAAAATCTCCATTCCAGCAAAGAACCTGCGTCTGATTCACAACAGTCCGAGCCAGGAGTAATGTCGCCTTATCCCCGGTTTGATTCATCGTCAGGTCCAAGCATTTTCCAAACCACATTTCGGCGTCGCGCAATGCAAAAAGGTCAAGCGCCTTGCAACCTGCTAAATAGGCGAAACGAGCGGTGGATTTGTATTCGCCGGCAGCTTCGAAATGATGCGCGAGGGTCTCCGCCACCTCGGCCAGGTTGTCGGCGTGCTTATCTTCAATTCTCTGTGCCGCCTCCAGATGAAGCATACGTCGGTCATCAGAAAGCAAGCTTTCATATATCACCTGTTGAACGAGTGCGTGGTGGAAGCGCACTTTGTTTGCATTCTGTGGCGAGGGCTCCAGAATACCCAGCCCACCAATTGCATCGAATTCTGTCTGCAAATTGTCTCCAAGTAACGAGATTTCCGCTTCGCGGCCAAGAACTGACGCCATTTCCGTGACGCGGCGCGCACCGGGAGAAAGCGCATCGACCCTGTGCATCAAGAGACCTGCAAGGGTATCGGGAATAGAAGCCCCGGTTTCAGTTTCCAAACTCTCGTAAGCGCCCAAAACGTGACGTGCAAGTTCCTCCAGGAAAAGAGGATTGCCTCCAGCGCGCGTAACAAGATCGCTAAAATCACGAGTTTCTGCTTCTAAGGCCACGCATTCGCGAAGCAGCAGAGCTGACTGTTCTCGATCCAAGGGGATCAGGTTGATATTCTCAACCCCCGGGGCGTTGAGCCACGTCGCCTCAAAGTCCGGTCTGTAACAAGTTAGAACCAGGACGCCAGGCCTATCAGCTTTGCGGATCAGGTGATTGATAACACTTACCGATCTTTCGTCGGCCCAATGCAGATCGTTGAGAAACAGAACCGTTGGAGACGTCCGTCCATGAGAAACCACCAGTTCGATCAGGGCTTCATGTGTGCGGGGTCCAACCAATTCTGGATCGATTTGCGATTGATCAACTTTTTTATTTCCGATGAGCAGTAGCAAATAGGGCACGTGGCGTTTGCGATCCAGCCCAATCTGGGTAAACCCGTCTTCTGGCGAGAGGCCTTCCCGTTTTCTATCCGCTACATACTCACGGACCAATTCGATAAATGGGTGGAAAGCAGTGGACCCTCCATGGGGGCTGCATTGACCCTTTAGACTGGTAAATGTTCCCCCAGAATTATCAAAAAATTCACGAACAAGTCTCGACTTTCCAATCCCGGCTTCACCGATCACATTCACCGCCATTGAGGCACCTACACGCATACGCCTTAGCGCAGAAGTCAAAGCGTTCAACTCTTGGCGGCGTCCGATGAGAGGTGTCAGGTTGCCTTTTTGTCGATCTAAACGGTCTCGCGATCTGGCAATGGCGGTTACCTTCCAAACGGGAACCGGATCCTCGAAGCCTTTCAGAGTATGTGGCCCAAGACTTTCGAAATGGGCATTGCCATCAGCGAGGCGTCGGCTTGCCGGGCCAACAACCACGCAACTTGGGGAAGCTACAGACTGCAAGCGTGCCGCAAGATTTGGTGTGGATCCCAAGGCGCTGTGTTCGCTGGCAGTACCTTCACCAACGACCTCTCCAATAACCACTGGCCCTGTTTCAATGCCGACACGGGCTGCCACAGTAATGCCTTCTGGTGAACCGGGTAAGTCCGAAACCAATTTGACCAATTCCCAGCCCGCTCGAATGGCACGGTCTGCATCGTCTTCATGACTTTGGGGATAGCCAAAATATGCCAACACGCCGTCACCGAAATACTTTGCGACATAGCCACCGTACTGTTCGACCGTGCTTTTGGCGGCATTCTGAAAACTGCGGATATGGGCGTGATAATCTTCCAGAGTGATCTGTGTTGACAGCGCCGTTGAGTCGACCAAATCAGCAAACATCAAGGTCAGCAGGCGCCGCCTGACTGGCGCCTCGCGATCCACCTTGGTTTCAATCTGCGCTGCCGCAGCCAAGATGCGTTTACGGTGGCCAAGCTTTTCTATCCCCAACTCACGCAAATCGTCGGCAGTCAAATCGCCAAGTAGATCGTAATCAACGCCTTGCTCGCGAAAGGCCTCGTTGTATTCGGTGAGCCCAAGCTCGCTGAGAAAGTTATGCACCCGCTGCGGCATCGGAAACCTCGGTGGATGAAACTACATTAACACAAATCAAACCCTGCTTGTAACTTGACCAGTTACAACAACCGATTCGAGGGCTTTCAGGTGAAATCAGTGGATTTTCGCGGTCGTTTTCTACCCGAAAGTCCGGATTGCAGATGTTGTTCGAAGATTTTTGCGGCCGCATTGATCGACCGGCTCACACACCGCTGCCACATCTGGGAAAAGGCAATGACAGCTACCGCTTCAAAGCCAGCTCAGAAGCTGCAAAGAAAACAAGAAAGGAGACGCCGACATTGACCAAAGCATAGACACCGATACATGAACAAAGCCGGGTCAAATCTCGGTGAAAATACCGGGTCAGTTCTCAGCGAAAATCATCACCAGAGTTTTCCAGATCCCGTTCCAGGGGAGAAGTTGGAACTTGGAGAAGACCAGCCAGACTATTCCAAAATAGAGACCAAGTACGATCAACAAGACTTCATCCCTCCTGCGGTGATTTGGAAAAGTTGACCGGCCACCCGGCGATTTGGATGGCCGGTTTGATTGCCGTCGCGATTTAATTGTCGCTTTGTTCTTCCAGCACTTTGCGGTTGGCTTCACGATGGCGCCACGCTGCGCCCATGCTCTCTTTCAAGTTATCCGGAAGAGCATCCAAAGGAACAACAAGATCGCCGTCAACTGGCCATTCGGTCAGCAGCTCGGGGTGGTATCCTTCGGGGTAGTACAGCTTTGGGTCGATTTCCATTTCGCGCACATAAGGCTCCTGAATGTCCACGCGCTGATGCGGAGGATGCGGCACCACAAGCTGGCCATTGCTGAAGTCAAACTGCGGCGCCCGTGAGTTTGGGAACCGTGGCAGAATACCTTCACGCACCCATATCTGATCTTTTGTTACGTTGACCACGATGCCGTCAGGCGCACCAAAGTGATAGGGACCTTTCCAATGCTCGCGGATCTCCGCAACGGTCTCCTCAATCTGATAGGGATCATAGCTCATGTGCGTATTCATCAGAAGTCGGGGCTGAACCAGATTGGCAATGTAGCCAGCGGCATAGCTGGGTGTGTGATGAGTATCGACTGTATAACGTCCCAGGAATGGCGGCACGCCTTGAACACCAGATGAGATTTCGATGATTTCCTGCTGCTGTTCGGTGACAAAGACATCACAGCCTTTGGCGAAGGGTATGTCGATCATGTTGGGGCGGCCGTCACCCGTCCAGATGAAGCACAAGCCATTCCAGTCCAATCGATATCCGGATGCACCATCCTTGGCATGGCTTCGCTGCCAGTGGGTGACTTTCACCCCGTCTTCGTCATAGATCACGCCACCATTGTCGCGGAAATCGAACTCGTTGACGATGATGTCCCAGCCTTTGCCAACCGGAAACACGCTAAACGCATCCCGGTGCCATCCGGTCATCATTTTCATGCCTTCGACCATCGTCGCCGTACCGTATTCTTCGGTGCGGCCCGATGGGCCATGCACCGTCAGCTGTTCATGCCATCCACCAGCCCAGGTTCCGAACATCCACAGATATGGCAGGCCACCAAAGTGGTCTACGTGCAAGTGCGTGATGAATACGTCAGTGATTTCATTCAGTGCATACCCGCTGGCAATGATATTTGCAGGTGAGCCCTCGCCAATGTCGAACATGAAAATCTTGCCGTTGCCTAGTTCGACAAGGATGGCGGTGTTCATCTGCCCGGGGCGGATGAACGGGGCCGAGCCCATGAAGATGATCCGCATCTCATTGGGCTGAACATCTTCGGTGCGCGGGAACCAGTTTGCCGCGCTTTTTAGCCATGGCTGAGGTGATATACCCTCAAAGGTCAAACCCTCTTTCCAGCGCCCCATTGGAACACCGCCGCCTAACGCAGCGGCAATATCTTCCTGTGATGAGGGCTCCTGTACTGGAGGAGCCTGACCGAGCGCACTCGTGGCGAACAATGTCGCCGCGGCGGCGAGTGCGCCGAGTGACTTAATCGATTTCTTCCATCTATCTTGCAGCATATCTTCAGTCCTTTGTTCGAGCCTTTGTGAATATGGGGGCCACTTCTGAAATTGATTTCGGGATGATTTCTGATTGGATGCCCCGAGAGAGATGTTCGGCGATCTCTTCAGCCAGGCCGTCAAGGCTTTCGGTGACAGGGTCGATCAGACATGCCGGAGTTGTTCTATTGACCTCCTCCGGTCTCTCCAACTCGGCCGAGAGCAGCTCGAAATCCTGGCAAAGCGTCTCAAATCCATGATGAGTCTTTCGCATGTGGCGGATGAGATTAATTTGGTCAGGGAAAGTGAGTTCTAGTAAACTGACGTCTGTCATTGTCCGGCCACCTGGTTCCTCTCTGAGCACGAGCTTGAGAGCACAAGGCGTATCGCGGAAGGGAAACACCGTGAAATTAGGGTGACATCCAATTGGTCAGGCGGCAGTATTGATCTGAAAACACAGCAAAACTTGAATTGTGAGATGGCTGAGCAAGATCTGACACTTGATCCGGAACAGCATGCGACCCGCGTAAGGGAGGCGTTGGAACGCGTGTTGGCCAGTGACACCTTCGCCAAGGCGGAACGCCTACGGAACTTCCTGAACTACGTAGTAGAAGAGGCCATAGAAGGCAGGTCAGAAGCTATTCTTGGCAAAACAATTGCTCAGGATGTCTACTTCAAGAGTTTTGCTGGCGAAGACAGTCACATTAACGTTGTTCGCGTAGACGCCGGACGGCTCCGGCGGAAACTTCGGCTCTACTACGAAACAATTGGTGCCAAGGACGATCTGCGCATTCATATCGATAGTGGCGGGTACGCGCCCTGGTTCGAGGACTGCTCGGATACAAGCGCAGCGCCTCAGATTGTTCAAGCGGTCGTCAGGCCGAAACTGTATTGGCTAATCAGCGTTCCTGTTGTCGCTATTTCGATCATGGCATTCGTTTACCACTGGGGCCAACCCTCAGAGTTGACTGTTGAAGTTAACTCACAGACGCCTGCGCGCACGCTTGAACGACAAGCTTTGTCCGGCAAGTCACCCGCGGCGGTACAGGCATCAAACTATTGCGATCAGGCCCGGGGCCTGCTGTTTCCTGTCGCTAGTATCGAGAACCAAATCCTGGCCGGCGACATTTTCAGGATGGCTATTAAAGAAGCCCCCGATTTCTACTGTGGATATGCCGGACTGGCCCACAGCCTGGGAACCCGGGCTCTCCTATCGCGAGCCGGGGAAGAGCGTGACGCACTGATACTGAATTCAGAAGAAATGGCACAGAAAGCGGTGGACATTGCGCCATCAAACGGCTGGAGCCAATCCGCGTTGGCATGGATGTCATATGTCAAAGGCGACCATGACAGTGCATTGGAATATTCAGCGCTCGCCCAGTTGCTTCGCCCCAAAGACGGAAATGTTCTGGACTTTCGCGGCCTGATATTGCTGGTTCTGGGTCGCTTTGAAGAAGCGTATGAAGTCAGTGACCCAAGCCATCAGCGAGAAATTGGGAGCCATCGGTTTGCACACAGGAACATTCACGCAGTTGCCAGCTTTCACATCGGAGAGTTCAGGGAGGCAATCTCTTCTCTGGAATTTGCGAGTGACAATGGTGACCCTGTCAGCGCTCTCTCTTTGGTTTACTTGGCTGCCGCCTATCAGAGGTTGGATGAGACCAATGAAGCAGAGGAAACACTGACTCAACTGAAGCAGTCCTGGCCAGAGTTCAGGCCAGATTTGGTTCTAGGTGCGTTTTACTCCAGCCCAGATTTGTCGGACGAGGTGATTTCAGCCTTAACAGATGCGGGATGGCGTTTCTAAGAAAAACCCATTTAAGCCGTGACCGAAAACTGGCTCACGTGTGCAAAGTGTGTTTTACCACCAACACACACATTCGTACCCAAGTAATGTCAATGAACCCGGAAGGCAGTCATCGGAACATTTTGCCGCGAACGGCAATTTTGTCCGCTCCTCGTGTGTCGACCAAAGCTGCGGCGAAAGAGAGATTTGGATTAGGCCGAATTTTGCGCCGATGAATGACCGCAAACGAGAAATCCTCTGCAATGCAACAAATGGCGTGTCGCGCCTGCGAGGGGTTTCTGCGTCAGCAAAAGCGGCGTGAGCAAAAGTCGGCTCCATCCCGCAACTCGGAGTTTGCAAAGCACGATTTTGAAGGTCCGGTTTGGGTTGCCCTTGATCACTGATGGGATGGCAAGCGTTTCTTGCGGTATGCTGAAGCCGGCATACCCACATATCTTCGAAAGGCATTTCGGAAGCTTGATGGCTCGGTATATCCAACTTCAGCAGCTATTTCGTCGATGGGCAAATCGGTCGTCTCAAGCATTTGCTTGGCTTCCTCGACCCTGAGAGTCTGAATGTACTCGACTGGCGTCTGCCCCGTGGCTTTGCGAAACCGCCGCAACAGACTACGCTCCGTCAAACCGCTTCGGGCGGCCATGGCGGTAACCGGGGTTGGCAGGGCATAGTTATCCGCGGCCCAAACCTGAGCATCTGCAACCAGAGCATCCTCGTGCTGTGCTCCCGCAGTCAAAGAAGCGTAGTGCAACTGTCCTTCAGTGTGAGGCTGGAGCAGATAAATCTTGGCGAGGCGTCGGGCCTCATCCTGGCCAGCAACTCGGCCGACCAGATACAGAACCAGATCACCCCACGCAGACGCTCCGCCTGCCGTCACGATCCGGTGCCCGTCACCCGCAGGTATCAGAATCCGTTCACGGCGCACGCGGACATCCGGGAATTTCCGGGCAATGACATCACAGAAACTCCAATGGCTGGTGGCATCAAGCCCATCCAGCAATCCTGCCGCCGCGAGTAAGAGCGCACCAGAACAAACAGAAGTTATGATCGCGCCGTCAGCATGCGCCTTGATAAGCCACGGGACCACAACCGCGAATTCATCTGGCAACGGTGCGTCAGGCGCAAGATGCAGGTCAGGAACGATTACCAAGTCAGGCTGACCAAATTCGGCCAGTGATCCGTCCGGCGTGATACGTCGTCCGTTGATGTCGACATAGGGTGCTCCATCTACCGACAACATCTGGGCGTCAAAAACCTTCGCCTTGGGACGGGCCCCATGCAGCATTTCCCAATCCCGGCCGACCGAAGCGAGCGCATCGAGAATACTGTAAGCCGTCGAGGTTCCGACGCAGGGCAAAGTCACAACCACTGTACGGCAGGGAGCTTTGAGTGCTGGCATCGATATGTCCGATATTCACCGATTTGGTCATTTGCAGGCATATCACGACTCGCAAGCTTGCGGCAATACCGACGCAGAAACAGACGAGATGAACCCTAATAGTACCGGAGAAACCACATGAACGAACAAGCAGCAGTCACTTTTGATGAGGCCAAGGCAGAGCGCTTTGGTGAGCAGATGGTCGGCACATTAAATAGTGCCGCGCTCGCGCTGATGACGTCGATTGGTCACCGTACCCATCTATTTGACGCGCTCGCCGATTTACCTAACGCCACCTCCTCAACCCTGGCCGAGAAGGCTGGCTTGGCCGAGCGCTACGTGCGTGAATGGCTGGCCGTAATGGTGACATCGGGCGTGGTTGATTACGACCCCGGAGCTGGAACCTATACTCTTCCTCCTGAACACGCGGCGCTGCTTACCCGCGCGGCAATACCCGACAACATGGCTGTAACCTGCCAGTTCATTGGTGTCATGGCTTCGGTCGAGGAAGATATGGTCGCGCGGTTTCGAGATGGTGCGGGCACCCATTATCATGACTACTGCCGCTTTCACGAAGTCATGGCAGAAGACAGCGCCCAGCTGGTGGTATCGGCCCTGATCGAGCACATCCTACCTGTAGAACCTGGCCTGATCGAACGTCTTGAACACGGGATTGATGTTCTGGACGTGGGCTGTGGCGCAGGCCGCGCGATGATGGAACTGGCTCAGGCCTTTCCCGCAAGCCGCTTTGTCGGGATCGATTTATGTGAAGACGCCTTTACTGAAACGCAAGTCTCAGCGGCTCGTATGGGTTTGAAGAACCTGACATTTCGTGCGCAGGACCTTTCCAAAATCAAATCTCTGGGAAGTTTCGATTTGATCACAGCGTTTGATGCGGTCCACGACCAGAAAGACCCACAAGGATTGCTGGACCTTGTCTACCGCTCACTCGCCGGGGACGGATTGTTCCTGATGCAAGATATAGGCGGGTCCCGGAATCTGGAAACCAACATCCAAAATCCGTTTGCACCCCTGCTTTATTCCCTGTCGCTGATGCACTGCGCGCCAGTGTCGATTGGGCAAGGCGGGCCGGGCCTCGGAGCAATGTGGGGCATCGAGACAGCACAGGAATATCTCGCCAATGCAGGCTTCGGTCAGGTCAAGACCCATCACCTGCCTCATGATCAACTCAATGCATATTTCTTTGCGCGTCGTTAAGTACGCTGATTTCGGAGTTTTCAAATGACAGTTCCCCATTCAACAACCGCCATCATTATCGGAGCCGGTCTTTCCGGTTTGGCTGCGGCCTCTGAACTGCGCGCCCGGAATATCCCGTTCACCATTCTGGAAGCAGCCGACCGGGTGGCCGACCCGTGGCGTGCACGGCATCCGAAGTTGCGACTGAACATTCATCGCCATTTCGCCCGGCTCCCCGGCCAACACTCACCTCGTAACTCGGACACCTTTTTGCCCCGAGATGCTGTTGTCGAATACCTGAGCGAGTATGCACGTCAGTTTGCCACCGACATTCATTTCGAGACCCGTGTCCTGTCGATACGCCGCGAAGACGACATCTGGCAGATCGAAACCAACAAGGGCACCTATTTCAGCGCCCACCTGATTGTCGCAACGGGGCGGGAGAAAGTACCTGATATGCCCTTTTGGCCGGGCATGGAGGACTTTGGCGGTCAAATCATCCACGCCGCCGACTTCGGTGACCCGAGTGAATACGACGGGAAGAAAGTCCTTGTCATCGGGGCCGGCAACTCAGGAACAGATGTGTTGAATCATTTGTCTCGCAGCAACCCGGCACAGGTCTGGGTTTCGGTCAGACACGGGCCGTCAATCTTGCCATCGAGGGTATTAGGCCTTTCGTTACAGCGGATGGCCAACCTGTTCACGCTATTACCCAAATGGTCGCTCGATACGATCTTCTCGATCATGCAGCGCGCCTTCTTTGGGAACCTGCGCCGCCATGGCTTGCGCCGTCACGTCATGGGCGGTGGTTCGAGGATGCTGAAAGACGGAGTAACCTTCGCTTTGGATGATGGTTTCGTCTCTGCGCTGAAAGCTGGTCGGTTTGTGGCCGTTAGCGAAACCGTTGGCTTTTCGCCCTACGCCGTTGAACTGGCCAGCGGTCGAAAGCTCCACCCCGACGTGGTGATCTGCGCCACTGGATATGGAGCAGATCTGGATGAACTCTTCGGGCACATGGGTGCGTTGGACAACAAGGGTTATCCACTACATCCAATGGGTCAGGAAGATCCTCAAAATCCCGGTCTTTGGTTCACTGGGTACGGATTGTTGTTTCAGGGATTTTTCCACGCAGCAGGCATAAGCGCAAGTCGTATTGCAAACCAAATCGAAGCGTGTGCCAATGCGTCGTCCCAAGCTCAATCATCAGGGTATCTGTCACAAGGAGCAAATCAAGGCGTTCAGTCTTTGGAAGGAGCGGTGCGATGAACTTTTCAAACTCCGCACTGATGTTGTCGCCGCCAAGGGGTTGGCGGCTGCATATCACGAACGCTTACCGACTCTTCAGACACTTACTGCGCCGGAAACGGAAGTATTGCTGCATGGATGAATTGCCTAGCCATCTGTTGCGGGACGTAGGTCTTGAGCGCCTCATTGATGTGAAACCTGATACTAGGTTCCAGCACCGTCTGATGTAGCACCGTTCGAGTGCCCGCTTTGGGCTGCCTTCAGTCGTAGACACGGGAGGTAGCGGAGGTCGACTACGAGCCCAGAGCGGTCATTTCCTTGACGCCGTGAATATCCAGTTCAGGTGGGCACCGGGCAACTTACATCATGTGGGGTATTGCCAGAGACTACTTCGGG
>NZ_JBQFZG010000016.1:0-76632 GCF_056542125.1 Ruegeria sp. AF1
TCCAGCGCTTCCAACGGCTATAAAGCGTCTTGTGTGGACCATAGGCTTCAGGAGCGTCGCGCCACCTTAACCCATTGCGGTTGATGAAAATTATCCCGCTCAGAATCCGCCTGTCGTCGACCCTTGGCTTACCGTGCGACTTTGGAAAGTAGGGTTTCAGACGCGCCATCTGTGCGTCGGTCGGCCAGAAAGGATTGCTCATGTCACCGCTCTGTTTTCAGAGCCGTGAAACACGCAGCGCTCGGGAAATCAATGCATCCTGACCCTAAGAAACTACGCATTCCTTGTGATGACGCCTTGAAAGGTAGCGAAGTCCGCCCTGGCGCTGCGATCATTCATTCGTCGAATCGTCATTCCGGCTTGGGAAGTGACCTGCCCCGAGGCTCCCTCATTTATAACGAGAGTCTGCGGGTCTGATTTTCATATTCCTCTTCGTCGTTTTGGGTAAGCGCGTCGGTCGCGGAGCCATCAAATTGCTCAAGCGTTCGACGCGCTTCTACGGGTGTTTGGTTGCCGAGCGATGAGTGCGCCCTAACGTTGTTGTAGTCGTATCGCCAGAGCGCTAGCTTTCACCGTGCATCAGGTTGCAAGGCTCCACTGTCGCTAGCCTACCTAAGTCCAAAAGGTGGATATTTGGGTGGATAAGTTAAGCCAGATGCATGATTTATTCATTATAATCATAAAATTAGGAGATTTTTATGGTGCCGGGGGCGGTAGTTCTGCTCCCGTTACAGGCACTTCTTCAGCCGGTTTCTCCAGCAAAACAAGGGGTACGCGACGGGCTGTGTCGCTGTCAACAGGCACCATATGGTCTACGGAATGGTCTACGGCTGCTGTGAGAGTCCCTCAGCGACGCCCTGAGGATCAATGCGATTCCCGGGGGCGGAGTATAAAAGGATACATAAGCTTATAATTTATAATCAATAATTACCCAGATAAAACTTAGTGTACCCCGATCGATACCCCCAAATTGTCTAGCCCCCATGTTCTGGGCCATTTCGGACTAGAGTTTCGGGGACTGATGGGCGCATGTTGAGGGCCTGATGGGGTCGGGTTTGGTTGTATTGCCTGAGCCAGCAATTGATCACAATCTGTGCCTGCTTGGTCGTTGTGACCCATTCGGAATTGAGAACCTCGCGGCGGAGCGTTCCATTGAACCTCTCGTTGTATCCGTTCTCCAAGGGAGAGCCCGGGTAGATCCGGACAGGGTTCACACCGACCTTCCCGAGCCAACTCTGGGTTGCCCGTGAAGAGAACTCTGGGCCGTTATTGCTCCGAACGAAATCAGGCTTTCCATGGCGCAGGAACAGCCCGTAGAGTACCTCCAGCACATCTTCAGAACCCATGCGGGTCCGAACTACCACTGCAAGCGCCTGGCGGGTGTATTCATCCAGAACCGTGAGCATCTTGTAGCTCCCCCATTGCTCAGCGTGTCGTGAACGAAATCGACGCTCCAGACAGGGTTGGGATGCGTCGGTCGGAGCCGAATGATCGAGCTGTCCTTGTGGTAGAGGCGACGCTTCTTCTTGTACCGCTGCGGGAGTTGCAGACCTTCCTCCCGCCACAGCCGTTCTACCTTCTTGTGATTGACACGCCAGCCCTCGATCCGAAGCAGCTGTGCCACCTTGCGGTAGCCGTACCGGCCATAGCTCTTGGCAAGACGGATCATGGCCAGTCGAGGAGCATTATCGTTCTTCTCTACGGCCTGGTATTGCATGGAGCTGCGTGCAAGGCCGACCACCTTGCAGGTGCGGCGCTCTGATGTGCCGAGCTTCTGGAGAGCATGAATGACGGCCTGACGAAGTTGGCTCGTCGTCAGGCCCTCGGTGTTAGGTAGTTCAGACTTTCCTTAAGGATCAGCTTGTCCAGTTCGGCCACGATCTTCTTCAGTCGGGCATTTTCTTTCTCCAGGCTGCGCAACTCCGAAAGTTGCGACTTGCCCATGCCACCGAACCGACGCCGCCAATTGTAGTAGGTCGCAACCCTGACACCGACACCACGACAGGCCGTCCGAACATCGTCGCCATCTGCCAGCTTCAGTTCAATCTCACGCAGCAGCTTCAGAATGTCTTCGTCCGAGCATCGCTTCCGAGCCATCTCTTGTTCCCCTTCTCGGCCAAAGTAGTGGCCCAATTTTAGGGGGCAAAGACACTTCGGGAAGAAGGGTTCAAGACGGGCCATCTACTCGTCGCTCAGCCAGAATAGGTCAGACATGTTCACCACTTGTTTTAGGAGCGATGAAACACGCGGCACAGCGGATTTCAATAGGTCCTGAGCCTAACACGAGCCGCTAAGAAACTGATTTTATTGATCCCAAAGGTGAATCTGAGGGTGTAAGCTTGTACCATTGGTATACAGCGTGAGAAATTTGGTGCCTACCAACGCGTTTTGACTGAGACCAAACGGTGCTAACTAACTTTTGGTACCGAAAAAAACAGAGTTTCGGGTTAAACTTTCCAAAACATCGAAAACTTTCTTTTCTAGTAGGCATCGAACCTACCAGTAAATTAAAGACAAATTCCTATTGCAACGAACTGCTTTGTTATTCCTAGTATGAATCCACTACTCGGCAAGACTTCCAAAGGCCTACACGAACTGGGGACACAACCTTAACCCAAGCGCCATTGCGCCGAATCACCATTTACGGTACTGTTCCACTTTATTGTTATTTTTGAGGTACCCTTCAATGCCTCCATTTTCACAACTGATATTTCTAAGCTTTGGCATACTGTTTCTTGCCCAGCCTACGATTCTTTACAGCGAGCCTGCAAAAACGAGATACGAGGGTATGATCGTGTTTAGAGATGAAACTGGCGTAGAAGTTGAAACTCCAGTGGAAGTCGAAAGGTTAGAACAATTTCTAAGCGCCGAGTTGAAAGACCATCAGAGCCCGGAAAATACTGCTTACGGCTTCTTGCCGGTTACTTTTGACGAAGAGCCAGACGAAGAGCTAAAAACACTCGTTACATACAACCTCACTCTCAACAATCTTTTCCGCGCACCTCCGGTATATATCGATATTGATTACAACTTTGGAGGTTACGACTTAGATGAAAGACTGGAGATTAGAAGGCACAGAGGTGACGTTCAGCATCATCTAATCGTGACGCGTTACTTCCCAAATCGCGATGCCAGAATAAACGAAATCAATCGCTCTCTAGCAATCCAACCGCTTGAGCCAAACGATTGGGCAAGAGTATTTCGAATGGCCGTTGGGCTCAGTCAGGACGACATGTTGTCTCTAGAAAATGGCGCGCCAAACTTGAGCGCGAAATTCGAAGACTACAGGCGAATTGTAGATATTCTAAGGCGGATGATACAGTCTGAAGCTTTGGTCACACCTCAAATAGTAAGTGAACTACGAAGGATGGAAGAAAACGGGACTTTCTTAGAACTGGAACCAAAACACCAATTCAAGATTCTTGCCGGAGTTGGTAGGTGGATGTCTAAATCCAAGACACTGGACCAACCCATTTCTCCTGACTTGACCTACTATCAGCTCGCGCAACAGTTCTTTCAGTTGGCAGCAAACTTGGCTAGATCTGATCCAACAAAAATTAGTGCTAGTGATAGCATTAGGATGCTTCAAGAGTGGTATTTTTTCGAATGCGAGCACGGGTTGCCAGAAGACTGTTTTTATACATTGAAGGATGCGGCAGATATCGAACGGCGCGTTGATGTACGGTCCTACGCTTCGATAATAAAGAGATTTGCAACAGAGTTAGAGCTGTTGTCAGGTATCAAAAACAATACGCTTCCAGAGCCTCAGTTTAGACGGAAAATCGCTTGTAATAGTGATCTAGTATTCTACTGGGGAATGTACAACGATACAGCAAATTTACACGATAAGATGAGTGAAGCGTCTAAATCTACAAGCAACCTGAGGCTCAACAAGGAGCGTGCAGAAGCAATAATCGTGGCTGAATGCCTAGAAGTTGAGTTGGCACAAGCGAATGTTGGAGACTAGATGGATACTACAAACGCACGAGTGGATGGACCGGATCAATTTCTCAAACGGTTTGTTGTTATGACAGTGATCTCCGTTTCATCTGTCATTGCTTTAGCAGTTATTTTTGCAGTTATACTTTTACCTGCGCTAGGAGTTAGCCAAGCGCCAGATGAGCTAAAAAACTGGGGCGGCTTGATCATTGGTTTTTACTTTGGGACGTTCCTAGGGTTGCTAAAAGACTGGCTCTCAGATCCACGCACAAACGAGAATGCGATGAGCTCCTCACTTCAACATGGAGGTACACTTACTCCTGTCACGACTCGTGATGTAGGTGTACCAAAGTCGACGTCTTCAAACTGAAAAGGACGACATCTTATGAACTACTTATCAGCCATTTTCTTAGTTGTCGCGGCTCTTTCGGTGACTTCTCCGCAAAAGAGTTTCGCAAATCCATCATGCCCGCCAAATGTGAACTCATGTTGAAAAGCTCTTTTTGGAGAATTGTCCAACTTCTGGTGGCAGCAGCTTACTTCAATTTTCCAGCCGTTGCACACGCAGAAGTGACTAAGTCGCATCAGCTTCAGACTTTGAAACAAGAAGTTATGAACGGAAATTACGAGCGCGCCTTAGGACTCGCTGATATCCTGCTTAAAACAGAGGGATTGCCTACTGAGACCGCGGTAAGCGCACTAGGATTAAAAGCGACCGCAAATAAGAAACTTGGAAACTATGAAGAAGCCTTGTCTAATAGGTCGTCAGCACTCGCGCTGTCGCCCAATGACTTCTGGCTGCTAATGAGCTCCTGCCAGGAATATGCCCAAGCAGGATTTCTTGAGAAAGCTAGCCGCGATTGTGATCGGGCTCGCTGGGTAATACGTAGAATAGCCGACCCGAAACTAGCGCTTCAAGCAAAACAGTATTTAAACTATTCTGAGGCACGTCTCGCTCAAATAAATGGTGAAATTGACTTGGCTTTGAAGTTGGTCGAATTAATTGAGAAAGACGGCGGTCCTGTTTTTGATAGATGGTACCTGGACCAACTTAAAGGGGAATTATTGAGCTCTACCGGACAATACGAAAGGGCTATTTCAGCATTTGATTCCGCTTTAGAAAGAGAAAACGGGCTAAATATTCATCAAATCAATAAGTCAAAATTCTCCAGAGCGCTGGTTTACCTTTATGAAGGACAAACTAAGCGAGCTACCGATGAAATTCAAAAAATCATCAAAAATGAAAGGTTGCACGGAGAAGATACTACCGATCTTTCAAATATTGACTATGCATATGCCCTGTGCGCGATTTCGGTAGAATACGAGCTTGTGGACGAAGCTCAAGTCGCTTGCGAAATGGCTGCGAAAATTGAGCCATACAACTCGGCAGTTCTGGAACAATTGGGAAATGCACAAGTCATTAGCGGAAATACTGAAGCCGGGATACAGACTTATCATCAGGTCCTTAAGCTTGATCCGGGGAACAGCTACGTTCAACAGCGACTAAAGACGTTGACTAAGTAGAGCGTTTCGATTTTGTGACGAGCTTGCGCAAAGAGGTTCCAAATCACACTGAGCACTCGAGCGTTTCGGACTCCAAAATAAGTGTAGTGTTTATCAAACGAGATGGCTGTGGTTAGCAAGGCTACTGCAGTGGTTCTGGCCGTTCGGTAGACCAAACATGTTGGGCGCTGGGCAAAAAGACTAGGCTCAGGGCCTATTGAAATCCGCCGTGCCACGTGATTCAGCGATTACATCAGCGCACGGGCTCTCGTTGGCAGTCCGCCAAAGGTGGATTGGCTACTCGGCGATCGCGGTTACGACGCGGACTGGTTCAGAGAAGCGTTGAAAGACAAGGAGATACGCGCCTGCATCCCGGACAGGAAGCAACGAAAGATGACCGTCCGATACGATAAGCACGTTACAAAAGACGTAACCGCATTGAGATCCTGTTTGGTAGGCTCAAAGACCGGAGGCGCTTAGCAACCCGATATGACAGATGCCCAAAAGTCTTCATGTCGGCAATCGCGTTGGCTGCTCTCGTCATTAACTGGCTATGAGATGCTGTAACGGGGCCTGCGTCACGCACGACCGTTGCCACTTGTCAGATCAGCGCCGCGCTGTCGCCATTCCCGTATTGAACCCACATGGAGGATGACGGGATGAAGTTGTTTGTTGGATTGGATGTATCGCTTGCGAAGACCTCGATCTGCGTGATCAGTGAGCATGGCAAGATCATCAAAGAGGCGGAGACTGAAAGTGAGCCCGAAGCTCTGGCGCGCAGGTTGGACGAACTTGACGGCTGCATCGCAGCAATTGGCCTGGAGGCTGGACCATTGTCGCAATGGCTTCACCGAGGGCTTATTGAAGCAGGCCTTGATGCAGTACTCTTGGAAACGCGCCAGGTGAAAGGAGCGCTGAAAGCAATGCCGATCAAGACAGACCGGCGGGATGCCGAGGGGATTGCGCGTCTGCTTCACCTCGGCTGGTTCCGTCCGGTGCATTGTAAATCTGTCTCCGCTCAGGAAACCCGGGCGGTTCTCGGCGCTCGAAAGGCAATCCAACAGAACATGATCGCTCTGGAGATGTCACTGAGAGGTCTACTGCGGAACTTTGGCCTCAAGGTTGGCGCGATCTCTCGCGGCAGATTCGAGGCCCGCATTCGAGAATTGGCAGATGGAAATCCCATGCTGGAAACCGCGACAGCACCAATGCTGCGTGCCAGAGCATCTCTGCGACAGGAACTGGCCGGTCTCGAAAAGCGCGTGCGCCAGTTGGCCGGGGATGATCCAGTATGCCTACGCCTTATGTCGATGCCTGGGATCGGTGCAGTAGTAGCGTTGACATTCCGTGCTGCGGTCGATGATCCGGCTCGCTTTCGGTCGTCAAAGAGAGTTGGTCCCTGGGTTGGCTTGACGCCTTCACGCAATCAGTCCGGTGAACGGGACGTGTCAGGCGGTGTCACCAAAGCTGGTGACGTGAATCTGAGGCGGGCGTTGTGCCAAGCCGCAACCGTCATGATGAACCGTGGCCGGTCGACTTGGTTGCGAACATGGGGCGCCCAATTGGCTCGACGCCGCGGTCGTAAAATCGCAATGGTTGCTCTCGCACGCCGCATCGCTGTCATACTTCATCGGATTTGGATCGACGGCACCGAGTTCCAGCCCGATGAGGCACCGAAAATGACCTGACCTTGTCGTTGCCTTACCCGTTGCCTGCTTGAGCGCGGGCTTTCGAGGTCCCCCAGGGACGTGGTTCCGATGATGCCGTGGTCAGGACTGTCGCTGTTCTTTGCCAAGCACGCCTATGAGATGGGCACATCGGAATTACATCGAACCAGCATCATGTTGGCAGCCATCGCGCTGACCACGAACCGAAGCAAGTACCCGAAGGATCTCAGCCGAAAGCCGCGAGAAAAGGCGGAACGGACACTAACAATACCAAGGCAGCCGCTCCGGCGGATCAATTGTCATACCCAAAAACCGCTTGACTGAAGCGACCCCGTTACCGAAGTCCTGAGCCTAGCCTGCGCTCTAAATTTTAGCAGGATTTAGAGTCGCCTTCTGTTGCTTCTCGCACCATACTAAAAAACACCCATTCTAAATGCAAATGACTACGGACTTAAATTTCGCACGAGGTAAAAACAAACTGGCAAGCAACGGACATAGGAAAGTGTTCCGTAGGAATGGTGTACTACAGCTGAAATAACATAAATGGCCTGCAACGCTTAGTGACGGTTTAGATCGCAAACATGTGTGATGGGATTCCATCATTCGCTTTTTCTTATCAAGAGACTATAGTTGTGGCATCTAAGTGTTTCTCAAGCGCGAGGGTACTATGCTTTTTATTACTAATCGATTTCCCACCCAGAGCATTCGATCGCGTAAAGGGCGAAAGTTCAATTTTGATCTAAAGAATAATGCGCCTAGTAACTCAGTCTTTTTTTGCGAGACAGGTAAAGACGGTGATCACTTGGAGATAGGAAGTTTGGATTTCTTGAAGCGTTTAAAAGACTCCAAGTATCGGCAGATACTTCTTTTTGTACACGGATTCAACAATTTACCGGACTTCATCTTTCAAATGGCAAACGAATTGCAAATGCTATGTGATCGTGAGACCAAGAAGGAAGCACTGGTTGTGCCGCTCATTTGGCCCTGCGACAATGATTTGGGGATAGTAGAAGACTACTGGGATGATCAGAAGTCAGCGGACCAAAGTGGTTACTCTTTTGCCAGAGTATTAGAGAAATTCTTGGCGTGGCGGAACTCTGAGGCCAATGATCCGCAAGAACACCCTTGCCTGAAACGTATAAATCTGCTGGCTCATTCGATGGGAAACCGAGTGCTTCGCCAAACTCTTATAAGTTGGGATCGTTACGACCTCGCAGCTGGAGTTCCATTAATTTTTAGGAATACCTTCATGGTCGCTGCAGATGTTGTCAACGAAACACTTCATGAAGGTCATCCCGGAGAGTTGATCTCACACGCATCTCGAAATGTCATAGTTTACTACGCTTCGGACGATTTGGCTTTGCGCGCCAGCAAGGCAGCAAACTTAAAAAACAAAGTTGCGTCTCGGCGGTTGGGTCATACCGGACCAGAGAATATCGAACACACGCCACGAAACGTATTTCAGGTTGATTGTGACGACATTAATACAGAGTATGACACACCTAAAGGGCACAATTACTTCCGCTACGGCAAAAAAAGCGGTCAACCTGGGAAGGTTTTTGATCACATTTTTCAGTGCATTAAAACCGGGCGCGTCTTCCCAGATGACCCCTATCAGCGCTCTACAATTTTGAAATAATTCGATTGAAAAAATCAACTTGAAAAAGAAGAATATGCGCATGATTTCTCTAAACACCGAATTTCCTTATTTTCAGTGAGCTATTTTCTAAAAAATAATTTGCTCGACAGTAATAGTGTTCAGAACACAGGCATGGATACAAAAAAGCGAAACATCCATTCTTTGGCGTGATTGTCGACAAAGTCTTGAAGCAAAGTATTGGTAGAGAAAATACGTTGACCCATTGAGGGTACAATAAGCGGTTGTCAACTCCGAAGAAACTGCTTCAAGAAGGAAGCGACCATGTGCCAACTCCTTTCTTGAAGATTGAGTAGGCTCGATTTTTTGACGTAACAGTCTTTAAAGCTAAGCTATTCGAATAGTCTATATTCAGCTTCAAAGCTATCATTTATCTTAAGTCGTTTTTGTTCTCGTCGAGCGACAGTCGAAGAATGCCCAAACTACAATTGAATGACCCAACATTCTTGGCAGCAATACCTGAAAGGGAGATTTGCCTAGCGTTGTGTCTTCTAGCGACAGTAAGTGCCAAAGATCTCTTTCGTTACCATTAGAAGGTTGTGACGATCTTATGAAAATGTGCTAAGCTACCTGTGAGAAATAAGGTTTGCAGCTCTATTTCCAATAGTCTGAACAAAGTTCAATTTTTCATATTGTTGATGCTGTAACGGGAGGGGTGAGTGTCTTTTGTTGAGTGGGTACAATCACGTTTAATCGCTCATGGGTTCGATCCAGGTGTAGTTGACGGAGTTTGGGGCAGGAACACGCTTCGCGCGACTATAGAATTTCAGAGGTTTCGTGGCCTACCCGAAACTGGAAACCTTAACGAAGCAACCATTTCAGCTTTACGAACTTTGCCCGGCGAATCGAAAGTTGCTGGGGAAAACAAGCCGCCAGATATACCGCAGCAAGACTTACTGGATTTTTTTCCTTGGATGATGCTAGCGTTACGCAAAAAGGGCCTGCACGAAAATTTACATAATTACAAACTTCGTGAATTCTTGAAATCCGATGGAAAAACACTGGGCGACCCCGCAAGACTCCCCTGGTGCGGAGACTTCGTCGAAACGTGCGTAGCAGTAACACTGCCGGAAGCGGTTGTTCCAAATAATCCTTATCTCGCGCGAAACTGGTTGTATTTTGGGCAGGCTGTTGAACCTTGTTTCGGTTCAATTCTTGTCTTCTGGAGGGGTACTCGGTCGGGGACCAGTGGACACGTTGGATTTTATTATTCCGAAGACGAAACAACGTACCATGTATTGGGCGGAAATCAGTCAAATTCCGTTTCAGTGACTAGCTTGAAAAAGAACAGACTATTGGGCGCTCGTTTACCACATTTAGGAGGTCCGTTCCCACGAAGAGTTGTAAATTCTAAGGCAGACTGGAAGATGACAACTAACGAGTTCTGATACTCCGAGGTGACAAGTTACCAAATCGTCAGCGTATTTTAGAAGAGGGTGCCAGGCGTAAGGATTGTTGGGAATGAAACATGCTGGTATTCTTGGGATTGCGCCACTGTTGAGCCTATACCTACTCGTGGGAACTCCCGCAAAAACGACCGCTCAAGATAGCGTACCGGTAAAGACTGGTGGCAATACCTACCTCGATGCGATACTCGGGATTGTTGCTTGTGGAAATTGCCCAGCCGCAAAAAGCTATACAGTTATTCTGGGCATCGCGGATTGGTATCATTACTCTCCCGCGAAAAGTGTCATATGGCTTGCCCCCTTTGGCCGATGACCTGGCTAAACTGAGCAGCCTCATCTGACTGGTCCGATTTGATTGTTAGTGCATCATCGGCCTGTGATCCATCGGGATGATGGTTTCAGGTGCTGGCGGGCGATAGCCCAGTGCACTGTGGGGGCGTTTTGTGTTGTAGTGTCTCCTCCATTGTTCGATCAGAATTTGAGCTTCGCGCAGGCTGTAGAAGACTTCACCGTTGAGTAGCTCATCCCTGAACCTGCCATTGAAACTTTCACAGTATCCGTTCTCCCACGGGCTCCCAGGTTCAATGTAAGCCGTCTGGGCGCCAACTGCGGCGATCCAGTCTCGGACGGCCTGGGCGATAAATTCTGGCCCATTGTCTGAACGTATGAAGCGGGGTGCACCGCGCAGTATGAACAGATCCGTCAGGGCATCGATCACATCGACCGAGTTCAGCTTGCGCTTCACTCTGATCGCAAGGCACTCCCGGCTGTGCTCATCAAGGATGTTCAGCGTCCGAAAAGCTTTGCCATCGTCGGTTCGACAATGAACGAAGTCATAGCTCCATACATGATTGCGATACTCCGGCCTCAGCCGAACACACGAGCCATCGTTCAGCCAGAGCCGCCCCTTCCTCGGTTGTTTTGCGGGAACCTTCAGCCCCTCTCTCCGCCATAGTCGTTCGACACGGCCATCGCTGACCGACCAACCTGCCTCTCTGAGCAAGGCCGCAATCCGACGATAGCCGTATCGACCATACTGCCTGGCCAATTCGATCATGTCGGCAACCAACCGATCCTCATCGACACGGCCTCTCGGGATGTGCCTCTGTGTGGAACGATGTTGTCCCAGCACGCGACAGGCTCTGCGCTCAGACACTTTGAACTGGCGACGCACATGTTCGATGCAGGCGCGACGGCGAGCGGGGCTCAGAAGTTTCCCTTTGCAGCCTCCGTCAAGATCAGCTTGTCGAGCGTCAGGTCTGACACAGCTCGTCTCAGCCGATCATTTTCCTTCTGAAGCCGCTTCAGTTCCTTCAGTTGATCTACACCCATCCCGCCGTATTGCTTGCGCCATCGGTAATAGGTCTGTTCAACAACACCAATCTGTCTGATTGCATCCAGCCGGGGCATGCCTTGCCCCATCAGCACCTCAACCTGCCGTAACTTTGAGACAATCTCTTCCGGCTTCGGTCGCTTGTTTGCCATTCTTGGTCCTCCGTTTCCTAAACATAGCGGTGGACCCGTTCAAATGGGGAGGCTCACGGATGAGCATTATAAAACTCAAGGGGTGGCTCATTTCGACTGCTTTTCAGTGCAACTCGAACCGCATGAAGTGGCGATAAAATTCGATCTGAATAGACCGTTAGAGCCTCAGATCGAAGAAGCGCGTGAGCTAGCTAGACAACTTCAGGTACGCCTCAAGGGAAAACTAGTGGTAAACCGACGGCATCCCAAAAAATGGCTGGGCTACCTGCGCACCTTGGACGCACGTGAAGCTGGTGCCTCCTGGTCAGAAATCGCTGCTTTGCATCCTGCAACCGCGCAAACAGAGCAATCAGCTCGCGATATTTGGGAGCAAGCGAGTGCCTTGTGTTTTTATTTCTGATTTCTTTTCACAATCCCAAAGACAGGCTCCTCTGGTCACGGTTGCACCATCCCGAACCAAAAAGGATGGTGACTATGAAATTCCTCAACTTCGCAGAACTGCGCAAAAAGCTAGGCGGGCGGTCACGCTCTGCAATTTATCTCGATCTCCAGGCCGGGCGTCTGCCGCAACCGGTTAAACTCGGCGGGAAGCTTTATTGGCCGGAAGACGAAGTGGACACTCACGTCCGTGCCCTTCGCGACGAAAAAGCCCAGTAACAATAGCCCCCGGCGCTGAGCGACCACTGGGAGCAGGGTTGAGATAAACCAATCGCAGCCCAATCCTGTACTTAAAGGTTCGCCAGCGCCTCAGTGGTGAGGTAAAAATGAGCAAACAAAGCTGGAATAACACCACCGACACGTGTTTGCGTCGCTCCTCCCTGCCCCTTTGTGAACATGGGCAGTTGGACTCTGATGCCACTAACGTCACGAATCTACCACTTGCTGGCTGTGCAGAACTTGGTGTTTGCCCCCAATGCAGCAATCTGTCGCACAAGGTGGGTGTAAGTATCGCTGATTACATTCCTGAGCACATTAAAAAGGTGTCGCGTTCAATTGGGTACACCCTTTGGCTGAACGGCGAAGGCCAGTGGCTTGGCCTTGAATTAATCTTACAGGCACACCTGGATCAGCAGCAACGTGAAGCGCTTGCCTATATGGCGCTGAAAACTCTCAGCTACGACGCTGCCAAATTGATCGCGGAGGTCGTGCTGGACAATGGTGCAGGACAGCCTATTGCGCCCCTTCTAAACTATATGGACGAGGCGTTGTTCTGGGCTGACGTGGCACTTCCTGAAGAGCTTGATGCCTATTGCCTTGCGAGCTTCGGACAGATGGATCCGGCTAAGCAGGCGGCTTTCCTCGAACAGGTGCAGGGTGGCAAATAAACATGGCGCATAATTTTGCAGACATGGTTATGCAGCTTAAAGCACACCAAGCCGAGTTTCCTCGCCGGCGATCGGATCTGTTGCCAACGGTATTTTCTTGGCGCGACCCGTCCACCATTCCGCCCCGACCTTGGCTCTATGGGCAGCATCTAATCCGCAAACAGGTATCAGTGACAGTTGCCCCCGGCGGAGTCGGGAAATCATCTCTGACGATCTGTGAGGCGCTGGCAATGGTCTCTGGGCGGGAGCTTCTGGGCGACTGGACCGCCAAAGATCTCAAGGTCTGGATCTACAACCTTGAAGACACGCGCGACGAATTGGATCGGCGTATTATAGCAACCATGCAGCACCACCAAGTCACCTCTCAGGAAATCGCGGGGCGGTTGTTTGTGGACTCTGGTCGGGAACGTGAACTTAGCACTGCGATCCAAACCCGTGAAGGCGTCCAGATCATCAAACCGGAAATGGTAGCCCTAGCGCATGAAATTGAGGCACGCGAGATCGATGTTCTGATCATCGACCCGTTTGTTTCGTCGCACCAGGTTGGTGAGAACGATAACGGTGCAATTGACATCGTGGCAAAGGAGTGGGCACGGTTGGCGGACCAGTGCAACTGCGCAATTGAACTCGTGCACCACACTCGCAAAACCAACGGCGAAGAAGCAACGACCGAAAGCGGGCGCGGCGCAACCGCGCTTTTGGCGGCGGCGCATTCCGGTCGGGTACTTAACAAGATGACAGAGAGCATGAAGGCTGAAGCGGGTGTGAAAGAGGATCCGTCTACGTATTTTGCTGTGACCCGCGACAAGGCAAATCTTGCCCCCACCGCAGGTCGTGTCTGGCGGCGCTTGGCTTCAGTCCACTTGTCAAACGGTGACAGCGTAGGCGTGGTCGAAGTCTGGAATTGGCCCGATACCTTTGATGGAATTACATTGGCCGACCTTCTTGCTGTGCAGAAAGCTCTGAATGGAAAAGGACTACGGTAATAGGAACAGGCTCGTGACGATTGGGCAGGCGAAACTATTGCGGAAGTTTTGGAACTTGATGCCTGTTCAGACCGCATACGCATCAAAAAATTGATCGAGGCATGGTTGAAATCTGGTGCCTTGAAGAAGGTCAAATTATTGGATGCAAAACGTATGGGACGCCCGTGTTTGGAGGTAGGTGAGTGGGCAAACACATAAGTGCCACACCCACCCCAAAAAGCAGAGGTGTGGCGGGGTGTGGCAAACATGCAGAAAACAGTTGCCACACCACCGCCCCCCTAAAGGGGGCGGGTGGTGGTGTGGCGTACCGAACCTCCATTGAGCGAGATAAGCTGCAGTACTCAATGAAATTTGTGAGAGCCGAAGGCCAAACACTGCGCGCATCATGGGGTTTGTAGACTATGTTAACAATTGTTGGGGTTTTTTGATGGGACGACCGACCAATTTTGAGAAGAAATTCCGTGCGCGATTTCAAGGTGACCCCATTGATTGGCAGGCACTACAGTCACGTTGGCGGCCGTGCCCAGCAGAGGCGCACAAGCACCCAAACTATCGGAGGGATTGCTCACAGTGTCGCGGTGCAAACTGCAAACAGATGGCGGAACTGGGCTTGAATGATTCCGGTGAACCACTGCCCAAGTCAGAGCGCCCAACCTGCGGCGCAAAAACTCGAGCAGGAGGCCAATGTCAGGCCCGGGTAGTACCTGGAAAGCGGCGTTGCAGGTTGCATGGCGGCCTCAGCACCGGCCCAAAGGTAAAGCGAAAAGCTAAAGCCAAAATTGAAACAGAGGGTGACTAAAGGGAGGCGGTGCAACGCACCCGTAGCGCTGCCGGTGAAGCACGCAATCCGTACCCATCAGATTCCACAACATCGCTCACAGTGGCCACAGGGAGAAATTCCCCCGTATGATCCGATTGGATCATGCTGTGCACAAGAAATCTATCAAAGCAAGTTTCGGTTTTGCTGCGGCAACACAACATGCAGCGGACTTGCCAGGCAGTGGTTGGACTGACGTGACTGCAGTTACAGTATGGCGTATTCTCGCAGTAGATAATTCAAGACAATCATGTTGCGTGGCACAGGTGCGGCACGAACTGGCGAAGCGATCAAAAGAGGAAAACAGTTATGTCGGTCTACACCGGTCCACGCAGCTTTCAGAGGCAACTAGAACCCGAAAAGGTGGGGCAGGTTGGTTGCTTCTTTGAAATGCTAAATCTTGAGCGCGGGAAGCCAAAAGAATGTGTCCTGTTTTTTCTAGAGGAACCACGATACGCCCCAAACTATGGAGAGCAGGGGCAAACGGACCTCATCATGAAGTCAGTCGCAGTTCCAACACCATATGGAATTGCCTTTCTTCTACTCTGGAAGATCGCTCCGAACACAAAAAATGAGATCGTTGTGGAACACTACCTGAACGGTACAGATTTTCCTTATAGCGATTTTTGTACAGCCCTTATCTCCCAAGAACGCCTCTTTCTGATCGTCATCGACAACATAGATGGTATCAGTGAGGGCTTCTTTGCCTTTCCGAACGTTTACGATTTTGGCGATGTGGCGGATGCATTTCGTAGTATAGCTTCTGACCACGATATCGGCGACCAAACTAAGTCGATTGCGTACGTCCAGGAAAATATCCACATCAAGCAACTGCGTGAGATGGCGGATTTCTGACGGATGTCATCGGCAATTGTCGGAAGCATCGTACCCAACTGAGCCAACACTCTTCGGCGAGGACTGCTAGCTACTTTCGTCAATCTGGTGATACAGGGCTTAGTTGCCTTCGAGTTCTCCGCCATGGTGCGTCTGCGCCATTGCACTATTGCAGACCCAATCATGACCAACGCGTCTTGATGAACGTTTAATACCTCGATTGGAATGAAAAATTCACGCTAACGGCTAACCGTTCACAAGGCATTAACAAGTTGCGTAGCGGTCCCCGTTGTCGATTTCTCTGACCTTTCATACAGGCAGAAACTGCTCGTTCGGCTCTGGAAGCACATACGAAACTTGACGGTGGGTAACCGGTCACAAAACACTGGGTGAAGTTCAGAAGCACACAGAGGCGACAAGCCGGTCTAAGGTGGCAGACACGGCGATGCTGAAGATGACTCGGAAAAAGAAGGATGAGTAGCTGCAGCCCAACGAGGCGAACCCCCAAAAATGGGTTCGCCAAGATCTTAGGCGAAACACTGACAACGCCGATGAAAAAATTTGCGGTTTGATGCTACAGCTTAATTCGAACGTCTATTTCCAGTTGCTCTGCACGAACACCCATTTCTTCAGCCAGCAGTTTCTTAAAACGGGCCATAACCCCGCTTTGTCGGTCGGTTTCGTCTCTGGGGGTTTTAAATCCTTCTAATACTGCTTCTTCTACTTCAAGATCAGTTTCTATTATTCTTCCCTCGTCTCGCTGCTGTTCAATACTAGTCCTTTCGGCCCAAATAGCTTCATTTTCAAAACCCGACCCAGTAAACCGAACCCCCTCTTCAAACTTAGGATTGAGCCAAATCGGGATATGATCTTGACCGACATTTTTGAGTGCTGTGCGCGCCGCCTGAAATGCTTTTTCAACGGTAGATTTTTCGAACAGGCTGATCACCAGTCTACCTTTGTCGGAGCTGGAGTCATTTACGTGAAGCACTAAGTCGGCTTCATCTAGGACTTTAAATGTGTTGTCTTCATGAACAAAATGTATGCGACCCGTTGTCGTATATTTGACCATGCAAACAGCTTCATTGCCATCTTTTTCAACAAGCAAGCGTGATAGTTTTGGGACGCCAGTTCCCGAAGAAACATCTGTCACACGGTATCCCTTCTGACTTAAAATTCGGACTGCTTCTTCTCTCGCATTTCTTTCATACTTTTTACTACTCATCCGCCATTCTCCTTGTACCTGCAGATAGGTTGGCAGTATAAAGTAAAAAATTCAAGTAGAAAGAAGTATAAAATGTAAGAGGCCAAATTGAGTTGTTGGTTTTTGCCGTCACTTCACTCGGAGACAATCGAGGCGACGGTCAAATATCCTTGGATTTACAGTTTGATAACCACAATTGCCCAAGGTGCCACCATGGACCTTGCCGGTCCGACAAGTATCAAAACGATTAATGTAGGTGCAGCCGAGGAGATCGCGAGATCAATGCGAAACCTCATCGGAGGACACGAATTTTGACAGCGTGTTCTTAGCATCGTCATAGACGGACAAAGACATGGTGAGTTTTAGTGATGACGGACACGCTTGTTCGAGCCCTTGAAGCCCATCTGGACACCAAGACCCCCATCAGGCTGCCTGACGGGGTTCAGATCATCTGGGAGACGTTTCTGGCCCTTAGCCATGCCCGGAGCCACAGCCAGGGCATGCCCAACCCGATCAGCTATCACGAGATCGAGGCTTACACCCGCTTGATGCGCGTTCCGCTGGAACCCCACCACGTGCGCGCCATCACTGATCTGGACGTGGCATGGCTGCGCTGGGTGGCATTGCCTAAGAAACCGCTGCCGGATCTGTCAGTGGCCGCGTTCGACGCGAGAATTGGGGTGTGAGGTTGTAAGTGCCCTCAGCTTCTACACGCTAGAACCTGGCGCTGGTGGCCGACACGTCGCTGTCAGGCTTGCGGGTCACACGGGAACTGGACCGGGTCATTTCCGAGCGCGGGATGCCGGGAACAATCGTTTCGGACAACGGCACTGAATTCACCAGCATGGCCATACTGCGATGGGTGCAAGAGACTGGGATCGACTGGCACTATATCGCGCCCGGCAAACCACAGCAGAACGCCTTCGTCGAAAGCTTCAACGGCAAGCTTCGAGATGAATGTCTGAACGAAACGCTCTTCGGCTCACTGGCCGAGGCCCGTAACACGCTGGAAGAATGGCAGGAGGACTACAACACCCACAGACCACATTCGGCGCTCGGAAACCTGACGCCCAGAGAATTTGCTGAGAAAAGAACGATGGACAAACTGGCCGCGTAAGGCCATCAAATCGAACCCAAGGACTCTCCGCGAAGTGGAGGTAACTTGGGGCTCAGGTCACCAATGATACCCCCAATCTGTAAAGGACAGTATTCGGTTTCGCGAACCATTCTTGCTGAGACCTTCCAATTACGAATTTTGCCGTCCAGGTGTTGGACGTGACTGGATCAGGCCTGCTGAACCCGCATAACTCATTATGATTGCATTACTAATTCTCGTGTCGATCTTGGACGGTGCTGGACGATGCAAGAGAACGTTTGACGTACATCCCCTACTAATCCCCTACTAACTGACAGGACTTCCGGGCACCGATTGCTCATGGTGGCGCTCCACCTTTTTCCGGTAGCATGCAGTGCGCCGCCCACCTCTCTCCAAGTATCGAAGTTCAAAAATGCGGGCCTCATGTACTACCTGGCGCCAACTGGCGTATCCATACCTCTCAGGTACTTGGTCAGGGTATCGCGCGGCAACCCATCCGCCTGCCTCTGACACGGTTGCCCATCCATCGAGAGCTAACTCGCCGGCTGCCTCTTGTAAAGCGCGCAGGATACCTGTGTTGGCCAAGCGAACGGTCTCATCTGGTGAGTTCCCAGTGACCACAAAGTCGCGAAACTGCTCAGATTGGACGAACTGTGCCATCAGGCCGTGCAGCTTCCGCATGTCGTCAGCCCATGTCCGAAGTTCATTGAAGCGATGATCGATCTTGTTGAAGGCATCAACCAAGGCATCGCAACCAAGACGGCATCCGTCCAAGCTCTCGAGGTCGTACTGATCAATGAAGTGATGGACCAAGTCGTTCCGAAGGAGCACCAACTCTCTCAGACCGTTTTTTGTATGCTCGAAATCGGCGTCCGATAAGGCAATTTGAGTCCCTATGCTTATTGAATTGGTATCCCCGAAGGAGTCGGCCGCTGGGTTCAAGGGTGGGTCGGTCTGGTTGGCGACGACATATGATCCGAGTAGATCTCCTACCAAGGTTCCAAGCGTCTTGCGGGCGGAATCGGCCATGCGTGCAGCCTGCATACTCTCTAATTCATGAATTGGTCCTGAGATTTTCTGTTGGGCGATGAGGGCCTTGATCAGACGTTCATACTGTTGAAGTCGAAGCAGACATCGACCCAACAAACGTTGGACTTCATTCTGAAGATCCTGCAATTCGTCGTTAGACAATGCCGTCATGTTGTAACCCGATTACCTATCCATTTAAGTCAATCATATGTGGGCGCGATAGGCTATTCCGTGTGTTGTATCACGGGTGACTTGATCGCTTCCAGCGCCAGCAAACCCGGCAGACCCCACCCCATGCACGGTTTTTTGTGGATGCAAGCCGCAGGCGCTCACCCGGTCCACCGTCTCTCGCTCGCTTACGTGGAGTTTAGGAAGGATTTCCTGGCGATGAAGCGAAACCGCAGGACCTCCGCCCTGGCTAAGTCCACGCCGGCACGCCATAATCTCTGCAAAACAATGCGCTAGCATTTCAATTCAGACTAAGTATTCGAATCGCCGGCCTGTCTGTGCCGTCGGCTCGTCTCCCCGATCACTCAACCGCACAAGCCCGCGGCGACGATAGCGAATTATGGACAAAGACGTAGAGAAAATCCTTGAGTATTGGCGTGTTTCGCTGGCCGACAGTGCCTTGGGCGACGGCAAGTTCACCCAAAGAGACCGAAAACGGTTCATCGAGGTATCCGGTGAGACGGTTCGCTCAGGGAAACTTCCAGACGCAATGCTCGAAAGAGTATTTGGTGGACAGAAGTCGGCGAAGAGCGTTGCCGTACGATTTTGGCCGCTCGTGATGGCTCGAAAGTCTTCTCACGGAGCGGCCCGCGTCGATGGCTTACCTGAGATCGTCGCGCCAGTTGTGACGGAAGCAACAGTCGAGCGCGACGGGCACATCACACCGTTGCGCAACGCTCTAGCACGAGATGTCTTGTCACCCCTTCCATCCGGCGAATTTTCAATCGGTAGCGTCGAAGATCTTGATGATTTTCTAACCGAAACGCCCCTGCCGGACATGATCGTCGAAGGCGCATGGCAGGAATACCTGGGTCATTGTCGCAAGATGGTCGATGCTGTCGCAGAGGGCTGGCCGAATGGTGATGAAGACTACCAGTCAATGGGCTTTGGTTTTCTCGAGTTAGCCGAAGATGCCAGTGCCACGATCCGCAACATTGTGGATCTCTACGACAAGTTGCTGAGTGAAAAGCCAGACGTGTCGCTACTGAGACAAGTTGCTGCGCCTCGCAAAATGACATCCACTGCTGACCCCAAAGTAGAGTGTGAATTCAGTCGCCGCTTAGGCCATTCCAACCCAAACTTCCCTTTATCAGAGCATCAGCGCCAGGTTTTGGCTTACCTCGACGTGTCGTATCCTGGAGAAGTCATTGCGGTGAACGGCCCGCCGGGCACCGGCAAGACGACAATGCTGCTATCGGCGGTGGCAAGTCTTTGGATCAAAGCAGCACTCAAGGGTGAAGAACCGCCAATCATCGTTGCCGCATCCACCAACAACCAGGCAGTCACGAACATAATTGATGCTTTTGGGAAAGACTTCGCTAAGGGCGACGGACCGTTCGCCGGGCGTTGGCTTCCCGATATCGGGAGCTTCGGAATCTTCCTTCCGTCGCATTCTCGTAAGTTGGAAGCAGCGAAGAAATATCAAACAGAGGACTTTCAGTCTGCATGCGAGAGCGTTGACTATTTCTCACTGGCCAAGGAGAAGTACCTTCAAGCGGCGCAGATCGCTTTTCCTGCTCTGTCGGAAGCCCGCGTCGAGCTCGTAGTGGAAGCCATTCAGAGTGAAATGGCAAAAGAGGCTAAGAAGCTCTCCCAACTAGATCAGGCCTCCAAAACCCTGGCAAAGGCTCAAGAGGCGGTAAAGACAACCCTCGGCGAGAGCCCTGCTGAAGCGGAAGAGGCGCTAACCAAGGCGGCTGACGAGGCGCAGCAGAACCGAGAACGGGTTAAGGCCGCAAAAACCGCCCTGGAAGCACACCTTGCGGCGGAGTCTACATTCTCAGCACTTTTCGGCTTTCTACCAGCCATCAAGAAGAAACGGGCGCTGTCGGCCCAAAACGCAATCCAGGAATTCATGCCGGACGCCGATGGGTTCAACCGCGTTACAGATGTGGAAGCGCATGTCGCTAAAAGCCTGCAGTCTGTCGAGCTGTTGGCGAAGCAGGCTGAAAAGGACCTAGAAGAGGCTCGTCGTCTTCGTTCCTCGCTGGCGGACGCTGAGAGCCAATGGGATCGCGCGAAAAGTGCTGTTGCCGATGCAGTGGAAGACCTGGAGAGCGCCGCTGATCTTATCATTCGCTTCAAACTCTTTCTGCTGGCGACCCACTATTGGGAAGGACGTTGGTTGCTGGCTATGGAGGAAGACCTCGCGGGCATAACAGGTTCATCAAACAAGAAGGGTAAGGCGACACTAGTTCCGCGCTGGCAAAGACGCATGATGCTTACGCCTTGCGCCGTTGCCACGTTCGCCAGTTTGCCGGGAAAACTGACATACAGTCGCAAGACTGGGGGCAAATGGGCGAAAGAGTACCTGTACGACTTCATTGATCTATTGATTGTGGATGAGGCTGGACAAGTCTTGCCGGAAGTTGCCGGAGCGAGTTTTTCTCTGGCGAAGCGAGCTCTCGTAATTGGTGACACCCAGCAGATTGAGCCCATCTCGTCTGTGCCGAAACCAGTTGATATCGGGAACCTCCGAGAGGTTGGCCTTCTGCAAAAAGATGACGATTGGAGTGCGTTGTCGGAAAGAGGTATTTGCACCACAACCGGAAGCGCCATGCGGGTTGCACAAGAAGCCTGCCTCGTCTCACCGTATGCTGAACTTGAAAAGGGGCTGTATCTTTTCGAACACCGTCGCTGCTTTGACGAGATCATCGGGTACAGCAACGCACTTTGCTACAAGGGGAAACTACGTCCACTTCGAGGCCCAGTCCCAGCTGACGCAAAGCTACCAGGACTGGGATACTTGCATGTCGATGGGCGGGCAATTCGCCTGGGAAGTAGTCGCGCAAATCTGTTGGAGGCTCGGACGATTGCTGCGTGGCTGGATGCCAACAGATCGGAGTTGGAGAGTCGCTATCGGGCGCGCCTGGAGCAAATCGTTGGCGTTGTGACGCCATTCGGTCGGCAGGTGCGTGAAATCAGGACTGCGTGTGCGAACAGAGGTATCTCGGTTGACTTGCGCGACGGCATGACGATCGGCACGGTCCATTCACTACAGGGTGCAGAGAGACCGGTGGTTATCTTCTCGCCGGTCTATTCGAAACATGCGGATGGAAATTTCATCGACGCATCGGCCAGCATGCTCAACGTTACCGTATCCCGCGCCAAAGACAGTTGTCTTGTTTTCGGTGACATGGACGTTCTGACTACCGCCCCTCCGGGATCACCTCGTTCGATGCTTGGTGATTTCCTGTTCAGCTCAACGGAAAACGCACTTGAGTTCGAAACGGAGCCTAGGAGCGATCTTCAGGATGATAGCGGCGAGCTCCAGATGCTTCGCGATGCTGCTGAGCACGATGCTTTCCTTATCGATGCTCTAGCAGGCAATGGGCGCCGATACTCGATCGTTAGCCCCTGGATCATTGCGCGTACCATGGAGAACGTCGGCTTCCTGACTGCCTTTGAGAAGGCGATCGGTCGGGGTGCGAGCATAGATGTATTCTCAGATCCACTTCTGAACGCCAATGTGGCGAGTGACGGTCAAACCCAGATGTCGTTGGCAAAAGACACGCTCACCAAGATTGGCGTGCGTCTCCACGAAGTGCCTCGGTTGCACAGCAAGATCGTAGCCGTCGACGACGATCTATTGGCGATTGGATCGTACAACTGGCTTAGCGCAGATCGACACGGCAAGTACGCGCGGCATGAGACTTCGTTTGTTTATCGAGGCCAGCATTTGGAGTCAGAGATCAAAACTATTTTTCAGAGCCTTGGCGGACGAGAGAAGTAGCTGCAACGGTCCGATAGGGTCCATTATGTTAAACAGAATTTTCCTTGAGTAAGACCCGAGTGCGTCAAGAGGCAAACGCTTTCGTAGTCGAAAAAAGACTACAACATGGGGCCTCCAAGGTTTCCCTGGCAAGTCGGTCCCTCAGTATAGGTAATTAGAATCCGCCAGCGCCCTATTCGCTAAACTCTTGGTTGAATTTTCTCTCAAAGACAGCCATCCATCGAGAGCAACCGAATGGAGAATTGCATGATCGTATGGATATCTGGACCAACTGGTTCAGGCAAAAGTACAATAGTTGAGAAGTTGCAGGAAAAAGGTTGGGAAGTCGTTAGAGAAGAAATCAAACCATCGACTATGCAGGATTTTACAAAAAATCCAGTTCAAAATTGCGCAAAACTCCAATCTGAGATCATGCACTCAAGACATAGTCAGTGGTCCAACGGTTCGCTGACGGGGATGGTCGCGTTTGATCGAAGTATCCAGGAGGACCACGCCGTGTTTTGTAGGTTACACTACGAAAAAGGCTATCTTTCTGAAGACGAATTCTCGGAATTATCTGATGTCGCAATCAAGCTCCAACAGGCCATCCCGAACCCGGACCTAATTGTTTTTCTATCCGCAGAAATTGAAGTGTTGCATGAACGCCTTGTGCGTTTGGGGCACCCCAAAGCCATACGTGAAACACTTCAGCGACAAAGCGAGCTGTACGAAGAGTGGTTAACCAAGCAGACTGCTGATGTTCTTCGTATTGACAACTCGCGCTGCTCGAAATCTGTCGCAAACATTCTTTGGAGTTAGTATATGCTTAGTAAATTACAGAAAGACATTTTGTTCTGGATTTTCTGCATTCTAACAGTGTTTTTGGGTCTTTCTGAGGTGCACTTAATATACAAGTTATCAGTGAATGAGATAACTTGGGGGAAGTCGATAGCATTTTTATTGAATTCTGGTTTGCTTGCTGGGTCGGGAACAATATTCAAGAAGCTGTTGGCTCAGAATTTCGTGGACAAAGAAGTTCTTCCTATGAGGCGCCTTCATTCACTTATCTCCATGCGGCGAAGTATCGTTGATGCCGCTAAGCGCAATGGCCTCGACGAAGAAACAGTGCGCAAAGACTTGGTGACGAACACGTTGAGGTTTGCAGAATTGACCCTAAACGGATGGATACCGGGCACTCACTTTGAGTTGTGCGTATTTATCGACGCAGATCAGCCGGTAATGTTCTCATATTTTGATAGCAAGCACGATGAATCCGCGCGAAGCATGAAAGAACGCAGCAGGAACCCATATTTTTACATCGAAAAATCATACGAAGTTAGCAAGATGCTGCAGTCTCCGTCATCAGAGCCAAGAATAATCGAAAACACAGCAGATGAAAAAAAGTCATATAAATTTGTTACCGAGCAGCAGCAAAGGCAGCTTAAGTCTACGGCAATTTTTGCTATCGACATCAATTTTCCGAGCGCCTTAGTTCTTTCAAGCAACGCTCCAAATGCAATTCTTGAGACTAATGATGAATTGCTGTCATTTCTAAGGTTTGTGGTTGAGCAAATCCGATTTGACCTAAGCGAAAACAATTTCCTTGAAAACTTTCGTGAAAATTGCTCGGGTTATTTTTCTTCAGAGTTGCCGATTGCGTTTGGAGGTGAAGCTAAATTCGAAGGTGTCAAAGTACAAGCGCCCTTATGTTAGATTGGCATGTAGTGCTGTTTGGTTACCCCGTCGCACCGGCGCTAAGGGTAGCGCCAAACCCGGCAAACCATGCAAACCCTGGCAACCCATCCCCCTCGACGGGTTTCTACGCAAAGGCCCGTTAAGCTGCTCCGGGTTCGACGTCTTTGGCGAGCAACTGCAGAAATCTATGCAAGATGGAAATGCTCCAGCGGGAATAATCAGTCTTCTAGGAAAAAGTCTTCGTCGACACGATGAAGTTCGAAAATCTTGCGGGTTCTAACGCCAACACCGGATTCAATCATCAGCTCTACCAGGCGTTGCCCATCAATGGTAATCACGCGAGCATTCACTGTTCTGAGGTATTCCAGTGCTCCGGGTGAGAAACGCGAAGTTGTGACAAAGACGCCCTTGTGTGCAGAAACACCAGCCAGAGTGCCGACGAACGCTTGCAACTCTGGACGCCCCACCGTGTTGTCCGGCGCATACCGTTTGGCTTGAATATATACGACATCTAGACCGAGTCTGTCTTGGTGGATGATACCGTCGATGCCACCATCACCAACTTTGCCCATTACTTCAGCCAATGAGTCAGGGCGCCCGTAACCCATCCCAGATAAGAGCTTCACTACGAGGTTTTCAAAGAACGCGGGTGAATTCTGGAGAATCCGTTCCAATACCTGTTCTTTGAGTTCGGCTTCTACTTCTTCGTAGGCTGCTCCGATTAACTCTTCCGGGCTTCGTTCGCTGTCTGGTGTTACCGATGTCTTGATTTCGCTACCATTGCCTTTTCGCGTTCCTTTTCGGTTCAAGAACTCAATGAAGGCTGGAATTTTCTTCAGATAGGCGAGATTCAACTTTTCCAGGTCGTTTTTTAGAACGGACCTGCCTTCGTCAGTAATGATAAAATGGGCTCGGCGGGGTCGTTTGATCAGGTCCGCTTGAACCAGATAGGTCAGCGCCCACTGCACTCTGCTTGAAATCAGCGTCTCTGAACCTGAGGGAATTTTTTCTGCGCGCTCTAGATCAGTCAGATTAAGCTCATCGGACACGATTGCTATGGCATCGCGCACCCTTCGTTCTTCGGCGGCGAGGCGAAGTACAGTCGGCATTAGCTGTTCATAGCTTGGAACTGGCAAAGATATCTGTCCCCAATTTTTTGTGTTTTTTGATGCTTAGCACTCTTCCAACGGATTAACCAAGACGAGGGCGCGGAATGCTGATCTTTGTGCCATCAATCTCGAATTCAAAGCTCAAGTACGTTATTTCGACTTCAACGCCGCCATAGTGCATTTGCCGGTGATGATTGGCACAAACAGTCATAATGTTTGACGCGTCCAAGGAGCCGATTTGCAATCTGGATACCGGCATAACGTGATGCGCTTCTACATATGGGTCGCCGTTCGGCTTCCGAAATCCAAGCGGTTCATCTCCCAAAGCCTCGCAAACTTGACACCTGTATCCGTTGGCTTTCTTCACACTCGCGCCAACCGTACCGCGTTCGATGTACCGACTTGTTCTTTCTTTTACCTCGGGTGCCCCATTCAGATACCGCTTCTCAAGATCCGGAACATCCGTGTTGAGGTCATCTTTGGGCACGGACACATCATCGATATCAACTCCATCGGTTCTTAGGAGATCAGCGATTTTATGGAAATCTTCGGGTGAGATTGGAAACGACCTGGCCTGAAAACCGTCCAGGATCAGCTTTGAAATTTCCGGCGCATGCATACGCAGTTCATCTATTTTCAAAGGGGAGTGTGGGTAGGTTTCGAGATACCGGATTCTGACCGTTGGCCGACCAAATTCTGGTTCCTCGCCCTTCGCCCAAAAATTTGCATCGGCACCGGCAGCTGTTGATTTCCGCTGAGAAGTGACCCGGTATTTTCACCGAGATTTGACCCATGTGAACAACTTGCCCCGACGGTTTCGTTTGGGGAGATTTGGAGTGATCGACATGGGATTTTTGAGTGTCATACGACGTTGGGCATTGCGTGACAAAATGCCAATTCGCGAGATTTCACGGCGCACTGGGCTGTCTCGCAATACCATCAAAAAGTATCTGCGTGAGGGCGCAGTAGAGCCGAAATTCAAGACCCCCGCACGACCGAGCAAGCTGGATCCCTATGCGGATCGTTTGTCGGCTTGGCTGCTGGTGCAAACGCGTAAATCACGCAAGGAGCGTCGCACTGTAAAGCAGATGCATGCTGATCTGGTGAAGCTGGGCTATAAGGGTTCCTATGGGCGTGTCGCCGCTTTTGCCCGTACCTGGCGCGCGGATCGGCACTGGGCGGAGCAGACGACGGGTCGCGGCACATTCGTGCCCTTGGTGTTCCAGCCAGGCGAAGCGTTCCAGTTCGATTGGAGCGAAGATTGGGCCAATATCGGCGGCGAACGGACCAAACTGCAGGTCGCTCATGTCAAGTTGTCTCACAGTCGGGCGTTCCTGGTGCGGGCCTATCCGCTGCAAACCCACGAGATGCTGTTTGACGCCCATTGGCATGCGTTCCGTGTCTTCGGCGGCGTTCCTGGTCGCGGGATTTACGATAACATGAAGACGGCGGTGGATCGTGTTGGTCGAGGCAAACAGCGGGACGTCAATGCCCGCTTCAAGGCCATGGCCAGCCACTACGTCTTTGAGCCTGAGTTCTGTAACCCGGCAGCCGGATGGGAGAAAGGACAGGTCGAGAAGAACGTACAGGATGCGCGTAACCGCCTGTGGCAGGTCATGCCGGTCTTCAGCGATCTGAACGAGCTGAACCAGTGGCTGGAAGATCGCTGTATTGCCCTTTGGGCCGAGACAAAGCACCGGGACCTGCCCGGCACGATTGCTGATGCCTGGGAAACAGAGAAGCCGATGCTGATGGTGCTGCCCCCGGCTTTCGATGGGTTTGTCGAACACAGTAAACGGGTATCGCCAACATGCCTCGTGACCTTTGAACGCAATAGATACAGCGTTCCCGCCAGCTTTGCGAACCGCCGCGTCAGTTTGCATGTCTATCCGGATCGACTGGTCGTGGTTGCCGAAGGCCAAACCGTTTGCACCCATGACCGCGTCATAGAGCGCTCGCACCATAAACCCGGAAAGGTCATCTATGATTGGCGCCACTATCTGGCAGTGATCCAGCGCAAACCCGGGGCCCTGCGCAACGGCGCGCCGTTCACGGAGATGCCCGAAGCCTTCCGCCGTCTGCAGGATCACATGCTGCGCAAAGAGGGCGGTGACCGAGAGATGGTCGATATCTTGTCCTTGGTTCTGCATCACGACGAAGACGCCGTTCTATGCGCCGTGAAACTGGCGCTGGAAGCCGGGGTGCCCACCAAGACGCACATCCTGAACCTGCTTCACAGGCTGATCGACCGCAAGCAAACTGACCATCCCGAGGTCGATCCGCCAGACGCCCTGGCCTTGGAAACGGCACCAAAAGCCAACGTTGATCGCTATGACAACCTGAGACAGGCCGGGGAGAAGCGCCATGCGTCATGATCCTGCAGGAGCCTCGATTGTGATTATGCTACGGAGTCTGAAACTGCATGGGATGGCGCAAGCCGTTGATGATCTGGTCGCCCAGGGCGCACCAGCGTTCGAGGCTGCAACCCCGATGTTGTCCCAACTGCTCAAAGCCGAGATTGCAGAGCGAGAAGTGCGCTCAATCGCATACCACACAAAGGTTGCGCGCTTCCCGTCCTACAAAGACCTCGCAGGCTTTGACTTCAAGTCCAGCGAGATCAACGAAGCCACTGTCCGTCAGTTGCACCGCGGCGAGTTCATGGAAAATGCGGAAAACGTCGTCCTGATCGGTGGACCCGGGACGGGCAAAAGCCACATCGCCACGGCCATCGGCGTTCAGGCCATCGAGCACCACAGATGCAAAGTGCGCTTCTACTCGACCGTGGAACTCGTCAACGCGCTGGAGCAGGAAAAGGCGCTCGGAAAAGCCGGCAAAATAGCCGAGATGCTGACCAAAATCGACTTGGTCATCCTCGACGAACTGGGCTACCTCCCGTTCAGTTCATCAGGCGGCGCGCTTTTGTTCCACCTCTTGAGCAAGCTCTACGAGCGCACCAGCGTGGTCATCACCACCAACCTCAGCTTCTCCGAATGGGCCCAGGTCTTCGGCGATGCAAAGATGACAACGGCCCTTCTCGACCGGCTCACACACAGATGCCACATCCTAGAAACCGGCAACGACAGCTACCGCTTCAAAGCCAGCTCCGAAGCCGCAAAGAAAACAAGAAAGGAGACGCCAACATTGACCACCAAATAAGCGCTGATACATAGACTAGGGTGGGTCAAATCTCGGTGAAAATACCGGGTCACTTCTCGGCGGAAATCAACACTCGAGGGGCGTCAACCGACGGACCTGACCCTCGAACGGATCATCCGAAAACCGATGTCCTTCGACTGGGATGCCCAGGCAAAGGCGTACGGGTTCACGGGTGGCGCACGGCATCCCTGATCTAGGCATGGCGTTCCCTGTTCTTTCGCAAAAGTTCCCTGATAATCGCGAAAATGTTCCCTGTTATTTTCCGCAGGGAATTCTTGCGCAACCCACTGATAACAAGTGATGATTCAGGTGCTAAAATCAGCCCAAAGGCTCAAATCTGAAGTATTTCCCTGTTAATTCCCTGTTAGCAGGGAATTTTGGCTCTAACCGAAGCGCGTGATGGTGCCTACGGAGACACTAAGCAGAAATCGCGCTAGCTCACTGGATTACGGTCGTCTCTCTGGCAGATGGCATAGCCCAAGCGCCCGGAAAAACGGGAGAAAACAGGGAAAGAAAGACTGTGCTGACAGAGATAGGGGTGGGTGGCGGAGACGAGGGGATTCGAACCCTCGAAACGGTTTCCTGCCTACTCCCTCAGCAAGGAATGGACTGCGAAACCGAATTAAGAATTGCGAGCACCATGGTCGCATAGGTGGATATTTAGGTGGTTATAATTCGTCTTTGATTCGAATTTTACATAAAAATCTGCATGTTAAGGCAATTAAATGGTGCCCGGGGGCGGAATCGAACCACCGACACGAGGATTTTCAATCCACTGCTCTACCCCTGAGCTACCCGGGCACGGGAACGACGTTTGTCGTTGGGTGGAGGCGTTCTATGACTTGCTACCGGCAGTGTCCAGAGGCTTTTTTACATTTTTTCAGTGCGGTCGTATTGTATTGTGTTCGTCCGTATCTCCCTCGGTCTCAGGGTCGTCTTCGCGCTGAGACGGGACCGCGTAAGAGCCATTCAGCCACTTGGCCAGATCAATGTCTGCGCAGCGTTTCGAACAGAACGGGCGGAACTTCTTTTGCGTTTCTTCTCCGCAGATCGGGCAGCTCATTTCAGGATCTCAGCGACAGGTAACCGGCTGCGTTTGCGCTGCAACTCGAAATGACCCAGAGGTGTCCACCCCGCCAATATCGTCTCGTCCGGATCCGACTTGAAGGCGGCACGCAGGACGGATTCGAACCCTCGGCGGTCTTTCTTGGGCATTGGGGCCAGATCCAGTGTGATCTGCCCTGCCAGCCCACGCACACGCAACGCACGTGGCAAAGTTTTGGCACAAGCGAAGTTGGCTTTTGTTCCTGCCGCCAGCGACGTATCCGCGCCTGTGTTCACATCTACGGCCACTAATGCGCGGGTCGGTTCGATAAAAAGGTATCCGCCTCCGGGTAGAGGTTCGGAGATGCCACGGGCAACATCCAGCGCATCCAGCACACCATGGGTTTCAAAACTGCCGGTTTTAGTCACAACCTCGGCAGGATCGGTCCAGTCGCGCCATGCGAGGATATGCGGGCTGTCACCTTCGCTGAGCAGTTCGACGTCGGACCCCTCGTCGTTCATCACTTGTTCAGCTTGCGCAAGCATGGCCGAAATGTCGTCGGCAATGTCACCGGCATCCGCATCCATGCAGCAGGAGCGGAGGATCAACCCGTAGGGGCTGTCGCCCATTTGTTCATGCGCGATTTCAAGCAGTTGATCCCGCCTGTCTTCATCCTTGATGCTGCGCGAGATGTTCAGGCCCGGCGCGTCGGGCGTGACAATGGCAAAGCGACTTTTGAACAGGATACGGTTGGTTACAGGGATGGCCTTGCCGGGCTCGGCATATCCGCCAACCTGCACCAAAAGCGTGGCACCCGGCGCTAACCCTTTGACTTGTCGCAGAAAAGCTGGGCCGTCGGGTGTAATCAGGAACATGCCGCCCTGCCCTTTGACCGGTCGATCGGCACGGGCGCGATAGATGGTGCCGGGCGCGGGTGCGTCGGTGGCGATCAGGAGATCATCAAGCTTTCCGTCGACCATCAATGCCGCGGCTTCGCGGTCTTGGATATGGTCCAGAACGATGGTTCGACCCTTCATGATGCCTCGCTATATAGTGGGTAGCCGATCCCTTGCAGCAAGGCGGCGGTCTCGGACAGGGGCAGCCCCACGATGCCAGTGAACGAGCCCGAAATCCATGGGATGAATGCGCCAGCAGGGCCTTGGATCGCATAGGCCCCGGCTTTGCCCTGCCAATCACCGGTCGCTAGGTAGGCGTTGATTTCAACGTCCGACAGGCGTTTGACCTTGACCTGCGAGACGACATCACGTTGCAGGATGCGATTCCCGCGCCGAACGGCGACCGAAGTGATCACCCGGTGACGACGACCGGACAAAGCGTACAGGAACTCTGCGGCCTGACCCTCATCCTCGGGCTTGCCCAGAATACGCCGCCCCAGTGCAACAGTCGTGTCCGCGCAAAGCGTGATGTCGTCGCTATCCGATTGAACTGCCTTTACTTTTTCTCGTGTAATGCGGCTGCAATACGGAACAGGAAGCTCACCCTTCAGCGGTGTTTCGTCGATGTCAGGGGGGCGGATGGCGTCGGGCTGCACGCCAAGCTGCGCCAGCAGGTCCAGCCGCCTTGGGCTGCCCGATCCCAGGATAAACGCCATCTCGGCAGACGTTATTTGAAGCGGTAGTTGATCCGACCCTTGGTCAGATCATAGGGGGTCATCTCGACCTGAACCTTGTCGCCGGCCAGAACACGGATGCGGTTCTTGCGCATCTTTCCTGCCGTATGTGCGATGATTTCATGGCCGTTTTCCAGCTCGACCCGAAACGTCGCATTAGGCAGGAGTTCCTTCACGACACCGGGAAATTCGAGCGTATCTTCCTTGGCCATGTTGTCTCCATCATTAGGTTGCGCCCGCAGAATCTGCGGGGATGTGCGCTTAAATGAGCCTATTTTTCCCTTATTTCAAGGGCGGATTCATCTAAAGGGTGGATAATGTGACCGTTTCGACTCGGGCGTCCTGCTCTGACCAATGGGTCCGGTTCAGCACGTGGCCATCGGCGCGAACCTCTGCGATGGCGGACAGGTCGACATCCGCATAGGTCCAGCCGGGCTGGTTCAGAGCGCCCTCGGCCAGCACTCCGGTGGCCGGAAACCCCTTGTCCGGCGGGCCGAAAACGCCGCCCATGCCGGTATTCATGTCCACAGCTTCGGACCATCCGTTAGCTCCGACCAGCGATGACATGACCGTAACGCATTGATTTTCCAATGCTCTTGACATCGATCCAATGCGAACACGCCAATACCCTGACAGCGCTTCGGTGCAGGACGGTACAAGGATCATATCCGCGTCGCTGAGTGCGCGGCCCAGCAAGGGAAACTCGCTGTCATAGCAGATCAGAACACCGATTTTGCCCAGCGCGGTATCGAACAGCTTGAGCGGACCACCCGGCGCAATGTCCCAATCCTCGCGTTCAAAGCGGGTCATGATCTGCTTGTCCTGATGGTCGCGGCCACCGTCCGGGGCGTAGAACGCGGCGCGGTTCACCGGGCGACCGGACCCATCCACAACCGGGGCCGATGCACCCAGAATGTACGTTTTGTACGCGCTTGCGAGGCGCGAGTGCAAATTTTGTACATCCTCGAACCGGTCGGAAACCGCGCGGATCGAACGTTCAAGATCACCCGCCACCTCGGCACCATCAAGCGTCGACACCTCCATCGCGCCGTATTCGGGGAACACCAGCAGCCCGGCCCCCTGCCCGGCAGCCTCGGCAACCCAGCGGTCCAGCTTGTCCTCGTACTGCGCCCAGCTGTCGAGCCAGTCGAGATTATACGCTGCGGTTGCGACTTTCATTGATGGGGTCCCCTGAGCCGATGTGTCGAAGCACTAAACCGTGAGAGCCGCCGCGTGTACAGATCAATCTGGTGGTGACGGGGTGAAGGGGGGTGGAAGAGCCCCGAGCCGACATTGCCGATCTATTAATCGCTGCATTTGCATTCGTCAGGTTACGTATGTAGGAATTACTAGACTGGGCAAACTGTAGGTACGATTTTCAAACAACTTGTTAGAACCGAAGCGACTGTAGCGATTTTTTCAAACGATTGAATAGGGAAGACCATGAGCGAAGCAATCTGGGCATTGATAGGCGTCATCGTAGGTGGAGCATTGACAGGAGCAGTGGAGCTTTTTCTACAAAGGCGACAGTTCGTACATGAAATTGGGATGCTAAAGCTGCAGCGGCAAGGGGCCGAAGTGGCAAAAGATATCCTTACTGAAATGTTGAACCACCAGACACATATAGACCGATCATTCGCCGCGCTAAGAAGACCGATAGGTGGTTTTTCCGACGATGAGGTGAGGCAAATGTTACATGATGTTGACGCTCGAAGAGTCGAGCGCGAAGATGGGTCGGAGTGGTGGTATCTTAGGTCTCGTTCGGAAGAACGCAACGAACGACGCAAAGCTAATGCTGGATAATCAAACAGTTGAAATCGCATTCCAATATAGGGCTGAAGCGTCCCAACAGAGGGCTTTTGCACATACATTGCTTGGTCATAGAACATGAGCCTTGTTAGTTTGGTCAAACCCTTGATTGATCTTTTGCGTTCACCCAAAAACTGAACTAGTTCAGCTTCAGTCAGCGGAACGGTATCGTACTGTTAGCTTTGCTACCCCGGATCGGTCATCGAAAAGTCAGATCATAGCGCGTAACCGATTTTGATGCAGCTGCAGCGAATGGCAGCTTTGCTGGCCTCCATTCACTTCCGGCAACACACAGAAAAACCCTGCTGCGCCGCCCCCAACCCGGACCCTACAAATCCCTGATCCAGAACTGCAACGGCTTCAGCGTTTCTCCCTCTTCCCCGATATCCTTCCACGAGAATTGGGCGATTGCGCCGGGTAAGGGCTTGTATCCGCGGGCGCGCCAGAAGGTATCCAGTGGGCGGTAGTGGTCGGGGCGCAGGGGGTGGTCGGTGGGGCGTTGCACGCTGCAAAAGGCGCATTTGGCAAAGCCCAGATCGCGGGCGTGCCCCTCGCGCGTGTCGAAGAATTTGTGGCCGACGCCCTGCCCGCGATAGTCGGGCAGCAGGACGGATTCAGCGCAATAGAAGATCTGCGACAGGTCCAGCCCGGTGTCTGCGAAGGCCGCGGCGAAATCGTCGGCGTGGTCGGTCAGGGGTGCGCCGGTCGAGGCGCCGATCAGGCGGTCGCCGTCGAAGGCGCCGACCACGATGGCCTTGTCGCTGTCGCGGTAGGATTGCAAGTATTTGCGTTCGTATTCCAGATCGCCGTCATAGAGGTAGGGCCAGGCGTGAAACACCCTGATCCGCAGGCGGGCGACATCGTCCAGAGCGGCCCCGAGTGCCGCTCCGGTCAGGGGGCGGACGTCGGTGACGTCAGCCATTCGAGACCTGTTTGGTCCAGTCTGCAAGGTTATAGAAGGTGGTGACGCGGGTGATCTTGCCGTCCCTGAGATCAAAGAACGACCCGGCAGGCAGGCGATAGGTCTGGCCGTGCGCGTCGGGCAGGCCCTCGTCGGTTTCCAGATAGGTGCCGTTGACGATGAACTCGGCCGCGGCGCGGGTGCCGCCTTGGGCTTCGAACACGACAATGTCGGTCAGGTTTTCGCGGTAGCAGCGGTTCATATGGGCGCAAAAGGCCGCGAACTTGTCCTTGCCGACGCGAATCTGACCTTCGTTCACGTGATGGGCCACGTCATCGGACAGGCAGGCCAGCATGCCATCGACGTCACCGGCGTTGAAGGCATCGAAATAGGTTTTGACGGTCTGGTTCATGTCCCCTCCGTTGGTTCGCCCCAGCGGTCTTTCAGATGCTGAATGATCTGGTCGCGGGTCTGTCGGTAGTGATGTAGCTTTTGTTCGCGGGTCTCGCCCATCCCGGTAGGGTCCATTATTGGCCAATAATCGACATCGAGGTGAAAAACACGGGTCAGTTCCAGCGCCTGACGCTGGCTGGCGGGTGAAAGCGCCACAACCAGATCGAACGAGCTGAGGTCATCGCCCCATTCCTGCATCTCGTCGAAGGAGCGCGACCGGTGGCGGGACAGTTCCACGCCCACCTCGTGGCAGACCGCGATGCTGAAGCCGTCGATTTCCAGATCGTTATGCACACCGGCGGACTGAACATAGGTGCCGGTGCCATAGAATTTCTTCATCAGCCCCTCGGCCATCGGGGACCGAACCGCGTTGTGGTCGCAACAGAACAGGACCGACTGCGGCAGAGGCTTCACGCGTCAGCCCCCAAAATGCAGAACGCAGATCAGCGTGAACAGGCGGCGGGCGGTGTCGGTGTCGACATCTGCCTTGCCTTCCAGCCGTTCCTGCAAAACACGGCTGCCTTCGTTGTGGATACCCCGGCGGGCCATGTCGATGGTTTCGATCTGGCTGGGTGGCAGCGATTTCACCGCGTCAAAATAGCTTTCGCAGATCTGGAAGTAATCCTTGACCACTTGCCGGAAGGGGCCGAGCGACAGGTGAAACTCGGCCGCTTTTTCGTTGGCCTCGGTTTCAATGTCGAAGACAAGCCGTTTGTCGCGGATCGAAAGCTGGAGGTGATAGGGGCCCTCGGGCACAACGCGGTCGTCGCGTTTGGGCAGCGAGAAGCTGTTTTCTTCCAGCAGATCATAGATGGCGACCTTGCGCTCCTGCTCGATCTCGGGCGTTGGCGGCGGCAGATTTCTATCATCCAGTTCGATATGCGAGATGCGGGTCATCTTTACAGTCACATTCCTTGCGTCAGCACAGACCTATAACAATGATATTCGGCGAGCAACGCACAGAAACGCCATATGCGCCCGGTCTTTGCGTCATTTCAGCCATTCAGGCGGTTCAGGCGCGCGGTGACCGAGAGGCCATGCGCCTCGAGGCTTTCCGAGCGCGCCAGCTGTTCGGCGGCAGGACCGATGGCACGCAGGGCTTCGGGGGTCATCTGGCTGAGCGTGGTGCGCTTGAGGAAGTCCATCACGCTGAGGCCAGACGAAAACCGTGCTGAGCGGGCGGTGGGCAACACGTGGTTGGGACCGCCGACGTAGTCGCCGATGGCTTCGGGTGTGTACTGACCCAGAAAGATGGCTCCGGCGTGGATGGTTTTTTCGCTCAGCGCGCGCGGGTCGGCCACGCAAAGTTCCAGATGTTCCGGAGCAATGCGGTTGGACAGGGCTGCGGCCTCGTCCAGGTTGCGCACGGTGATCACCGCGCCGTAGTCACGCCAGCTGGCCCCGGCGATGGCGCGGCGTTGCAGGGTTTCCAGCCGTTTTTCGACCGCCTGCGCGACAGATTGGCCGAATGCGGCATCGTCGGTGATCAGGATCGACTGCGCGCTTTCGTCATGCTCGGCCTGGCTGAGCAGGTCCAGCGCAATCCAGTCGGGGTCATTGTCCTTGTCGGCGATGACCAGAATTTCCGAGGGGCCCGCGATCATGTCGATGCCGACCTTGCCAAAGACGCGCCGCTTGGCGGCGGCGACAAAGGCGTTGCCCGGCCCGGTGATCTTGTCGACCGGCGCGATGGTGTCGGTACCATAGGCCAGCGCCGCCACGGCCTGCGCGCCGCCGATGCGATAAACCTCATCCACACCAGACAGTTTTGCTGCCAGCAGCACCAGCGGGTTCACCTGTCCGTCCGGGGTGGGCACCACGATGGCCAGCCGTTCCACACCGGCCACCTTGGCTGGGATCGCGTTCATCAGCACCGATGACGGGTACGAGGCCAGCCCACCCGGCACGTAAAGCCCTGCGGCCGAAACAGCAGACCAGCGCCAGCCGAGTGTTGCGCCCGTCGCATCCGTCCATTCCTGATCCTCGGGCATCTGCCTTTCGTGGTAGGCCCGGATGCGGGAAGCGGCCAGTTCCAGCGCCGTGCGATCTTCGTCCGAGACCTGCGCCACCGCATCCGCGATGTCCTGTGCGCTGAAGGCCAGTGTTTCGGGTGTCAGCGTCAGCCGGTCGAATTTGGCTGTCAGTTCGATCACCGCCGCATCGCCCCGGTTGCGCACATCGTCGATGATCTGCGCCACGACCACATCCACATCCGGGCTGTCCTCGCGCTTGGCCGAGAGCAGGGTCCGGAAGGCGGGTTCGAATTCGGGTGATGTGGTATCAAGGAAAACGGGCATGATCTGGCACTCCGGGCGTTGCGCATTGGGACATATCGCCCGGAGCGCGCGGCCTCAACCCTCAGTCCCCAAAGTGCAGCGATTTGCGCATCGGGTATTGCGGAATGCCGTGCCAGTCACCGGGCCGGCCTGCCGGTTGCCATCCCTGTTTCAGATAGAACGCGTGCGCCGTTTGGGTGGCATCCAGATGCGCCTCGGCACAGCCGCACACAGTCAGTTGCCGTTCCAGCCGGTTGAGCAGCGCACGCCCCACGCCCTGCCTCGTATGATCCGGATCGACATAGAGCAAAGTGACCGTCCCAGTTTCCAACAGCCCCCCGACGGCGGCCACCTGCCCCCGGTGTTCGGCCAGCCAGATCTGCGATCCGGGCCTGAACCAGCCCCGTATGGTGGCCGGGTCCTTGTTATCGGTCCACCGCCTTTGATGGTCCGGGTCATTCTTGTGATCGGCCGCGCAAAGCTGCGTGATCGAGCGGATCAGAACCCGGCTGAGGTCGAACACGTCGAACACGGTGGCCGGACGCAGGGAGATCCCTTCGGGCACCTTTGAAAACGCCTGAGAAATCCCGCGCTTGTTCTGCATCTATTCGGGGTGATGCGGGGCCTGACGGGATGGGGCCTGATAGGGGCGCGTGACGTCCTTGAGGGTGGCATCCAGCGCCTCGACCGTCAGGCGGATCGCGCCGTCACCGGCCAGCGTCAGCAGGACATGGCCCGCGCCATCCTCGCCGGGTTCGAAAACAACTGACATCAGCGACATGACCATGTCGGCGTCACCGCGATCAATGCCCTGACTGGACACCGAGAGAACCGAACCGAAGACCAGCACCGACTGCACCCGTTCAAACGGGCGGTCGCGGCGGGCGGCGGCATCCTTGTCTTCCCAGCGGAAGCGGTTCAGCAGCAGGCCAAAGCGGCGCTGCGCCGGTTGCCACTTCATCTCGGTCACAGGAAACACGGCATCCTGCGCGAGGGTCGAGATTACCTGAAGGTCATCTGCATCCTCGGCCCCAAGATTTAGCGGCGCCTCGCGCCCGTCTTCAAAACTTGCGTCTGTCATTGACCCTTGATCCGTTCAATCTTTGCACCTACGCCTTCCAGCTTGCGCACCACATGTTCATATCCGCGGTCCAGATGATAGACCCGGCTGACCGTTGTTTCGCCTTCTGCCGCCAATCCGGCAAGGATCAGCGAGACCGAAGCCCGCAGATCCGTCGCCATCACCGGCGCCCCTTTCAGGCGTTCAACACCGGCGACCGTAGCGGTGCCGCCATGCACCTCGATATGCGCGCCCATGCGCACCAGTTCGGGGGCGTGCATGAAGCGGTTTTCGAAAATGCGTTCTTCGAGAACCGAGGTGCCCTCAGCCGTGCACATCAGCGCCATCATCTGCGCTTGCAGGTCGGTCGGGAAGCCGGGGAAAGGTTCGGTCACCACATCCACCGCGCGCACGCGCCCGTTTTTGCGCGCCACTTTCAGACCGCCTTCGGTTTCTGAAACGCTGACGCCTGCCGCATCCAGTTTGGCCGCAAAGGATTCGACCAGTGACATGCGCCCGCCCAGCAGTTCCACCTCGCCGCCACAAATCGCCGGGGCCAGCATATAAGTGCCCAACTCGATCCGGTCGGTGACAACCTGATGTGTGGCCCCGTGCAGCCGGTCGACGCCCTGAATTTCGATGGTCGAGCTGCCTTCACCAGAGATCTGGGCACCCATCTTGCGCAGGCATTCAACCAGATCGACGATCTCGGGTTCGCGCGCGGCGTTCTTGAGCACCGTGGTGCCCTTGGCCAGCGTGGCGGCCATGACGATGTTTTCTGTTGCTCCGACAGAGGCAAAGCGCATCTGATGCACGGCCCCTTTCAGACCACCCGGAGCCTTGGCGTGCAGATAGCCGTCCTTCAGCTCGATCTCGGCGCCCAGCGCCTCGAGCCCTTCGACATGCAGGTCCATCGGACGGGCTCCGATCGCACAACCGCCCGGCAGTGACACGACCGCCTGCCCGAACCGCGCCAGCAAGGGACCCAGCACAAGGTTGGACGCACGCATCTTGCGCACGATGTCATAATCGGCGGTCTGACTGGTCAGGCTGTGACTGGACATTGCAATCACCTGACCGTCCTGCAGCGACGACACCTCGGCCCCCAGCGATTGCAGCAGCGCGGTCATGGTCTTGATGTCGCTCAGCCGCGGCGCATTGGTCAGCGTCAGCGGTTCTTCGCTTAGCAATGTTGCGGGCATCAGCGTCAGGCACGCATTCTTGGCCCCCGCAATCGGTATCTGACCGTTCAGCGGGCCATTGCCCGTTACCAAAATCGAATCCATCTGCTCTTATCCCTTGTCCTTGTCAGGCTTGTCCCCCGCGGTCGCGCGCGCCTTGGCCTGCGCCTTGCGACGCGCCATGTTGGCCTTAAGCGCCGCCTTCAGCCGCGCCTCGCGCGCATCGCCGGATTTACCTTGTTTTTTGGGTGAATTTTTTTCCGTCATGATCTTTCTCTACAGGAGGCGAAAAAAACCGTCCAGACACCCTTGCGCCGCGTTTCGTTTGAGTCTAATCACCCGCCCACAGCGCTGCTGTAGCTCAGAGGTAGAGCACTCCCTTGGTAAGGGAGAGGTCGAGAGTTCAATTCTCTCCAGCAGCACCATATCCCTTAAAAATTCACGTAGTTATCAATATATTACGCTTTTGAGTATATTTTCGGCTTACTCCTTGGCCCACCTTATGGAAATACCATTCTCAATTTGGTTGTTTGCTATCCGAAAAATCGGCGCGAGTACCAACTGTGGTATACGATATTGGTTTTCTCGAAGCCTTGCGACACTTCCGGTAGCACAGCAGCGCCATCAAAGGGGCTGTCGAGGGTTACTGTCATCCCAAATTCCGCCATCCGTCAGCCTGCCGGCGTGTACCAGATCGGCGAGGTATAGGCGCGCTCCTGCTGCGACATTGGTGCGCCTTCAGGAATCTCGATCCCGTAGCGATAGGCATCGTAGACATACCAAGGCGGTGTGGGGATCTCCAATACCCGGGCGTAGTAGAAGGCCGGGCGTGCCGGATCGAAATCCGGGTCGGTCCAGACAGTCGCGAGTTCGGATGCGCCAATCGAGTTAGCCCAGCTTGCCGTCGCCACATTCACCGTATCGCCTACCGCGGGCAGCATGCCATCCGAGCCGGGGACGCGCCCGTCGGACCAGGCGACGTCATAGATGGCTTCGCTGGTCGTGCCGTCCTCATTGAGCCAGCCCTTCACGACCTGGATGCGGTCGAGGTTGGCGCCAATCGGATCCCTTAGCGCGGCCACCATGAATGTTGGCGCCTCGGCACCATCGGGTGCAGCGGACAGGTCAGCGCCCATTGGCACGCCTTTCGAATACCCTACGGTTGACGGAATACGAGATGCGATATCGGCCTCGTCAAAGTCCCAGCCACCGAAGAAACGAACCGATATTCTAGGGCCGGTCGTGGCGTAGACTTCCTTGCGCGCCATGGCGTCGAAGATGCTTTCGCGGGTATTCTCCTCGGCCCAGACCGCCGTGAGACCGGCAGCGACCATCTGCCAAGCGAACAGCTCACCGTTTTCATTCTTCATGAAAGGATGCTGCATCCGCTCTGCGGACGGCTCGTACCCGGTGTGCTTGCCAAAGAAATTCTCCTCTTCGGCGGTCACAAGACCGGTATGACTGTCTGTCGCGCCGCTGAACCCAAACTTGTAAGGATTTGTCCCGAACTCAGCTTCCAGCGCCAGCCCGCTCTTCAGCGCTTCGCGGGCATATTCTCGCGCCAGCATATCCTCGGTCTTGGCTTCGGATAGATCGAGGTTGCCGACATCCCAATTGTAATAGTCGGCAAACTCGTCATTCGGGCTGAGAAACGGGTGTGCCTCGCCGTCGCCCTTGATTTGCGTGATTTCATAAAGCGGTTCCCATTTGGCCCGGGCTTCAACGTACTCTTGAGTGACAGGCGAGCCGTCGAACCGGATGTCGATCGGAAACATCACCCCGTTGGACAGGTTGCCGTTATGTGCAAGTGCCAGCACCGCGCCGTTGGTCTTCTCCTCGTAGGCCTCGAGATAGGCATAGAGATCCATGGGATCGGGACTGCCCCAGGGCGGCGTCATCACCATGGGAACAACTTGCCCAACGCGGTCCGGCCCATCGCGGAAAATCACGTTGCGGTGCATGTTGTTGCCCGCGACGAGCGAAGTCCATTCGAACCCGAGCATTGGGGTAAAGATGCCGGGCTCGTAGAAGCGCTCGGCGGTCTTGAGGTTGTCCGACCAAATCGTTGCGAACCTTCGCGAGCCGGGCATGTAATTGTTGAACATTTCCTCTTCGATGGCGCCCTGAGAAACGCTTCCGATCAGGTCAAGCGCTGTATCCACTGCTGTCTGTCCGCCCGCGCGGAACCCGTCGGACCAACGTTTGCCCTGTTCATAGCGCGTAACCGACGGATTGCCTGCAAGAGCGTCGAAGATCATGCCCATACCGTCCGAGTGATCTGCAATAACCAGCCAGTCTAATGGGCGCGACAGGCGAACAGGCTGGCCAGAGGACGCGATGATCTCTTCTCCGCGCGCAAAACGATAAGCATCCTCATGGTCAAGGCGCGCACCGAAACCTCCGGCGTCCATAGATTGTCCCGTATGAAGATGTGTCTCTCCCCACAGCGGCCGCTCAGGGAAGGTTCGTCCGGCATAAGGTGAATAGGCCGGCGCTGGATAGGTATCGGCGAGCTGTTCCGAAGCTGGGGTCCATTCCTGCGCATGGGCTGGCATTGCCGTAGTGAGGACAGTCGTTGCGAGCAAGGCAATCGCGTTTTTTACGGCGGCGTGTCTCTGCTGTTCCATGTCTTCTCCTCCCAACGCTTCTGTTTTAGCATAAAACCATATTTTAGCGGTTTGGTCGAACAGTAGCCATGACCGAGATCAAACGGACGTCGTGCTTGGTATAGAGATTTGGCGCGGGCAATCTGGCCTGATTAAGGGCGCCTGTTTGGTGTCAAAGCTTCCGTGCCATGATACCCTTGCTCATCGTAGAATGCATGGAATCAGGCGGCAAGCGTCGCGAGGTTGGCGATTGTATATGCCTCAAGATTACTTGGGTTTTGTGTAATAGCTTGCAATCACATCGCCGACCGTAGAGCTTACCCCCTTGTGGCGACTGATACCCGAAGGCCTGATGATACGCATGCGCACGCTTCTTCTTTCCCCGCTTGTCCATTTCTTCGCGCTTGGTGCCCTGATCTTTGCCGCATACGCGGCGATCGAGGATGAGCCAGTTGCGCTCAGCCCCGATATGATCAGCTTGACCGAGAGCGAGGCAAACCGACTGGTGCAGAACTTCATTGCCACCTGGAACCGCCCCCCCACGATCCGGGAGTTGGAGAACTTAATGCAATCGTGGGCGCTGGAAGAGGCCTATGTCCGCGAGGCGCTGATCCTCGGACTTGATCAAGGCGACGTGGTCATACGCCAGCGATTGAACCAGAAGATGAAGTTCCTCGCAGAATCCGGCGCCGCGATGGTGGAACCAGATGAGGCCATGCTTCAGACGTATCTGGACCAAAACCCGGAACGGTTCACGCAAACCGCTCGAATGGCTCTGGAACAGATCGTTGTGCCCGGAGATCGGGATACCTTAGAACTTCTGGCGCTGCTGGAGAACGGTGCCGACCCGGCGACGCTGGGACCGGCTACTCTACTGCCACAGTCCTTTCCGATAACGCCTTCGCCGGTGATCGACCGCACATTTGGAGAGGGGTTCCACGAGGCGCTGGCGGACCTGCCGGTCGGAAAATGGCAGGGTCCGGTCGAGAGCGGCTATGGCCTGCATCTCGTGCGGGTAATCGAGAGAATGGACGCCGTGCTGCCACCGCTGTCCGAAATCCGCGACCGCGTAAAGGCCGAATGGCTCGCCGCTGAGACAAAGAAGATGCGCGAAAGCTTCGGTCAAGCGCTGCTGGATCGCTACACCATTATCTTGCCCAACGCCGAAGAGGTGTTGAACAGATGAAACGGCTGCTGTTACTTCTGCTCGCCATTTCCGCCATCTGTCTGCCGGGATACGCGCCGGCCCACGCGCTTGATCCAGGGTATCTCGATCTCGCGTCCATGGGGCAAGAGCGCTGGCGCGTGACCTGGCGCGCACCTGACGTGAACGGTCGAATGATGCCCATAGAGGCTCGCCTGCCAGGGAACTGTTCACATGAGCCGCCTCCGTCACCGTCCTTTGATGGACGTGCCTGGACAACCGCATGGGTAACCACCTGTCCAGGAGGCCTTGAGGGCGGTGTGATCGAGATCGTCGGGCTGGAGCAGACCAGAACGGAAACCTTAGTGCGGTACGAATTGGAACCCGGACAGACGCAGGTGCGTCGCCTGACATGGACCGAAACCGCATTCACTGTACCTGAGGATCCTGGGGTTCTCGACATCCTTTCGAGCTATGTCGCGCTCGGAGTGACACACATCCTCGAAGGCCTTGATCACCTGCTTTTTGTCTTCGCGCTTGTGCTGCTGATACGCGATCGCAGTCGGTTGTTCTGGGCGATCACGGCGTTCACCGTTGCGCACAGCATCACGTTGGCTTCGGCCACTCTCGGCTGGCTGAACCTCCCTCCTCCACCTGTCGAGGCCGTGATTGCGCTTTCAATCGTGTTCCTCGCCCATGAGCTATCGCTTTCACCGGAGAACCGTGACCCGTTGGCCGTGCGATTCCCCTGGATCGTCGCTTTCGCATTCGGCTTGATACATGGTCTGGGGTTCGCCGGGGCACTGAGAGAGATCGGCTTGCCTGAAGGGGACATTCCACTGGCCCTGTTTGCTTTCAACGTCGGGGTAGAGCTTGGTCAGATCCTGTTTATCGTTGTGGTACTGACCATTGGGTTCGCGGCCCGGCTTCTCTATCCGGCAGTAAAAGAGCGAGCGGTCCAGCTTGAACACGTGACAAGTTACTGCATTGGTAGTCTAGCCGCCTTTTGGGTGATTGAACGGATTGCGGGATTTTGAGCGAAGTTTGAAGAAGCTACCGAAAAGCCACTGGTGCAAACCTTCGCCCGCGAACACCTATCCAAGCTTTATCGGCGGCTACGCCAAGTTGTCTGACGTGGATTGGAATAAGCGTGAGGTCATAGCAATTCATCTGGTTCATCTACGAAACTACACAAATGCATTACTGCGGTAGTAGGATTGGTTTGATTGAAACTGGGCTTTCAGATCAAAAGAACCACTTATGCCGTCATCGTTATTGATTTCGGTGTATATAAAAAGTTGGGTGAAAGGCCCTCTGGCTAGATCAATTCAGTGTAAGTGGTGACAGTGCCAGGGTTGGTACTAATGGTCGTGTCTTAGGCTCAGGACCTACAAATCTTGCTCGTATAAAGTGATCGGCTGGCTGCGAGGAGCTGCAACTATTCAATTCGGGCAGAGGTCTGCCTTGGTTCAGGGGATTTAGGCTCGCAATGTTCCGCCGCCCCGGATTTCCGGAGCGGCGGTTGTCATGTGATACTTGGAGGGGTCGGTCTAAGTTTCAGGAGTTCGCGTTGCAGGTCCCCCATTTTACGTCGCCATTGCCATCATTGGCCTGCTGGATGAGGTCGGCGCAGACAGGACCGTCGAAGGCCTTCGTGTCCTCAATGTTGAAAGTGATCGTCTGAGCCGTATCCATGGCGCGGGTGCGAATATCCCCATTGTCCAAGTTGTACTGGAAGCTTACCCAGGTGGGGTAGTCATCGCCTGCGCCGTTGTCCTGCGGGTCCTGGATGTTCAAGGGCACGGTCACCGAGTAATCGAAGGCCTGCTGGATGCGGCCCAGCGTTTCGGCGTAGTTCAGATCGCTGTAATCCTGGTTCATTGACGTCCAGAGCATCCGGACATTGCGGTTGGCCGACCCGATGTCGGCAGGGATGCCTTGCCCCGACGGATTGTTTGCAAGATCAAATTGGGCGGCGTACTCGCGCTGGTCCTGCTGGAGCGGGCTGTTGACCATGACCCGCAGATCGCTGTCGGTATCGCCGGTGTAGACGACCTCCAAGCCACCTTCGTTGAGCTGGAAGAGTGCGATATGGCCGCTTTTGTCGACCGCCGAGAAGTGCACGCCGTGGTAGCTGTCGCTGCCGCGCATCTTTGCTCCCCAGGCGATCTGGAAATCTCCGGCCTCGTGTCCGGCGACGACCTCGGCCACGGTGGCGTAGTTCTCGGCGATGAATGTCGTCAGGTCTGCCATGTTGACCGCTGGCGCACCGCTATCCTTGTGCTCGGTAACGAACGGTTTGGAGTCGTTCATGTAAAGGCCCATGGCGCTCAGGCCCTGGTCGTTGATTGCCTCGGCGGTGACACCGTGGAATGTCTCGTGCTCTTCCATGGCAACCGTGTGATACTTGACGGTCCATTCCTTTACGTTGGCGTATTCGGCAACATCAGAGGAAACGCGGGCTTCGCCCTCCGGGTGGACACGGGCATAGGCGCCCAGACGGCTGCCGCCCCAGTCCAGCGAACGGGTCACGATTGTGCCATGGTCCGTGTCGGCAACGAAGCGCGAACAAGCATTGGCTGTGACGGCAGTGGTGGTCACAGTGGCAGCCAGGATGGCGGTGATGGCGGTGGAGGTCCAGGAGCGGTTCTTGGTGTTGGAGGCTTTCATCTTTCTGTTTCCCTTCGGCTTTTGCGGATCTGTCCGCGTTTTTGATGATTGGGACTTAGCCAACAGTGTGATGAAGCGGGACGTCGACAACTGTTAACAACAGTTGGGCGATCAGAGCCGAACGCCAACCGATCCACCCGATGGGGAGCAATTTTGCAAACAGGTTGCAAGCGCGGGCTTGCGGCTTAGAGTTTAGGGGTTGAAGCTACAGAGGCTGACCATGAGAGACCAACCGAGCAACGAAGAGATAGCCCAACAACTTGAGCAAATCCTGGCATCGCCTGACTTTACGGCTGGCCCAAGGATACAGAAATTCCTCGCCCACATTGTTACCGAAGAACTTGAGGGTCGGGGCGAATACCTGAAGGGCACTGCTCTTGCGATGGATATCTTCGGACGCGGCGCCGATTTCGACTCAAACAATGACTCCATTGTCCGGATCGAAGCGATCAAGCTGCGCAAGGCAATTGAACACTACTACCTGACGGCTGGTGTCGCCGACGAGATCATAATCACTGTTCCGAAGGGCAGGTATCGCCCGCAGTTCGTGCGGCGCGCGGTAGAGGAAAGCAAAAACCAAAAAAGAATCCCTCGTGGACTACCAACACTCGCAATCTTGCAGTTTGAAGGTGCGGACTCCGAAAAAGCCCTGATTTTCCGAGAAGGGTTGCCTGAGGAGATCGCGCTCGAGCTCGCCCGCTTTGGCCAGATCAAAGTGTTGTCAGGTTGGCACACCGACCACTCAACGCGGGAGATAGGGCAACAAGAACTTATAGAGAGCTCAGACTACATCTTGAGAGGCAATGTCCGGGAGGCTGGTGGGAGCCTGCGTGTGTCAGTTCAACTCGACCGAAACCCTGGAAAAGCTTTAGTCTGGTCCGACAGGTTTCGCGTTTCCGGCGATTCAGAAGATCCCTTCGATGTGCAGGAACAAATTGCGCGGCAATGCGCGACCCGTATGGCGGACGCCTACGGCGCAGTCGCCGAAGATCTCAATGCGCAATACTCCGGGAGGCGTGCGGAAGATGCAGGTGTCTTTGAGGCCCTTCTGGCGTTTCACGCACACATGCGGACTTCACGCCGATCCAGTCTCGAAGAGTTCAGTGACCTCATCGACACCGCGCTACGCGACAATCCTTCGAGCGGGTTGGCCCACGCGCTCAAGGCCATTGCACTAATCGAGGAAGCAGCTTTGGGCGCCCGGTCTGCGGAAGATGTTGTCTCCGATGGAAGGAGCCATGCAGAAACGGCCATCGCGTTGGCACCTAACTGTCAGGAAGCTCTCTACGCCGCTGCGAGTTTCGCGCGATTCCACGGTGAGAACACCCGGTACGCAAACCTGATAGAGCGCGCTATCGAGGCGAACCCGAATGCCACGTTGTTGACTGCGATGGTGGGAGGTTGGCTCGCCGCAATCGGGGACACGCGAGAAGCGACAGCCATGATCGAAGGCGCAAGAGAACACAACCCGCTACTGCCAATCTGGATCAACATCCCTTGTGCGCTCGATCCCTTCATGCGGGGCGAATACGAGGTGGCCTCGGATATGATCAGCGAGGTGGATGGCCGTGACAATCTGTACGACTGGATGCTGATTGCCGCCATGCATGCAATGGCCGGGCGAATAGATATGGGGAAAAAGGCTCTGGCGGCATTCTTCGAGGCCGGGGTCGACCCAGAATATTTCCTGCGTTCGATCCCGCTTGCGGAGCCTGTCGCAGGACGCATCGAGCAGGGGATTAGCGCTCTACTCTCCGTTAAATGAGCTCCAACCGAACGCGGGCTTTGGAAATTGGCGCTGTGTTTTGCTAACGGTTGCCCCTTCCGTCAGACGGCGGAAAAGTCGGCATTCTTGACGTTCGATATGGCGGTTCCAACCGGCGTAAGCCCGTGATTCAAGGGCGACGGGAGGAATGCACATGTCGCATCTGTTTTGGCATAAGTCAGACCACGTGAACCGCATCAAACACCTTTTCCCGAAACCTCGCGGGGGTGGACGATCCGACGACCGAATGGTGCTTAGCGGTATCATCCATGTCATTCGAAACGGCCTTCGGTGGCGAGACGCTCCGGCGGATTATGGGTCGCACAAGACGCTCTACAATCGTTTTGTGAGATGGTCCCGCATGGGTATCTTTGCCCGTATCTTTAGGGAACTGGCTCAGCCAGGACAGGATGGTGAAACCATCATGATCGACAGCACTCACCTGAAGGCACACCGAACAGCGTCAAGCCTCTCAAAAGGGGGGGCTCGAACGCGTGCCATCGGTCGCACAAAGGGCGGTTTGAACAGCAAACTGCACACGGTCTGCGACAGACGTGGAAGGCCACTGACGTTCTTCCTCTCATCTGGCCAGATGAGCGATGCAAAGGGTGCTATGGTGTTGCTGGGCAACCTTCCACGAGCCAAATCACTCTTGGCAGACAAAGGGTATGATGCAGACTGGTTGTGTGAGGCGCTTGCCGAACGCGGCACCGAGGCCTGCATACTGGCGCGACGTGGTCGAAGAAATCCGGCTGAACATGACGCCAAGCTATATCGTCAGCGCCATCGCATCGAGAATCTGTTTGCCAGATTGAAAGACTGGCGCCGTATCGCGACGCGCTATGACAGGTGCGGTGACTTGTTCCTGTCCGCCATATGCCTTGCCGCGACCGTCATCTTTTGGTTGTGAGTCCTGACCGTAGGGACATGGCAACCTGGAACGCATAACTTTGCCCCGAGACATCAATTGAGCTGTTTGGGTCAAAGTTCAGCCAGACGCAGAATGCGGAATCGTTGCTTTCGGCATTGGTTAAAGTGATAAAGAACGTGCGGTTTTTCGGAAGAATTGTCTGCTTCTTAAACCTTAGATTTGTTCTTTCTCTGTCGGCCCCCAACGCTACTGCAATTGCAAGATATCCGGAACGCATAGCTTTCTTTTTGTCGGCATTTTGTCCGCACCATCCGATCGTTTCAGTCTTTTTGGTCCGTCTTTGACCTTAACCTTCGGCTTAGCCAGCGGGCCCTTTAAAGTCACTGGCCACGGACTTCTCGAAAGAGGCTCTCCGATTTTGCGGGGTTGTAGATTTAGGTCCAAGGCCTTGCCCGCCAAATCAACAGCACCAAAGACGACAACCTGGACGTGATCTGTTTCCAACGTGGTTTGTTTCGTCGAGAGGTTCCCATTGGAAATACTAATCGGCGCTCGCAAACATACAATTGGAGCTACCTTCTGTTTTTCCTTGGTAAACACCCAAGGTAGCAGCCCTAACCCTGCCAGATCTAAAAGCTGAGTTTCGATCGAGCCATCACGCAGTGACACTGTGGCGTTGCCGCTCATAGTGTTAGTAAAATGCTTAGGTGAATCGGTTCCCCCTGTCACCGAAAAGTCTGTATAGATCTTACCGCTCGCGCCTTTCTTGAAGTTCAGATTGTGAAGAATATCCTCCAACTGCCAGCCACCTGCTTTGCCGGTCAACGTGAGCAGGTGCGCGTCGTTTGATAGATCCATTTGCCCGCTGACGTCAAAATTTGCGCCCCCGTATTCAAACTTCAAAGGCCCAGCCTTCAGCTCGTTTTTGTTGAGCGTCAGTTCGCTCTGCAAACTGCTGATGCCCTTGGCACCCTCTATGTGCCGAAGGTCGATGTCGACATCCATATCCATACCGGACAAGAGAATTGAACGCCCGATAGGTTTAAGCGTTACATCTCTTAGCGCACCTTGGTCGCGCTCGTCTTCTTGCTTAGTTTCTTTCTCTTCCGGCTCTGGACCGCCTATTTTCCTCAACTGTGCAGCAGCCTGAACGATGGTTCGGATCTGATCTACCTTTATCAGGTCACTCTCTATGGAACCCTGCAGTACAGGGTCACTTGTCGCATCATCAAGATCGGCCACAATTTGCAAGACCGAGTCGGCAACCTCGACGTTGGCACTCGCGTTCCAATCGGTGCCTTCACTAACGATGTCTATTTCAAGGCGAGCCTGCCCAGTTTCCACGCGTTCAAGCGATAGAGCCTCCAATAGGTCCGCTCCGGATGGGACTGCGACATCAATGGCCAAATCCAGGTCCTCGAATTTAAGTACGTTTTTAACAGTGCCATGCACCTCGAGGTTCCAGACTTCCGTTTCGCTTGTCTTTGCATCCAAATTCGTCAGCGAAAGCTGATTGATGTCACCGTTCAAATGGAAGCCGCCGGAAAACCTGCCGAGTTGGTCGTCCGGTCCTAGGAGTTCTGGTGAGATCAAACTGCTTGCATGAATATCCATTAGGCCTTCGGCTGATATTCCTTGCACCTGAAGCGCGTCATCGACCGAACCTTTCAAAATGATAAACGGATTGGCGGGTTCCCCAATTCTCAGGTTGATGCTCCCGACCCTTAAGGCGCCTTCGGGTGTTCTAGAGAGCTCGGAGAACTCTATCGGGGGCGGGCCTTCGCCAGACGTGTCCAACGTGAAGCCGTTGGTCTCAATAACCATTTGTCGCTGCGGAACCTGCCCGGGCACGCTGTCAATAACCATGTCGACCGCGATAAGTTTAAGATCATATCGCGATGCGGCAGGGGCTGGTTCAGCATCTTCAGGGTACAACCTAATGCGGGTTGTCAGCGATACGTCTTCCGGGTTTCCCAATTCTCCGACCTGCCCCGTCAGCGAAAGGCTTTGTCCGCCTTCTAATTCAGCCGATACAGATAGGTCGTCAATTCGTGCTACGCCGTCAACTGATTTGAACGTTGCACCAATATTCCCAGTACCTTCCAAAACGCGGTTTAGCTTCAGGATATCGAGAAACTGGCCAAGTTCGGCAACATCTAAGGTCGTTTTCACTTGTAACCCGTTCTCTTGAGGGACTTCCTGAGCGGCAATCGAGATCTGTTCGAAGTTCACTGCAACCTGAAACGGGTCTTCCGCGGGAAATGTCCCGTTCAGATCAAAACTCTCTCCGTTTAGCGAACCAGTCCCAACTGCGGTCGCAACGTCGGTTTCCGTATCACGCTTCAAAAGCAACTCAGGCAGCTGCAGATTCAACTCAAGCCCGTTTAGATCGTTCCGGTAAAGAACGGCAACATTAGTCAGGTCAATTTTGTGGTCCGATAGAATTCCAGCTACTGGCAGTTTCGGAGATTTTGCAGGTTTCCCGGCATTAACGTCCGCTTGGGAAATGGACTGCCAGTTTCCGACGCCTGCTTTGTCTGTGATCAGGTTCAGGTGAACCCCCAAGAGAGAAAGGTCACTCAGCGAAAGTTTACTGTTCCAGAGGTCGCGCGCGGAAACTTCAAACTCAATTTCATCGATTGCTGCCAAGTTCACATCAGCATTCGGAGGTCCAGGCAATACCAGCCCCGCCGCTGATACCTGCAATTGCCGACCAAGACCCAGACGCACTTCATCTTCAATTCTAACCTCTTGACCAAGTTTCTTAGAGATCAGATTTTCAACGAAAGTTTTCCTGACAGAGGAAAACAACGCAGAAGACAGGAAAAGCCAAGCTGCCAACACAGCGACAAACGCGACAGCGCAACAAATCAACATACCTTTCGCAACGTATCGCAAGGCTTTCTCCCAGTATTCCGTTTCATCCCGTGGGCAACCTAGACCATTTGATCAATAAGTTAATGAAATATATGGTCGGCTACTATTCTGAACTGTAAATGACCTTGACCGTATAGCTGGCACTCTCGCCGATTTGGTCGAACGTCTAAGAAACGGGTAAATGACCAACGCTCTGTTTGTGCGGCACACCGGCCTGTTGCACAAATCAGGGGGTGAGCACACTTCCCCTTTCCCCGGACGGATTTATGCTACGGGCTCAGTGTTGGTTATGCCAAGAGCTGTGCAGCGGTTGAGCACCGCAATCCGGACCTAGAACTCGGCAACCTGCCGATTGAAGTCTCGGGCCATGATGCCTTGGCCAAGGAGTTTGACGCAGTTCATCTTTGTCTCTGCGCGGCTTTGGGCATCGCCGATGTTGCTTGTCGTGACATCAACCGCGCGGATCTCCAGTGTTTCTTCATCTATTCCGAGATGAAGCTTTCGCCACAGGCGCTTTTTTACTCCCGCCATGTTTGCGGGCGTTCCACTCACCTTCGCCCTCAGCTTTGATCCCGGTCGCGTCGATCAACAGGTGCAACGGCCCAGTTCCACCGCGGTATGGGATAGAGACGTTCAACGTCTTCTGGTGACGACAGAGGGTATGAAGTCCGGAACTTTCCGGTCAAGCCCTGCTGGGCGCAACAGGCTTTCGACGAACCCTGTCGTCTGGCGAAGAGGCATGCCGAACAGCACCTTCAACATCAGACAAACCTGGATCGCTGCATCGCTGAACTCTGGCTGACGACCGCACTTGCCCGTCGCAGGCGCATACCATGCCATCTCAGGATCAAACCAGATCGATAGTGAACCGCGCTGCTTCAACGCCGTGTTGTACGACGTCAGTTCTTGGTCTTGTACTTCGTAGGGGACCAACTGCTCATACTCTCCAGCTATCAACTTGGATTCATGGAGTGAATCCCTAAGCGCAATTGTGCAACAAAACCCGGCACACCCAGTTTGAAGTGGATTTCAAAAGCCAGAAACGGACACGTTGCATGAGCTTTGACTATGGCTGCTGGACACATCTTCCAAACTACAGGCAATCAGATTCCTTCTATTCCCCACATTCATGTAATTACTGCTATATGTGAATTCTTCAATCAACGAGGACAAGATGAACTCACTAACCAGAATAACACGAGGGATAGGCGTCGCTTTCAAGGACGGTAGAGTTAAGGGCATCCTTGCCTTCACAATTGGAATGATTTTTTGGGCCTCGGTCTTTTACCACTTTGTCGAAGGTTGGAGTTGGCTCGACTCAATCTACTTTTCTGTAGTGACAATTTCGACCGTGGGGTTTGGTGACTTCTCCCCTGAAACTGCGGCAGGAAAAATCTTCACAATGGTATACATCATCGTGGGCCTCGGTGTCTTCGTGACAGCAGCTACCACGGTGGCAGATACGATCTTGTCTCAAGACGACGAAAAAACGGATAAATAGATTATACCCAATTCAGCCAAACTGAGTTCATGCGCAGGTATTAGTTTGACTAGGCACCTCAGGCCGCGCCCCAGATTAACTTGTGTCTTCAAGCTGATAGGCGGACGCATAAAACTAAAACATATATACATATTTTACTTTTTGAGTGTAATGTTCAGAAAACAGCTAGTGGAGGGATGGAATGGAAAAGACCCAGGACGCGAAGATTGTCGATCTGGCGATACGATTGCTCTTTCTCGGACTATTCCTTTACAGCGCTCTGGTCATGGTGGCCCCGCTTGCAAGCGTAGTTATCTGGGCAACGATCCTCTGTGTGGCGCTTTACCCGGTATTTAATTGGATGCAGTCCAAGTTAGGAGGCCGAAAGAAGCTTACAGCGACGATCTTGGTTTTGATGGGTCTTGTTCTGACCCTCGGGCCAGTCGCAACTGCGGTGTCTGGTGCCGCAGAACTTGGGTCTGAATTCGCGGAACAAGCAGACAGGGGTGAATTGAAAATCCCCCCAGCGCCCGAAGGTATCAAGGAACTACCGCTAGTCGGAGGAAAAATTGCCGATGTCTGGGGAATGTTCGAACGGAATCTGGACGGTGCGCTTGCAAAATACGGCGCCCAGATTCTTGAGATCACTAAATCCTTATTTGGAAAGGTGCTGGGGATCGGAATTGGACTTCTCGGCCTTGCATTGTCGGTATTGATAATGGGGGCTTTGTTTAGCCCAGGGCCGAATCTGGTTCAGGGCCTTCAGCACTTTGCAAACCGTGTATTTGCGCCGCGTGGCGGTGAATTCGTAACATTGGCGGGGGCAACGATCCGTAATGTAACAAAGGGTGTAATCGGCGTTGCAGCGATTCAAGCGGTGGTCGTTTGGGTATTGTTGGTGCTGTTCGGGATTGGCTCGGCCGCCACGCTGGCGTTCATCTGCCTGATCCTCTCGATCATCCAGATTGGACCCGGCTTGGTTCTTTTGCCTGTTATCATCTACGCATGGAGTTCCATGTCCGGAGGTGCAGCTTTGATCTTCACCATACTGGCGATTCCCGTAACAATTATGGACAGCTTCCTGCGGCCCGTATTTATCTCAAAAGGCCTTGATACGCCCATGCTTGTGATCCTCATCGGGGTGCTAGGAGGCATGATGGCCTATGGCTTAATCGGCATTTTCATGGGCCCCGTTTTGTTTGCTGTCTTCTATGAGTTGTTCAAAGTCTGGATCGACGCCTCACCGGGCACCGAAAACGCCGCTGAAGGAGTGGCGAAATGAGGAAAACGATCTGGTCTACATTGGCTGTCATTCTCATCTTTCTCGTCTGGTATCTGGTCGCTGACCGCAAGACACCTTTCACCGGGAACGCCAGAGTAAAGGCCGTGGCGACCCAGATCGTTCCGCAGGTCACTGGGACGGTGACCGAGGTTCTTGTTGAAAACGGTCAGGTCGTTTCGGCAGGAGACGTTCTAGTTCGGATTGATGCCAGACCTTACGAAATTGATCGCGACAAAGCCGAAGCCGATCTCGAGGCAGCCACTCAGGAAGTGGGAGCGTCGTCAGCGGAAGTAAGCGGCGCGCAAGCCAAACTGGCAAGGGCGCAGAGTGATCTCGACACCATGCGTCTGCAGACGGAGCGTGTGTTTGCGCTTGAAAAGAAAGGGTTGATTGCCGTCTCAAAGGCCGATGATGCCCGAGGGCAACTGGCACAGTCCGAGGCGAACTTTGAGAACGCAAAAGCAGATCTTGAAAAGGCGAAGCAGCGGCTTGGTGTTGACGGGATTGATAACCCGAAAATCCAGCGCGCGTTGGCGGCCTTGGCGGATGCAGAACTAAACCTTGAATGGACTGAACTGCGTGCTCCGGCGACAGGTATAATCTCAAATCTGCTGATAGCCCCCGGAACGTATGCGAGATCCGGCCAAGATCTTCTGACATTTCTGGATGCAACCGACATTTGGATCGAGGCGTACTTTACCGAGAACAACTTGGGAAGAGCTTCGGTGGGGTCTCCGGTTGATGTAGTGTTGGATATGCATCCCGGTCAAATTGTTACGGGCGTCATTGAGAGCTTCAGTGCCGCTGTGTCTTTGAGTGGCGGTGATGAACCCGGAAAATTGGCTAGCCCACCAAACACAAAGGGATTTTTGCGTGAGCCGGAAAGGTTCCCGGTCAGGATTATCTTGCCCGGCTATGAAGCTGGTAGTGCTGAAGATGATCTTCGTTTCCAACTGAACGGGCAGGCCGATGTGATTATGTATCTTAGTGACAACTCGTTGCTGAACCTCGTGGGCCGTACCTACATCCGCGTGGTATCAATTCTGTCCTATGCGTACTGAGGACCGCCGCTCTGTCACCCGGCTTGCGCTAGGTGTTACCGGTGTATTTACATTGGGCCTGTTTCTCGGGTGGCCACTCGCCGTCGTCGGGGCGGTTTTCACTGCCCTTTTTCTTCAAGCGCCTGCCGCTTTGCCTTTGGCAGCATTTGCTAAGTTGTTTGTCTTTTCAATTGGATTGATGTTCATTTCCTTCCTGGTCTCGTCAATCTTCTCGCCATATCCTCTTGTGTTCCTCATCCTCGTGGCCATTGGAATAATCCTGTCGTTCATTTGGTCAGTTTCTGGTGCCGGAGTATTGCCGGGTGTCATCGCCCTCATGGGGGCCTTGATGATTCCAAACCTGGTTCTGCAATCTCAGAATCTGGCTTTGGTGCTCGTGTATTGGATACCGTTGAACCTGCTTTTTGCAGGCTTCGTATCGACGCTGATGTTCGTGTTGATACCCGCTGAACCTCAAACGGCGGCTCAAAAGAAGGCAGCAACGTCGCCGGACTTCGACCCCCATCGCCGAATTGTCAGGATGTCGCTTGTAACAGTTCCGTTTGCTATGGCGTTCTTTATTTCCGGAGCGTCCGCATTGCTGGTTCTGTTTTTTGTCGCTCTGCTGAGCCAGCAACTTGCGGCTATGCCTGCCGCAGGCAAAACCGTTGCAAAAGCTATGGTGACGGCAAACCTTCTTGGGGCGGCAGTATCCATCATATGCTATGAAATAAACGTAATAGCTCCGGTTATTCTGACACCCGTTCTGCTATGTTTTTTCTTCTGTCTGACCCTCGGAGCACTTGGAAAATCTCAAGTCCCGCTCGCAGCTGCCGCCGGCTCTGCTATTACAACGGCTCTGATTGTGTATGGTGGGTCTGTTGCACCGTTTTCAGACGAGGCTGACGTCAAGAGCATCACTCGAGTATTACAAGTTGCTAGTGCCGCCTTCTTTGTAATTATCGCATATGTCGTTGTGGATGAATTCTGGCCGGAAAAAGAGCGCCACGCAACTCAATGAAGTTAGTTGCCAAGTGGTATGGTTCTGAATCAAGTAGAGTTCCCAGCTTGACCACTTTTATTTAATTCATCCGAGTCGAAAGACGTCTGCATTGTCCGGAGGCTGTGTGGAAACGCGCAGTATTCTGTCTGTTTCTGAGGATTTGAGTTTTGGCGCGGAGTTTTCCCTAGATTTCTCAGTTTCGGTTGCAAAACGACCTTAGTGGCTGTTTTGGCCCGTCTAGGTTGATGGGACCGGTGCGGCGGCTGGTTTTCCGGCCGTAGAAACGGCCTATGCCTTCATTGCGGCAATCAATGCGGGTGTTCCGATCAGGTTCATCACGCGGGTCGGCGCCTTTGGCCATAGGCGTTTCAGAGGCTATAGTGGTTCGAGTTTAGTTTATGGGCGGTTCGATACAGCCCGGAGGCGTCAAGTGCAGTGCCTGCGGGATCGCGCGACGGCTCTGATCACTTGGCGTCGGACGAAACCGACCACGCAAAATGAAATGATAGCTGCGGTTGAAGGCCCCGGAACAGGGGAGTCTGACCCTGATATTTCTCCGCTACGCAGACCAGGGGATGGACTGCGGCGGAGCGTGTTTCGTGGCGGTCGGGCTTAGGTCATGCCCAGCGCTTCTTTGTACATTTCGATAACGGCCTCTTGCTCGGCGATGTCATCCTTGTCCCTTTTTCTGAGGGAAATGATGCTGCGCAGGGCCTTTACGTCATAACCGCGCGACTTGCTTTCGGCGTAGACCTCTTTGATCTGGTCGGCGATGTCTTTCTTTTCCATCTCAAGGCGCTCGATACGTTCCACAAACTGGCGCAGCTCGCCCGCGGTGACCTTGTAATTTGCTTCTGCTTCTTCAGACATGCTCATCTTTTTTGTTCCCGGTTATGGACCTGCAACCAGAAGTGGACAGCCTGTTGTTGGCAGTGAACGGCGGTGGCCCGATCATCGGGGGCACCTGCCTGACGCGCCTGTTCCAGAGGCTGAAACCCTGGTGTGGAATGCCGGATACAGTGCTGCCGCCCGGGTCGCAAGCACCCATTGGGCCGGCGCACTTGTATGACCCCAACCGATCCGTTAAGCGCGTGATCAGTTCACGAGGATATGCGGGGAACCATGTTTGAATTCATCACCTGGGGCGGTGCGGCCCTGTCTGTGGCCGGGCTTGCCGGTCTGGTCTGGTGCATTCTTCGCGTGATGCGGGCACGCAAGGCCGGTCTGTCGGATGACGAGCTGCGCGCGGTGGTTCAGGGGGTCCTGCCCTGGAACCTGGCCTCGCTGTTTCTGTCCGTGCTTGGATTGATGCTGGTCATCCTCGGGATATCCCTTGGATGACCATCCGGTTCACACCGGCAAGTTATCAAACTGCGCTTCAATCGCGTCTTCGCACAAGGCCGCATCCAGACGACGCAAGCGCGAAGGCACCTCCATCCCCTGCTGCCGCATTCGGTCAACAACCTTACTTACACTCGGCTGAAGCGCCAAACGCGTTTCCAGACCCGCGTTTACAAGCTTACGTTCAAGCTGCTCGGCTTCGGAATAAAGACCAGTCGGTGTCATAACCATCCTCCCAAGTGGCGCCAGTATCCCCAATATACGTAACGGGATTGCGACCCGCAGATAATATCGTAACCTTGTGCGGGAAATTGCCTGCCATGGTCGAAGTTTCGGCAATCTGACGCGGATAGGCTAAAGATTAAGCCAGGATTTCAGCGGTTGCTTTGACCGGCATCAAATGCAGGTTCGATATTGCATCACATTCCAATTCACATATATGATATGCGTGACCGAAACGGAGAAGATCATGACACCGAAAGTGAAAGCGTTTTTTGACGAGCAGACCTTCACGGTTTCCTATGTGGTTCATGAACCTCAGGGGCGGGCCTGCGCCATCATCGACAGCGTGCTGGATTTCGACCATGCCTCGGGGCGGACGTCGACAACCTCGGCGGACAAGATCATCGATTTTGTGCGCGCGCAGGACCTTAAGGTCGAGTGGATTCTGGAAAGCCATGTCCATGCCGATCACCTGTCGGCGGCCCCCTATCTGCAACAGGAGCTGGGCGGCAAGATCGGGATTGGCGATCAGATCGTCACCGTGCAGGACACGTTCGGCAAGGTTTTCAACGAAGGAACCGAGTTTCAGCGCGATGGCAGCCAGTTTGATGCGCTGTTCAAGGAAGGCGACAGTTTTCACATCGGCCAGATGCGGGGCGACGTGCTGCATACGCCGGGTCACACACCGGCTTGCATGACCTATGTGATTGGCGACGCCGCATTTGTCGGTGACACACTGTTCATGCCCGATTTTGGTACCGCACGTTGTGATTTCCCCGGAGGATCGTCGGCTACGCTGTTCCAGTCGATCCAGAAGATACTGTCGCTGCCGGACAACACCCGCATCTATGTCGGGCATGATTACAAGGCTCCGGGCCGCGACGAATACGCGTGGGAGACAACGGTAGGTGAACAAAAGGCGCTAAACGTCCATATCGGACAGGGGCGCAGCATCGAAGAATTCGTGGAAATGCGCGACGCGCGGGACGCCACGCTGGCCATGCCGCGGCTGATCCTGCCGTCTTTGCAGGTTAACATGCGGGCCGGTCAGATGCCCCCGGCGGATGAACAGGGCGATGTTTTCCTGAAATTGCCGGTCAACAAGCTGTGAAGCGGGAACAACAAATCACAAAGGGAATTCCCACATGAATATAGAGTGGATCTGGGGGCTGTGCGGCGGTCTGGTGATCGGTCTGGCCGGGGCGGTTTACCTGCTGGGCAATGGCAGGATCATGGGCGCAAGCGGCATTCTGGGCGGCCTTGTCGATGGCAGCGCCAAGGGGAGCATGGCCGAAAAGCTGGCCTTTATTGCGGGGCTTGTCGGAATGCCCCTTCTTCTGCGCCCGTTGATCCTGCCCGAGGCTCAGACGCATCTTACCAGCAATCTGGGTGTTGTCATTCTGGCCGGGCTGCTGGTCGGTATCGGTACACGGATCGCCAATGGCTGTACCTCGGGGCACGGGGTGTGCGGGATCTCTCGGTTCTCGCTGCGCGGCATCGTGGCCACCGTTTTCTATATCCTTGCCGGGGGCGTGACCCTTGTGCTGCTGCGTCATGTGATGGGAGTGATCTGATGCGTCTTATCATTGCGTTGATCGCCGGATCACTGTTCGGTGCCGGGTTGCTGATTTCGGGCATGACGGACACCACAAAAGTTCAGGGCTGGCTGGATGTGTTTGGCAACTGGGATCCGACGCTGGCCTTTGTGATGGCCGGTGCCATTCTGCCGATGCTTGTGGCATGGCGGATGACTACAGGTCGCCAAAACGCCCTGACCGGCGGAGCCTTTCCACCCCCTGCCAAGCCCGAGGTTGATCGCAGGCTGATCGTGGGTTCGGTTCTGTTCGGGATGGGCTGGGGATTGGCCGGGCTGTGCCCCGGACCGGCAATGGCCTCGCTGAGCTATAGCGGGCTGGGCGGGCTGGTCTTTCTGGTTGCAATGGCGGCTGGGATGTTCGTGGCACCACCGCTGGGCGCGCAGCTGGACAGGGCGGCAAACGCGGCCTAAGGAATTGGCATGGAGATTCGTCAGATTACCCCCCGCTATGCTGTCTCGCCGCAGATCACGGTCGAGGATGTTCCGGCCATCGCCGAGGCTGGCTTTGCCAAGGTGATCTGCAACCGGCCCAATGCCGAAGTTCCCCCGGCCATGCAATCCGATGCGATCGGCGAAGCGGTGCGGGCCGCCGGTATGGAATATGAGGTGCTGGAGCTGACCCACCAGACGATGACACCTGAGAACGTGAAGCGGCAGCGCGACATGGCGGAAAACGGCAGAGGCCCTGTTCTGGCCTATTGTGCCTCGGGCACGCGGTGTTCGGTTGTCTGGGCCCTGGGCCAGTGCGACCACATGAGCACGGACGAAATCCTGAGTGCGACTGGCAAAGCCGGGTATCAGCTGGACAATCTGCGCCCCATGCTGGACCAGATCCGCGGCAATGGCGGCTAGGTGCCCCTTAACCTAGCTGGCGGACTCCGGGGGCGCCAGCCCCGCGAGCTGCGTGATTTCCGCGACCATCCGTTCTGAATCGTTCACGATCAGATCGCTATCTGTCAGATCTGACACCCCGGCCGGGACGGTCTGGGCGTGCGCATCATGCACAGCCGGTTCAACCGGGTGATCTTGCGGTGGTGTTCCACTTTTGCTGGCGATGAAGTCCTGCGCGTCAGAACCAGTCAGGGCTGGCAATGCAGCGGTTTCATTCAGCCGCACGGCCCGGAGACCACCGCATTGCCCAAGGCGACCGATACCGGCGCGTGTCCGGTCGATCGTCAGAACCTCGGTCCGGTCCAGACGCGCCCCGCGCAACGGCAGAATGTCCCCGATCCGCATTCCGGACAGGTCGGACAGGGGCAGCGACATGCGGCACAGCGCGGCGGTCAGTTCCGCCCGCATCACGCCCGAACACTGATCCATGCGCAGATCAGCCTTTTCCCCGGTATCTTCTGCCACATCCGAGACTGCAGGATGTTCTGGCAGAAAAACCGAGATGCGACCCTGCTGCTCTCCGTTCGCCAGATCGACGGTCAGTTCGAAAATGCGGTACACCTCTTCCGTCATCGCCAGCGACAGGGTGCGCAAATCCTTGGCGCGAAAAGAATATTCCAACCCCGCAAGGCAAATCTGATCCGATGAGGCGTCGAACAACGCGGCGGAACCGGTCAACGCGGCTTCGATCAAGGGAGCCACGATGGCGGCGTCCGTATCCGTGAACGTGCGTGCGCCGGGGTCACCGGGCAGAACCTGACCAATGGTCTGGGCCTGAACAATGGCCGAGACCACATTCGGGTTCAGACAGGCCGCGGCGCGGCCTTCAGGGCCGTCAAACACCAGCAGCAGCCAATCCTGCCCCGCCGCGTCCCCCGGCACGTCCTGCGACTGGCTGGATTGTTTTGCCCCGATAACCGCCAGCGGCAGGTTCAGCCGGTCGCCCGCAGCCCGCGCGAACCCAAGGCGCAGCGCCCGCAGGACCGAACGCGGGCGATCCCCCAGATCCTTTTGTCCGACGGACAGTTTGCGCGCCAACGCGGCATTGACATCTTGTGACATGACGCCCGATCACCAATTGTTCCAGCACCTGGCAACCGGTTTACACCCGCGGGCGTTACCAAGTCCTTTATGGCCGCGTCACTGCGCCGCCTGCTGATAGGCCTGTGGCAGGCTGATCCGGAAGGCCGCGCCGCCCTGCCCCGGCAGATAGGTGATCTCTCCCCCCAGCCGCTGCATGATTTCGCGGCAGATGGCCAGACCAAGCCCCGCTCCGCCAGCCTTGTCGCCGCCCACGCGGGCAAATTTTTCAAACACCATCGAGCGCGCACCCGGTGGGATGCCGCTGCCATTGTCGATGAAGTCGACGATGACCCGGCCGCCGACATCATGGGCGGAAATGACCAGCACCGGATCGTCCGCGTCGCAATATTTCTGCGCGTTCGAGATCAGGTTGATGAACACCTGCCCCAACCGATCCAGATCCGTATGCAGAAAGATACGTTCGGCCGCGCGGGTCCGGCGGACGGTGATCTTTCGGTCCGCCCCGGCCAGAGCGCTGGGCACGGCGCGGTCCAGAACCGAGCGCAGGCTGTCATCACTGAGATTGAGACTGACCTGCCCGTTTTCCAGCACGCTCAGATCCAGCAGATCATCGAGCAGCCGGGTCAGGCGCAGGGCTTCGTCATGAATGATCGCGGCATACCGGGTCTGCTCCTGGCGGCTGAGGCCATCGGTGTCGCGCATGATTTCCGAAAACGCCCGGATCGAGGTCATCGGCGTGCGCAATTCATGACTGACCTGGCTCAGGAAGCTGTCCTTCTGTTCAGAAATCTGGGTGAGCTTGGCGTTGGCCTCGCGCAGCTGGCGTGCGGTTCGGCTGAGTTCAGAGGACTTTTCTTCGAGCTGGCCGGAATATTCCAGCAATTGCGCGGATTCGTCGGCCACGGCCAGCAGATCCTCGACCGAGACCGACGATCCGCCCACGATCTGGCCGATCATCGCATGGGCCATGGCCGCGCCGACCGAGCCACTGAGCTCGCGTTCCAGACGGTTGAGAAAGCCCGGCGTCGGCTCTGGCAGGTGCGAACGGCCACCCTGTTTTTGCGCCTCGGCCTGAAAGAACTCCTGTGTGGGGCCGGTGCCCAGAATGCGCTGCGTCATGATCATCAGGTCTTCGCTTTGCGCCACTGACCCGGACCAACCGCGCGGCGCGACCGAGTGATCGAAGACGTTGACGAACTGCGCCCCTTGCAACCGTTCCAACGGGCTGGGAAAGCTGAGCAGGGACGCGACGCAGAAGGCAAGCGTATTCAGGGACAAGGACCACATCACCGTATGCACCATCGGATCGATCCCCTCGATCCCGAACAGGGCATGAGGGCGCAGCCAGCCGAGACCGAACAAGCCGTTTTGCAGCACGGTTTCGGGCATCCACGCCCCGCCCATTCCCGGCAGCAGCAGGGTGTAAATCCACAGCACAAAGCCGACGGTCAGCCCGATCAGCGCCCCGGTCCGGGTCGCCCTGCGCCAGAACAGCCCCCCGACCAACGCTGGCAGAATCTGCGAGATACCGGCAAAGGCGATCAACCCGATCGAGGCCAGCGCCGCACCGCCACCGGACAGCCGGTAGTAGAAAAAGCCCAGCGCAATGATGGCGGCAATGGAAACTCGGCGTGCCATAAGAACAATGTTGCGCACATCGCCCGATACCGAGCCGGTGCCTTCCTGCGTGTTCAGCCAGATGGGCATGACCACATGGTTCGACACCATTGTCGACAGGGCCATCGCACTGACGATGACCATCGAGGTTGCCGAGGAAAACCCGCCGATGAAGGACAGCATTGCCAGCCAGTCATTGCCTTGGGACAGCGGCACGGTCAGCACGAACAGGTCTGGGTTGGCACCCTGGGGCAGCAGGTCGAGACCAACCACGGCGATGGGCACGACAAACAGGCTCATGAACAGCAGGTAGAGCGGGAAGGCCCAGGCAGCGGTTCTGAGATGGCCTTCGTCATCGTTTTCCACCACCATCACCTGAAACATCCGGGGCAGGCAGATAAAGGCGGCGGCGGACAGAAAGATGAACGTCGTCCAACGTCCGGCATCGACGTTCCACTGGCCGATTTCCGAGGCGTCGATCCGGTCCATCATCGGGCCAATGCCGCCCGCGATCCCCCACACCACGAAAACGCCCACGGCGATCAGCGCAAACAGTTTGACAACGGCTTCGACCGCGATGGCCGTGACCACGCCATGGTGACGTTCGTTCACGTCCAGATTGCGGGTGCCAAACAGGATGGCAAACACGGCCAGACCAGCCGCGACCCAAAACACGCTGGACCCTTCGCGGTAGAGGCCTGACGGGTCAGCCTCGGCAAAGATCGAGAAGGACAGGGTAATCGACTGCAGTTGCAGCGCGATATAGGGCGTGCCGCCGAGCACCGCCAGAATGGTCACGCAGACCGCCAGCGTGTTCGACTTGCCATACCGGGACGACAGCAGGTCGGCGATCGAGGTGACCCGCTGGCTGCGCCCGACGCGCACCAGCTTGCGCAGCCCCCACCACCAGCCGACCATCACCAGCGTCGGACCGAGGTAGATGGTGACAAACTCCAGCCCCGACCGCGCTGCGTTGCCCACCGCGCCATAAAATGTCCAGGCGGTGCAATAGATCGACAGGGACAAAGTGTAGATCACGGGCGAACGCAACCATTTGCCACGCCCGGCCGCAGCCATGCGATCCGCGGCGAAGGCCACCGCGAACAGGAACACGACATAGCCAAGGCAAACCAGAATCAGAATATTTATGGTGGCCATCACTCAGCGCCCGTGTCCGATCCTTCGCGCGCGGCCATGCGGCGGGCGGCCAGCCCAAAGACAAACCCGGCCAGGATCAGCGCGCCCCAGCAGAGGAATATGTAATACATCGCCGAAGACAAGGGCACAGCCGCATCCCCGCCAGACCGATCCGGCCACAATAACGGAAGGGCCAGCAGCGCCGCGCCCAGAAAGGGCAAAATCCGGGCGGCATCCGTCAACCTGTGACGACGATAGCTTTCACGTTCCAGAAAAAGCGAAGGGCGTGCGCCCGGTGGTTTGGTCTTGTTCCCCTCGCCGGACATCAAATGCGCGTCGCCTGCGCGTGAAGATCACGCACGGCTGTCAGAACTTCGGCATTGGAAAACGGTTTAGTCATGAAGCGGCTGACGCCTGCGTTTTCGGCCATTTCCCGGTCGCGCGACTGACCCCGCGCGGTCAGCATCAGAACCGGCAAGCATGCCAGTTCCTCCATTTTTCTGAGTTCCCGAAGGATATCCATACCGTTCTTGCCCGGCAGCATGACATCCAGAATGACCAGATCGGGCTGCGCCCCCTGGATCACCTGAACCGCATCCGTTCCATCGCCATGCGTTTCGACCTGCCATCCCTCGCGCGACAGCAGGAACCGGATAGCCTCGGCGATGTTCGGTTCGTCCTCAATCAGCAGAACCTTTCGGCTCATATGTTCAATTCCTCCCATAACCGGCCTTCCATCCCGGGACCGGTTCCCGCCAGATTAAGCGGTCTGTCATGAACGTGTCAAAAACCTTCGCTCAAAATCGACGGCTCGCGCCGGGCTTTGCAATCGCGGTTTGGGCAGACACGGCAATTCGGCCCGACCTGAGTGACCGGCACCCCGTCTGACGGGTCCCTGACCGGGCGCACCACCATGACCGAGCGATAGGCCGGATCCTGATCGTATCCCGACACTGCATGCGGCCAGGCATAGGCAACGCAGTCGAACACGGCCGAGGACCTTCCGGTCAGGACGACCTGTTTGCGCGCCGGCACCAGCGGACGGCTTAGGGCTGTGAACAGCGGCCAAAGCGGGCAGACATCGCCATGCCGGGGCAAGGTAAACCCCTGAATCGGTTTGAGAAACAGGATACTTCCGGACGCGTCGCACAGCACCATGCCAACCGGTTGTGACAGGATGCCATCCGGCAGAAAAGCCAGCCGCCTGAGGACGGTGGCAAAATCAACCGAGAACCGCTGCGCCAGTTCGATGGGGTTCGGATCACCCTGTTGAACAACCGCTTTGACGGCCTCCAGCGGCAGGGCCTGCGCGTCTGCGCGATAGATCCTGAGAACTTCGCGCGCGACGGTGCGCGCCGCCGAGGTATTGAGCCCGCTCAGGTCAACCGCGTCCACATCGCCACCGTCTTCCAGTTCGGAAATCGTGTAGCCGCGGGTTTCAAAGAAGGCTTCGACCTCTTCCAGGGGAACGGCACGTGGATCAACCGCCGAGTCGCTTTCGTCGAGGAAGGTCACCAGCGCCTTGGAACTGCCTGCCAGCCGTTCGGCATCCTGATGCAGGTTCTTGTGGAAACGCTCGCGCCATTCGGCCTCGATATCTTGCGTATCCGCAAGGATCGCGGCGGTCGAGCGTATGGCTGCGGCGGTTGACAGAACCTCGTGCATCGACGCGGCCAGTTGCGGGTCGTGCGTAAGGCGGTCGGACAGGGTTTCGACGTTCCGCTCCAAAGACACGACACGGCGATGCATCTGCGCCAGAACACCGGCCCAGCCGGGAAAACGACCGGCAAACTCCTCAAGCCCGTCAACCTCGGCCTGTTGCCCGACCGCTTCTTCGGCCGCTTCACGCAGGGCGGAAACCAAAGTTGCCTCGATCCCTTGTGTCAGGACCGAAGGTTCAACGCCCAGCGCCGCCGCGATATCGACCAGCAACTTGCCCCCGATCCTGCGGCGATTATGTTCGATCAGGTTCAGATAAGACGCCGATACGCCGGCCTGCCGCGCCAGTTCCGCCTGCCGCAGTCCGGCAATCTGGCGTCTTTCGCGAATGCGGCTGCCTGTCAACGTGTCGCGCATGTCTACTTTCCCTGAATTCAGATCCGGCGGAATTCACATTCGTTTTCAGATTATAACATCTGTTTCTGTAGGTTAATCATTTCTTTTCAACCGGCATTTACAACTTTCACAAACTGGCGCAGACCACAGCATCTGTTTCGGGCGTCAATCTGGCGCAAGACATCGCATCCCCCCTTCATTTCCGCGCGCTTTCCCGGCACCATACACGCATGAGCGACCCCGCCTTTGAATATGCGCCGATCGGGCTTGTTGAGCTGGAAAACCGGATCATCCGGCGCTGCAACCTGCAATTTGCCCGCACCTTTGGCGGAGAAGAAAACGACTATCGCAACATGCCACTGTTGCACCTTTACCCTTCGGTCGCTGATTGGGAGAGGATCGGTGAGCGCAGCCTGCAGGTGATGCGCGGCACCGGGTATTACACGGATGAGCGCGTCATGCGCCGCCGCAGCGGGGACCTGTTCTGGTGCCGCGCCCGGGGCCGGTCGCTGACGCCGGACGACCCGTTCCGCCACGGCATCTGGAGCTTTTCCGACATATCCGAGGAACGACCGCTGGTTGAACTGACCATCCGTGAACGCGAAGTGGCCATCCTGTCCTGCCGTGGCCTATCGGCCAAGGAAATCGGAGCAGAGCTGGGACTGAGTTATCGCACAATCGAAGCTTACCGCGCCCGTTTGCTTGAAAAATTCGGCGCGCGAAAGCTGTCTGAACTGGTCGCCAAATTATCGGGGATGCCCCTGTGAGCTGTCCGACCCTTTAAATTACGCGTGAAACGCATGCCAGATGGTGCGAGTCGGCGCTTTTCATGCACCGCCGCTTAGCCTATAACCCTGCGTAATTTGATCAGAGCCCGCAAGAAACAGACGGGCCAAAGGGGAACCGTCGAGGATACTCATGACAGACACTAAACACGAAGCGGATGTGGCATTCATCAAGGCTCTGGCCGAGTTGCTGCGCGAAAACGATCTGACCGAGTTGCAGGTCAAACGCGAATATGGCGAAGAAGACAGTCTGAACGTGCGCGTCAGCCGTATGACACAGACCGTGGCCGCTCCGGTTCAGATGGCTGTTCCTGCAGCAGCGCCCGCCCCCGTAGCGGCACCGGCTGCGGCCCCCGCGGCGGCCCCTGCTGCCGCCGAAGATCCGGCCAGCCATCCGGGCGCTGTCACCTCGCCTATGGTGGGCACGGTCTATATGCAGCCGGAACCCGGAGCGCCCGCTTTCATTTCCGTCGGCGCGACAGTGTCCGAAGGCGACACGCTGCTGATCGTCGAAGCGATGAAGACCATGAACCACATCCACGCCCCCAAATCAGGCACCATCAAGCGCGTGCTGGTGGGCGATGGCGACGCTGTTGAGTTCGGCACCCCTCTGGTCATCATCGAGTAAGGCGGGCCCATGTTCGACAAGATCCTGATAGCCAACCGAGGCGAGATCGCCCTGCGCGTCATCCGCGCCGCACGCGAGATGGGGATAAAGACGGTTGCCGTCCACTCCACCGCCGACAGCGACGCGATGCATGTGCGCATGGCGGACGAATCGGTGTGCATCGGCCCCCCGCCCAGCCCGCAAAGCTATCTGTCGGTGCCCGCCATCATCTCGGCTTGTGAGATTACCGGCGCGCAGGCGATCCATCCCGGCTATGGCTTTTTGTCCGAAAACGCCGAGTTCGTGCAGATCGTCGAAGATCATGGCATCACGTTCATCGGTCCCACCGCGGAACATATCCGCGTCATGGGCGACAAGATCACCGCCAAGGACACAATGAAGGCGCTGGGTGTGCCTTGTGTTCCCGGCTCGGACGGTGGCGTTCCCACGCTGGCCGACGCCAAACGCATCGGTGAGGAATTCGGCTATCCCGTCATCATCAAAGCCACCGCTGGCGGCGGAGGGCGCGGCATGAAAGTCGCGATGAACGCGGACGAGATGGAAAGCGCCTTTATGACCGCACGCGCCGAAGGCAAGGCCGCCTTTGGCAATGACGAGGTCTATATCGAGAAATACCTGACCACGCCGCGCCATATCGAGATTCAGGTCTTTGGCGACGGCAAGGGCAATGCGGTGCATCTGGGCGAGCGCGATTGTTCGTTGCAGCGCCGTCACCAGAAGGTCTTTGAAGAGGCCCCCGGCCCCTGCATCACCGCCGAAGAGCGTGCCCGGATCGGCAAGATCTGCGCCGACGCGGTGGCCAAGATCAACTATATCGGCGCGGGCACCATCGAGTTCCTGTATGAAAAGGGCGAGTTCTATTTCATCGAGATGAACACCCGCCTGCAGGTGGAACACCCGGTGACCGAGGGCATCTTTGACGTCGATCTGGTGCGCGAACAAATTCTTGTTGCCGCAGGTGAGCCGATGTCATTCGGTCAGGACGATCTGAAGATCAACGGTCACGCCATCGAGGTCCGGATCAACGCAGAGAAGCTGCCGAAGTTTTCGCCCTGCCCGGGCAAGATCACGGCCTATCACGCGCCGGGCGGTCTGGGCGTGCGGATGGATTCGGCGCTTTATGACGGCTATTCGATCCCGCCTTATTACGACTCGCTGATTGCCAAGCTGATCGTGCACGGCCGCGACCGCAACGAAGCGCTGGCGCGCCTGAAGCGGGCTTTGGGAGAGCTGATCGTAGACGGCATCGACACCACCGTGCCCCTGTTCCACGCCCTGTTGCAGGAGCCCGATCTGCACAGCGGCGCGTACAACATCCACTGGCTGGAGCGCTGGCTTGCGGAGAACATGGAAAAATAAGGTCCAGGTACCAGAGGGCCCGCGCCCTCTGGTCGCCCTATCACCGGCATGAGCCTGACCCCCGAACTGCTGTTGCACGGGTATTCCATCGGTATTTTCCCGATGGCCGAACACCGCGACGATCCTGAACTGTTCTGGGTTGACCCCAAGTTTCGCGGGATATTTCCGCTGGACGGGTTCCACATCTCGCGCAGTCTGGCCCGCCGCATCCGGAACTGCGGGTTCGGGATTTCAATCAACCGGGATTTTTCCGGCGTCGTCGACGGGTGCGCTGACCGGTCCGACACCTGGATCAACGCGGAACTGCACGCCCTTTATCGCCAGCTGCATCAATCAGGCTATGCGCATTCACTGGAAGTCTGGGACGGAGCGGCGCTGGTGGGCGGCGTATATGGCGTGACGCTGGGGGCCGCGTTCTTTGGCGAAAGCATGTTTTCGCGTCGCACGGATGCCTCGAAAATCGCGCTCGCCTATCTTGTGGACCGGTTGCGGCAAACCGGCTTTCACCTGTTTGACACGCAGTTCCTGACCGCGCATCTGGCGTCCCTTGGGGCGATCGAAATCCCGCGTGGTGCTTACAAGAAAGAACTGGAAGAAGCCCTGAGCCAGAGCGCCGACTTTGCCGCGCCGATCACTCAGTCCGCAGAAGGCGTGATACAGCGGATGACCCAAACGTCATACCGCGCGTGATCCAGCGCATTCAGCGCCGGAGAGGTCGCGATCATCCAGCCGTCAAACAGCTGATCCGCCTTGCCCGTTTCCCAAATGGTCAGATAGGCGAAGGCATCGCCTGTCGGGTTGTCCACCGGATACCGGCAATCCCCCAGCGCCACATCCAGCCCGAACACAGGTTCGGTCTGACCTGTCTGCAATTCGATATCAACCGTCTGGCCACTAACCTTGTCGAGCCCCCGCAGCATGGCGCCGGGGCCAGAGTTGACTTTCTGCTGCGCGGCGGCGCCGGTTCCAGTCAGCAACAGGGCAATCAGGGCGGCGCGCATCATTCGCCGCCATCTCCGGCCACGAACTTGACCAGCAGCGAGATCAGGCTGACCGCACCCTGGGTATCCTGAATCTCGTCTCCGGGTTCAAAAAAGAAGGGCGAACCGCCGGGCATAACTTCGACAAAGTTTCCACCCAGCAACCCTTCGGACGAGATCACGATGGCGCTGTCATCGGGCACAAGAACGCCTTCCGCAACAGAGAAAGTCGTGTCAGCACGATAAGTATCCGGGTTCAGCTTGACCCCGGTAACAGTGCCGATTTTCACACCGGCAAGACGGACATCGGTGCCGACGCCCACCCCTTCCAGCGACCGGAACGAGGCGCCCAACTCATAGCCCGCAGCACCTTGCGACAGGCCGGTTGATTGGCTGGCATAGACGCCAAACGCAATGGCACCGGCCAAAACGACGCCTCCGACAAGAACTTCGGTCCAGTTATGGGTCGACATCTTCGCCTCGTTTATTCCGGGCTCCAGGCCTCGTAATCCCTGCGCTCAACCGGCTTGGCCCGCCGCAGCGACCCGGCAGGCGCATAGGCCAGCGCCGTACCTGTCAGGTTCTCCTGATGCGGTTTTTCCCAGGCTTTGTGCGGCAGCGGTTTGTCGGTCGGGGGTTCGTCCCAGGTGCGGTGCAACCAGCCGTGCCATTCGGGGTCAACCCGGCTGGCTTCGGCCTCGCCATTGAAAATCACCCAGCGCCTGCTGTCGTCGGCGGTGCGATAAAACACATTGCCTTCATTGTCTTCGCCCACTTTCACACCCTTGCGCGCCGTATAAAGCTGCGTGTTCAGTGTTGAACCGTTCCACCAGGTCACGGCTCGTAAAAGACTGTTCAGGATTCCCATCGGCTGCCTCCGGCATTTCGGTCGAGAGAAGGTATGGACCAAAGGCTCGCCAAGGTCCAGTGCCCCTTGGGCTTCCAGTGTCACTGCGGCAGGATGGCGGTCACTTCGATCTCGATCCGGTACTTCGGATCAATCAAACCGCATTCGATCATCGTCGCAGCCGGTGGATTGGCGCCAAACGTCTCGGCCAGAACCGGCCAGCACGGCGCGAACTCATTGCGGTCCGGCAACATGTAGGTGACCCGAACCACATCTTCAAAACCTGCGCCCGCCTCAGCCAGTGCCTTGCCGATGACATCCAGCGCAGACCGGCATTGCGCCACCACGTCCTCGCCCTGCCCGACGGTCCCGGCGACATGAACCCAGCCGCCCGCAACCACCGCACGGCAATAGCCGACTTTCGCCTCAAACTCACCGCCCGAAGAAATGCGCTTCACTGTCATAACCCGTCACCTTTGTTGTTCGAAAGTTTACTTAAGCTCCCGCCGCCTGACCGCGCATGCCTTCGCGAGCGAGCGACGGATCCCCAGCTTCATCTGGCTATAAATATCCCGGGGGAGATGCCCGAAGGGCGGCGGGGGCAGAGCCCCCTGAACCGGTTCAACTGAAGTCCCACCGTCGCGGCAAAAAGCCCGGCCTCAACCCGCCGAGGCCGATTCCTTGGCCGCATCGGCATAGATGAACAGCGGCTGCGCGTCGGACATCACCGCCTCTTCGTTCACCACAACCTCGCTGACATTTTTCATGCCCGGCAGTTCGAACATGGTGTCCAGCAGGATATCCTCGAGAATAGATCGCAGGCCGCGTGCACCGGTCTTGCGCTCGATGGCCTTCTTGGCAATTGCCTTCAGCGCGTCATCGGTGAAGCCCAACTCAACATCTTCCAGCTCAAACAGGCGCTGGTATTGCTTGACCAAGGCGTTCTTTGGCTTGGTCAGGATGGTGACCAGCGCTTCTTCGTCCAGATCCTCAAGCGTTGCCAGAACCGGCAGACGGCCCACGAATTCGGGGATCAGGCCGAATTTCAGCAGATCTTCGGGTTCCAGATCCTTGAAGATCTCACCCACGCCGCGCTCGTCATTGTCACGCACATCGGCACCAAAGCCCATGGCCGAGCCCTTGCCGCGTTGTGCAATGATCCTGTCCAGACCCGCAAAAGCACCGCCACAGATGAACAGGATATTCGTGGTGTCCACCTGCAGGAACTCCTGCTGCGGGTGTTTGCGGCCGCCCTGCGGCGGAACGCTGGCCACGGTGCCTTCCATCAGTTTCAGCAGAGCCTGCTGCACGCCCTCACCGGACACGTCGCGCGTGATCGACGGATTCTCGGATTTGCGGGTGATCTTGTCGACTTCGTCGATATAGACGATGCCGCGCTGCGCGCGTTCGACATTGTATTCGCTGGCCTGCAACAGCTTGAGAATGATGTTTTCAACATCCTCGCCCACGTAACCGGCTTCGGTCAGCGTGGTGGCATCGGCCATGGTAAAGGGAACATCCAGTATCCGGGCCAGTGTCTGCGCAAGCAGCGTCTTGCCACAGCCGGTGGGGCCGATCAGCAGAATATTGGATTTCGCCAGTTCGATATCATTGCCCGCCTTCTGGGCGTGGTTCAGACGTTTGTAGTGGTTGTGGACCGCAACCGACAGGACGCGTTTTGCGGTGGACTGGCCGATCACGTAATCGTCCAGCACCTCACAGATATCCTTGGGCGTCGGAACGCCGTCCGAAGACTTCAGCCCGCTGGCTTTGGTCTCTTCGCGGATGATGTCCATGCAAAGTTCGACACATTCATCACAGATGAAAACGGTCGGGCCTGCGATCAGCTTACGCACCTCATGCTGGCTTTTGCCGCAGAAGCTGCAGTAGAGCGTGTTTTTCCCGTCACCGCCTGAATTCGTCGCCATGATCTACCTTTCGGGCCTCATCCCAGCACCCCCGGCGGGGATGCGTTTTCGCCTGTTCGTGCAGCTTAGGCCAGCGTTTTGGCCGCTACAATCTCAAAATGGTTCCTGCGCCGGTGACGCAGGCTCCGGAACTCAGACCTCATCCGCGTCCGTTTTTGCGCGGTTTTCCACGATCTCGTCGATGTGGCCCCATTCCTTGGCCTCTTCCGGGCTCATGAAATTGTCACGGTCCAGCGCTTTTTCAACTGCTTTTTTCGTCTGCCCGGTATGACGTACATAGATATCATAAAGGCGATCCTTGAGTTTTTGCGTCTCGGCCGCGTGGATCATGATATCACTGGCCTGGCCCTGATATCCGCCGCTGGGCTGGTGCACCATGATCCGGCTGTTGGGCAGCGAAAAGCGCATCCCTTTCTCGCCACCGGCCAGCAGAACCGATCCCATCGAGGCGGCCTGACCGATCACCAAAGTGGAACATTTCGGCTTGATATACTGCATTGTATCGTAAATCGACAAACCGCTGGTCACAACGCCACCGGGCGAGTTGATGTAGATCGAGATTTCCTTTTTGGGGTTTTCCGCTTCAAGGTGCAGCAGCTGGGCCACGATCAGATGGCTCATGCCATCGTGTATCGGGCCGTTGATGAAAATGATCCGCTCTTTCAGCAGGCGGGAGAAAATATCGTAAGCGCGCTCGCCCCGGCTGGTCTGCTCAACGACCATGGGGACAAGCGTATTCATGTAGGTATCTACGGGATCGAACATTCGCAACCTGCCTGTTTTGCTGTGGATCGGGACATTATCCCAACAAGTGTTACCTGAGTCTTAGTGTTGGCTCCGGGGGGCTGCAAGGGGGTGTCGGTGAGAACACAGAACGAATGTGGACCAACGCCAATAAGAATGCCACACCTGCCGCTGCCTCGCATTACCACCACATCCGTGATTGCGCCCTGCACAAGGGGCTGCGGGAAAAACGGCTGCGGGTTCCCCTTTTCTGATCACGGTTTTTTGATTCATACATATAGCAATAATTGATCGAAACATGTACTGAAGGGGCTCGCAGGTGACGAGCTTTACGTAACGGAAACTACGCCCGGTCAACGGGTTCACAAGGAACACATTCGATGGCACTTCCACAGCTGTCCCAGGACATGTCGCAACACGACCTGGATCGTATGGTCGATAATGCGACACGCGCGTCCAACTTCCTCAAAGCAATCAGTCACGAAGGCCGGCTGATGATCCTGTGCCACCTGGTGTCCGGTGAGAAATCTGTCACCGAGTTGGAAGAGCTGTTGTCCGCCAGACAAGCCGCTGTTTCGCAACAGCTTTCCCGCCTGCGTCTGGAGGGGCTTGTGATACCGCGCAGAGAGGGCAAAACCATCTTCTACCGGTTGGCCGATGACCGCCCGCGCCGGATGCTTGAAGTGGTGTACGAGCTGTTCTGCGGTGAGGACAAAGGCTAGCTCTGGCTTGGTGTCGAGAAAGGTGCTACCGAATCCGTATCGAGCACTGAGGAGACACACATGATCCGCGTAATTCTGATTGGCCTGAGCCTGTTTGCACTCACCGCCTGCGAAACCGCCAAAGGCGCGGGTAAGGATATCGAAAAGGCCGGGGATGCAATCCAGAACGCAGCTTCGGACGTGCAGGAAAGCCTGTAAACGCGCTTATCTTGCGGGCGAGCCGGACATTAACGCAATATATGGTTGAAGATTGCGCCCACACGCAGTAGTCTAGCCCTACAGGTGCATAGACGCGGCATTGCATATCTGACACTAAATCGGGGCTCTTTCGCGCACGCAGAAGAGCCCCGTTCCCGTTCGGCAGGGGTGAGTGGTAGCCTGTATGAAACCGAATTTCGGCATAAGAAAAGGCGTCAGGTGCGCAGACGCGGTCTTTGCATGTACCCTTACGGATACGCCCTGACGCCTTACCGGGTCGACGCACCCCGAGGAGCACTCCGATCCAGTCGCCCCAGCCCCCTGAGAGACTGCAGCCGCCGCTTTGTCCCCTAAGGTCCATCGCGACATGCATCGACCGTTTGAGAAGATGGCCACCCGACCTGGGTCCGAGACCCATATCTGGCTGATCACCAACCGGTAAGCCTTTGCAGTTAAATGCAAATCCTAAGATCCGCCTTCCTCTGCTCAGACCCCCTTGGCCTTTGCGTCCCGCCCCGGTTCCGAAGACCCTGTGCGGTGAGATGACTGTTGCACTACGCCCTGCATCCGACAAGAAAATAGCACTGCAGCATGAAAATTAGACGGGGATAAGATGTTGATATCCAGCGGGAGAATTTTGTGGATAACCCCAGAATCCCCGATCCTGCGAAGGGTTGAGGGCGGAAAAAACCGGACATGACCCCGGCACCCGAAATTCCCGCGATGCTGCGGGTGCAAAACGCTCCGTGCGGACCGTTAGGCCGAAATTGTGCGATTTGTACAACGCTCGGACCTCCAATCTTACGAATCGTACAGACGGAGATTCGCCGATGCGCTGCACCATTTCCTTTGCCCGCGCCCATCTGGGGCCGTTGATCACCCGCGCCCAGGACCCGCGCGAGGTGATCATCCTGACCCGGCACGGCAAGCCGCTGGCCGCGCTGGTCTCGATGACCGAGGCCAACCGGATCTGGCAGTTGCAGGATGATGAGGAGATCGGATGGAAACACCCGCTGTCGGGGCTGCGCGGGATGTGGTCGAAGGGGCGCAACATCCCCGGTATGGAACCGGGACCGGACGGCCGCTATGTCACCGCGCGCGAGGCCGCGCTGAAGGTCCGCGAGATCCAGATGACCCGCGCCGAGGAACGCCGCATTCTTGCGCGGGGCGGTCTGGATCCTGTCGCAGGCGGTGAATTGGCCGCCCGGCCTGCCTCCGCACGATGGAGACGCTGGTTCCGTTTCTGAGAAGCGTTCCGGCCCGGCGGTGGTACCAACACCCCCTCCGCCGCAATCCGTGAGCAATGGCGGCTCATACCCCTTAACAACCCGACCGGGCCGGAAACGCTTCGGTTCACCTGACGGGCCGGAACGGGGTCGAAAACAGTCCCGGTGCGCAGGCTACGGAAATCTCTGATCTGATGATCGGCACCCTCCTTTGGGATGCGGGCCGTGGTGGCCTGTGACTGAGATTGGAAGGGCGCGCGGCGGTTGCAACCTGCCTGAAGGAAACTTCATCAAGGGTTCATGCGCGGGAAAGGTGGACAAGAAGAAAACCCCATCCTGCCGGGTATTGCGCATTGCGTTTTTCCTTCCAACACCGCGCGCCTCAACTTAAACAGGGATTTCAGGCAACTGCCCTCATCCGGGGCGCCCGATCCAACATGAAAAGCCCTAAACACAAGATGCGATTTCCAAAGCGACAACATCGAGAGTTCAAGAGCATTGTGCGCAGGTTCCGCAACGAGTTTTCGCTGTTCGTGCTGGAACAAAGCCGCGGACAGGTGCTGTGCGGGCCGATGAAGGGGTTTCGCTTTGTCGAAAACGCATTCTGGGGTGGGCATTCGGATACGGCCACGAAAATCTTTGGCCTGTATGAGCAGCAGAACCTGAAGGTGCTGAGCAACTCGGACAAGCCGGTGCTGGTGGATATCGGCGCGGCGGACGGCTTTTGGGGCGTCGGGCTGGTGGCCGCGGGGCAGTTTGAAAAAAGTGTGTGCTTTGAAGTTTCGGCAAAAGGCCGGGATGTGATCCGCGAAACGGCGGAACATAACGGTGTGGGCGACCGCGTGACGGTGTTTGGGGATGCGCTGACGGACACGGTTGCAAATATCGCAAGCGTGGCCCCTGACCCGGCGGACATCTTCTTTCTGATCGATATCGAGGGTGTCGAATTCAGCCTTTTGACCGAAGATTTTCTGACGCATTTCCGCAGATCGGAGTTTCTGATCGAACTGCACCCCCAGATGGTGGAGGATGGCGATGCGAAACTGAAAGCGATCGAAGCGTTCTGCGCCGGGTATTTTGATATAGCCTATGTGGACGGAAGCGTGCGCGACACGTCCGAGATGGATGAGATTATCCGGTTGGGGGATGATTTCAAATGGCCGATCCTGTCCGAGGGTCGTGGTTTTCCGATGCAATGGTTGCATTTGGTGCCGCGCGGGTGAGGTGTGGGTCAGACGGTTGACCCGAAGGCCGCGAACGGCCGATATTGTTGAAAAACAACGTGTTGCTGGCGCAGAGAGAGGCGTACCGAACTGAGCGCGAGTGCCTTTCTTGTCAGGCTTTGCTCGTTTGCTGCGGTGCGGGAAAGA